>NZ_JBLXHI010000001.1:0-815054 GCF_048381695.1 Corallibacter sp. | reverse complement strand
TTTGAAACATAGTTTTCATCATAAGGCAATCCGCTTTTTGCAATAGCAAAGGCCTGTTTTAGCAACTTATTCGCTACCGCTATTAATGCTAGTTTAGCACTCTTTCCTTTAGCTACAATTCTATCAAATAAGGCTTTGCAAGCTGCGTTATATTTGTAGGCTGAAAAGGCTGCTAAAAACAATAAATTTCTTAATTTCTTATTACCTACTTTACTTATCCTACTGCGCCCTCGTACACTGCTTCCTGATTCTCGAATCGTTGGTGTAATGCCTACATAACTACATAGCTGTGATGCACTTTCAAATTTTTTAAAACCATCTGTAATTACGATTAAAAACAACGCTGTTTTTAAGCCTATTCCTGGTATGGTTTGCAATAGTGTTAATTGCTCTTGTTGGTCTTGTTTTACCAATTCTAATAAGCGTTTCTCTAATATTAAAATCTCTTTCTTTAAATGATTTAAGTCGCGTTGTAAGGAACGATAAACCGTTTTTGATGGAATACCCAGAGTCTCTTCGCCATGAAGCTTATTTTTTGTAGCTGTACTCTTTTTTACGTAATTATCCAATAACCTAAAGAGCTGTAAGCATTCTGCTTGTACATCTGTTAGAGCATTGTACAAGGGAACATCATTAAGGATACCATACTCACAAATTGATTTTGCATCACTCTTATCCGTTTTTACTTTGGCTAGTTTCATTTGAATAAAACGTTTTACGGACAAGGGATTTACAACTGAAACTAACACCCCGTTTTTATTTAAAAATTGTGCTAATCTGTAATGATAATATCCCGTAGACTCCATCACTACCAAAGCTTCTTTTGATAAACTTTTTAGTAGTGTTTTAAAACCCTTTTCATCATTCTTTAATTGAAAATGTCCTGTATCTTGATTGTAAATATCAAACACAGATTTACTAATGTCAATACCGTAAATTTTTCTATCTTTAGTCATAACAACTTGAAATTTGGAAAGAACAACGCTACTCATATTTCAACAACTTAAAAACGAGATCTAGGTCTCACAGAACTGAACGAAGTTTAAGTAGTAAAAGAGAGAGGATTATCAATGTTGCCGAAGTCTAATGCTTCACCGTGTATAGTAACCTTAATACTCTCTTTTGTTCTTTCTGATTATTATTTAAATTTAGTGATTTACAAACTTAAGTCGTGTATAGTTCATTGCTTCTGAATTTCCGATAGGAAATTCAGAAGCAATGAACTATCTTGGTTTCTTAATCTGAAAATCCTAGCGGATTTTCACGCAACAAACCATACACAAACACGTTGGCAACAATTACCAATCAAGCTCAAAAAATGAAAAATTGGAATAAAATTGGAAAAATAAAAGGTTTAGTGATTTTAATTCTTTGTGTTATTTCATTATCGCTACTGAATTTTAATGCTGAAACTGAATCAAAAAATGACTTTTACATTGGAATTATTATTCTGACTTTTTTATTCTTTGTTCTATTCCTTCCCTTAATTACAAAATTTTGGAGTTTATTCGGATTCAAGTTTGAAAAACCGAATTGGAATGAAAATCCGATTACTTTTAAATACACAAAGAGTTTGAATTTTTTTCAATTTATAGCTTTTTGGTTTATAAGTTCGGGATTTGTAAATGTTTTCATTGTCGGAGTTTTTAATCAAACGTTTGACGGAGAAAGCGCGAATTTATTCGTTGCTGGAATTAGTATTTTAATCGGAATAAAGTTAAGCTTGAAATGGCTAAATAAAAATAAAGAAGGAAAAGATAAAACTGTTGCCAACACCGTATAAAATTAATTACTTATTTTAGGCTTAAACAAAGGTCGTTGCGCTTTTGTTACGTCTGATTTTCCTGCGGAAAATCCTCGCACACAAAACCGCAACTAATCTTATACAAACACGTTGGCAGTAAGTTGAACAAATGAACCCTGAATTCAAGAAAATTTTTAAAAACGAGTATTATCAAATAATTGCTGGAATAGTATTCGGACTTATTTTGATAGGCGTTTTTATTAATAAAAAAATGTTTCTTTCTGTATTTGCAATTATTGGTGCTTTTTTCATTATTCTCAACTTAATTAGACTGATAGACGTTCTCAACGGAAATAAGACTAACTTAAAAAAACTGATTAAAGGAACAATATTAGCACCTGTAATATTGGGATTATTTGTCGGCTTTGTAGGAAACGAATTCAAGCATTTAGGAAATACAATAAATGACTCGGAAATCTTCAAAGAATTTGGAATATATGGTTTGATTTTTGCAATTTTTATAGTCATTTTAAGATATAGTTTTAAACCAAAAGAAAATCGGAAGTTTAGTTTTTCGGGACTTTTTGCATCACTAATAGTTTTTCCTTTATTATTTATTTCTTGTGTGACTTTTATTAATAGATACAAAGCCGAAGAGCAGTTAAACCCAATGGAATCTATTGTATGGGAAAAAGAATCCGAAATTGACGAAAAAGACAAAAGCGATTCTCAATTTTGGATTTTTACAAACGTTGGAATCTACAAAGAGAAGTTCAAAGTTGAATTTGAACTCTGGAATAACTTACAAAAGAATGATACGATCCTTTTGTTTACGGAAAAAGGAAATTTAGGATATGAAATAGTTGAGCGGATTGAAAAAAAACCTACTGCCAACAACGTGTATAATTAATGGCTAGTTCGAGCTTGCTTACGAAAATCCTCGCGGATTTTCTATTAGGTTTGTATTTGCTAAATTAGTGGCTTAAACACGCCACTAATCATACACAAACCGTTAGCAGCAAGATGAAAAACAAGAAAGAACTAAATAAAATTCAATTTGAGCCTTTTATGAAATTTGTGATTGAATTTCACAATGCTTCTCTTTCTTATAATCAACTGCTTAATAAAATTGCTGACAAACCAGAGCTATTTAATACGGATGACATAGCATCAACTGAAGAGGCTTTCTTGGTAAAACATTTGGCTGAATGGGAAACTTTTATTTTAAACATAATTGTTTATTGCGTTGCAATTGATACAAATCAAATATCAAAATTTTTGGATTTAGAATTACCTAAAAAAATGAGTTTTGAAAACGCAACGGCTGTGGTAAACGGATTAAGTTATTTATCAATAACAAGTTCTTCAGAGTTAAAAGGATTAGCAAAAAAGATAATTACTGAAAAAAATAATCCCTTTGAACAATTTCAGATGAAATTTCTAAATCATATTGACGAGGCTTATGCATTGAGAAATTATGTAGCACATAAAAGTAGAAAATCAAAAAGTAGTCTTTTGAAAATATATAACAATCGACATAATATTAAAGAATTTATAGAACCAGGTAAATTTTTAGCCGAGAGAATTAAGGATGAAATCGGAGATTATCCTCGCTCACATTTATATTATGGTAAGTTTATGACTATGGTAACTATGATTTGGCGGCATTTAGACCCGAAATCCTACAACTTTGTTTATGAAGATGAAAACACAAATGAAGGTTGGCTAAAAGGAATGGTCAAAATGAATCAAGTATTTGAGATAATGACCAAACAATATGAATTATAAAATCCAGCTGCTAACAATGGCTATCAGTAATTGCTTGTTCTCGGTTACTTCTGAAAATCCTCGCGGATTTTCAGCTTGGTGTGTACTTGCTAAGTTAAGTGCTAAATCACGCAACTTCTCATAGCCGAGCCGTTAGCATACATTTGAGAAATGACGATACAAAACGAAATAGGAACTCGAAAAATAGAACTGAATATATGTGATTCGGAACTTATAAATTATCCGAGTTATCGTTTGAATATTAATATTCTGACTGAAGAGCTTAATGCGGAATTCACTCGTCCAATTTGGATTGCGTTAACGGATTTAGAATTTTTTACTCAAAAGTTGATTGAATTGGAAAAAACCAGAATTGGCGACGAAAAACTTGAAAGTATAAGTCCCGAAGAATTTCACATAAGATTTCGGAATATTAACAAACTTGGACATTTAGCGGTTGAATTAAAAATAAGGAAATCAAGTTCATATCAAAATGACTATTCTGATTTAATAAAAGTGGAATTTGAAATTGAACCAACCGCTTTTCCGAGAATAATAAATGAGCTGAACGAAATGAAAAACGTATGCTAACAACCTGCATAATTAATTGCGTCTGAATTTCCTCTCGGAAATTCAATCTTATTAATTATCTTTCGGTTACGGCGGAAAATCCTCGCGGATTTCTCGCAACGAGCCATACACAAAACCGTTGGGCAAAATTATGATGAACAGCATTTTCCATAACAAAGAGTTTGAGATAAACGGAATTTCTGTGCCTGAATTTGAATTAAAAAGCGGAAATCTAATCAGAATTTATATTCCAAACTTTAATCTTGAAAACTTCCCACTAGGTTTTGACTTGACTATCGAATTGATAAAACGATTTCAAAATCAAAAAAATGATTTTCCTTGGGCAAAAAACTACAGACAAAATACTATTGCGGAATTTTTAAGTCCTTTGACTGTAAATAAATATCTGATTAATAAAATGCGGATTGACAAACTTACCGCAAAAAGAATCGCAGAAGAAATAGGAATTAGTTTAATTGAGAAATTTGAATATTTGAGTTTAAAAAACAAAAAAGCACTAATCATAAAAGCCTGCTTTGAAAAAAACGATTCTATTCTTTTAGATTATTATGGAGTTGATGCAATGGGAATTGAGTTTTTGGAAAATTTAATTAATATAGAAATAGAAAAAGGTAAATCTGCTATTGCTTTTGACAATTTACAATTCGCAAATGAAAAAGAACCTTATGAGAATATTAAACCGATAAAAATAACTGTACCTAACACAGTATAAAAATAATTGCTATTTTAAGCTTAAACAAAGTCGTTGCGCTTTTGTTACGTCTGAATTTCCTTCGGAAATTCCTTGCACACAAAACCGCAACTATTCTTATACATAAACGTTGTACACCATTTGAGAAGACGCACATTTGAACCAAGAAATTAAAATATCACGTTCTGACTTAATTGCAAAATGCGACCAATATCTGAATGGAGAAATAGAAAAATCCGATTTAGAAAATTATGCTTCAGATTTGATTGGAAAAGACTTCTTTGATTGGGAAGATGAAATAATCTCTGACATTATTTTTCAATGGGACAGTCCAGAAATTAACTTCCCAATAAATAAAAGGAATATTGAATTATGGAAACATCAACTGCAAACGGAAGAAAATTTATTAGCTGATTATAATTTGTGGAATGTACATATTGACCGACAAAAAAAGATTTGCGAAAAATATCAATCAAAGTGGAATCCAATAAACAAAAAACTAAAAGTTGGAATTGGTTCAGACCTAAATTCTGACCCAATTCACGGATTGAGACATCCGCAAGAAAAAGGAACAACAGGTTGGTATATTTGGACAGGAGAATATTCGGAATCTGATGATTTTTTCAAACCAATATGTGCGGAACATTTGCTTCAAATCCGACCTGAATTAATTAAATATTTCGGACTTGATGTTGGCTATCGATTTTTGATTGACAAAAGCGGTTATGAGGATGTTTGGTTTGACGAAAAGCTAAAAATAACGGAATGAAAAAACGGTGTACAACAATATATAACCGCAATGTATTCGCCCATTTTATTTAAAAAAAGGAGTTCATCGGTCACTGTGCTTGGTCAGCGGATTCAACTACGTCCGACACGAGCACAAAGTGCGAACTGGCAAAGCAATCCACTCGGAATTGCTAACGTCTGTTCTTAACCGAAAATTATTAACTTTAAAACCCGTAACTGACGGTTATACAAGACCGTTGTGTGTAATTTGAGAAATTCAAAATGTCTTTAAAATCGATGAAAAACAGATATCTAATATTGTTGATTTTAATTGTTCTAGGTTGTAATAGCAAAAAACCAAAAAGCAACACTTTAGAACAAAAACAACAAATTGGAATTGAAAAGGAAACCAAAAATGAAGTTGTTATATCAGAAAAGAAACCTAAAGTTGAATTGAATGACACAACTTCAATAGCAAATGTCGCTGTGGAATTTATCAATGGTTACGTTATGAACTGTAACAAAATGAAGGAACAGATTGGAATAATTGAATGGGTAAATGCTTATCCAAATGTTAGTCCAGAATTTAAAAAAGAACTGACTGAAATGATTCGAGAAGCCGAAAAAAATGACCCAGGATATGGATTAGGATTTGACCCAATTTTTGACGCTCAAGATTATCCTGACGATGGTTTTGAACTTGTCGATTTTGACTCGAATTCAAATTATTTGACTGTAAAAGGAAAAAGTTGGAAAGGTTTTGAAATCACTATGAAAATTAAAGAACATAATAAAAAATGGATTGTAGATGGATGCGGGGTGATTAATATTCCAAAAACTAAACAAGCGAAAAGATAAAACCTACACACAACAATGTATAACCGAAAATCATTAACTTTAATCCCGTAACTGACGGTTATACGAGACCGTTACCCAACATTTGATGAGCAACCTGCTTAATATAGAAATTATAGAAAATGATAAAGGAGGACACGAAGATTTAATCTTTGAAATTCCTGAATTAATAAGTGAGCAAATATTTAACACTTACTATTTTGCTTTAGCAATCGAACCGAAAAGCGGAATAAAAGAGATTAAAAATGCTGTTGCGGAATTAATCGCTTCGTGGAATAAAAAGCAAGCGGAAATGGAAAACGGACAAATTATCTATTTGCCAATTGATTTTTCAGACCAATATACTGGTTGTTTAAGAGTGAAAAAGAAAAACGACTTGAATTTGATATACGGATTTTCAAGACGAGAAGGTTGGAGTGTTGACCCAATAAATCCGACTGAATATTATGAATCAATATCTGACTTTGATACCGAAAATGATAAATCATTAACTGTAAACCAATCGGAATTTGAAAAGTGTTTGACTGAATTGACTAAAAAACTAAAATCGGAATAAAAAAACGTTGGGTAACAACTTGTATAGCTCATTGCGGTTACGGCGGAAAGAATCCTGCGGATTTTTCCGCAACGAAATCATTGCCTAAACCGTTAGCAAAAAAAACATCTAGTTTATTGCTTCTTTTTTTTTGAATTTTAAAACAGTATTTTCAAAAAAACTATGTGCTTCAATTCAAATTTTAGTTCTAATTCTTAATAAATAAATAGTTCAACAGTGTTGAGCACGTCATCATTATCAAAATCAAAATATTGGGTTTTATCTATATTATTTTTGACATAATATTAATATCAAAGGTGAATGGGAATTAAAAGTATAGAGTTATACTACAATTAATTATTATAAAATTTTGTGATAACAATTATCAAGCCATACTTGCAACTGTTTTAAGGTTTTCAGACCCAAAAAAGGCTGTTTTAGACTACAAATGTAACCTAAAACAATGGTTTATTGCTATCGATTGTATTTTGTGATAAAAAATTATCACAAAATAATCACAGTATTTATCTCAATTACTTTTGTTCTAAATTCGGAAATTTAAAACCCATCAAATTGGGTACATCAATGTTTTTTACACCCTTGAATTTGATGAATTGTTTTAGCTGGTCGTCTTTTAACAAGAACATCTCAACAAGCTCTAAATTGAACTGTTTGTTCTTGTCAATTGCTCTATGAAATCTAAACTCTTTGAGATACTTGGACGCCTCTGTTTTGACAATCAAGATATCATTCAGAACCTTATCAAACTCATCTGTTATATTTTGTGGCACATTACCATCTAGTTTCTTTAAAGTCCTAATATATCTATTTAACTCTTGATCTGTTAGCTCTTGCTTTTGGTTTTCTCTCTTTCTATAAATCCAAACCATAAGCTGAAGAAAATCCTTTGAATAAATAACTGATTCTACACTATCCTTTACCTGTTCTTTGTAACAGTAATCACCAGTATAGATACTTTCTAACAAGTTTCTTAAGTAAGCAGAACAGGTCTGATTCTTCTCATTAGCTTTATGCTCTATTTTACTCTTCAATTCCTCGGGTAATCTAAAATTTATCGAAGGGTCACTATTCTTAATAGGTTTTTTCTTTGACATAATGATTTACTTTTTATGGTAATCTTGAACTTAATGTTTTCAACACTATGAATTTACTTTGAAAACTGTTTTGAGTAAAAACTTCTCTGCTTCCTCATCTGTTACAAGTATCTTTTTTTCTGTTTTTTTAGGTTTTGGTTTTGTATTTATACTATGCTTTGTTTCTACTGCATTGGAAATCTTAATCAGGTTATTAACTGCTTTAAGGTCTTCTTTCTTGATATTCTCTCCTAGTGGATTGCTTGTTTGGGGACTTTTCTTTTTGAAATTTTCTTGTAAATAGTCCCAATGCTCCTGGATAGCTTCCATCTGCTTCTCAAATGAAAATAAGGTCTCTTCTCGAATGTCCTTGATATCTGCTCTAATATTATCATGCATCCATTTGGAAATCCTGACATAAAAGACGAGACTCTTTAGATAGTCATCCAATAAAAAACGAAAAGAATAAGCGTTTAGTTTTTCCTTTAAATCAAATAAATCATAGGTGTTTTTACTCAACACCAATCCTTTTGGAAAAATATAAAAGTTGGAGGGATTGTCACCTAGAGCTTGATTGCTTCCATCCTCTTTGATAAGCACTACTGTATCAAACACGTCATCAAACTTTTCATCATCCCAATTCCCTTTAGGGTCTAGTTCTGTGTAAAGCCTTCTGGGGATATAGAAAATGAAAGGTTTATAAAGCCTTTCAATAAATTTCTGATGTTGGTTCTTAAGTGACTCTTCCATGTTTACCTTTAAGATTTTATCAACTCAGAATAATCTTCAGGAAGTTCAGCGTCAATCTCTCTCAAATATTTCTCAAGAGCTTTCATAGATGAATGACCCGTTATTTGCATTAACTGACTTTTGGCTTCAAACGGTGTTGATGTTTTTCTAATTTGTCTATATAATTTCGTAATGAAAGTATGTCTAAAACTATAGAGTCCGTATTCTGGTCCTAGACCAAATTTGTCCTTGACTTTTGTTTTGAACCGTTTTGTAAAATAATCCCGCTTGTTGCTTAATTCTGTGTCCCATTCTCCTCCTAGACCTTCAGGGGTGAATAGATATAGATTCTTGTCCATTTTTGATATATCAAAAAGTTCTTCTAGCATAAGATCCGGTATAATCTTCGTCTTTTGAGGACTGTTTTTAGCTTTAAAGCTAACTTTTTTATTCTTTATATCAAGATCACCTACTTTCAACCTACAAACCTCTATAGGTCTTAAAAAATTATAAGATATAAACTTGATAAAAAGCAGGAGATCCTTATCATGTTTTTCTAAATGCTCAAATATTTTTTCTTGCTCTTCTTTTGAGTAAGACTTATTTCGCTTGGGTATTGATTTGAGAACAGGGATTTTCTTTATGTAGTTGCCATCAATAATGTCATCATCTTCTAATGCTTGAAACAAACTACTCAAATCTGCTCGGTAATTATTACGATTTCTTGGACTAGTTCTCTCCAATATCTCATTTAAAAAATCCATAACAACTCTCTTATCAATATCGGCTATGGTATTTTTTTCGGGATGATTGTCATTTATCCAATCGGTAAATGTTTTAATTCGATTTTTAAAGCTCTTTTTGGTCGTATCGCTCAAAAGTTTATCCTTTAGCTTTAATCCTCTTAAAAACGCCTCGTTGATAGATATCGAAGGTTTAACAGCATCTGTTGACTCTTTAGTTTTTTCAATACTATCAAACGAAATGGATTCCGCTACTTTATCATCAGATTTTTTTTGATTTCGTTTTTCGATAAGTTTAGAATTATCCTCAAACGGATTAAAACCTCCCTGTAATAATTGCTTTAACTTGTTTCTATAAACTGTTAAAACTGCCAAACGGTCTTCTTTAGAATCATAATTATTTGCAGTCCCATAAATATTCTTCATCCTTTGAAGTTTTCCTGTTTGAGGATTTCGGAATGAAAAATAAACATACCAGCGCCTGCTTAAATTGCCATTGGCATTGTAGATTTTAGGGGAGGAAAAATTTTTCTTTTTCAGCAAAGTGTGTTCTAAATCGTGTTCAATTCCGTGTTCATCGGCAAGATAATCATTTAATATAAACATAAAAAAAATGGTTTTGCGTAAACAAAACCATTGATTTAAAACCGATTATCGATAGTAGCGGGAACTGGACTCGAACCAGTGACCTTCGGGTTATGAGTTTGAGATTTGAATTTTTAAATTATTAAAAATCAAATACTTATAAAATTTAATTTTCAAAACCGTATGCACTTTCGTATGCAAAATCATATGCAGTTTGGAGCTGCAATTAAACAATAAAATTGAGACCTCAATATAGTATTAATTTTTAATTAAAAAACTGTAGAGTCAATCTTTGCAATCGGTTAAATATTTTGCTTTATATGAATCAAAATATCGAGTAACCTCATCACTAGTTTCATGCTGTTTATAGGTATCTTCAGCTACATACCTTAAATAAAACTCAAATTTTCTTAGGGCTGGTCTACAAATATATTGATCAGCCTCAAAACGTATACCTACAAGAAACGTTCCCATTTCATCATAAAAAACCAACATAATATCATTTTCTCCCAACCCAAATTTTTCTTGCAACTTGAAATTATCTTCCATATTTAGTGAGTTATAGGTTTCATCACCTATTTCCAAAGTTTCACCTTTACTTAACATATCATATTTTACAGCATAATAATTTTTATTTACATAGTTAACAACCCATTCGTTCGTAAGTTCTCCAAATATTGGAGACCTATTAAGGCCACCTATAAGAGGCGAAGGCAAAACCACAACCATTAATTTTTTTGTATTATTTCCACTGTACAGGGAATTAAAAGCATCACCAAAAGAAACCCAGCTAATTTTTTGTGACCAGCATTGAAATGCAACCACAAAAAACAAACATAAAAAGACTATTTTTTTCATATTATTATTAATTTTTAATTACTCTCTATAAACAGGCTCATCAGTCCGCTTACCCTCTTTATCAATCCAATACCATTCGTTGCCATCAAATACCTTTGAAACTCCTAAATCAAATGAGTTGGCTTCTTTATAGATAAAGTCAATGATTTGCTTACCTGTGTTATCAATAAAACCATACCTCCTACCTTGGTTAGGAAAATCTTTACCTACAACTGCCATCCCTTCATTAAAGCGCTTCACTTCATCAAAATCAAAACCTGTTATTAGCTCTCCTTTTAAGTTGATAAAACCATGCTTAGTTTCCCTACATGTATAATGCTTTGCGTACAATGTATCTGTACATTTAGTAACATGTGCAAAACCTTGACTAAAGCGGTCTGCCCCAAAGTATTTAGGCTCAATGACCCATTTGCCATCAAAATTAATATAACCCCATTTATCAGGGCTTTGCAGTTCATCTTTATGGGCATTATCATCGTGGGTGGAAACCGGAATGGTTTCAAATTCTTCATTTTCCCACTTAAACTCCAAAAACTCAAAGTCGGTTTGTAGCTTTCCTGTTTTGGTGTTCAATAAGGCATAACAACAACTTTTTAGGGTATATTCATCATTGCGTTGAGGAAAGGCAGTTACAGCTTTATCATTAGTCCACACCCAAACCATATAAGGACGGTATTCCATTTGATAAAAGCCTTCATAAGCATCATTTGCATAGACATATTGATTGTACAATATTTCATTAAGATAAAAAGACGTGTCAATTACCCTGTTCAGGTTTTTGTCTACTAGGTAATAATCGTAAAGTTTTATAACCTCGCAATCCTCACAAGACTGGTTCTCTTTATAAGTTCCAGGAACATAAAACCAATAGCCAGAATTTACACTGCCATGAACCGCTTTTATATGGTTTCGCACCAGCTCTTTTTCTTCTTTTGTTGACTTTGGGGTTTCTTGTGCATACCCTGTAACAACTATAAGAAAGGACAGGAAACCAAAAAGAATTTGATGTTCAGCATAGCTTTTAAACTTATTTTTTTTCAATATATTCACAATTGTAATCAAAAGTAGAGTCTTCTATAATGGTATTGTTTGAATCTCTTTTATAACTTGTAATTTGGTTCTCTCTCTCTTTAATTGCTGCTGCTTCATCAAATAAACACCAAGCCAACCTATTGTACTTTTCCCAATTGGTAGTACCAGCCTCTTCCAAATGTTCACCAAGTAATTTTTCAACTCCCTTGATTAGGGTATGTCTTCCATTTTTCATATCAGAACATCGAATATGCTGCACGTCGGTGAAAATTATTTTATTTCCATCATCCGAGTACAATGTAGAGGTTGTAAAGAAATAATAGGTCTCATCTTTTTGTGAGTAGACACTATTCGTAAAAACTAGTAAAAAGGTAAAAATAAAAAGGGTTTTAAATGCTTTCATAATATTTAGTTATAATGGTTACAATTTTTTAAATGCTCTGCCTTTAAGAACAATATTGTCAAGTACATTTACTTTATCAATACTATTGATAATAAAATCGGTTTCTTGTGACTTTACAAACAACTTACCTAACAAAGGTCTGCCTAAATAACCCTTTACAATTTCTGAAAAAGCAGCTTCTTTTGCAAACAAGTCTTCCAAAGAACAGTAACCTGATTCTGAAAAATCTGAAGTATCATTCATGGCTTCATCATCTGCTTTTATCTCATCTCGTATTTGGTTGTAGTCTATTTCAATGAGGGTTAAGAACTGGTCTTTAGATAATTCTAAAGTATAGCCTACAACTTCCATGTTTTCCAAAAACCGACCAAAATTAAGTCCATCGTTATAACCAACTTTATCTACGTCAATGCTCAAATTGTTTATTTCTACTTCCATAGCACTACTTAACTTCAACTAAAAATAAACAATAATTTTAAATCGTAATATACTCAAAATGAGTATTGTTAATCAAAATAATGTTAATTATTTTAACATTTATATTAAATTAGAGTGCTATTAATCAATAATCGATTTATAAAATGAAAAAGACAATACTTACATCTCTTCTCTTATTTATAGTGTTCCAACAATCTTTTTCGCAGGAAGACAATGACTATTGGATTCAACCTAAAGGTATTGATTGTAAAATCCATTTCTATCAAAAAATGAAAGATGTAACTGCCGTTTGGAAAAGTGAAGAAAAACCTAAATGTATAAATGGAACATTGAATGGTTATGGCAGAATAAGGTTGTATAAGCAATATCAATTTGGTGAAATCTTCAATTTTATAGGCGCCTTCAAAAACGGAAAATTAACCGGACAAGCAAGATTGAATAAAAGAGATGGCAGTTATATTGTATGTCTATTTATAGATGGGATCATGTATGGTAAAGGAGAAATGTATTTGCCAAAAAAGGGATTTACTTATTATGGACATCTAATCAATGGTATTTTACACGGGGAAGGTGCAAAAGTTACCACTAAAGGAAATTTATTTGAAGTAGGATTTTATGTAAACGGCTCTTTGTACACGGGAAAAAAAATTGATGCTGATGGATTTATTACTTATTACGATAAAGGTAAAATATCTTCAGGCGCTCCCAAAATAAGAGTTTACCCAAAAGAAACAGTATTAAACAAACAAGTTACCGAATATTACGACAAAGATGGGAATCTAACCACTAAAGAAAATGCATACAAGTACAAGATCATTACTTATGAAAGCCAATATAAACCCAAAGGGATAATAAAAAGATTTTATATGGATGACCGTCCTATTAATTCATATTATGCGCTCTACCACGACCCTCACGATTTAAAAAAGAATTTTAAAGAAGGTACTTATATTAATTATGATGAAAATGGAAAAGTACAAGACAAAGTAGAATTCAAAGACAATCAATTAATTAAAGAATAATATCATGCGCTCTATTAAAAACTTGTTTTTTGCCTTAGCAATAATTTTATCTACACCCAGTTTATCCCAAAATGTTGTTTTGTCTGAAGTAAATTTTGATCTGGGTACTAATCTAGCCTACTTTTTAAAATCAAACCTAGAGGCTGAAGAATATTCAAAAGCTCTTGAATTTGGACCTCAATATGGCTTTGAAACCAGTCATTTGAAAGCTTATGCTTTTCAAAAGCAAATTAATGAACATATAAAACTATCGTGTTATGCCTACTTTTATAACGATAATGTTGTTGGTATGTTTTTATTCTTTTCAACCCCAAGAACAACAGAACTAAATTATAATGAAAAATCGGCCTTATTCCGTCCATATCATTTTTCTATTGAAAAGTTAGGAAAATATGAGATTGGTCTTAGACACGAAGGTCATGATAGCGCTCCTTGGATTTTTAAAAAAAATCAAAGAACAATTTATTATTCCAAAAATTGGCCTTTTGATCTATCCATCATCATATTAGACAATGATAATCAAGAAATGTTGACCTCAGAAAAACATTTTGGTTTATCTCCTTTAGATTTAAAATTGGATACTTCATTTGGCGAATATGTATTCGATTTTGGTTTAACCAAAAAAGAAGCTAATACAATCAAAAATGTACAAAAGCATAGTATGCAATTCGAAAACTATCGTGGAATAGGAACTTTTACAAGAATAGTAAAAGACACAATTAATGTCTCAACTGAATTTAAAAATGATCGACTAAATAAAGTAAGTATTGAATATCAAAATTCTGAGAAAGAATCTTTTAATGATCTGCTGAATTTTGTTAGGCTAGCAATGGGTCCATTTACTGATACTCGAAATTTAATGGACAATAAGGAGGGTGTTATAACGGTATCCTTTTGGCATGAAAATGAAGATTGTGAGGTTAAGTTAGTATGGAATAAGAACAAACAGACAAGTACGGTAACATACAACTCTAAACAATTGTAAAACTAAATACACTAAATACGATTAAAACTTTATTAACTCTTGCCCTAATAGATAGTTACAACTTATTCATTTAGCCAAAGCCTTTATGGTTATTTAAAAGGCGGTTTAAACATTGGTGGCGATTATTCCTGTTATGATAAGCGGTGAACTTTCTTATCAATGGTGTGTTGCAAAATCATATGCAGTTTGGAGCTGCAATTAAACAATAAAATTGAGACCTCAATATAGTATTAATTTTTAATTAAAAATGATTTTCAAAATTTGATTTTTCACAAGCATATAAAAAGATTCTTATACGGATTTATCTGCTGAAAAAAGATACTAATAACAGTTATTAAAAAAGCTTGTTTTCAAATACCCAGTCTTTAATTGCGCCCATTTTTTTAACAAAGACATATTTAGCGCTTATTTTCTTTAAATAGCGCTTATTTTTTTATTATATTGCACCTATAATTTATAAATTATGCAAAAAAGCGCTCATTTTTATTTTTCAGCACCTGTTTTTCATGGAAAACAAACACCAGAAGAAGGTATAATAGTAGGGTATGCAGCAATAATCCATAAGTTAAAACTGCAAATGCCTATGGTTACACCAATAGCATTAATTTGTGATCAAAATAAGAAGTATCAAAATAATGAATGGATAGTCTTACCTTCTAGTTATATACCAGAAGACAATACTAATCTAAATGAAATAGAAGCAATATATAAACACTTAGTTTTTGCTCTTAAGTATGAAGGAATAAACCTATTATTTTTCAGCTTCCTAATAGAACATTACTCAGAAGAGGATTTAACATCTTTAGTAAGTATAGAACCTACAGGACAATACAGTAGAAGAATTTGGTTTATTATAGAGTGGTTAAGAAAAAAAGAACTAAAAGGCATGGAGCCTCTTAATAAAAAAAGCTACGTAGCTGTAGTTGATGAGCGTCACCAATATGCAATAGAAGGCATAAAATCTCGTAGACAATTAGTAATAAATAACCTACCTGGCACCCCAGACTTTTGCCCATTAATTAAAAAAACTCAAAAATTAGAAGAATATATAAAAAGTAATCTATCTAACGAAAATAAAAAATACCTTACTGGTATAAGAAAAGAAATCATCCAAAGAGCTTCTTCTTTTTTATTATTAAAAGATTCTAAAGCCTCTTTTTCAATTGAAGGTGAGAGCCCAAAAAGCAAACGAGCATTTAGATGGGGACAAGCCATAGGACAAGCTGGAGTTAATAACTTAAATGAAAAAGAGTTAATGAGACTACAACAAGTTGTTATTGAAAACTCTCGTTTTATAGAAATGGGCTTTAGAAAAAAAGGTGGTTTTGTTGGCGAACATGATCGTATAACAGGTGAGCCTATTCCAGATCATATATCTGCTAAATGGCAAGATTTACCTAATTTAATGAATGGTCTTATTACAACGAACAAGTTGTTAGGAAAAAGTAATATTGATCCTGTCATTGCTGCTACAATAATTGCTTTTGGATTTATTTTTATCCACCCTTTTGAAGATGGAAACGGAAGAATCCATAGATACCTTATTCATCATGTTTTAGCAAAAAAGAAGTTCTCCGAACAAGGCATAGTATTTCCTATTTCTGCTTCAATATTAAACCATATTGATAGTTACAGGCAAATACTTGAAAGTTATTCACATAAGTTACTTGATTTTATAGAATGGGAAGAAACAAATGACCACAATATAAGTGTTCTAAACGATACAATAAATTACTACAGGTATTATGACTTAACTTTACAAGTTGAGTTTTTATATGATTGTGTATTTGATACAATAAAACATATAATTCCTGATGAGTTTTTATATTTAACACAATATGATTTGTTTAAAAAAAATCTTGACGAAGCATATGAGATGCCTGATAAACTTGTAGCCTTGTTAATCAATTTTTTAGGTCAGAATAACGGCTCACTATCCAAAAGAGCTAGGCAAAAAGAATTTTCTTTACTGACAGAAAATGAAATTGAATCAATAGAAAAACTATACAAGGAAATATTTATTGATCATAATTAAACAACTCATTTTGCAGTCTTTTCAACCACAAAATGAGTTTCTGTTATTTATTCCTTCTTCTTCTTTTTTTTCTCCATGGTGCATTCACTTGCCAATCTCCTGCCATAATACATCCGTAAGGCAGAATCTCATCAATAATTTCACCTAATCCAAATTGTTCTATTTGAGAACGAACAGATTCTGCTGACTTATAAGCACTAGGTAACTCGGAAATATCAATTTCATTTGAAAAGAAACGAATATCTAAACCTTCTGTTTCTTGCTTAAAAATAATATCATCAGCTATATGCTCATTATTTCGCTTATGTTGTGACCTACTCATGTTACGACCAGCACCGTGTGGCGCAAAACCTAAATTAGTTTTTGTTGTTTCGCCTTCTACAATCAAAATAGGTTCTGCCATATTTAAAGGGATAATTCTTGGCCCTGTAATATCAGGCATATATTTAGGATCAAGTGGCGTAGCTCCTTTTGCATGGTAAAAAATATCTCCATCTTTAAAAACAAAATTATGCTCATTCCAAAATCTGTTTATGATTTTTTCACCCACTAAATCCGATGTAGCCTTATGAATTATCTCATGATTCAGTTTTGTCCACTCTCTAATAAGCTGCAAAGCTTCCCAGTATTGTTTACCTTCTTCAGAATCAAAAGGAATCCAAGCATTTTGAGATAACGTATCAGGTGACAAATAATTCTTAAACTTGTTTGCTATGGTCATTCCTTTTTTATAAAGTAAAGCGCCTGGACCACGAGAACCATGATGTGTTACCATAACTGTGTGTCCTGTATTTTTTGATTTACCTACGTATAAAAAATGATTTCCATCGCCTTGAGTTCCTAAGTGTTCTTGAGCCATAGACATGCTCTTTTGATATCCTAAATATGGATTGTTTTCAAAAGCAGTTTTTAAGCTTTCAGGCATCTTAAACTGTTCTCCTCTTGCCCTACCACCTGGACCAAAATGCGTACTTGCATGAGCTGCGTCTAATATTGCCTTTGGTGAAACATTTCCAAAATCAGACAACATCACAGAGCAACAAATATCAGCACTATGCATTCCTGGATGAATTGCATTTTTAGTTGCAACTACACCTCCAACAGGAATTGTACCTAAAGGTCCAGCAGGACATGCATCAGGCATTATTGCTCCATCAACAACAGTTGGTGTTCTCATTACTGCATTCATCGTGGCAACAACTTTTTCTACATTATCTTCTTCTAATATATGTTCTGCCTCAATATTTTTTGCAAACTTTTTAGGAACATCAAATAATGCTATTGGGTCTGGCAATTTAAATTGTTCTAAATAATTATGTAGAGCTTCTCCTTGTAGGCAATTGTCATTAATGTGCTCTAAAGCTTCTTTATACCAAGCGCCTGGAGGGAATCCTAAAGCTCTTATATCTTTTCCTGTAATTTTTGTTTCTTCATTCATAATTTAATGTTTTATTTAAGCTCCGTAATGTCCAAAACTGCATTACGGAGCACTACTTAAAAAGGCAATTCCACAACCTTTATTTAATTACAGTACAAACATCACATCAAACTACGCAATCTTTTTGCGTAGTTTAAAATTAATAGTATTTTTATTGAAAATCGCTTATTATGGCTACCACTAAAAATGCCCTTATTAGATACAAAACCATTGACAAGTGCCTACAAAATCACTTTAAAAAGTGGACTTTAGATGACTTAATAGCAGCCTGCTCAAATGCGCTTTATGATTTTGAGGGCAGAAATATTAATGTGAGTAAGCGCACAATACAATTAGACATTCAGCTTATGAGAAGTGATAAGTTAGGTTATAACGCTCCTATTGAAGTATATGACAAAAAGTATTACCGATATGCTGAATCTGACTACAGTATAAAAAATACACCAATCACTAATGCTGATATGCAAGTACTTTCTGAAACCATAGAAATGCTTAAGCAGTTTCAAGATTTTTCACTGTTTAGTGAATTAAGCGGATTATTTAATAAGCTAGAAGACCAAATACACACTCAAAAAAATAATAAACCAGCAATCATTCATTTAGATAAAAATGACAACCTAAAAGGCTTAAAATTTCTTGACGAACTTTACCAAGCGATTTTAAAGGAAGTTGTTTTAATCATTACATATAAATCATTTAAAGCTAGACACCCTAACATTATTGTTTTTCACCCTTACCTTTTGAAGGAGTATAATAATCGTTGGTTTGTTATTGGCAAGCCTCATGCTGAAGACAAATTGCTTACTCTGGCTTTAGACAGAATATTAGCATTAGATTACAATTTTAAACTCAACTATCAACCAAAGTTTTTAGACGCAAATTCTTATTACAAAAACACCATTGGTGTAACTGTAATGCCTGAAACACACCTAAAAACTGTGGTTTTCAAAATAGATTCAAAAAATGCTCCTTATGTCATAACCAAGCCTTTTCATAGTTCTCAAAAGTTAGTTGAGAAAAGCAAAAAAGGAAGCGTGATATTTTCTATTGATGTACACATCAATTATGAATTAGAGCGTTTAATTCTTGGATTTGGAGAAAGCATTGAGGTTTTAGAACCTAATAGTTTGCGCAATCGTATTAAACAAAAACTTAATAAAGCTGCTAAACAATATGCTACGAGATAAGCCTCTATCTCTTTTTATTTAGCGTTATTGTTTCAAATTGGTTTTTAGATATTTCATTTAATTTATTGTTTGCTTTATCTTTTAAAACCTTACGGTAATACAAATGATCTGCTTGTTCTATAAATTTCACATCAGTTACTTTATACGCTGTAATAAACTGTTCTAAATCTGTTTTGTTTATAGAGGTATTATCACTTAAGTAATCTGAAAGTTTTAATAAAAGCTTCATTTCTGTTTGTAGGGTTTCTTTTGCTAGCTTCAAACCATTTGTTACCATTTGTTTTATTTCTAATTCTATTTCAGACACATCATGACACAAAAAATTATCTGATGCATCTGTTGAATACCCTAGAACATTGTTTCCCATCCCGTTAAACTTAAACATTTTACTCACAAAGTTTGTTGCTTGCTTAATATCTGAAGAAGCTCCAGCTGTAATGTAATCTTTACCAAAAACAAGCTCTTCAGCAGCAATACCACCTAAAAAGACAGCTACCCGTTTCTCTATTTCATGTTTTGCAATATACTTCCATGGCCATTTAGCATAAACAAAGCCTAAACTATCAGGATCGGATGTCACAGAACGAATGTTTTCTGGAACTACTTTTAGTAAAATTGCAGATAGTGTAGCATGCCCACTTTCATGGACGGCTGTTATAGCCTGAATATCATCAGTTTTTGGTTTACGCATTGTTTCAAGAGGTGTCTCTACTTTTATCTTTTTAAAATGTACTTCATTCTCATTCATATCATAAAAGACTTCTAAATATCCTTTGCTATATGATAACCTCACTGTATCTACATGAATATTTTTAAGAATGATTTCTGAAATGAGTTTTGGTAGATTGGATTGCAACATATAGTTCACAGTGGTTTTTACTGGTCTAGCTCCTTGTGTTGGAAACACACCTTCCTTGTAAATTACATGTAATAGTGATTCAGCGAAATCTAACTTTAAACCAAAGCTCTTTAGAACTTTACTAGAAATGTCTTTCAACTCTTTAGTAATAATTGCATAATAAGCTTTTGAGCTTAACGACGGATAAATAATATGGTTATTACCTAACCTAGCGATTTGTTCAAGTCGGAATCTATTTGCTAAAGCACTTTTTATTTTTGGCAATGTAATTTTTAAAGTGCTCTCATAAAACACATCTGCATGAATATCTGCATTTAAATTTCCGCTTATATCATAAGCCTCATCTAGATTTCCAACAACAAAAATTAATGCTTTAGTAAATATTTTAATGTCTGGTTTTTGGGCAATTCTAATGATACGATCTAAAAAAGCAATAGATTCTTCTCCGTTTAAGGTTAACAGATAGTCGCTCAAATCATTTTGAAGTGTAAACCCCAATTGATTCCCTCCATAATCAATAATATTACTATAATATTCAGGTTTTATAAACTTTCTAGAACGTTTATCAATCTTTTTTAATTCATCATTATCATCATCTGACCAAAATTCGGCTCTTTCCATTTCCAAATGATATAACTTAAAGTTTTTAGTCACGATTCCATTTTCAACTCGCACACCTACTTGAAGTAATTTTTTCAATAATTTTACATGGTCTCTAAAGTCAAGAAGACCACGTTTCCATTGATAATATTCAATTTTACCAGAATCTATTAAATCCCAAACCTTACGGTTTACGTCAGCATTGACCTCTTCTCTCATAGGTCCTTTTAGCGTTCGTGTATGCTGAAACTCATCTAAAACAATAACAACAGGTTTATCTTCATTTTTCTCACATAAATCATCCAACCCATTATTAAAAGCTCTATTACTTTTATCTCCTAAATCAAACCTAAAAAGCAAGTCACTATAATCTATTAGTTCTGCCATACGCTGAATTAACGATGTTTTCCCTACTCCAGTTAACCCCCAAAGATTTACAATCAAAGGGCGTTCTTGGTAATCATTTAGTATATACCAAGAACGTGTATTATCTATAAGCTGATCAATGGCTTTATCAATACCAAAAAACTCTTGTTTTAACTGTGTTCTAACTTTTTCCAATTGACTCTGTTTGTTTACAAACTCTTCTCGTAGCATGTTTAATTTTTCGCTCATATTTTGATTTGTTTTAAAATGATACCCAAAAGAACAATCTATGTTCGTCAAAACATGTCGTACTATTTTTTTTATACTATATTTAGTAAATCGTCATCAATTGACAAACACACTAAATATATTTGCTACTATGTCCAAATATCATATTTCAAGACGACTACAGTTTATTATTCAATTTATCTACGATGAAACTTATGCTTCTAAAGAGCGTATTTTAGAGTTTTTAAACGATAAAGATTTTAACATATCTTCACGTACATTAGAACGTGATTTCGAAAAAATAAAATCCGATTTTGGCATTGAACTTACTTATAACAAACAACACAACGGCTATTATGTTGATAAAGAAAAAAGTGTAAAAGTTGCATCGTTCTTTAAGTTTTTAGAGTTAGTATCATTGGCTGATGTATTTGCTGATGGTTTAAAAAACAACACCAGTACTTTAGATTATGTGCAATTTGACGACTCATCAAACTTAAAAGGACTAAATAACCTTGAGACAATATTAATGGCCATTAAACAAGAACGTGATTTAGAGTTTACACATCATAATTTTTACTTTAAAACCTACAAAGAGAAAATTATCACTCCAATTATCGTTAAAGAATACATAAACCGATGGTTTGTTATTGGAGTTCCTAAAGGTGAACATGAGATTAGAACCTTTGGCATAGAACGCATTTCCAATATAAGGCTTGGAAAATTATCTACCAAAGAACGTGCTCCATATCTAGAACAAACCAAACGTTTTAAAAATATCATTGGATTACGATATACTGACGATAAACCCGAACACATTGTACTGAAAGTTTCAGATTTACATTTAAAATATTTAGAAAGTTTACCATTACACCATTCCCAAAAATCAAAACCTCATTCAGATCATGGCTTTGCTATTGTTACTTATGACTTAATTCCAAACTATGAGTTTATAATTGAAATATTAAAAATGAGTATAGAAACTGAAGTATTAGAGCCACAATGGTTTAGAGAACGCATCAAAAAAGAAGTTGAACAGATTTATAAAAAGTATACAAACAAATGAATATCTTATACCTACACGGATTAAATGGTAATTTAAAACCAAAAAAACGCAACATACTTGAAGCTTACGGAACTGTTATTGCGCCTTCTATTGATTATCAGAATAACTCTAATGCTATTTCATGGCTTTACGACTCATATACGGACAAAAGTATTGATGTTGTTATAGGTAGCAGCATGGGCGGATTTGCTGGGTTTCACTTAAGTAAGTTATTTCAAGTACCTGCATTGTTGTTTAATCCAGCTTTAGCTAAAAGAAGTGTACCTCAACATATCATTGAAACTCCTCAAAACAACAATACTAGTATTGAAATTGTATTAGGAGCGAAAGACACTGTTATCAACCCCAAAGACACACTCAATTACATTGGTGAGCATCTTAATGCAGGACAGCCTATTGCTATTAAAATCCATCCATATTTAGAACATAGGATTCCTGTTGCTGTTTTTGAGGAGGCTGTTTTAAAATTTTTAAAAAAATAAAAGGGTATAAAAAGCTTGTAATTACACCCTTTAGATAAATAAATAGATTTTAATATTTATATTAATCTCTTCTAAATGTTATCATTTCAAGTTAAGGTTAATTTCATATTCTTCTAGGGTATTTTTCCATTTCGTTTCCACATTTTGAGGAATTAATGTACTTTCTTCGTTTGCTATTTTTTGGCCTTGTTCTTTATTAAAGGATAAAAAATTAAAACTTCCGTTTATATAGTAATCGTTGTCCTTAATTATTAGTTTTTTGTGAGTTCCTGTCATTTTAGAATTACCTATTTTATCAAAATGAGTAGGCAAATGTATTAAATGAAAGTTTTCATACAGACTAGTCAATCGCTCCATTTCCTTTTCAGCTTTTCTATGATGTTCATCTTTTTCTTCAATGCTGTATAGTACAATCACATTCACATTCCGTTTCAATGCTTGTTCAAAAGCTTCAATATATTTCAAAGTTGCACGCTTTATCCAAGGGCTTTCTATCAGTATTTTAGATTTAACTGTTTTTAATGCTTCAGCAAATTTTTCTTGCGTTTCCCAAACCGATAATGTTTGAACTTCTGTGTCCTTTTTCTCTGTAAAGCCTGAATGAAAACTTTCTAAATTTTCTTCTGGAATTTTTGAAAAACTAGTTCTTTCAGAATCCGATAATAGATTGATTAACTCCTGGTGTCTATTTTTTAAAATTCCAGTTACTCTTTTTTGTTTAGAAATATCTTTATCTATATTTCTGATTTCCATATATGGCTCTAACTCATTTTCTCTCTCCTTTATTGGAATATACTCAATAAAATAGTACATACAGAATTCTTTATTTTCACTATCAAACTTAATATTTAACTTGTCATAATCTACTAAATACGCCTTCCCTTCATTCTTCTTTTTATAAATATCAGAAAGCTGTACACTCCTATCTTTTAATAATTCTGGATTTCTATTAGAATACGTTATTTCAGATGGTAGTTTTTTAACGTCCTGTTTTATTTGATGTGTCTTGAAATCTTTATTTAGAGCTTCATTTGATATTCCATCAATTAAAAATTCGAACTCTTCCTCTTCTAGAATTTTTAAAATACTATTATCCCTTACAAATTCTTCTCCTTGTTCGGTTACTGACCAAACGCCCGAAGCAAAATTCACAAAACCTCTTTCACGTAGAAAGTATAATTCTCTTAATATAAAGTCCTCTTTATTAAGTCCTAAAAACTTAATTATTTGTTCTTCTTTGTTGTAACCTGCTTTTATTGTTTTTAAAAAAACTGAATACACTTGCTGTATTGACTTTTCAGGCGATTTATTTACGGTTGCGTTTATACGAACTCGTCTGTAAGGATAAGCAAATGGTATAATTTCGTTTATTCTATAATCGATTGGACATTGATTATCCAGCTTTTTATGTATTTCTTGTATGTCCATTAAAATATTTGTTCAACTTTTTTAACAATCCATTCTTTCTTCAATTCACTTAAATATTTTTGTAATGCTGGTTTTTGATTTTTATCCTCCAAATTTTTTGGTGGTTTAGCACTTAATATACTGTCTAAATTACCGACAATAATTAATAGTCTTTTTTGCCTTGATAAAGCAACATTTATACGATTTGCATTAGATAAAAATCCTAATGTTTGTTGCTGACTTCTTACTAAATCAAAAATGATAATATCTTTTTCTAAACCTTGAAATTTATCTACGACATCTATAACTACATTGTTAGATTTTACATTTTTAAGCTTTCGATAATTAACTTTACGATTAAGAACTTTTGATATTTCTCTTTTCTGTGCTGAATATCCTGAAAGAATACCAATTGTGTAATTCTTAACTTTATTAAATTTATCTAAACCATTTAGAAGTTCTGGAATTAATTCAGCGCTTAATTTATTTCTTGACGAACCATTTCCATCAACTTCACTTTTATATGAATTACCAATATTAAGAAAGACAATTGAACTATCAATTTTTAAATCAAGATTATGTTCTTTGTCTGGGTTTCTTTTGACTGGTTTTATTGGTTCATCTCCTTCTACTTCGTAAAAACATTTTGAAGTAAGTAAAACTTGATCTTTAGAACTCCTTCTAGATTCCTCTAACTGACTTTTAAAATCGTCATCAATAATTTCTATAATATTTTCAAATAAACTCGGCCTATTGAAATAATCATCCCACTCTAAGTCTTCTGATTCTTTCTTATGTTCATTTCTTAACCATTTTTCAACTTCTCGATTTGCAGTTAGCATTGGTCGTAATTGTCTATGGTCGCCAACTAAAACTAGTTTATCAGCCATAACAATTGGTATTAAAGCTTCTGCTGTGGTTGCTTTTCCACTTTCGTCCATTATGACGTAGTCAAACTCAAAATTATATTTTTGATATTTTTTTGATGCAATATGATTGGTAGTTGCTCCAATTACTCTAATGCTATCTATTAATTTTTGATTGAGATTGCTATTCTCATCTAACGAACTAATTGTTGTTAACCAATCTTTAAATATTCGTTGTTTTAAAAAATATTCTTCAAAATTTACTTTTACATAACTATTGATTGCAGTTATAAACTCTGTTTCAGAAGTTAAAGATTTTTCTAAACCTTTAAACATATTGAAACGTTCTAGCATTTTTTCTATTTGTTGCTTTTTTACTTTCCATAGTTTATTGGAAGAAAGGATTTCAAAAATTGGTAATAGAATAATATTCTCTTTTTCTAGTGCCTTTTTAAATTGTTCTTTATATGGTTTCCAATTAGCTTTAGTTTTTTTTCTTACTTCTTCTTTCCAACCCTCAATTTTTCTGTCTAAAGTATGTTTTTGTAAACTTTTAATTGGTTTTCTGACACCACTTAATCGGACAATTGGAACTTTTTTTTCTAACAGGTTTTCTAACACATTATCAACTGCATCATTTGTTTGAGAAGTGATTAAAATTTTAGCATCAGGATTGTTATTTAAAATTTGAAAAACAATTTCTGTGATTACAGTTGTTTTCCCTGTACCTGGTGGCCCTTGAATAACTGTTAAAGGTTCTCTATGTATTGCGTTTAGTATTGCTGTTTGTTGATTAGCACTATATTCAAACTCTTTCCCATATTGATCTGTTTGATACACTTTCTCTAATCCATATTTATCTATAGGTTTTTTTGGAATATCTAGAGGATTAAAAATATAATGTATTAAATCTCTATTTTGAACTTCATCATATTCTACTTTTCTGATAGCATCTTTTTGCCTTCTTTTCTCAACCTCTTGTTTACTTGTATCTTCAAATATGTATCCATTTTTCGGTATTTTATTAAAATTTAAACCTTCACAATCTCTAAACCTTAAAACTCGTGATCCCTTATTGAAATTATAAGCAACTCCAGAAAACAATAATGGCTCTTTCATCTTTTTTTCGTCCGCAGTATCACTTATAATAAATTGAATAGGATCTTTATTTTCTTTATCTAAATTCTCTGCCTTTTTAATGTGAGAGTAGATTAAACTATTTTTACTGTATTTTTCATTGTCTTGAATTTTAAATGAAATTTCATGGTTTCCTTTTTTTTCAAAACTCACAAACCTAAGTCTCAATGAGTTTTTTTTAATTACATCCAATTCTTTATCAACTAAGTCTTTAAAGAATTTCAGTTCTTTAGTAATCTCTCTTTTTCCTTTTCTGTAATCTCTTTCGTGTTGCTTTTCTTTTTGTATTTTCTTGAAAAATGGTGTTAAATTAAAATGTTTACCATAACTATATTGCGAAGTGTAAACTATTGGTAAACCCAACATTGTTCCGTTTTTTAAAACTCTATTATATTTATTTTCATCTCCTGACTTATCCGTATAGTTTCTAATTAGCAATTTGTTTTCAGAAATCAACCATAGGCAGTGGATATTATAGTTATAAGTTATTATGTCAATTAATATATTTCCTCCTGGTTTTGGACTAACATCAAACTTTGGTGTAAAATCAATTGTTTCATCAATATATTTGCTGTTAAGTTCTTCAATTAATTCTGAATTAAATTCACCATCAATTAAAACTGTATTCACATTATCAAACGATATTTCGTTTACTATTTTAGATAATTGTTCTAAAAAAGCAGTGTAGTTTAATCTATTAGATGGTAATTGTTCACAACTTTTATCTATTAGTTTTTTTATTTCTTCAAATTCATTAATTTCATTCTTTTCAAAATACCATTCAATAACTTTACCTATAGAATAGATATCAGATTGATAAGAGAATCCCTTTGGGATATTTCTATCCCATTTTTCAGGTGGTGCAAATGCTTTTGCGAAAATCTCTAATTCTTGTGATTGGCTTAATGTTGCGGAAATATCTGAAACTCCAAAATCAATTAAGTAGAAATCAAAGTTTTCATCTACAAGTATATTTGCAGGTGTTATATCTCCGTGAGTAAGTTTATGTTTTTGTTGCAATTGCTGTAAGCAATTTGTAATTTGTTCAATTCCTTTTAAAAAATGCGTTGGTTTAATTTCAGAAACACTTTCTTCTAAAGAAGTTGCGGTTTTGTTTTCGAATATGATGCAATAGGCACTTTGATTTTCATCCCAATCATATTCAAAAATTCTTGGCAAAGAATTGTGAACTGCTTTTTTTAAGTGTCTTAATTTGTTATAAAGAATTTTACTCGGTTGCGAGTTTTGCTCAATTCCTTTTATCCATTTGGCAAAATAAATTTCTCCACTTTCATCTGTTACTTTTGCGGTTGATGAATAACCTCTGTTTTGGATTTCTCCGTATTGTTGATATTTGTTTAAAATCATTTAATTAAATTATATCCTAGATTTTTATAAATGTATAAATGAGGTGGTAAAACTAAACTTTGATTTTAGATGAACTAAAAAAGATTATTTAAACCAAATAACATTTATTAACTGACATTGGAATAAACACTATTTCCACTTCCATAATAGTTAGTAAAGATATGCTGGTAAACATTAGCTGTTTTTAATCCTACTTCTTCATCAGAATATTGTTCTTGTGGCAAGTATAATAAGTTATCATAAATTAAGCTCTTTACTTGTGCTTTAATTTGACGACTCTCTCTCCAATTATCTATTTTAAGTTTTTCAGACTTTAATGTTTCTAATGTTTTGGCTGCCACTTTTTTTACGTCTTTAATTTCTTTACTTGATAATTCTTTACCCTCTTTTAGCAGATCAAAAATGGCTAAGGTTTCTTGATCTTTTAAATTTTCACGAACTACTCGTTGTTCTTCAAAAGAAAGATCTTTTATAAAATCACTTAAGTTCTCAAACGTCTTCATGGTATCTTCAAGACTTTTTCCTTTGTTATATTCTTCTATGATTTTTTTATATCTATCGTAAAATTCTATCCGTAACGGATTTTCTTTCATCATTTGTTCTAAACGTTGCTCAATCGCATCCTGTAAATTAAACACTAAAGTGTTCTTTCGTTGTGTTTTAGCAAAAGCTGCTCTTAATTTATCAAAATCTAAAGATGCTAAATCAACATACACTTCTTCTTCATCTTCTTTAATTAGATTATCTTGAATAGTTACACTTTCGCTCACAATCGCTTGAAGATCCATTATGATTTGCGTTACATCTGCTCCTTTTACATTTTGATTGAGAGCTGTATAAATGGCTTCGATTGCATTAAAATCTTTAACATGCTTCTTTAATTTATCCGAAGGAAATAGTGCTTTGTATTTTCTAAATACATTACGCGCCATGGTTTCAAACGTAGTTCTTGTTGTTTCGTTAAGACATACCGCATCTGTAGCTTGTTTTATTTTAGCAATTTTAGACATTGGTTTGGCATCCTTTAACTCTTGTATAGAAAAATTAAGCTCTTTCAAGTATGCTTTTACGTCTTTAATGGCTTGTTTTAATTCGACCTCAATAGCTTCTAATGGTTCTATTGGTTTTCCTGGCTTATTTGTATTACCTGATCCTTTACTACCTTCTCCATAAATAGAATAGGCTTTTTCTAATTGTTTATACACATTACCATAATCTACAATTAACCCATTTTCTTTCTCGTCATCATACACACGATTTGCTCTTGCTATAGTTTGCATTAATGTGTGGCCTTTAATAGGTTTATCTAGATATACAGTAGACACACATGGCGCATCAAAACCTGTAATCCACATGGCACAGACTATTGCTAAACGAAACGGATTATCTTCATCTTTAAACTCTTTTTCAAGATTACGCTCAACCATTTTTTTTCGGTGTATTTCAATATCTAAATTCATTTTCTTGAACTTATCCACTTCATTTTGCTCACCACTGACCACAACGCAAACTTCGGTTTCTTGGACTTTGTTATACTTTCGTTTTAACTCCTGCTCTTCCTGCTGGTCGGTTGCGTTATCTATACGCTCTTGTAGTTCTTTAAGGTATTCTGGCCAATATTGCTGTACCAAGTCGTACATTTTTACCGCAGTAGGTTTATCTAAAGCCACATACATGGCTTTACCTTGATAACCGCGTTCGTTAAAGTGCCAAACCAAATCCTTTGCAATAGCTTCTAATCTTGGTTGAGACGTTAATATTGGATAATCTCTACTAAACAGATATTCTAGTTTCTTTTTTTGATCGTCATCTAAATCTTCATTTTCAAACACCTCAGCCATACGTTCATCCAATTCTGGATTAGTAATATCTAGTTTTTCACCTCTATTCAGGTATCGCAAAGGAAGTGTTGCTTCATCCTCTATAGCACGTTTAAAATCATAAATAGACACATATTCACCAAAAATGTTTTTGGTTAGCTCTTCTTCCTCTTTTATAATTGGTGTACCTGTAAACCCTAAATAGGATGCATTTGGCAACCCATGAAAACGCATATTTCTGGCATAAGTACCAGACTGTGTACGATGGGCTTCGTCACTAATGACGATAATATTTTTACGCTCTGTAATAAGTGGGTATTCGCTTTCTACTTTTGGGTCTATCGAAAATTTATGAATCAACGTAAATACATAACGATGATTTTCGGCTAACAACTCTCGCAAATGCTCACGACCTGTCATGCCTTTTTTCTTTCCTGCTATTATATTTTTGTCGTTAACAACACCAACGCCAGAAAATGTATCGTACAACTGGTTTTCTAACTCGGTTCTATCAACCGCAATTAAAAAGGTATAAGAACCACCGAGTTTACGGTGAATTTTTTCGCATAAAAACACCATAGAATAGGATTTACCAGACCCTTGTGTGTGCCAAAATACACCAAGCTTTCCTTCTAAATCATCTATATTATCTACGTTTTGTATAACTTTATTTACACCTATATATTGGTGGTTTTTAGCCATTAATTTAATAACATCTCCTTGCGAATCGTCAAACAAGAGAAAATTTTCAAAAATGTCCATCAAACGATGTTTGGCACACGTACCACGTAACATGGTATCTAAACTTACTTCGCCTTCTTCTTCCTCTTCTATACGTTTCCACTCTAAAAAGAATTTATACGGACTTGTTATCGTACCTACTTTGGCATCGGTACCGTTACTTAAAATCACAAATCCATTGTTATGAAACACATGTGGTATTGTATCTTTATAATCTTTTAAATTATCATTATAAGCATGACGTAAATCTTGGTGATGTGCCTTTAGCTCAAAAAACACTAAAGGAACACCATTTACAAAACCTACTACATCTGGTCTTCGCAAATACAGCTCGCCTAATATCTCAAACTGTCTAACCGCTAAAAAGTGATTGTTTTCGTAATTTTTAAAGTCAAATACTTTTAGCTTAGTTTTAACCAATTCGCCTTTTGTATTGGTATAACTTACTGGTACACCATTTTTAAGATAGTCGGTTTTTTCTTTGTTGATTCTACCTAAAGTTTGATCTGCTACGTTTTGAGTAATTAACTCAATTGCCTGCTCATAAGCTACATCTGGATGATTAGAATTGAGTTTTTGTAATGCTTGTAATAGGTAGCGTTTTAAAACCACCTCAGTTTTATCTTCTCTACCTAACAAACCTTCTGTACCGAAAGATTCTTTTTTCCAAGCAGTCACCACAGTCCACCCTAATTCTTCTAACACATCTTGTGTAGCTTGCTCTATTAAACCGTCTTCTGAATATTCGTAGCTCATGGTTCTTATTAATTAAGCCAATTATAAAATTGCTCACTTATGTTTTGTTGCCATTTACTTATATTACTTTCTACTTCAATAGTAATGACACTACACTCTTTTTCTAATGGATTACTAGAAACTGGATCTAAAAACAACCCATTCCGTTTTTCGTTTTTAATACCAGGATATACCAAAGCTACTTTTTTAGCTTTATAATATTCATGGTAAACATACATCTGCCTTAAATCATCAGGTGATGGGTTATATCCATTCAAATTTTTCCATTTAGTATCTAAAATAATACTTTCTCCTTCATTTTCTATCCAAATATCAGGTTTCATACTAGAACGATTTCCTTTTTCAGGCTTCCAAAAGTATTTAGAAGTTTGTGCAGTAATTTGAGACTTGTTTTTTTTATGTTTTCTTAAACTTTTAAATATAAATTTCTCCCAAAGTAGATTCATATCGAACATTAATGCTAATACATTATTTCTACCTTTACTTATATCTGGATGATACTGTAAAAGCAATAATTTAGCGATTTCTATTCCTTTTTTATAATGTTCTGTTTTCCTGTTAAAGTATAAATTATTAAAAGTTGATTCCGTTACTTTTATATCAGGCATTTCTGGAAAATTCAAAAATAAAGAACCTATTCTGCCATATAATGATGCATTAGTATTTATTTGCTTTATTAGCTGAAGTGTTTTGTATAGAATAAAATGCAACTTGTGATTTACATCATAAGTGGTATGGCGCACATAAAACCTTTCTTGGTGAGTAATGTTATGTTGAATGTGCTTGTTAAACTGTAAACTACCTTTTAAGGCAGATACATTTCCCTCTTTTTTTCTGTATTTTTTGACTAAGCCAGAATGTAATAAGTATTCAACTTCTTTAATAAATAGTTCAAAATATAAATCGAGTATTGTATTAGGTTTTATTTTTAAATGACTTGAACTTGTCGATTTAATATCAAAACCACCGACTGATCGCATCATACCAATTAAAATATCACGCCATTTCTTTTCTTCTAATTTAAAATTTGAATTTTTATCTGCTTTGGGCAAGACTTCAATAAGCGTTTTACCTACTTGAATTACACCAACATGTTCATTAAACTGTACGCCATTATAGATTAATTTAAAAAAAGGAACCCCTGAACCATAATATTGCTGTAACGCTTTAAATTGGTCTTCAGAAATTCGTTTTTCGCCTATATCAAAACGAAGAATTTCATGTTCAAAAACAACGATATGTTTATTTGCTTTATGCAATAGAATCCTTCATTAAAAGCTGAATGGCTTTATCAAAAGACATATCAACATTGTTAATTTTATAATTGTGATTACTATTTCTATAATCTATAATTTCATAAATATCTCTTTCCTCAAAATCACCTCTACTTTCATGGTCAAAATCTGCAAAAGCATCAGCGATTTTATCCCAATCCTTTTTGTTAACGAATCCTTTCCCGAGTACTAAACCTATTTTTCCAAAATCTCCAAAAAAATATTCTTGTAATAATGGAATGATATTTTTATAAAATGTTTTTATTATTTTCTGTTCCTTATCTTTTTCTTCTTCAATAATAAAAAATGAATGTCCAATAGCATGATCTTTATCAAGCAGCTTTTCTATACGACTATTTATAGTCTTTAAAATTTGGGAAGTCTTATAATTAAACGCAGAATAATCGAGTTCTTTTAAAGAATAGTCTGGTGGTATTTCTTCAAACGTAAAACGTCTTCTTAAAGCTGTATCTAGAGCTTCTACACTTCTATCTGCTGTATTCATAGTTCCAATAATGTAAAGATTTGGCGGTACACCAAACGACTCCTTACTATATGGCAGTATGACCTCAATAGATTCGTCGTTACCTAGTCGTTTGTCTTCTTCAATTAACGTTATTAACTCTCCAAAAATTTCAGACACATTCCCACGGTTAATTTCATCTATAATTAACACATATTTTTTTTCTTCTTTATCTTCCTTTACTGTGGGCTTATAAGACTTTAACTTATCCAAAATGCCTGGATAATAAATACCTATACCAGAAGTTCTAACTTTTCTCCTTCCATAAAAATAATCTCTTAAAGTAGCAATACTCAACGTATGATCTATACTTCCACTTGCCTTTTTAAATTGTATTGAAGATTTAGTAAAACCAATAATAGTATAATCTTTACCTTTAGTTTTCATTGGGAATTTCATAGCCTGATTTTCTTCCCAATCGTCTTTTAAATTATTAAAGGCATCTTCAAACGACAATTCATCTTGACTATCTGAATTAGCACCTAACCAATTTTCTTTGGCTATGGTACACATGTTTTTAAATATTCCTGGAAGCGTATCATAGATTACTTTTTTCTTTGAAGTTACTACTGGTTTTATACCTTCTATAAAATCTTCATAAGTCATGCTTTGATGAAACGTGACAAAAGCTATTTGTCCAGATGGATTTTCCCAATCGTTAATTAATAGGTCATCAAACCTATCAGTTAGATTGGATCGTGTTTCTTTTTTTAACTCTTCCTCAATTACATCTTCAATAATAGAAAGTGCTTTGTTTATCGTGTGATACGTTTTCCCTGTTCCTGGAGGTCCAAAAAGTATTTGATTTAACGGACTATTGTTATACATTACAAAAGGTTTTGATTCATTAGGATTTTTTTCAGAAATTAAAATGTCTTTTTTAACATTTTTTTTCTCCTCCTTAATCTTGTTTTTAACTTTTTCACGTATTGGCCCCCAATTTAAAATAGCTGTTGTTAATCCTTGCCAATTAGGGCTTAAACTATCTATTTCAAAAATTAAATTACTAGTATAGCTAAACTCATTAAAAGTAGATTCAACAACATCTTTCTTTACTCTACCTAAACCAGCTGTCAAATTATAAGATTCTAAAAGTTGACCTTTATTATTAGTATTTTTATAAACACTAATATTAGTTAAATTCATATTATATAACTGACCTGGTATTTGATAACTTTCAAGAACAATGAAACTTTTAGAGCTGGGCAAACTTCTTAAAATAAACTCCTTTTTGTCATTTAAGCTTTTAAACCTAAAACCTTTTTGTCCCTCCCAAGATCCACCTGGTGTTCCAAAAGCATCATTTGTTTCTCCTAGATAATCCCAGTCTTCAATATTTGTATTTGCTTTTAGACTTTTTAGAAAATCTAATAGTCCCTTGGCTAATTCTCTTTGATCCATACCCTATTCTTTACTATATATTTGGTTATTTTCCGCCACTTTACCCAACTCCTTCAAAATATTTTGGATAGCTTACTCTATTAAACCATCTTCCAAATAATCGTGGCTCTTGACCTATTTTTATTTTAACTCCTTAATTAAATCAATCATTAGTTCTGTTTCTCTTGGCTTGAATTTTTCTGCTTTAGTTTTATAACCCTCTTCTTGCATTTTCCAGTTTTCCATTTTATGCCAAATGGCATCAAAATTATTTGTTTCTAAGACATTCATACATTCTAAAACCGTATTAAGCAACTCTATACGATCCATACCTTTATCAATCAATGATTTTTGATAAATAGACAGCATATTTTTAACCTGTGATACAAAATCTCTAGCATAATCATCTTCATTCATCCAGTTTGTTACCTCCTTAATAAATTTATAATTAAAGTTAATCACACTTCTTTCATCATCAATATTATCAAATTGTATATACTTTTGGTTGCCTATGGTTTTTTCAAGAACTGGACAATACATTCCCCAATGATTTTCTTGAAACTCCAAATCTTTAAAAACAGGTAATGCTTCCAAAAACTTTATATTACTAAACATTTTATGGATGTATTTTTTTCCATAATTCCTGTTCAATATTTGTCTTGTGAGCAAAACAACTACTGCTATTTCATAATCATAGTTTAAGGTTTTGAACAAACTGTCAATTTCAACTTTGTCTTTTTCATAAACTGACCTAGCTTCCGCCACCTTACCCAACTGCTCTACCACTTCATAATTAGTACTACCAACCTCCAAACTCTCCACATTTATCATCCCACTCATTAAGCGTGGTAACAAGATATCTCGCGCTTCTTTTAAGTGTTGGTTTTGATTTTTAAGTTTTTCAATAAAATTAAATAGAGGAATAGCATATAAGTTAAATTTTTCAATAATAACTTTATTTGGTTTGTTTAGTTTTAAGGATTTAAATGTCCCCTTATTAAAACCGTCTTGTGCTGTTCTTTGGGTTTTATTAAGCAAGTTTGATTGAAAAAAATCAGATTTCAAATACCATCGTAAAAATTCTCTATGGGATTTTTTATAAGGCACAACCTTAACCAAAGCAACATTATAAACTCCTTCAATACCATAACAAATTCTCCCTACAGAAGCACCATATCTAGCTATCATAATATCTTCCTTTGAACATCTACGTAGTTTAGAATTATTTCTAACATAAGCTATGTGGGAATCTGTGTAATAATCACGAATTTGAACCATTCTAACATAACCATCTTTTTGAACATCTAACCAACTGCTTTTTGGTGGTTGTGTTCCTCCTTGAATATCAAATAAATCAGAAGCCTTCACCTTTTCCCAACCCTCAGGCAATCCAGTGTCTTCATCAAACTTTGTGGTTTCATGACCAGGAAATTTAAAGCGTACAAACCACTCTTCATAGGTGAGTTGTGCTTGTTCTTCTAATAGTTTAATGCGCTTTAGGTTGTTTTCTATTAAATCATCATAGGCGGATAAAATGGATGCTATTTTGCGTTGGGTTTTTAGTGGTGGTAGGTTGATTTTGGTATTTTCCAAGACACTTTTTGTTAACGCATTTCTTGTAGCGCCTGCACCAGAAGCAAAAGCTAACAAGGTCGCTTGCATTCGCGGTGAGATTAATGAATACATCAAATATCTCGGGTTTAACTTTTCTTTTCTTGGTCTAATTATTGAAACATGTTGATTTACTCTTCCAGGTATAAATTCTCGTGGTGGTATACAACATCTAGCGACAGAATCACCAGTAATATTCAATAATACATCATCCTCAACAACTTCAACATTTTTCATTTTAGAAGCAATTGTATCATTTATATAGGCTAATCCACTTGTTGAAAATTCTCCATTATAAATATTTTGACTTCTGAAAATAGGTATTCCTTTCTCTACGTATACACTTGAACCTCCTCTTGGTGTAACTCCACTACCTATTTTTGAAGTAACTTCAATTAATCTTACTTCACTCCATCCTTCCCTCATAGCTTGACACTTTGTATTTGTTGCATTAGGGTATTGGCTTCGGTGTTTAGTTTTGCTAGTTCGGTATGTATGTCGCGCATTCTGCCTTTATAGTCAAAATCCATATCAATATCAATCTTTACTCCTACGTAGCGTCCTGGTGTAAGGCTGTAGTCTTGCTCTTTAATCTCGTCTAATGTGGCTATTTTGCATAGGCCTTCTACGTCTTGGTATTTGCCTTTTGGGAAGTGTTCTGCTAACCAAGCGTTCTCGACTGCGCTCGAACTGACAGCTTCAAGATTATTGGTTCTAAAAGCGTTCATAATAGCGGTTAAACCCTCTAGTTGGTCGTCACTAAAATCGTTAATTGTTGTGCTTACTTTTCTAAAGGTGTTGCGGGCATCTATCATAAGCACCTTGTCTTTGTTTTCAGCTTTCTTTCCTTTATTAAAAAACCAGACGTGACATGGTAAGCTACGCGTGTAAAAAAAGTTGTTGCTTATGGCTACAATACATTCTACATCGCCTGTTTCAATTAACTGTTGGCGTATGCGTTTCTCGGCATTACCAGCATCGGTCGCACTACTTGCCATTACAAAACCTGCTCTACCAGTTTCGTTTAAATAACTATGGAAATATTGCATCCATAAATAATTACCATTGCTAATGGTGCCTTTTCCTGTTAGTGGTGGCCCAAAAGGTAAACGCTCGTCATCTGCTAGAAATTTATTCTTCGCATCAATTTTATCGACATTAAATGGTGGATTTGCCATGACGAAATCGCATTTTCCTGTTAGGTTATGCGGATTGCTATAAAAGCTATTGCTTTCTATAATCTTGCCTTCTATACCGTGAATGGCGAGGTTCATTTTTGCTAAACGTGTGTTGTTACTTTTTAGCTCTGTACCATACACAGTAATGGCTTCGTTAACGCTTTTGTTGTTGTGGTCTTTTATAAAATGTGCGGTTTGCACAAACATACCACCAGAACCACAAGCAGGATCGTGTACAATACCGTGATTAGGTTGTATAAAGTTGACAATAAGGTTTACCAACGATGGTGGTGTAAAAAATTCGCCACCTTCTTGCGCACCTGCACCTTGCATAGAGAATTTCATTAAGAAAAACTCGTAAATACGACCAAACACATCGCCTTTAGCATTTTTTACGGCGTCTTTATTAAACACACGTACTAAATCGCGCAGTAGTTTGTCATCAAACTCTTGGTAGCTTTTTGGCAAAATACCTTCTAGATCTGGGTATTCAGCTTCAATAAGTTTCATAGCATTATTAATGGCTTGTGCTATATCTTCGCTTTCTGGTAAGTAGGCTAAATAATCGTATTTGGCTTTTTCTGGCAACATAATAGCACCAGCTGCTGTGTAATCTTCTTTATTGGCTTCTCGTTTTTCTCCTGTACGCGGATTTATGGGAAGGTTGTTTTGCACTTCAATTTTGGCATCTTCATAACGGTTTTGTGCAAAACGCAGTAGTACTAGACCTAATAATGGGTCTTTATATTCGGCAGCGGTCAATTTAGAATTGGCTCTTAAGTCGTCTGCTGCATCCCAAAGTTCGGTTTCTAGTTGTTTTATGTTTTGTTGGGTCATTATATATTTTCAGTCTTAATACTTTATTTCAAAAGCATCTAAAATAAGGTTATTTATAATTTTAGGCTAATAACATTCACATTTATAATCAAAAATATATTTGTGGAAACGTTTCCCGTAAGAATTAGGATCTCCATAACCTCCATTTTTAAAATTAGACCAATTTGTTGAAGGAACCCCGCAAAATATATAAGTATTGGTTTGGTAGCTATATTCGCTTTTTTTAATTTTTGCTACCACATAAATGTCATAATCATAGGTGTAAGCTGTCACTTCATAAAGCCAGCTAGAATCTAATGTGTAACTAGAAAGCTTACTTTTACGGTATCCATTGTCTTGGATATAACTTAATAAATCTTCGCAAGACGTTGTTTGCGATGTACCACTATATGAATTACTTGTAGGTACTCCACAACTACGTATATACTTCAAAGTATTATTTAATTCATCAACAGCATACCCCATATTATTTAATGCCTGATTAATATAATTATTAGCTTCGTTAAGATAATCACTTAAATAGTCGGCATCGGATGTATAACTCGCACTAGACAAACTACTTTCTGCATTAGATAGATTTCTTTTTGCATCGTAAAAATAATCTTCAGCGTCTTCAGCTGCATTTTTAGCATCATAACAATTAAGATACCCTGCTTCAGTTTCTGCATCATCAGCTTCATCTTCAGCATAACCTAAATAACGTTTAGCGGAAGAAACTTCACTTTCTGCGTAATTAGCATATGATTGAACACCTGAAATAGATTCAGCATTAAAGGCATCAGAGATATATGACCTTGCATTCTTTAATTTATTAAAAGCATCTTGATAGTTCTCATAAGATTCTTCAATTGCTTCTGTTACATCAGAGACTTGAGAATACATACCTGAAAAAGAGATTAATAGACATAATACCAAAATTACTTTTGGATATTCTCGCATTACAATTTTCATTTCTAGATATAAAACAAAAGATTAATAAAAAAATAAAGCTAAATTTTATATTAGCCAATTAATGCTATTGGTACTTTTAAGGGAGAAGCATAAATATAGAATATATTTAGAAAATCTCTATATAGTATGCTTAAAAAATTATTTAATAGTTTTACGCCATATCATCTTTAAAAGATATATACTTGTTAAGTATACCTTTAAACAAACAAAAACTTAAAAACATGAAAGCCTATTTTTTTATTACAGTATTAAGTTTAGCATTATCATTTTCAGCAAATGCTCAAACAGAAAAATCTAATGAGCAAGAAAACATAGGCAACTTCTCATACTACGAACCTATATTTGTTCATAAAAGCCCTAATAAACCAAACAAACTATATGAGCGATTTGAAGAAATTTCTGTGATTGCTATAGATTCAGTGATAAATAGAAAAAAACCGCAGTATAACGTAAAAGAAAAATACAAAGCTAATCTAACAGCTACTGATAAAAACGAATTAGTTACGTTATTCAAATCTAAAAACAAGAACTACACAGACACTGATTTACCACATAGTTTAAAGGAAATTAGCACAACTACAGGTAACCGTTACGGAATGTTTTTTTTAGTTGAAACTAGAAGTAGCACTTCTCCTGAAACAACGCCTATTAGTAAAGTACAACTTGAAACTATAATTTTTGATTTTAAACAAAATGCGATTGTGTTTTATAAAAAATCTAAAAACTTATCTCCTAAAGGTAATGGCGGCTATGCACATACTTTAATTAAAAATTTAAATTATATAAATAGAGCTATTAGAAAACTTTAGAATGAATGCTTAACAAATGTTTTCTAAAATAAAAGCGAGTACCTTTTTTATTTAGTCCACCTGTAAACCACCTCTTTTCTTTCTATATCATAAAAAGGTTTTTGTCCCATATTATTTGGAGCCATATTTTTGATTTCGTGAAAACGGCCGTTTATTTCAGAAACTAGCTTTTTAATATCTCCTTTGGTCAAGGGTTTATTTTCATTTTTTGTAAGTAGAGATTTTAGACCATCGGCTGCTAATGTTCCTAAAGCTGCATTTCCTACACCTTGAAAACTCATTTGTTCTACTTTACTTTTTGTGTTCTCTAATGAGTTTTTATTTTTATTATTTTGAAGAAAGTTTTTTGGTAATGCAGGAGTTGGTTTGACTACAACATCAGCTTCCTTTCTTTCTCTATATGCTTTTGAACGGCAACTATTGCAACAAAACTTTTGCACACGACGTCTTGAAGGTAAAAATTCTTCATAACAATAATCACAGGTGTAATATTTTGAATCTTTCATTATGCGTAAATTAAACGTTCTATTTACGTTAAATTATAATTTTTAATCAATATTAACTTTAAAAACAGTTTTTAATAGAAAACTTTCAGCATTTGTTCTCGTATCGTTTTTAAGTTTTTCTAATTGATTTTTCTTTTCAAGTTTTTTATCAGGTTTTCTACTTTCTACTTCTTGTGTATCTAAATTTACTGCAAGCGGTTTTATCTTTTTTAAAACAGTCTGTGTTGTTTGTTTATTAAAATTGTAAACTCTTGGAGGTATTTTAAATTTAGCTTCGAATATTTCTTTGTGTTGTATATAAAAATTATGTTGCAATGTAAAGGCTGTTTTTTGATCATCTGTTAAATCTGCTATATCCTTTTCAATTTCATTACAGAACAACTCACTCATGTAAAGTAGAGATAAAACAAGCTCGTTATATTTTTCTATCACATATTCAAAACCTCCTTTACTACTTTGCTCCTTAAACTCAAATAGCAGAAATATATTCTCTTCTAAATAAGATTTTTTTGGTAATACAAACTGCCCAAAAGACTCTGTGTAATTTCTTATCAGTTTTCCATTTTTATCAAATAAAAAAATGGTATTAATATCTTTAAGTACTGATTCGGTTTTTGTAATCTTTAATAAATCAAAAACCGATTCTGGTAAATAAAACACACTAGCCTTTATTAAATTGGCAAAAGTTAATTTGGATACTTCTTTTAAACTATCTGTCATTCCTATTTAATAAATTTTGAATAGTCTTCTGGTAACTCGGCATCAATGTCTCTTAAATATTGTTCTAAAGCTGTCATAGAAGAGTGTCCTGTAATTTGCATAAGCTTACTCTTTGCTGCATGCGGCGATGAGTCTTCAACCAAAGCTCGATACAATTTAGTTATAAAAGTATGCCTAAAACTATACATACCATAATCAACACCTAATCCAAATTTATCTTTAACAACTTTTTTAAAGCGACTAGAAAAATAATTTCTTTTGTAATCTGCTGTGCCTTCCCAAGCTCCGCCAATACCTTTGTAGGTAAAAAGGAAATCATCATGTTTAAACTTTGATAAATCAGGTAACTCTTTCCATAACACTTCTGGAATAATCTTCGTTTTTAAAGGACTGTTTTTTGCTTTAAAACTTAAAGTGCGATTTTCTGTATTAATATCTCCTACTTTAAGTCTACAAACTTCTATAGGCCTTAAGAAATTAAAAGACACAAACTGAATAAAGAGTAATAAAGTAGGATCCTCTTTCTCTAGATAATCGAAAATTTCTTTTTGCTGTACTTTTGTATAAGTCTTATTCCTTGTCGTTGTCGTTTTATGATTTTTAATTTTCTTTACAAAATTTTCTGCTACAAGTTCGTGGTCTTCTAAAGTAGAAAAGAAGCTACTTAAACTTGCTCTATAATTGTTTCTGTTTCTAGCAGAAGTTTTTGTCATAATTTGAAGCAAAAACTCGGACACTATAGATTTATCAACGTCTTTTATGTATTTAATTTGTTTCTTGTTCTCTTGAAGCCATTTTTTGAAAATTCTAATATGGCTACTGTAAGAGCGTAAGCTACTTGCTTGAAGTGTTTTTTCCTTAAGCACCATATCAAAATCAAAAGCCTCTTTTAATGTTGCTCCTAATTCTTTCTTGGTTGACTTTCTAGGTTTTCTCTTAACAGTTACAGCAACCTCTTTCTCAAGCTTAACTTTTTGTGTTTTTTGAGTTTCAACTATAGCTTCTTCCTTCTCTAGAATTTCCTGTTGCTTCTGATATACACTATCATTGTTTTTATACGGACTGTAACCTTGGCGTAATAATTTATTTAAGGTTTGTCTTAAAATCGTTAAAACGGCCAATCGCTCTTCCTTGGTTTTATATTTATTGGCTTCACCATAAATTGGTGTTTGACGCTTTAGTTTTCCCGTATCAGGATTTCGGTAAGAAAAATACACATACCAACGTTTCGATAAGTCGTTATTTGCAGTGTAGATTTTGGGTGTAGAATATTCTTTTTTCAATGACAAATCGTATGCACTTTCGTATGCACTTTTGTATTCTTTTTCAATTAGGAGGTTAAAATTAAGCATAAAAAAACGGTTTGGCAACACCAAACCGTTATTATACGTGACTTTGTCATTAGTAGCGGGAACTGGACTCGAACCAGTGACCTTCGGGTTATGAGCCCGACGAGCTACCTACTGCTCTATCCCGCGATATTGGACTGCAAATATACAACGGTTTTTAAGATTACCAAGCATAAAATGAAAAAAAATTATCATTCTGCTGTTATACTCCTTATTCACAACCTTTTTAAAGTAAATATAGAGCATAAAAAAAGATGTGCTATAACACATCTTTTTTATTTATTTTATAAAATATACTACTTACTAATCATCATCAAAGTCTGTTGCAACACCTTCTTCTATTGGTAATCCCATAATTGTTGGCTGATTACTTTTATCAGTTACCGTAACATACTCTGTATCTAAATTATTGTCGCTAACCATTATGACATTCAAACTTTCTAAATCTGTAATTTGATATGGTAAACTTCCTATTAAATTGTTGCTTGATAAAACCAACTCTTCAAGGTTTTTCAACGCTGATATTTCAACAGGTATGTACCCTTCTAGTTTATTATCTATTAAACTTAATTTTTCTAAATTCTTTAAATTCTCAATGCTTGCTGGTATTTCTCCTGTTAAAAAATTACTTCCTAACAATAATTCTTTAAGGTTTTCTAAATGTGTAATTGAAGTTGGTATCTCTCCAGTAAAACTGTTACTGAATAATTTTAGAATGGTTAGGTTTGTTAGGTTTCCTATATCTTGTGGAAGCTCACCTTCTAACCTATTCATATACAGCTCTAAAACTGATAAATTATTAAGATTTGTAATACTCTGTGGTAATGTTCCTGTAAGTTTATTAAATCCAAGACGTATTTCTTTGATATGGGTTAAATCTCCTATCTCTTGAGGTAAGTTACCTTGTAGGTTATTGAATTCTAAATCAAGACTTACAACCTTGTTATTCTTTAACGTAACGCCATACCAAGAATCAATAGGCTTATCTAAATCCCAAGTATTTGTCCAATTTTCACCTTGCGTCGCGTTGTATAAAGCCAATAAAGCTTCTTTCTCACTTTGAGAAACGTTTGCAAAGGTTATTGTTGTTATAAAAAAGCATAACACAATGGTTTTTAAAGCTTTCATATCGTTCTGATTTGGAATAATTTACAACAATATTAAAACCTTAATAGATAAAAAACAAATTTATTCGATGAAATACACTTCAGGCTTTCTTTTTCTTTAAGAGAAAGCTTCAATTTTTTCATGAACCGTTTCCCATTCTGTCATTAAATTCTCTAAACGATCTTTTTTTGATTGATAGTTATCAAAAAAGTTGGGCTTGGCAGCTAACTCATCATAATTTGCTGCTAATTCAGCATCAATGGTTTTTATTTCCTTCTCTAACTGACTTATTTTTGCTTCTACATTACTTAACTTGTTTTGTAATGATTTTAGCTTTTTTTGATCGTCATATGATTGCTTTTTACTTTCTTTTGGCGTTTCTTTTACAACATTGCGTTTTTCTACTTCGCGCAGATTTTCAACGTTTCTTTGCTGGAGGTAAAAGTCTATATTCCCTAAATATTCTTTTATTTTATGGTCTTTAAACTCATATACTGTATCTGTAAGATCCTGAAGAAAATCACGGTCGTGAGATACAAGAATTAATGTTCCTTCAAACTTTTTAAGTGCATCCTTTAGTACGTTTTTAGATTTTATATCTAAATGGTTTGTGGGTTCATCCATAACCAAAACGTTAAAAGGTTGTAACATTAGCTTTGCTAAAGCCAATCGGTTTCGTTCTCCTCCTGATAAAACTCTCACGTATTTATCTACTTCATCTCCTCTAAATAAGAAAGCCCCTAAAATATCGCGAACTTTACTACGGTTAGTTTCATTGGCTGCATCTATCATTGTATCTAATACGGTTTTGTTTCCGTCTAAATACTCGGCTTGGTTTTGAGCAAAATATCCTATCTGTACATTATGTCCTAGATTTAGTTCGCCTTGATGCTTTATTTCTCCTACTATAATTTTAGCTAATGTAGATTTCCCTTGCCCATTTTGTCCAACAAAAGCGGTTTTTGTATCGCGTGCTATTGTTAAATCTATATGCTGTAATACATTGATATCATCATAACTTTTAGATATATCTAATGCTTCAACAACAACTTTTCCTGGTGTTATAGAAACAGGAAAATTAAGCGTCATAACGCTGTTATCATCTTCATCAACTTCAATACGCTCTATACGGTCTAACTTTTTTATTAAGGATTGCGCCATTGAGGCTTTTGAAGCTTTTGCCCTAAACTTTTCAATAAGTTTTTCGGTTTGCTCTATCTGTTTTTGTTGATTTTTTTGTGTAGCTAATTGTTGTTCTTTTATTTCTTTACGTAGTACTAAAAACTTTGAATAAGGCTTATTATAATCATAAATACGACCTAATGATATTTCTATGGTACGGTTTGTAACGTTGTCAAGAAACATTTTATCATGTGATACTATTACCACAGCTCCGTTGTAATTTTTTAAAAAGCCCTCTAACCAAATGATAGATTCAATATCTAAATGGTTTGTAGGCTCATCAAGTAACAGTACGTCATTATTTTGTAATAGTAGTTTAGCTAATTCTATACGCATTCTCCAACCACCAGAAAATGTATCTGTAAGCTTTTCAAAATCGCTACGTTTAAAACCTAATCCTTGTAATATTTTTTCAGTTTCTCCTTGATAATTGTAACCGCCTAAAATTTCATATTGGTGTTGTACATCGCTTAAGTCTATCATTAACTGATTATAACCTTCACTTTCATAATCGGTACGTTCAACCAGTTGCTGGTTGATATGCTCCATTTGAGCTTCTAATGCCTTTATTTCTTCAAATGCTTCATAGGATTCCTCTAAAACGGTTTTGCCAAATTCAAAATCGATATCCTGTTTTAAAAAACCAATGCTCAAATTCTTATCCGCTGCTATTTGTCCTGAATCAGGTTGCATTTCTTTTGAAAGAATTTTAAGCATTGTAGACTTTCCCGCACCATTTTTCCCTATAAGTCCCACACGATCGCCAGGACTTAATTTGAAGGTAATGTCTTCAAAAAGATATTCTCCTTGAAAAGAAATAGAAAGATTATGAATGTTTAGCATTATGTTACTTTTGTTACAGTAGTTGTTTTTATAAAGTTGTATTTTTGTATATAAATACAAGTCGCAAAAGTAATTGTTTTAATCATGATAAAAAAAGGAACTAAACTTTATAGCATTTTTACAGGTGCATGTCCTAAATGCCACCAAGAATCTATGTATGAGCACAAAAACCCATATGTATTATCTGAAGTTTTAAAGATTCACGAATCTTGCTCTCACTGTCATACCAAATACAGAATAGAACCATCTTTCTTTTATGGTTCTATGTATGTAAGTTATGCTGTTGGTATCGCCTTTGCGGTTGCTGCTTTTGTAATAAGCTATTTGTTTTTAGGAACAAGTTTGGTTACTTCCTTTATTGCTATAATAATAACACTCGTTGTTTTTGGCCCTATTATAATGCGATTGTCAAGAAACATTTGGATAAATATGTTTCTTCATTATGATAAGTCTTTGGTTAAATAAAGAATCTATCAATTGAAATTTCGGCATCTAATGCTTGATTATTTTCTATAAAATTGAATAGTTTTTCTGAAATGTAGGGAGCAATCATTACACCACGAGTTCCTAAACCATTACATACATAAATGTTTTTATGTTTAGGATGTCTTCCTACTAATGGGCGTCTGTCTTTTACTGTTGGGCGTATTCCAGCTACTTGATTAACAACTTCAAAATCACAAGTTATCAAAGTTTTTAATTTTAAAACCAATTCTTGTTTTGCATCTTCTGTAGTAAGGTTGGTTTTATCTTCCCAATTATAAGTAGCACCAACGGTGTACAAATCGTCACTTTCAGGTATAACAAATACTGATGATTTTAAAGCAACATCACAAGCCAGTTTTGGTGCTTTTATAGTAATTACTTCTCCTTTGGTACCATTTAAAGGTAAATCATTAAAAAAAGGATTTTGTTTTAGCCCAAAGCCTTCACAAAAAACAATATGCTTTGCAGAAATAGTGTCATAAGTTGCTAACTTTTCTTGAATATGTAATTTGTCATACTGAAATGGCTTCTCAATAAGCTGATTATTCTGCTTCAAATATGCTCTATAAGATGCAATTAATACATTGGTATCAATGCGACCAGATGAAAGTACTTGACCAAACCCAAAAGGCGCATTTATATTTGCATTATGATTTGAGACTATTTTGGGTGACAAAAATGGTTCTAATTTAGGTTTATCTGAAGCTTCAAACCACATATTTTGTTCCTCAATAGATGCAAATTTTCTATATATAGGAAATGAATAATTGATAGTGACATTTAGTTTATCTTCTATTCTTTTATAAAAAGGCAAGGCTAGATTTAGTTGTTCTTGCGCTTTCCAGACTTCGGAAAACCGTTTTAAAATTACTGGGTTATACATACCAGCAGCCACAAGAGAAGATTGTTGCGACTGATTATCAAATACTACAAACTGTTTATTTGCAGCTTTTAATTGCTCACAAAATGCGATACCTGATAAACCACAACCTACAACTATATAATCTAAATTCATAGCCACAAAAATAATCAAGTTGTAACAAAAAACGCTCACTAAATAGTGAGCGTTTTTTTATTATTTATAGTATGTGGTTCTTAATAAGACCACATATCTAATTCAAAGTTTCTAATCTTTTCTTTGATTCTATTAGATTCTAATAATTGCATTAATGCATTTTCAGATACATATTCAGTCACTTTACGGTCTCCGTATACGTTTTCTTCTTTATAGATATATCCATTAAAACGACCTGCATTTAAGATATGATCAAACGAGTAAGGCACTGCGCTATTTTCATTATTAAACGCTTTAGCTTCATGTAATACCTCTCTTGCATCTGGGTAGAATATCCAGAATAAAGGAATTGGTTCTTTGTTAGCTTCGTCATCAGAGTCTAAAAAGTTTACATCTGGTGCAGCAGGAGCTAAACCAATAATTCTAAACTTTAACTCACCTTGACGTTTGTCAAAATACCAATACTTTTTGATTAAATAAGCACTAATATGGTATGATGTAATGTCAGTAGGAATAATATATTCTGGGTCAATATAACCATCAGCATTATATTGCTCATAACCTACATCAAGTGTATCAACTTTATGCATAGCAGACTGTAAATCTTTCATAGTACGCTTTGCAGTAAAGTAAGAATCATCATAAATGTTTTCTATGTCTCCTTTTTTGATACTTTTCCAAAGAACATCAAATAAAGATCTTCTATCAGAACCAATATTGTTAGTATCTATAGGATAGTATAACGGAAAATTAACACGCTCATCTAAAACAACTTTTTCCCAAGTCATTTTTCCAAACATGATATCTCTATCATCTACATACCCATATTCTAACGGTTTATCATTGTCAACTGCTTTTTGAGCTTCTGTTCTAACACCTATCTCTTCTGGAGATTTAGCGCTTAAAAGATTTGCTTGTGCAAATGAAGATGTTGCAAAAGATATGCTTAAAACGGTTAATAAAAAACTTTTAAAATTCATCTGTTTCATTTTTATTAATTAGGGCTTAATACTTTATTAAAACCTCTATTAGTTTGTAATTTCAACAATTACTGCAGAAACTCCTTTTAACTTGTATGAAGAATTTCCTCTAATCTGTGCTTTAATATCAAATATTGCTACTTGATCTCCTCTTCTAGCTTTACGTAAAGCGTTTTTAGCTTGAGAGTTTAATTTAGTTCCATTTACAGTTACTGTTGGTTGACCAGGAACTTTAAATTTAAACTGTGTTACTTGGATAGGTAATTCAAAATCAAAATCTTCTAATAAAGCACCTACAGTAGCAATCTCAACACTGTTACGTGGTAATTTTACAATACCAGATTGACGGCTTATTGTACCTGTTGGTTTTGGAATATCTTTAATTCTGAATGTTGCTCTATCACTAACTTTAGTACCATCTGGTAATGTTCCTGAAACGTTAATTACAACTTCTCTACCAGTACCTGGCTTCATGATGTATTTTCCTGTTCCTGAACCTTTACTTAAACCAGGAGCACTTGCAGATACATTGTTATCTGAAACTCCAGCAAATGATATAGTCATTGGGTTAGATACACCACGGTAAACTACATTCATTTTGTCAGCTGAAATTGTTGCTGAATTTGGTTTTGGTACAACAGCGTAAGTACTTTTTACTGGAATAGAAATGATAGAATCTCCTTCTTTAAATTGGAATTCTCCTTCAATTTCTCTTTCTCCTACAGCACCTGCTGGGAAATCTAATAATGTTTGACCAGCTTGCATAGACTCTGCAGATAGTTCTTGACCATTAATGATTACTTTGTCAGCTTTTAATGTTTTATCGTTTTTACCTAAAATAATACGACCTGTAAAGTTTTCTCCTGAAAAGAAAGCTGTTTTGTCTGGTACAACAATAGCATCAAAGTTAGTTAAAGAAGCTTCTACTTTAAGCTTTCCTGCTAACATAGAAGATAAAACTTCAGACTCTGTAGTTTTAACATCAGCTTGTAATTGTGTCATTTTAGTTAATGACGCTACAAGTGGGAAACCTTTGTAGTGGTAATCTAACCAATCTACAGTGATACCATCTCTGTTTGTTACAGGATCTGTATTAAATTTCTTCTTAACATCATCAGCCATAGAAGCTAAATCAGGGTTAGAAGCTAAAATTGCAGATACACCATCTCTAAACTTTGCTATTTGTGCTAAAAATTCTTCACCAGCTGGCTCTAATTTATCACCTTTAAAAAAGTTATTATCTAGGTAATCTCCTTTGTCCATGATCTCATAATCTTGAGGATCATCAACAGTAGATGTCATTTTTCCTTTTAAATCTTCTAGGTAACTATTAAATTCAGTTGCTAATGCATCAATTTGATCAGCTTGTGCCTTTAGTGGTTGGTACTTTGCTGGTTGCTCTGAAACTTTTTCAGCTAAACCTTGCATGAAATCAGAGTTTCTTTGCGTTGCAGCTTCGTTAGATTCAGTCAGTTTTTCGTTCATTAGTCCGAATGCTGAAAGTACCTCTTTTGACATATTTAATGCTAACATCGCAATGAATATTAAATACATCAAGTTAATCATTTTCTGCCTTGCAGATAATTTTCCTCCTGCCATTTCTAATTAGTTTTGTTTTTAATTAATAATAATTGATATACTAAACTTAATTAGTTTTTGTTCATAGCAGATAACATACCACCGTAAACACCATTTAATGATGAAAGGTTAGATGCTAAAGATTGCATTTGCTCTTTTAATTTAGCTGCGTTTTCTACAGACTCTTCGTTGATTGCTGCTTGACGATTAACGCTTTCTAATTGTACTTTGTATAGGCTGTTTAAAGATTCCATTTGTGCTGCTGCTAATGAAAGCTCTTCACCATATTTTTTAGTTGCTGCAATTGAATCAACAGTTGGCGCAATTCCTTTAGCTGCTCCTTCAAAGTTTTTGATACTGTTTCCTAAAGAGCTCATTAATTCACCATCAATTTTAGCTTCTTTTAATAAGTTATCAAGTTTTTTAGATAATAATCCTTCAGCATCTTTTGGCTCTTCAGCTTTTTTCTTTTTAGTTTTTGCTTCTCCACCAGCTAATTCAGGGTATACTAATGACCAATCTAATTCGTTATCTACTGGTTCAAAAGCAGATATTGCGAAAATGAAAGCTTCTGTTACTAATCCGATAGTTAACATTACGTTTCCTGTTAATGGTCCAATTTCAAAGTGTGTTATCTTAAATAATGCTCCAATAATTACAATTGATGCTCCTAGGCCGTAAGCCATTGCCATAAATTTCTTGAATGCATAAGATTGTGCTGCCATAATTTCTGTTTTTTTTAAGTTTTAATACTTAGGTAGTTAATTAATAATTTAGTTATTTAGTTTTTGTTTGTTTGATGATTAGTTTCTTGCGTTTAGGGTTACATCAGTTCCCATATAATCTTGAACAGTTCTGAATCCGATATAGCTTCTTGCTGAATCTGCGTATTCGTAATCTCTAGAACTCACTTGTAAATAGTATGCTACATCTTTCCATGATCCACCTCTAACAACTTTACGTTGGTTATTAACATCATTTACACTTGGGTTTATTGTTGAAACAAACTCGTATGATGATGGATCGTAAGAAGCGCTTACCCATTCAGAAACATTACCTGCCATATTGTATAGGTTAAAGTCATTAGGTTCGTAAGATTTTGCTTCTACTGTATATAATGCTTGATCTGCTGCATAATCTCCACGTAATGGTTTGAAGTTTGCCATAAAACAACCTCTGTCATTTTTTGTATAGTAACCACCCCAAGGATATGTTGCTGCTTGTAGTCCGCCTCTTGCTGCATATTCCCATTCTGCTTCAGAAGGTAAACGGTATTTATTTACAAAGTGCTTTCCTTTTTCTTTTCTATATGCATTATGGTATAAAGTTCTCCACTCGCAAAATGCTTTTGCCTGTTTCCAAGAAACACCTACTACAGGATAATCTCCATAAGCTGCATGCCAGAAATAATCGTTATGCATTGGTTCATTATAAGAATATGCAAAATCACGAATCCAAGCTGTTGTATCTGGATATATTGCTACGTCTTCTTGAATAACAAACTCTGAACGCTTCTTTCCTTTATTTGAAGCTTTTGCTGCTTTTTCTATATCCATGTGTGTGTAATGGAACACGAATTTAGAAACATCCCAAGTTCTTTGTCCATTATATGATTCTTCCATAGGTAAGTACATTGTATCCATAACCTCTGCGTAGTACTCATCTGGGTAATCATCAGTATCTATAATTAAATCGATATCGTTATTTAATTTTCTTCCTTCATATCCTGTAGGACCTAAACCGCTATAGTTATCATACATATATTTTTCATAAACAGTCATATTAGCTGTATCTGCATCTTTAAATGCAAACTCACCAATACCACCATTTCCTGGAGTTTCTCCTATTTCATCAGCAAGGATAGCTAGTCTTGTTCTTATTGTAGAGTCTCTTACCCATTCTACAAATTGACCATACTCGCTGTTTGTAATTTCAGTAGCATCCATATAGAAAGATCTAACGGTAACTGTTTTAGAAGGTGCATCATGAATTCCTGCTAGGTCATCATCTGCCTTACCCATAATAAATGCTCCACCTGGTACTAATTCCATACCATAGGGTTTTTCTGGGTGCCATTTTTTTCCTTTAACTCCTACTAACTGACCTCTATCGCCAGATCCACAACTTGTTAGTATAGCTAATACTGCGGTTAATAATACAAACTTTTTCATATCCATAGAAAACTCGAGGTTAATATTTATATACTTAAAAATTTAAGAGCGTAAACATATTTATATATTTTTTAATAAGCAACTTTTTTATCAAAAAAAAATACGTTTCATCGTAAAAATTATGCATTTCATCGATGAAAGACGTTAAAATTATGAATTATTCATTATAAACAATTCTTCTGAAACGCTTTATACCAACGCTCTGGCACTATATTGTTGCATGCATCTAAATAATCTTGATGTGTGCAAGGTAATAACGTATGTCTTTTTAATTTATTATTTACTTCTTCTAAAAAAGGAATTTCAATCCACCAGCGCTGTGTTTTCTTGCTCTTATAAAAAATCAACTCTTGGTGGTCAGCTAAGGTAATAAATTTCTGATAATTATTATCATTTAAAAAATCATCATCTTTTACCCTAAAACTCACTCCCTCAACAAAATACCAAATCATCTGAGCAATCAACATTGACGTAACTTCGTTATTTTCAGATGGTTTAAATTCATAAACACCAAATAAACTAACTTTATTACTTATTCCTGCATATCTTGAAATTGCACAAATCTCTTTTCCATCAAAACCATTTGGCGAAGCACTAGTATGACTACTCAATTCTGATGCTTTTACCGATCCTATATCTACTGTTACAATATTTGCATCTCTCATAACAGGCTCTGCTATAGTAATATCGTTTGATACTTGCCCTAATCTATAAGATTCGAAATACAACTTATCCATGAGATCTATCTCTTCTTGGGCATTAAAGTAGGTTTGATAGCCTAACGTTGCATAGTTGAATAAATTGTAAGGTTGATCTAAAATAATCTTACCAACAAAACTATCATTTTTAATAGGTTTTGCTGAATCTCCTAAATCAAATTTAGAGTCTACATTTACAATATTTACCATTGGCGCAATTGTATCATAAGCTCTATAACAAGCATATGTTAGGTCTTGACTTCCTCCTAATATAATTGGTATAATGTTTTTTTGAACTAGAATGGTAATAGTCGTCTTGAGAGCAAAGTAGGTATCCTCTACCGTTTCTCCTTTGTTTATATCTCCCAAATCTACAATGGAAGGCGACCAATTACCAGGAAACAATGAATAAAATGATTTTCTGATATCATCTAGATAAATATCTTCACCTATATAGTTAATGTCGTTTCTATTTTCTAGAACACCAACTATTGCAATTTTTACATTATCTAAATCAGGAAGACCTTGTTGCTTGGAATGAACCTTTATTTTTTTTCCCAGTGCTTGCTGCGATAATAACTCATTATGAGCTAATACCGTATCAGAAACAGGAGAGAGAAAGTTAAAGTTCATAAATTATTTCTTTTTTGAAGCTGCTTTTTTCTTGGTTGTTTTTTTCTTTGGTGCATTTTTCTCAATGATAGCTTTAGCTTCTTCTAAAGTCATATCTGACACATCAACTGTTTTTGGAAGCTCAACTTTTGTTTTTCCTTTTATTACATTGTGTCTTCCCCAACGAGCTTTTTCTACACGAATACCTTCATCTTCCCAAGAATGAATCAGCTTATCCTTTTCTTTTTGTATTTTTTCTTCTATCAATGTCACTATATCATCTTCTGACAAGTTATCCCAGTCATACTTTTTATTGACATTAATAAACATGTTATTCCATTTTATGTATGGTCCAAAACGACCTTTACCTTTTTGCACTGGCAAATCTTGGTAATGATAAATTGGCGCATCTGCTTTTTGTTTTTCTTTTATTAAAACAATAGCATCATCTAACTCAACACTTAATGGATCTGTTCCTTTAGGAAGTGAAACATATGCTTTACCAAACTTAACATAAGGTCCGAAACGCCCATTATTAACTTGTACTTCTTCACCTTCATAAATACCTAAATCTTTTGGAAGCTGAAATAAATCCATAGCTTCTTCATATGTAATGGTATTTAATTGCTGATCTGGTGCTAAACTTGCAAATTGTGGCTTTTCTTCGTCATCAACTGTTCCTATTTGCACCATTGGTCCAAACTTCCCTAAACGCACACTTACTTGCTTACCTGTTGCTGGATCTGTTCCTAAAACACGTTCTCCAGATTCTCTATCGGCATTTTCTTGTACATCTTCTACAACCGGATGAAAATCCTTGTAAAAGTCTTTCATCATTTTAGACCAATCTACCTTACCTTCTGCAATGTCATCAAAATCCTCTTCTACTTTTGCAGTAAAATTATAATCTAAAATTTGTTCGAAATGATTTACTAAAAAATCAGTTACAATCATTCCTATATCTGTAGGTACTAACTTTCCTTTATCTGAACCTACTTTTTCAGTAAGCTGCTTGTCTTTGATAGCGCCTTCTTGCAACGTTAATTGTGAATAGTTCCTTTCCTGTCCTTCAACTGAACCTTTTTCTACATAATTTCTATTTTGAATCGTAGAGATTGTTGGCGCATATGTAGACGGACGTCCTATTCCTAGTTCTTCTAATTTCTTTACTAAAGACGCTTCTGTAAATCTTGCAGGAGGTCTTGTATAGCGTTCGGTTGCTGTTATGTAGCTATTAAGAAGTGTTTCGTTTACCTTCATTGCAGGCAGCATACCATCTTGCTCAGTATCTTCATCATCTGTGCCTTCAAGATACACTTTTAAGAACCCTTCAAACGTAATAACTTCTCCGTTTGCAGTAAACGTTTCATTATGCGTTGACGCACTAATTTTCACATTGGTACGCTCTAATTGAGCTTCACTCATCTGCGAAGCAATTGCACGTTTCCATATAAGTTCATACAATCTAGCTTGATCTCTATCAGCATTTACTGCGTGAGCAGAAAAATCTGTAGGTCTAATAGCCTCATGCGCTTCTTGCGCTCCTTTGGCTTTACCTTTATAGTTTCTAGGTTTACTGTAATCAGCACCGTAAGCATTTTTAATTTCGGCTTCGGCTCCTTTTCTTGCCTCATCAGATAAGTTCACACTATCTGTTCTCATATAAGTAATTAAACCTGCTTCGTACAAACGCTGTGCATTTGTCATGGTTCTACTTACTGAAAAACCTAATTTTCTTGCTGCTTCTTGTTGTAATGTAGAGGTTGTAAATGGAGCTGCTGGTGATTTTTTTGCTGGCTTTTTTTGTAAATCAGCAACTTTAAAATCAGCAGACACATTATCTTCTAAAAACTTGTAAGCTTCCTCTTTAGTAGAAAAGTTTTTTGGAAGTTTTGCTTTAAATGTTTGTCCGTCTTCATTAGAAAATTCAGCATCTATTCTGTAAGATGCTTCAGGTGTAAATTCTTGAATTTCGCGTTCTCTTTCAACAATTAATCTAACAGAAACCGATTGTACACGTCCTGCTGATAATCCTCCTTTCACCTTTCTCCATAATACAGGAGATAATTCATAACCTACAATTCTATCTAAAATTCGGCGTGCTTGTTGAGCATCAACCAAGTCATAATCTATCCCTCTAGGATTTTCTATAGCTTTTTGAATAGCTGCTTTTGTTATTTCATGAAATACGATTCGTTTGGTTTTTGCTTTATCTAATTTTAAAGATTCTGCTAAATGCCAAGCGATAGCTTCTCCTTCACGGTCTTCATCACTTGCTAGCCAAACTATTTCAGCTTTTGCTGCTAATTCTTTTAGTTTTTTAACAACAGCTTTTTTATCTTTTGATACTTCGTATTTAGGTTTAAAATCTCCATCAACATCAACTCCCAACTCTTTTGATGGCAAGTCCGCAATATGTCCAAAACTAGACTCTACCTTAAAGTCTTTTCCAAGGAATTTCTCTATGGTTTTGGCCTTTGCAGGTGACTCAACAATTACTAAATTCTTTGCCATTTTTGATTTTTTAAGGGTACAAATGTAGTTGAAAAAAAAGAATTCTTCCTAATTTTTAATTTTTTGGGAGCTTCTTTAAGGATTTTTCAACGTAAAACAACCCATTTTCACAAAACAAATAAAGCCCCTAAAAACGGGACTTTATCACTAATATTTACTTTAAATTTATGCTTCAATATTATTTACTGTTTCTACACCAAACCCAACTACCTTTTTGTAAATAAGATAAATTGGATGATACATAAACGCAGATAAAAACAAAGAACCTAACCCGCAAGTAACAATGGTTAATATTAAAAGTACAATATAACTTACCACAAGCAACCCAAATGTAATTAGCCACTTTTTATTGCCTAACATAAAACTAAGTTTCACTATATCTCCAACACTTAAATCAGGATTGAAAGCAAATATCACCATAAAAAACGACAAAGGAACCATAGCGTATATAAGCGGTAAATAACATAAAATTGCTGCCACTATTGAAATACCCATAGTAACTAGCATAATCACAATAAGTTTACCTATATAGTTTCCTTTAAAAAAGTAAAACAAATCACCTACTTTCACTTCTTCATTGTAATCTAATTTCTTAATCACCTTATACAATCCAGCATTTAATGCTAGGGACAAAACAGCAATAATTAATATACCTACAAAAAAGCCTATCATATATAAAACAGACATTCCAGCAAAAAAGGCATCCATAGAGTCCGGATCAAACGTCTCTCCGTTTTCAACACTCGCCATTGCTGCTACAAACATTGGCATATACATGATAATAATGAAAGGACTTGTTATTATCATAACAAAAATTTGTAGCAAAAAGCCATATAACCAGCTTTTCTTAAACAACTGAATAGACTCATTAAAAATATCGCCAAAGTCTAAACTTGGAGCATTATTAATTTTTGATTGAATTTCTGAAAACATACATATTTTAGTTTTGGTTGGATTTCGTAAAAATAGAAGATATTATTTTAAAACTCAAAAACAATATCAACTGTCACTTTGTCATTAAACACAAATAAATTGTATCTTTGCACACTTATTGACAACTAACTGTTTTCAGTACATTTTATGGAAAAGATTATTGACGAAAATAAACAAGGTGAAAACCTAATCATTGAAGGAAAAGAAGGTAACAAAAGAAAACTTTTTATAGAAAGTTATGGATGTTCTATGAATTTTAGTGACAGCGAAATTGTTGCTTCAATCCTTGCGAATGAAGGTTTTAATACAACGCAAAACCTAGAAGATGCCGATTTAGTTCTGGTTAACACCTGCTCTATTCGCGATAAAGCCGAACAAACGGTGCGTAAACGTCTTGAAAAATATAATGCCGTAAAACGTTCTCACAACCCAAAAATGAAAGTTGGTGTTTTAGGTTGTATGGCCGAACGTTTAAAAAGCAAATTTCTTGAAGAAGAAAAAATTGTAGACTTGGTTGTTGGACCAGATGCCTACAAAGATTTACCAAACCTTTTAGCTGAAGTTGAAGAAGGTAGAGATGCTATAAATGTTATCCTATCTAAAGAAGAAACTTATGGTGATATTTCTCCGGTAAGATTAAATACCAATGGTGTTACTGCATTTGTATCTATTACGCGTGGCTGCGATAACATGTGTACGTTTTGTGTAGTTCCATTTACAAGAGGAAGAGAGCGAAGTCGTGACCCACAAAGTATTCTTGAGGAAGTAAACGACCTATGGAACCGTGGTTTTAAAGAAATCACTCTACTTGGTCAAAATGTAGATAGTTATTTATGGTATGGCGGCGGATTGAAAAAAGATTTCAATAAAGCTAGTGATATTCAAAAAGCAACTGCCGTTAATTTTGCTCAATTACTAGAGCTATGTGCCAAAGCACAACCTAAAATGCGTATTCGTTTTTCAACATCAAATCCGCAAGATCTTACGCTTGATGTTATTGAAACTATGGCTACTTATCATAACATTTGTAATCACATTCATTTACCGGTACAAAGCGGTAGCAATCGTATTCTAAAAGAAATGAATCGTTTACATACTCGCGAAGAGTATTTTGAATTAATAGATAACATACGTCGTATTATTCCAGATTGTGCTATAAGTCAAGATTTAATTGCAGGTTTCCCAACTGAAACTGAAGAAGATCACCAAGATACTTTAAGCTTAATGAGCTATGTAAAGTATCATTTTGGTTACATGTTTACGTACTCTGAACGTCCTGGAACTATGGCTGGTCGTAATATGGAAGATGATGTTCCTGAGCCTGTAAAAAAACGTCGTCTTGCTGAAATTGTTGCCCTACAACAAAAACACAGTAAAACAAGAACGCAAGAGTTTTTAAATAAAACCGTAGAAGTACTTATTGAAAAGTCTTCAAAAAAATCAGATCAACAATGGTCTGGAAGAAATCAGCAAAACAGCGTAGTTGTTTTTCCTAAAGAACACTACAAAGTAGGCGATTTAGTTAATGTAAAAGTTACAGACTGTACAAGTGCAACGCTTATTGGTGAAGCCATAGGATATTCTGACAATAATTAAATTAATTTATGGAATCCATTCAAGCTATAAAACAACGTTTTGAAATTATTGGTAATGATGCCAAACTTAACCGTGCTTTAGAAAAAGCCATTCAAGTTGCTCCAACAGATATTTCTGTTTTAGTTACTGGGGAAAGCGGTGTTGGTAAAGAAAGCATTCCTAAAATCATACATTCGTTATCACACAGAAAGCATGGAAAATATATTGCTGTAAACTGTGGTGCAATTCCAGAAGGCACTATAGACAGTGAACTATTTGGCCATGAAAAAGGCGCTTTTACAGGTGCTACACAAACGCGTTCTGGCTATTTTGAAGTAGCCGATGGCGGCACCATTTTTTTAGATGAAGTTGGTGAATTACCGTTAACAACGCAAGTACGTTTATTACGTGTATTAGAAAATGGCGAATTCATAAAGGTTGGAAGTAGTAAAGTACAAAAAACCAATGTACGTATTGTAGCAGCTACAAACGTAAACATGTTTGAAGCGATTAAAAAAGAAAAATTTCGTGAAGATTTATATTACAGATTAAGCACGGTAGAAATAAACATTCCACCATTACGAGATAGAAAAGAAGACATTCACTTATTATTTAGAAAATTCTCAAGTGACTTTGCTTTAAAATATAAGATGCCAACCATCAAACTAGCTGATGATGCCGTTAATCTTTTATTAAAATATCGCTGGAATGGTAATATTCGTCAACTACGAAACGTTGCAGAGCAAATATCTGTATTAGAACAAAACAGAACTATTACTCTGGAAACATTACGTCAATATTTACCAGACACAGGAAACAATTTACCTGCCATTGTAAACAATACAAAATCTGATAGCGATTTTAGTAGTGAACGTGAAATTTTATATAAGGTCTTATTCGACATGAAAAGCGACTTAAACGACCTTAAAAAACTCACCATGGAGTTAATGAAAAACGGCAACGTTTCTGAAGTTACAAAAGACAATGAAAGCTTAATTCAAAAAATATACGGCAACGACGATGAAGAAGATGCTACTATTGAAGACTTAGAAGTACTTTCAATTCCTGAAAAAACATCAAATGATGAGCTTCCTATTGAAAACATGCAAGATAAATATCATTTTGCTGAAGAAATTGAAGAAGAAGAAACACTATCTTTACAAGACAAAGAATTAGAACTAATAAAAAAATCACTAGAACGTCATCAAGGAAAGCGAAAACTAGCCGCACAAGAATTAGGAATTAGCGAAAGAACCCTATACAGAAAAATAAAGCAATACGATTTATAATCACACTATGAAACTATTAAAATACACCCTATCAATTATTGTATTAACCACAGTAGTATCGTGTGGCTTTTATTCTTTTACAGGAGCTTCTATTTCTCCAGACACAAAAACTTTTCAAGTCAATTATTTTCAAAATAATGCCATTTTAGTTGAACCAGGATTAGACAGAGATTTTACTAATGCCTTAACAGATTTATTACTAAATCAAACCAATCTTGATTTAGTAAAATCTAACGGTGATATCATTTATGAAGGTGAAATTGTTGAATATAGAATATCTCCTACTACAGCAACTGCAAATAATACAGCTGCACAAAACAGACTGACCGTAAGCATTAATGTCAGGTTCTATAACACTAAAAATGACGAAGACAACTTTGAGCAAAAGTTTTCTCATTTTTTTGATTATGATGGCAACCAGCAATTATTAGGAACTCAAAGAGATGCTGCTTACGCTGAAATATTTGAGCGCATTACGCAAGATATTTTTAACGCCTCATTAGCTAAATGGTAAACATATGAATAAAGACGTTTTTACGCATATTTTACAAAATCCTGGAGACATCAATAGTCAACAAACTAATGACTTAAAAGATATCATTGATACATTTCCTTATTTTCAATCTGCCAGAGCTATTTTTTTAAAAGGGCTAAAAAACAACCAAAGCTTTAAGTACAACCAAGCGTTAAAAACAACAGCTGCTTACACCACAGATAGAAGCATTTTGTTTGATTTCATTACATCTGATGCTTTTTTACAAAACGAAATATCACAATATATAAAACAACACTCTGAACACGTTAAAGATATAACCGTTGATATTGAAGACTTATCTGTAAACAAAAGTGTTACAATTGATGACACATTAAAAAAACAAATAAAAGACACCACAGGAGTTTTAGATCCTGAACTGTTTCAACCAAAAATCAAACAATCTGATATTGCAGACAGCAATACTGAAACTGAAAGCAATACCACTCAAACTGAAAACCCTGAAACAGTTTTAAATTTAGGCGCTCCACTACAATTTAGTAATAGTGAAACACACTCTTTTAATGAGTGGTTAAAATTAACTCGCTTTACACCTATTGACAGAGATAGTAGTCAAAAAGACACAAGCTCACATGATGTTTCAAAAAACAATTCTCAAGACGAACGAAAGAAAAAGTTTGATCTTATTGAAAAATTTATCTCCAAAAACCCAAAGCTTGTTCCAGAGAAAAGTTCTGGTAAAAACACCAATTTAGCTGAAGAACAAATGATTCAACCAGAATCATTAATGACCGAAACGTTAGCTAGAATTTACCTAGAACAAAAAAATTATAAAAAAGCAATTCAATCTTACAACATTTTAAGTTTGAAATATCCAGAAAAAAGTGGTTTCTTTGCAGACCAAATTAAAGCAATAAAACAATTGCAAGAACAAAATAACAAAAAGTAATGAGTACGTTTACAATATTTTTAGCGCTAATTATAGTCGTAGCATTTTTATTAGTTGTAGTTATAATGGTACAAAATCCAAAAGGTGGCGGATTATCATCATCATTTGGCGGTGGCGGCACACAACAATTAGGTGGTGTTAAAAAAACAACAGACTTTTTAGACAAAAGTACTTGGACGCTAGCTACAATTATGTTAGCCCTAATTTTACTTTCAAATGTTGCTATAAACAGAGGTCCTGGAAACTCAGAGTCTAAAGTATTAGATTCAGATGTTACTACACAACAACCTGTTACTCCAGCTCCGGCTGCAACAACAAATGATAACACAACAGAAACTACTACAGATTCTGTTCAATAATTTCATTTTTACAAAAACATTATAAGGCCAACATATTGTTGGCCTTTTTTGTACCCAAAAACTAACAAATGAAAATTTGTCAGTTGGTATGTATTGGCACATTTTTAGCATAAAAGCAAACATAATTATTAAACTAAAAACATTAAAAATATGGCATTAAACATTAAACCTTTAGCAGATAGAGTTCTTATAGAACCTATTGAAGCTGAAACTAAAACAGCTTCTGGTATTATTATTCCTGACAACGCCAAAGAAAAACCTCAACAAGGTAATGTTGTGGCTGTTGGTAAAGGCACTAAAGACGAGCCAATGACTGTAAAAGTTGGTGATAAAGTACTTTACGGAAAATACTCTGGGACAGAGCTAAAACTTGAAGGCAAAGATTACTTAATCATGCGTGAGAGTGATATTTTAGCAATCGTTTAATTCATTTATTAATCCATTAGGATTAAAACAATTCAACTAAAAAAATAAAAAAACAATTATGGCAAAAGATATAAAATTTGACATTGAAGCTCGCGATGGTTTAAAACGCGGTGTAGATGCATTAGCAAATGCAGTAAAAGTAACATTAGGCCCAAAAGGACGTAACGTTATAATTAGTAGAAGCTTTGGAGCTCCACAAGTTACAAAAGATGGTGTTTCTGTAGCAAAAGAAGTAGAACTAGAAGATGCTCTTGAAAACATGGGAGCGCAAATGGTAAAAGAAGTTGCTTCAAGAACCAATGATTTAGCTGGAGACGGAACTACAACCGCTACAGTATTAGCACAAGCAATTGTAAAAGAAGGTTTAAAAAACGTTGCTGCTGGTGCAAACCCAATGGATTTAAAACGTGGTATTGACAAAGCCGTTGAAGCTATTACCGCAGAACTAGAAAAACAATCAAAACAAGTAGGAAACTCTTCTGAAAAAATTCAACAAGTAGCATCTATCTCTGCTAATAACGATGATACTATTGGAGAATTAATTGCTAAAGCTTTTGAAAAAGTTGGCAAAGAAGGTGTAATCACTGTAGAAGAAGCAAAAGGAACAGATACATATGTTGATGTTGTAGAAGGTATGCAATTTGACAGAGGTTACCTATCTCCTTACTTTGTTACTGATTCTGATAAAATGATTGCTGATTTAGAAAATCCTTACATTTTATTGTTTGACAAAAAGATTTCTAACTTACAAGAAATTCTTCCTATACTAGAACCTGTAGCACAATCTGGTCGTCCACTATTAATAATTGCTGAAGATGTTGAAGGGCAAGCTTTAGCAACACTTGTAGTAAACAAATTACGTGGTGGATTAAAAATTGCAGCAGTAAAAGCTCCTGGATTTGGAGACAGACGTAAAGCAATGCTAGAAGATATCGCTATCCTAACTGGTGGAGTTGTTATCTCTGAAGAACGTGGATTTTCATTAGAAAATGCCGATTTAAGCATGTTAGGAACAGCAGAAACTGTAACTATAGACAAAGACAACACAACTATTGTAAACGGTGCAGGAAAAGCCGCTGATATAAAAGCAAGAGTTGGACAAATAAAGTCGCAAATTGAAACAACAACTAGCGATTATGACAAAGAAAAACTTCAAGAACGTTTAGCTAAACTTGCTGGTGGAGTTGCTGTACTTTATGTAGGTGCTGCTAGTGAAGTAGAAATGAAAGAGAAAAAAGATCGTGTAGACGATGCGCTTCATGCAACTAGAGCTGCTGTAGAAGAAGGTATTGTTGCCGGTGGTGGAGTTGCTTTAGTTCGTGCTAAAAAAGTATTAGAGAAAATTACTACTGACAACCTTGACGAAACAACTGGTGTACAAATAGTAAATAAAGCTATTGAAGCTCCTATCAGAACCATTGTTGAAAATGCTGGTGGAGAAGGTTCAGTTGTAATCAACAAAGTATTAGAAGGTAAAAAAGACTTTGGTTATGATGCAAAAAGTGAGCAGTATGTAGACATGCTTAAAGTAGGTATTATTGACCCTAAAAAAGTAACACGTATCGCTTTAGAAAACGCGGCTTCTGTTGCTGGAATGATTTTAACTACAGAATGTGCTTTAATAGACATTAAAGAAGATGCTCCTGCTATGCCTCCAATGGGAGGTGGTGGAATGCCAGGCATGATGTAATTGAATAACATACAATTACCTAAAAAAACAAAAAACGCTTCAATACATTTGAAGCGTTTTTTTATAGTAAAATATAAAGCCACCTGAAAAAGGTGGCTAGTTTTTTGATTTTTCTTGATTTTAGGTTTATTCGTAATAAACCAATACACAAACTACTTCTTTTTAGCAGGAGCTTGTGGAGCCTTTTTTACCGCTTGTTTTGGTAAAGCTGACTTGCTCTTTGACTTTATTTGTCCCATAATGCTATATGTTTTTAAGACTATAATAAAGATAATACACACTCATATATACTGATACTTTTATTGGCTAAAATTTAACTAAAATTTTCAATCATTTATTTCCTCTTAAAACCTAAAACACTATATTTAAACCAATTAAAATAAATATACAAACACATAATGATTAAAACCTTATTTGCCCAACTCTCCCTTATATTATTTACAACAATTAGTTTTAGTCAAAATTTACAATCAGATTACACAGAAAGTCATTATTTAGAATATTTCAGCCTAGAACCTGAAACTATTCATACGCAGTTAAACAAATCAAAATACCTGAACTCTGAAGAGCTTTGGTTTAAAAGTTACATATACAATACAAAAACACAAAAACCCTATCTAACTACTACAAACGTATATGCATCAATATATAATGCTGATGGTGTTTTAATTGAAAAAAAAATATACTATACAGAGCACGGTATGACACATGGTAATTTTTCTTTCAAAAAAAATTATTTACCCGGTATTTACTTCTTAAAAGTCACTACAAATTGGATGAGAAATTTTAATGAACCACATTATAGTTTAATTCAGTTTGAGATTATTGATAGTCAACCAAAAACCACCAATAGCAGTAATCACACATCTGAAATAAAGCACGATTTTCAAATACTTCCCGAAGGCGGTCATCTAGTTGCTGGGAATTCTAACTCTATAGGCTTTAAAATCACTGATCAAAATGAAGACCCGCTAGTAATTATTTCTGGAGATGTTTTAGACAGTAAAAACAATGTTGTAACCACAATAAAAAGTAACGCATTTGGCATTGGGAAATTTGATCTAAACATAAAACCTGATGAATCTTACAAAATAAAAGCAACACTAAAAGACAGCACCATTATTGAAAAAAGTATCCCTAAAGCCAACACAACTGGCATAACTATAAGCACAAATAATTTAAATAACGAAACACTTTTTATCACATTAAACACAAACAAAAACACGCTTCCTAATCTTATAAACTCACCTTACTATCTCCTTATACACAGAGATGGCTTTATGAAACGAATAGACGTATCTTTTAGTCAAAATAAATACAGCTATACAATCGCCGTACCTAAAAAAAATCTGTATTCAGGAATAAATATCATTACACTTTTTAATGAGAAAAATCAACCTGTACTAGAAAGATTACTATTCAAAAAAACAAAAAAATTAATTTCTGACATATCAATAGCTGGTACTCATACAGGCGTAGATTCAACAATAGTAACACTTAAGTCTAATAAAAAAAGTGGCTATCAAAAAGGTATTAGTATCTCGGTATTACCTACATCTACAAAAGCTTATAATGAAAACCATACAATAGCTGCTTCATTTTATTTAAAACCATATATAAAAGGCACTATACATAAACCTAATTATTATTTTTCAAGTGATGACCGCAGAACCAATTATGATTTAGATTTGCTATTACTAACTCAAGGTTGGAGTAGTTACGATTGGAAAAACATTTTTTTCAATCCTCAAATTGCTAAACATAATTTTGAAGCCGGCTTTCAAATACGTGGAGAGATTAACGCTAAAAATAAAGAAAACATTAAAGAGGTCGTTTTATTTTCTGCTAATAACAAGTTAATGCTAACCTCCAAATTAAAAAATGGTCAATTTAATTTTGACCACCTTTTTTTAATGGATAGCTCAATAGTTTCAATAAGCGCTAATACAAATAGAGGAAAACAGATCTCACCTGGCGTTTACTATAACACCTATCCCACTTATATTATAGACTCTATAAACACAAAAAAGCTAATCAATAAAAATATAATATCTAGAGACTTAAATAGTTTTAATTTTATTCATGGAGATTTCAACCTTCTAGATACAGTAAGCATTTCTAATAATTACACCGAAAAAAAAGAACGCTATATGGTGAATGGTGGTGTAAATAATAGAGGTATAAATCTAGAATCTGGATACTCTTTTACAACAAGGGTTCTTGATGTAATTAGAAATAATGGTTTTGATGTTATTGAATCTGGTGCTAGTGTAAAAATATTATCACGTCGTGCATCAAACCTATCAGGGAGATTAAGCCCTAATGTATATGTTGATGGTATAATTATTTCAGACTTTTTAGAAACTATTCAATACCTTACTGTTTCTGAAATAGACGAGCTTTATATTGCCAGAACTGGATTTGGTATGGATGGAGCTGGTGGCTCCATTAATATTTTCACAAAAAACAGTATCGGTCTAAAAAACAATCGCAAGAGTGATTTTAAAAACAGTAAGATTAAAATAGGTTTTTCAATGCCAAAAAAATATTATTCGCCTTTTTACAACAAAGCTCAAGAGGAAACATTTTCAAAAATTGGTGTTTTACACTGGCTTCCCAACTTAAAACCTAATAAAAGAGAGGAATTCGTTTTTAAGATACCCAATTACTATTATGAAAGTATTAACCTATACATTGAGGGCATGAATGAAGACGGAAGTCTAATATCTACAGTAAAAACTTTTCAGTTAAATTAATAATCACATGTTTTATATAACGTGATATTATAGTATTTTTACACTCCTTAAATAATTCCAGATTTGATATCAAAATCCACCATAGATCAAGTTTTTGAAACCTCTCGTGTAGAAGAGGTTATTGGTGATTTTGTTCAGCTTAAAAAATCAGGAAGTAATTTTAAAGGTTTAAGTCCGTTTAGTGATGAACGCACACCTAGCTTTATGGTTTCTCCAGTAAAACAAATCTGGAAAGACTTTAGTACAGGAAAAGGCGGTAATGCAGTTGCTTTTTTAATGGAACATGAGCATTTTACCTATCCAGAAGCCATAAAATACCTTGCTAAAAAGTACAACATTGAGATTGAAGAAACGCAACAAACCAATGAACAAAAAGAGCAAGCAAATACTAGAGAAAGTTTATATTTAGTTAGTGAATACGCTAGTAAATATTTTCAAAATATACTACATAAAACAGATCAAGGTAAAGCTATAGGTTTAAGCTATTTTAAAGAACGTGGTTTTACTGAAGAAACTATAAAAAAGTTTGATTTAGGATATTCGTTAGATGAATGGCAAGCCTTTACAGACGATGCCATAAAAAAAGGATATCAATTAGAATTTTTAGAAGGAACAGGCTTAACAATTGTAAAAGACAACAAACAGTTTGACCGTTTTAAAGGCCGAGTTATGTTTCCTATTCAGAGTATGAGTGGTCGTGTTTTAGGCTTTGGCGGTCGTATTCTTACAAACGATAAAAAAGCTGCTAAATACTTAAACTCACCTGAAAGCGATATTTATCATAAAAGTAAAGTTCTTTACGGTATTTATCATGCAAAACAAAGCATTGCTAAAGAAGACAATTGCTTCCTTGTTGAAGGTTATACTGATGTTATTCAGTTTCACCAAAGAGGTATCAAAAACGTTGTTTCGTCATCAGGAACCGCATTAACACCAGAACAAATCAGGCTTATAAACCGCTTAACAAAAAACATCACGGTTTTATTTGATGGTGATGCTGCTGGAATGCGTGCTTCATTACGCGGTATTGATTTGGTTTTAGAGCAAGGTATGAACGTAAAAGTTTGCTCATTTCCTGATGGAGAAGATCCTGACAGTTTTGCGAAACAAAACACACTAGAGGAGCTCACTGATTATCTTGAAGAAAACTCAAAAGATTTTATTCAGTTTAAAGCTTCATTACTTGTTGCTGATGCAAAAAACGATCCTATAAAAAAGGCAGACACCATTAGAGATATTATGAATAGTATCTCAAAAATTCCAGATCGTATAAAACAAGAAGTGTATATTCAAGAATGTTCTAAAATCATGGACATTAGTGAATCTGTTTTGTTTACCACATTAGCCCAAATGGGCAAAAAAGAAGCTCAAGAAGCTAGTAAGAAACAAAAACAAGAGCAAAAGGCCTTTGATGTTATTAAACACGAACAACCTAAAAAAAGGGTTGATGTTCAGTATGAATTAGAGCGAAAAATTATTCAAATTTTATTGCTTTACGGAAATAAAACCGAAGATTTTGAAGATTCAATTCTTAAAGAAAATGAAAAACACGAGCTTGTTTTAGAACCTGTAAAACATACTGCAAAAGTTTTTGAAAAAGTATATTTAGATTTACAAGAAGATGAAATGGAGTTTTCAAATGAAGTTTTCAAAACACTGTATTATACCATCATGGAAACCTTTCATCAAAACCCTGATTATGCGGTAGAAAATTTTGTAAATACTGTAGATCCTGTTATTGCCAATGAAATAACTACTATTTTAATGGAAGATGAGCGTTATGCCCTTTCAGATTGGGAACGAAAAAACATTTATCCTAAAGAAAAATCTACGACTGTTTCACAATTAGTAAGTGAAACCATTTTGAGTCTTCGTTGTTTTTTAATAGAACAAAAAGTTACCGAATTTAAACAAGAAACTTTAGCCAATAAAAACGAGATTAATAGAAGTATTTTAGAAGAAGTAAAAGATTACTCAAGCTTAAAAATGCTTTTATCCAGAAAGCTTAATCGTGTGCTATAGTTCTAGCAGCTTTGCCCTACTTATTAAATCAACAATATTAGTCACGTTAAGTTTTTTCATTAAACGAGCTTTGTAAGTGCTAACTGTTTTTTCATTAATATCTAGCTCTTCTGCAATTTCTTTATTCTTTTTCCCTGAAGATAATAGCTTTAACACCTCAATCTCTCTTGTAGATAGCTTTTTGAAATGAGTTCCTGTTCTAGTAACTCGTCTACCTAAAGCCATTTGTTGTGCCATCTCATTACTTAAATAAACACCACCATCATAAACTTTCATGATGGCTTCTTTAATCGTAAAAATATCTGATGTTTTAGTTAAATAACCGGATGCTCCAGCTTTTAAGGTATTTAAAGCATAGATTTTTTCTGGTTGAGAGCTAAACATTATAACCTTTACACTTGGGTAATCTCGCTTAAGGCGTCTTAATGCGGTAATACCGTTAAGTTTAGGTAAATCTATCTCACAGATAATAATATCTACAGAATTACTTTTTAAAAAATCAAAAATGGCTTCACCGTTACTAACGCCTCCAACAACTTGGATTTGTGGTGAAGTTACAAAAAGGAGATCTAGCCCTTTTCTAATAATTGGATGATTGTCAACGACCAACAGTTTAATCATTTTTTTATGGTTTTTATGTTAAGACTGTTGAGGCAAATAGCGTCTATTAAATTGTACACTTAAGTAAATATAATAAATTCTCTTGAGATATAAGTAACTTATTTTAAATTAGTTGGAACCTCACAAATCGGTATTGGTATCATTTTATGCTTATTAGCATTATTAAAACGCTTATAAATTGTGAAGACTTCTTTTTCTCTACCAGTGAAGTCATTTGCAGTTTTTCCTTCGTCATCCATTTTCATGGCCCATTCTAGTTCTGGATAGCTTGCCCCTATTTGGTCTTCATCACTTCGCGCATCACCAAATAACCCATCACTTGGTGCCGCTTTCATAATAGACTCTGGTACTTGCACAAATTCACCTATATGGTAAACTTCAGATTTTAATAAATCTGCAATCGGACTTAAATCAACTCCTCCGTCTCCATACTTGGTGTAAAAACCAACACCAAAATCTTCTACCTTGTTTCCTGTTCCTGCTACCAAAAGTTTTTGTAAACCTGCATAATAATAAAGCGTTGTCATACGCAAACGCGCTCTTGTATTTGCTAAAGCCATATCTACAATCGCTTGTTCTCCATCTAGATTTACTTCTGTTTTAAATTCTTCAAAAACAGGTGTTAAATCAGCTCGTGTATCACGCACATTATTAAAACGCTTTTTTAATTGCAAAATATGCTCTTGCGCACGACTTACATGACTTTCTGCTTGATGTATAGGCATTTCAATACATAAAACATCCATTCCGGTCATAGCACACAATGTAGATGTAACCGCAGAATCTATTCCGCCAGAAATACCTACAACAAATCCATTCACTTTAGCGTTAGTAGCATAGCTTTTTAACCAATCTACAATATGGTTTACAATCTTTTCTGTTTGCATTTTATGAAATATTTAAGACAAAGAATCTTACCTTTGCCAAACAAAAATAACGTAAAGCCATTAGTAATAAAAATTAACATCCTTTAAGTTTCTATGAAACATCAAATTTTTATTTTATTCTCTTTTTTAAGTATTGTTTCTTGTAAAAAAGAAAGTCAACTTGAAAAAGAAATCGCTCAAATTGACATTGACTTTACTGTTGAAAGATTTGATAAAGCTTTTGGAAGTGCCACTGTAAGCGATCTTCCTAAACTTAAAAGCGCATTTCCCTTTATGTTTTCTGAAAAATATTCAGACAGTTATTGGGCTGAAAAAATACAAGACACGCTCCAACAACAACTACACAAAGAAAGTGCTCGCGTATTTGATAATTTTTCATATGAAAAAGAGGAAATAAAGAATCTATTTAAACATTTACGCTATTATTATCCTGAATTTCAAACACCTCGTGTTATAACAACAACCTCAAATGTAGACTACAGAAACAAGGTTATTGTTACTGATACTATTGTTTTAATATCAATTGACACTTATTTAGGAAGTGATCATGAGTTTTATCAAGGTATACAAAAATACTTGAGAAAGAATTTTAACAAAAGTCAAATTACAGTTGATCTAGCAAAGGCTTATGCTGAAAAATATACATATCAACAAGAAAGAAAAACGCTTTTAGATGAAATGATTTATCATGGAAAGCTATTATACTTTAAAGATGTTATGTTACCTAATACTACTGATGCTGAAAAAATAGGATACACCAATGAAGAGTTACGTTGGGCGTTTGAAAACGAAGACTATATTTGGCGCTACTTTATAGAACATGAACTATTATACAGCACCAACTCTAAATTACCTAATAGATTTATAAACCCTGCTCCTTTTTCTAAATTTTATTTGGAGCAAATAGACAGCGAATCTCCTGGGAAAATAGGACAGTATATAGGTTGGCAAATAGTTAAAGCCTATGTAGACAATAACAATATTTCTTTAAAAGACCTTTTAAGTAAGGATGCTAAAGACATTCTTAACAATGCAAATTTTAAACCACACAAGCAATAATAATTATGGCAAATAAAACCTCAACTATAGAACTAAAAGTAAAACTAGACGATAATAAAGTTCCTGAAAAACTTTTTTGGACAGCTGAAGATGGCGGCATTAGCAATGAAGAAGCTAAAGCTATGCTTCTTTCTGTTTGGGATAGTAAAACTCAAGAAACACTTAGAATTGATTTATGGACAAAAGATATGCCTGTAGACGAAATGAAAGTGTTTTTTCACCAAACCTTGGTTGCTATGAGTAATACCTTTCACAGAGCAACACAGGATGAAAAAATGACAGCAACTATGAAAGATTTCTGTGATTATTTTGCTGAAAAACTAGAACTTAAAAAACAGTAATTAGAATAAAAAAAGCACATATTAATATGTGCTTTTTTTATTCAATCATTAATCTTTTTAGACTTTATCTTGTAAGATAAATCTATACATAAATCCTGCTAAAATTGCACCTGCAATAGGTGCTAACCAAAACAACCATAACTGCTCAATAGCCCAACCTCCAACAAACAATGCCTGACTTGTACTTCGTGCTGGGTTTACAGAAGTATTTGTAATGGGTATACTTATTAAATGAATTAGCGTTAATGCAAGCCCTATAGATAAACCTGCGAAGTCTTTAGAAGCATTTTTGTGTGTTGCACCTAGAATAACAATTAAAAACATAAAAGTCATAACAAACTCGCAAACTAAAGCCGATGTCATATCATAACCAAAAGGGGAATGTTCACCATACCCATTTGCTGCAAAACCGTTAGATAAAGAAAAACCACTAATGCCGCTTGCTATAATATAAATAACACAAGCTCCTAAAATAGCTCCGATAATTTGCGATATAATATACCCTGGTAATTCGCTTATATCAAAACGGCCACCAATACATAATCCTACAGAAACCGCAGAATTAAAATGACCTTCAGAAATATGCCCCAGTGCATAAATACCTGTTAAAACCGTTAATCCAAAAGCAAGTGCTACACCCAAGAAACCAATTCCTAAATCTGGAACACCTGCAGCTAAAACAGCGCTACCACAACCACCTAAAACTAACCAGAAGGTTCCTATACATTCTGCCAATAATTTTTTCACTCCTACAATCAATTAGTTAGTAATATCTATAAGACACTACTTACTAAAGAAAGTCACATAATTTTTTGGGAAAACAAGTGAAGAGAAACCTATTACCACTCGTTGATTCTATTTGAATCTAATTTGATAAAAATGAATAACAAAATTGTAAATCCCCATAATCCAGATCCGCCATAACTAAAAAAGGGCAATGGGATTCCTATGGTAGGAATAAGTCCCATAACCATTCCTATGTTAATCATAAAATGAAAAAACAATATTGTCGCTACACTGTAACCATAAACCCGGCTAAACTGCGATTTTTGAAGCTCGGAAAGATGTAATATTCTTAATAATAAAAAAACAAATACGATAACAACCATAGCGCTTCCTAAAAAGCCCCATTCTTCACCAACAGTACTAAAAATATAATCTGTATGTTGTTCAGGAACAAACTTACCTGTAGTTCTTGTTCCTTCTAAAAAACCTTTACCTGTAACACCTCCAGAACTAATTGCTTTTTCAGATTCATATAAGTTATACAAGATATCACGCCTCATTTTTTCAATTTTTTGTGGATCTTTTTCTAACCTTAACCAAAGACTAATTCTATCTTGTTGATGTGGCTGCAATATATTTTGATAAAAAAACTTAACACCAATAGCTATACCTACACTTACTAAAACAAAGAATATAGGCTGAATGAAAGCAGGCTTCTTTTTTCTTAAGAAATGATGTGCAAAAATAACCACCAAAGCTCCTATTGAAGTTATAGTTGCCCCAAACTTTAAAGCCAATACTGATATAGCAGCAAGAAGCACAAAAATCATAAGATAAAGTTTAGGTAAACCTTCTCTATATAAAACAAAGAAAAACGAACCGTAAACAATAGTACTTCCCGCATCATTCTGAAACAAAATTAATATAGCAGGAATAGCTATTATTACGCAAAGTCTAACTTGATCTTTGAGTGTTTTCATATCGGTGTGTAAATCACTAATATATTTTGCTACGGCTAGTGCTGTGGCTGTTTTTGCAAATTCACTAGGTTGTAAGGTCATTCCTCCTATGGCATACCAAGATGTGGCTCCGTTAACGTTTTTACCAAAAATGAATAATCCCACAAGGGACAGCATAGATATCAAATAAATAACACTAGAAAAACGTTCATAAAATTTGGCTTCTATAGATAGTATTAAAATAATAAGAACAACCGTAAGCATTATAAAAATAAGCTGTTTACCATAAGGTTGTGAAAAATCTAAATAATCTATCGTTTCTCCTGTATGTGAAGCAGATAAAATATTTAACCAACCAAACCCTACTAGTAATAAGAATAAGATAATAGTAATCCAATCAAACTTAAAGTATCTATCTGTTTGCCTCATTAATTAAGAAGTTTTTGTTGATTGTTTTCTATAGAAAATTCAGGCATTGGCACAACTTCTTCTCTTCTATCGTTTATAGTAAAAGGAGCTCCAGAATAAGGTTTTTGGTACTCAAACTCAAGACTGCGTGTTAGCACCCAATTTTCTAAATCTTTTCTTGTTGTATGTCCTTTGATATATTTTTCTATCATTAAACTTGCTATTCTTCCAGCATATATAGACCCATAATGCCCGTTTTCAACAAAAACAGCTATGGCTATTTTAGGATCATCCTTTGGAGCAAAAGCAACAAACAGCGAATGATCTGTTAATTGTGTTCTTACACTATCAATCATTGTGAAGTTTTCTGCTGTTCCTGTTTTACCACAAATTTCAATACCAGGAATTTGAATAAAATTAGCCGTTCCTCCTGGTTTGTAAACATCATAAAGACCTTCTATTACAGGGTCAAAATATTTTTTATCTATAGTTGTATGATGAATTTTTGTAAACTGTTTATCTATTGGCTCTTCCCCTATTGATTTTATAATGTGTGGTGTATAATAATAACCTCTATTGGCAATAGCAGCTGTCATATTAGCTAAATGAATAGGTGTTACTAATATTTCGCCTTGCCCTATAGAGTTAGAGATAACTGTGGTCGCACCCCAATTAAAATCAGGATACCATTTATCATAATACGAACCGTTAGGAATATTCCCTTTTTGACCGATAGGCAAATCTGTTCCTAAATATTGACCTAACCCAAAACTTTTAATATGATCACTCCATTTATCCATTGATTTACTAGCATCAGGATACAAATCTATTGTTCTTCTAAAAGCTGTAGCAAAGTAAGAGTTACATGATTTAGCAATTCCTTTTCTTAAATCTCTAACGCCACCACCACAATGGCATCCCATTTTTCCTCGTCTTCCATAGTGATAAACACCTGTACAAGTAACCGATGTTTCTGGACTAATCGCTTTTTCTTGAAGCGCCGCTAACGCCACCAAAGCTTTAAATGGTGATCCTGGTTCATGAACACGTAAAAGACTTTTATCTATGAGAGGTAAATGAATGCTATCTCTGTAAAGCTTTGTGTAGTTTTTTGAGCGTTTTCTTCCCACCAATAGATTAGGATTATACGATGGAGCTGATATTAATGAAAGGATTTCTCCTGTTTTAGGTTCTATAGCTACAATACCTCCCTTTTTATTGCGCATCAATAACTCACCATATTCTTGCAACTGTGTGTCAATAGTTATTTTTATGTCTTTTCCTTGTTGCGGAATGGTGTCATATTTTCCTTCTTTATAAGGACCTATATCTCGATTAAAACGGTCTTTTTGGATAAACTTTATACCTTTTACACCTCGCAATGCTTCCTCGTAAGAAAGTTCTACACCTTGTTTCCCAATCAAATCTCCCATTCTATAATATGGGTTTTCTTTAATTTGTCCTTGATTAACTTCTGCAATGAATCCTAAAACATTAGCTCCGACTGATGTTTGATAATCTCTTAATGAACGTTTTTGAATATAAAATCCTTCATACTTATGCATTTTTTCTTGTAAAACCGCATAATCTTCCTTTGACAAATGCGATACAAAAACATAAGGAAGTCGTGGAGAGTAACGGTAAGCACGCTCATAAGTTTTTAGGAATTGAGCCTTGTCTATCTTTAATAAAGAACAAAACTCTAACGTATCTAAAGCCTTTACTTCTCTTGGAATAATCATAACATCATATGATGGTTGATTAGACACTAAAAGCTTTCCATTTCTATCATAAACATAACCTCTTTTAGGATAGTCAAATACCTTTCTGATAGCGTTATCTTCAAATAAATTATGGGCTTCAGAGTTATAAACTTGAAGATAAAAAAGTCTTGCCAAGAAGGTTAAACCTACTGCTAGTATTGAAAAAAAAAGTAAAAATTGTCTCATTTAATGTCTTCTACTAAAAATGATATTTGTGATAATACATAATAGTATAGTGAATATACTTGATAATAACGTTTTTTTAAGTATTAAAATTATTTCTAAAACGTTAAAAACTTCAAGTGAAAACAAGATAAAATGATGAACGATTGTAAGTATTGTTATATATGTAAACATACTACCAAACTCAACATTTCCAAAACGCATAGTTTGGTGTTCATATACCGAGCCAAATGAAAATTTTAGCACTACAGGTCTTATAAAAGCAATAGTAACTGCTGCAGCTGCATGTACACCTCCAGAATCTGAAAACATATCAATAGTAATCCCTAATAAGAAGCTCAACAACAAAAACGCCACTCTATTGTTGGCTGTAGGATATAGTATAATAAACAATATGTAGAGATATGGGTTTATGTGTCCCAAAAAATTAATATGATTTAGCACCAATACTTGTAGAAGTATTAACACTGAAAAACGCACTATATGACCTACAATATTATTACTCATTTGTAGCGTTTAAAAGGCTATTTATTTCAGAAGCATCCTTATTTTCTATGACATAGACATGTTCTATATTTGTCATATCATTAAATAATTTTACATTAATTATGTAATAGTTTTCTGCAACATCTAGATTGAAAGACTGCACGGTACCAATAGGGATGTTTTTAGGGAATATAGATGATAATCCTGAAGTGACTATTGTATCTCCCTTTTTTACAGGTGCTATTTTTTGTATCTCCTGCAACTGAATTATGTTGGGTGATTTTGTATCCCAAACTAAAGAACCAAAATGATTGGTTTTCTTTAATTGAGCACTAATTCTGCTTTTTGTATTTAATATAGAAATAACTGTTGCGTATTTGTTACTGGTATTATCTACGATACCAAGAATACCTTTAGATGTTATAACTCCTAAATCTTGCTTTATACTATCACGCGCACCTTTATTTATAGTAAGCATGTTATTGGTAGCAGAATAGCTGTTTTTTATAACAATAGCAGGTGTAAACTTATAAGTTGCTCCTGATTGAATGGTATCTAAAAAAGGCTTTGCTAGCGTATCTGTAGTGTTATAAACTAAAGAGCGTAAGTAATTGTTCTCTTCTTGCAGCAATTGGTTTTGAGACTTTAAATTAAAGTACTCACTAACATCGTTTACAGAACCATAAATGCCTCCTGACAAAAAATTTGCTGAATTTACAAACTTACTTTTATGATAAGAGTGAGTTTGTATTGTAAAAAACAACGATATAGAAAACAGCAATAAGTATAACAAAACGATTTTGTTTCTTATTATGAAATTTATTATTTGCTGCATGCTTTATCGCTATTTTATCAACACACTTTTGAATTTAGGTAAATTTTTAAGAGTTATTCCTGTACCACGAACAACAGCACGTAAAGGATCTTCGGCTATGTAAACTGGTAAATCTGTTTTTTGAGATAAACGCTTATCTAAACCACGTAGCATAGAACCACCTCCTGCTAGATAGATACCTGTATTGTAAATATCTGCTGCTAATTCAGGTGGTGTTTGAGATAGTGTTTCCATAACAGCATCTTCAATTCTTAAAATAGATTTATCTAATGCTTTGGCTATCTCTCTATATGAAATTTGAACTTGTTTTGGCTTTCCTGTAAGTAAATCACGTCCTTGAACACTCATGTCTTCTGGAGGAAGCTCTAAATCTTCGGTTGCAGCTCCTATTTGAATTTTTATTTTTTCGGCTGTACGTTCACCAACATAAAGGTTATGTTGTGTTCGCATATAATAGATAATATCATTTGTAAAAACATCTCCTGCAATCTTCACAGATTTATCACAAACAATACCTCCTAATGCTATAACCGCAATTTCAGTTGTTCCACCACCTATATCAACAATCATGTTTCCTTTAGGCTGCATAATATCTACACCAATACCTATAGCTGCTGCCATAGGCTCGTGTATTAAATATACTTCTTTACCATTAACGCGCTCACAAGATTCTTTTACGGCACGCATTTCAACCTCTGTAATTCCTGACGGAATACAAACAACCATTCGTAACGCTGGTGAGAATAATTTCTTTTTTAATGCTGGTATGTTTTTTATAAACATACTTATCATTTGTTCTGAAGCATCAAAATCTGCAATTACACCATCTTTTAATGGTCTAATTGTTTTAATGTTTTCGTGAGTTTTTCCTTGCATCATACTCGCTTCTTTACCAGCGGCAATAATTTTTCCAGAAATACGATCACGTGCTACTATAGAAGGGCTATCTACAACAACTTTATCGTTATGTATAATTAAAGTGTTTGCAGTACCTAAATCTATAGCTATTTCTTCAGTTAGGAAATCAAAAAATCCCATATGCGTTTAACGTAATTTTCGAGGTTTAATATTCAAATCTTGTAAATGTAATAAAAGTTCGGCAATATATGTATGTTATACGGTCACTTCGCTTTATTGGTTTTTTACTATTTAAAAAAATCCTGTTTTTTCAAAATTTTTAGTGTTTAAAATGGCGTGTTCCTGTAAACACCATAGCCACATTATTTTCATTACAATAATCAATACTTAATTGATCTTTGATTGATCCTCCTGGTTGAATCACTGCTGTAATTCCTGCTTTATCAGCTATTTCTACACAGTCTGGAAATGGAAAAAATGCATCACTTGCCATTACAGATCCCTTTAAATCAAAATTAAAAGATTGTGCTTTATGGATTGCTTGATTTAAAGCATCTACACGGCTTGTTTGTCCGGTTCCGCTAGCGCACAATTGTTTGTTTTTGGCTAAAACAATAGTGTTTGATTTGGTATGCTTGCATATTTTAGAAGCAAAAATCAAATCTTCTAACTCACTTTTACTTGGTTTATTGTTTGTTGCTTCAGATAAATCTGAAAGCGCATCTGTTATGTTGTCTCTATCTTGAACTAAAACACCGTTTAAACAACTTCTTACTGTTGTTTTTGGTAATTCAATATCGTTTTGTATTAAAAGAATTCTATTTTTCTTTCCTTTTAAAATTTCTAAAGCGTCGTTTGAGAATGATGGTGCAATGACAACTTCACAAAATAATCCGTGAATTTCTTCAGCAGTTGCTTTGTCTATTTCTGTATTACTTATTAATATACCACCAAATGCAGATACTGGATCTCCTGCCAATGCATCTACATAAGCTTGATGTAAAGTTTCTCTTTGTGCTAAACCACAAGCATTATTGTGTTTTAATATTGCAAATGTTGGTGCTTCGCCTTTAAACTCATTCATAAGTGTTACTGCTGCATCAACATCTAGAAGGTTGTTATAACTTAATTCTTTACCGTGTAATTTAGTAAACATCGCTTCAAAGTCACCAAAGAAAAATCCTTTTTGATGTGGGTTTTCACCATATCTTAAAACCTTACCGCTAGTTTCACTAATTTTTAATGACGCTATATCATGATTACTATTAAAATAGTTGAAAATAGCTGAATCGTAATGAGACGAAACATTAAATGCTTTTGCTGCAAATAGTTTTCTATCTGCTTCACTAGTGTCTCCATTTTTGGATTTAAGTAACTCTAAAAATTCAGCATAATCATTTACTGAAGCTACACAAACAACATCGGCATAGTTTTTAGCTGCTGCTCTAATAAGTGAAATACCACCTATATCAATTTTTTCAATAATATCTTGATTACTTGCTCCTGATGCTACTGTTTTTTCAAAAGGATATAAATCAACAATAACCAAATCTATTTGAGGAATTTGATATTCTGCTAATTCTGCAACATCACTTTCATTATTCTGACGGTTTAAAATACCTCCAAAAACTTTAGGGTGTAATGTTTTAACTCGACCACCAAGAATTGATGGGTATGAAGTAACATCTTCTACAGGCACGACATTAATGCCTAAATCTTTGATAAATTTTTCGGTACCTCCGGTTGAATAAATAGTTACTCCTTGTGCGTCAAGTTGTTTTACAATAGGCTCTAATCCGTCTTTTGAAAAAACAGATATTAATGCGGATTTAATAGTTTTGTTATTGCTCATTTTAGTTGTGTGTGAGTTGGCTTTTTATTTTATCCAAAAAGCGCATTTAATTATTTTCAATGCCCAAGCATTGACAGTATTGTTTATGAGTGCAAAAGTAGTTATTTCAACTTGAAAACACCTTGTAGACTCACGAAAAAAACAGCAGTTTTTTTAACTAAAATGTAAAGTTTTCAACAACTATAAAATTGTTGCTACTTTTTGGCAAACAAACTCTAAAAAACGTTCATCAGCTTCAGAGAAAGGATCTGGAGTATTTGAGTCTATATCTATCTGACCAATGTTTTCTCCGTTTACAAAAATTGGTATTACAATCTCTGCCTTAACTGTTATACTACAAGCTATATAGTTATCTTGAGCAGATACATCTGGTACAACAAAGTTTTCATTACTAACAGCTACTTGACCGCAAATACCTTTTCCAAAAGGAATAATAGTATGATCTGTTGGCGCTCCAACATAAGGCCCTAATTTTAACTCGTTTTTATCACCGTTTTTAAAATAAAAACCTACCCAATTATAATATTCTACATGGGTTTCTAACAACTTACAGATACTTAATAGTTTTTCATCTGTTGTGGTTGTTACTGTTGAAATAATGGTTTCTACTTGAGGTTTTAACGTATCGAAAATCATAGGTTTAATAAATATTTTGCAAAAGTATTTAAAAAGCGAGCAAATCGGTCATGTATTTTATATAAATTTAACATCGTAAAACAATCTATCTCTTTTGAAAGAACTTATTTTTAAATACAAAGCGGTTATAAAATTTATTTTTACATTTTTGTTGGTATATAGTATTTTAACCGGAGGTTATAAATTGTATTTACAATATTCTACTGGAGAAAAGTTTTATCCGGACTACATGACACATTTAGTCGCAAAACAAAGTAAAGAATTACTAAATACTTTTGGATATAACGCACAGGTATTACCACATCCTGATGAAGCGTCTATGAAACTTATTATTAACAAAAAATACGTAGCGCGTGTTATTGAGGGCTGCAACTCTATAAGTGTTATAATATTGTTTATTTCTTTTATTATTGCCTTTTCCGGAAGGTTCAAAACAACATTATTTTACATTTTAGCTGGTAGCGTTTTAATTTACGCTGCAAATTTAATTCGTGTTGTTATTTTATCTGTCGGACTTTATCATTACCCTTGGAGAAAAGACATTTTGCATAGCGTTATTTTTCCTGCTATTATATACGGAATGGTTTGCCTGCTTTGGGTTATTTGGGTAAATAGGTTTTCAAACATAAAAAAAGCGCATGATGCATAAGCTTTATAAATACTTATCTCTTGCAGTTCTTGTTGGGCTTTTAATTCTTATCAGGGCTTTTGAAAATCAGTTATTTTACGACCCATATTTAACGTTTTTCAAAAATGATTATTTATACATAGATTCTCCTAGACAAGAAACTTTTAAACTAGTAGCTTACACAAGTTTGCGATACATTTTAAACAGCATTATATCTCTAGCAATTTTATTTGTAATTTTTAAAGATAGGTCTGTTCTAAAGTTCTCTACACTTATTTATAGTTTATCTTATTTCATACTCATATTGATATTTCTATACTTTGTAATAAACCCTAAAAAGGAAGATTATTACCTCTTTTTTAATGTAAGACGCTTTTTAATTCAGCCGCTTATATTACTACTACTCATTCCTGCTTTTTATTACCACAAACAACACAAATAGTGTTAAAGCAACATTAAATACGCATTACACTGCTTTTCTTTTTTGTACTTTAACTCCTATAAAACCACAACACTATCAAAACAAAAAGAAAACCATACAAAAAAAAACGCTACACAATCCCTATAATAATACTTGCTACGCTCATTGCCTTTCGCATGTATTTACCTGTTCTTGTTAAAAACTATGTAAATGATGTACTTGCAAATATTCCTGGGTATTACGGTCAAGTAGAAGATATTGACATTGCATTAATACGAGGCGCTTATGTAATAAACAACATGCATTTAAATAAAGTTAATGCAAAAACTCAAGTCCCTTTTTTAAACTTTCCAAAAAGTGACATTTCTATTGAATGGAAATCATTAATTCATGGTAAAATAGTTAGTGAAATTATAATGACTAACCCTGAAGTAATATATGTTTTTGAAGACCAAACCAACAACGGAAAAACACCTGATGTTGATGATTGGACAAAAGCTTTAACAGATTTAGTACCAATAGACATCAACCATTTTGAAATTCACAATGGTAAATTAGCATTTGTTCAACTGCAAGCAAACCCTAATATTGACTTAAATTTCCACAAGCTAGACTTATATGCTGATAATTTAAGAAATGTGAAATCAAAAGAACGCACATTACCATCTCCATTTCACGCAACAGCAACATCTATTGGCAATGGCAAGATCTCTATTGATGGCAACATCAACTTAATAAAAGAAATACCTGACATGGATGTAGCATTTTCTTTAGAGCAAGTTGATGTCACAGCATTAAATGATTTCACAAATCATTATGCTAATATTGATTTTGAAAAAGGTGATTTTGGACTCTACAGCGAAGTTGCAATAGCAGATGGTTACCTAAAAGGCTACATAAAACCGCTATTAACCAACTCTAAACTTATTGGAAAAAACGATAAATTTTTAAAAGTTCTTTGGGAAGGTTTTGTTGGCTTTTTCAAGTTCATTTTAAAAAACCAAAAAACAAATACTATAGCCACAAAAGTTCCTTTAGAAGGCGATTTGAATAATGTTGAAACAAGTGCCTGGACAACTTTTGTAAATATTTTAGGAAACGCTTGGATTGAAGCCTTTCAAGGCGCAGTTGATAATGATATAGATTTTAAAGATGCCTTTCAAGAAAGCAAAGAATAACACATTATACTTACAAACAGATTTTTGACTTATGAAAAAACACAACAAATACTTCTTATTAGCCTTTTTAATAGGAAGTTTTACTTACTCTCATGCTCAAGAAAAAGCAACTCCCATTTTTGAAAATGGCGAAGCTCAAATTGTTCCTGAATTTAACAATCCTGACGACTGGATTCGTCATGACCTTTGGGTAGAGACCACATTTGACACCGATGGCGATGGCAAACTAGACCGCATGCACGTAGATGTAACCAGGCCAAAACAAACTGACACCGAAGGCTTAAAACTACCTATTGTATATGAAACCAGTCCTTATTATGCTGGCGTTGCAAAAAGTGTTGATGGGCTTTTTTGGAATGTTCATCATGAGTTAGGAGAAACAGCTGAAGAGCGTGTACACCCAGAAGTAAAACGCAGAGGGAAACGACCAATTATTTCAAACTCACAAATTAGAACATGGGTTCCTCGTGGATACATTGTTGTACATTCATCTTCTCCAGGAACTGGACTATCACAAGGCGCTCCAACAGTTGGTGGCGACAACGAATCTTTAGCTCCTAAAGCTGTTATTGATTGGTTAAACGGTCGCGCCAAAGGTTACACAACACCTGATGGCAACGAAACAGTTGAAGCTTTTTGGAGTACCGGAAAAGTAGGCATGACAGGAACATCGTATAACGGAACTTTACCTTTAGCCGCAGCTACAACTGGCGTTGATGGCCTTGAGGCTATAATTCCTGTTGCTCCTAACACATCTTACTATCACTATTACCGTTCTAACGGATTAGTACGATCTCCAGGCGGATATCTTGGTGAAGATATTGATGTATTATATGATTTTATTCATAGCGGCGACGAATCTAAACGTGCGTATAACAACAAAACTGTTAGGGATACTGAATTAAAAAACGGCATGGATAGAGCCACAGGTGATTATAATGATTTTTGGGCCGGAAGAGATTATTTAAATGATATGAAACCTATGAAAGCTGCGCTTTTAATGTCTCATGGCTTTAACGATTGGAATGTTATGCCAGAACACAGTTATAGAATTTACAAAGCGGCAAAAGAAAAAGGACTTCCAGCACAAATATATTACCATCAGTTTGGTCATGGCGGACCACCTCCTATTTCTATGATGAACAAATGGTTTACACGCTACTTACACGGTATTGAAAATGGCGTAGAAAATGATAAAAAAGCATGGATTGTTCGTGAGTATGACGATATAAAAAGCCCAACAGCTTATGAAGATTACCCAAACCCAGAAGCCAAACAAGTAACATTGCATTTAGGTAAAGGCGGACAAGAACATGGCTCCTTATCTACTAAAACCCAAAACAATCAAGGTTCTGAAACTTTGGTTGATGACGCTTCTATATCTGGAAAAGATTTAGCTACTGCAAAAAACTCTAATCACAGACTACTTTATACATCTCCTACACTTACTGAAGATGTTCATATTTCAGGCGTAGCCAAAATTTCTATAAAATTAGCAAGTAGCAAACCTGCTGCAAACTTATCTGTATGGTTAGTTTCCTTACCTTGGAATGAGGATGCTAAAGCAAAAATAACAGACAATATTATTACGCGAGGTTGGGCAGATCCGCAGAACTACAAATCGCTTACCGAAAGTGAGCCATTATCTCCAGGGAAATTTTATGAAATGAGTTTTGATTTGCAACCTGATGATCAAATTATAAAAAAAGGACAACAAATTGGCTTAATGATTTTTTCAAGTGACAGTCAATTTACATTACTCCCAAAACCAGGCACTGAATTAACTATAGATTTAGATAGCACTATTTTAGAATTACCTGTTGTTGGCGGAAAACTTCCGTTTTAGACAAAGATTAAAAAGTAAAAAAAGGCTTCACAATAGTGAAGCCTTTTTTGTAACTAATTCTGAATATTGATTAACACTAATCCATATCGAAACGAATTCCTAACGATATGTTATTTTGATCTACTACTTGGTCTTTAAAAATTGGAGACAAATCATATTTAGCATAAATCCCTACATTTCCCCAAGAAACATACGTACTTAAACCATAAACAAAATTGTTTACATTATAATCTTTGTACTTATCTTTTTCTCTATCTCCATCTAATTTATACTTTACTTTTTGAATTGCATTTATATTAACACCTCCAAAAGCACCAACGCCAATCTTAAATTTTCTATATGTTGAATATCTAAAATAATCTTCCTTTTCTATTTTTTTTGATGGACCAAATTCAAAATGTACAGGTACCACTAGATTAGTTGTTCTAAATTTTGATTTTTTTACTGGAACAGGAAATGTTTGAAGACTTACTACGTCATTTACTTCACTAAAGTATTGATTGTCTTTAATATTTAATTTGTTCCATTGCATAGATAACCCGTATTTAAAACGTACAGCATTAGTATTTTTAAACACTCTGGTTTTCCAAGCCCAACCAAGCTCAACAAAACCTGAACCTCCTATTTTGTAAGGTGAATCGTTTAAAGATTCGCCTTCTATGATAGCATTATTAAAACCGATTGCAAAAACTAAATCACTCGTTGTACGTCTATCATACTTTTTAGGTGTTTTTCTTTTTTTTGGCCCTATATAAATACTTTTAGAATCGTATACATCATTATCTTCAGATGTTCCAATCTCAATTACATATCCATCTAAATTAGCACCTGTATCTTGAGTTACAGAGTTATTTCGTTTTAATAAAGCGATTCTGTTTTCTATAATCGCCAATCTATTTTCAATATTTAAAGCATGTTTTTCAGCTGCTTGCTGCTTAAGGCTATCTGCTTCGTTTTGTGAGATTTCATTGGCGTCTAAACGTTTGTTTATTGCTTCAACTTCTTCTTTTAGCAGATTCTTTTCTTCTGTTTTAACAACCTCTTTTTGAGTCTCAAGTTGCTCTAATTGTTCTTCGTTTTTTACTTCCTGCGCATTAGCAAATTGCATAGCTAACGCTAGCACTATAAGTGCTAAATACTTGGTAATTGTTTGCATAACTGTTTGTTTTTTAATTGATTATATGTTTAATCGTTACGTTCGGCGACTGCAGTTTTCACCTTATCATAACCTGTTTTTAAAGCTTCAAAAACCTTATCTCTAAATGACTGCTCAATACCTTCTTCTACATCTTGAAGCAAGGCCGTTGCGTCTACCTTATTAGTTTCTTTTATGTAGTAATCGTGCTTTCGTTTCTTTATTTTTTTCTCGGCATCTTCTAGCAATTTATCTATTTCAGCATCTGTTACATGGTTTTTTTCTTCTTTCAACTCTTGTATTTGTGCTACAACTTCCTGTACACTCAACGCTTCAGGAGTTAAAGATGTTTCTGGGTTGGTTTTAATTGTAGTTTCTCCTATTTCGTTTACATTAACATTAGCAATGCCCTTTTGTGCTTGCTGACTGATAGTATTTCTTTGTTTATCAAGTTGCGAGCTCTTTTCTTTTTGTTGAACTACCTTTTTAGGAGCTGTAAATACAATTTCAGTGTTTTTCTTATTTGTAATAGGTGCTTCTTCAATAATTTCTGTTTCATTTTCCTCTAAAGCAATACTATGTTTCTCATTTGATTTAGCTTCAACATCTACGTTATTAACGTCTGTTACTTTTACTTCCTGATTTTCAGGTTTATTGAAAAATATGGTTGTAACTAAAAGAACACCTACTACACTTGCCGCTATACCTATCCACCAAAATACTTTTTTATTCTGATTACTCTTTTGATTATCTAGTTTGTGCGCCAAAGATTCCCATGCATCACTAGATGGTTCAATGGTACGCTGCTCCAGCTTCTCTTTTAATTCCTCTTCAAATTTAATTGGTGCCATTGTTTGTTTTGTTTCGTTTGTTAATTTGTTCTTGCAAGAGTTTTCTAGCTTTAAACAATTGTGATTTTGATGTGCCTTCAGATATTTGTAGCATTTCTGCTATTTCATGGTGTTTATAGCCTTCAACTGCATACATAACAAATACCATCTTGTAACCTTCTGGAAGCATATCTATGAGTTGTTGAATATCTGCTACCTCAATATTGGTTTTGATATTATTATCGTACTCATTATAATCCTCAATACTATCTGATGAAAACTCTATCGATTTTTTCTGTCTTAAATACGAGATTGATTCTCTTACCATGATACGACGTATCCATCCTTCAAAACTTCCTTGATTCTTAAATGTTTTAAGACTAGAAAACACTTTTAAAAAACCGTTTAACATCACTTCTTCTGCGTGATGAACATCTTTTATGTAATACCTGCATACACTTAACATTTTTGGTGCGTGCATAGTAAACAATACGTGCTGCGCTTCACGATTGTTTTTTATGGCTTTTTTTATAAGCACCGTTTCGTTTTTGTATAACTGTATGACTTTCAAAAGCGGTTTCATTTAGGCTTCTATTTATAAAGACGCAAATTTGACACAAATGGTTGCTTGGGAATGAAAAAAAATAATTCATTACTAAATACAAAACACTGATTAAAAGCGAATTACCTGTTTTGAAAAATTACTTTTTTCTATCAATAACGTAATTAACCATAAGCTCTAAAGCACTTCTGTATTCAGACTCTGGATATTTTTGTAATAATTGTAAAGCTTCTGATTGGAAAGTTTTCATTTTTGAAATAGCATACACTAAACCTCCATGTTGCTTTACAAAAGCCACTACTTGAGCTACACGCTTTTTATCACGATTATGGTTTTTTATAGAGTTGATAAGCCACTTTTTATCTTTTTTTGAAGCGTTGTTTAAAACATAAATAAGCGGCAAAGTCATTTTTTGCTCTTTTATATCAATGCCTGTTGGTTTGCCTATTTTCTCTTCGCCATAATCAAACAAATCATCTTTTATTTGAAAAGCCATACCGATAAGCTCACCAAACTTTCGCATAGTCTCTATATCTGGTGAATCTGGTTTTACAGAGGCTGCCCCTAAACTACAACAAGCAGCAATAAGCGTGGCTGTTTTTTGACGAATAATTTCGTAATAAACCGTTTCGGTTATATCTAATTTTCTGGCTTTTTCTATTTGAAGCAACTCACCTTCACTCATTTCTCTAACAGCAATAGATATGATTTTCAGTAAGTCAAAATCATTATTATCTATAGAAAGAAGCAACCCTTTTGATAGCAAATAATCACCAACTAAAACGGCTATTTTATTTTTCCATAAAGCATTTATAGAAAAGAATCCTCTGCGCCTGTTACTATCATCAACCACATCATCATGCACTAAAGTTGCTGTGTGAATTAACTCAATAACAGAAGCACCGCGATAAGTACGCTCACTAACCTCTCCGTTAGATACCATTTTAGCCACTAAAAACACAAACATAGGTCGCATTTGTTTTCCTTTGCGGTTTACTATGTAATGTGTAATGCGATTAAGAAGCGCAACTTTTGAAGACATTGAGAGTTGAAACTTTTGCTCAAAAAGTTCCATTTCAAATGCAATAGGCTGCTTTATTTGTTCAACAATTTTCAAATTGAATAGTAGAGAATTAATCTAATAACAAACCTACTAAAAAACCTTGTTATATACTATTCAACATTTAAATGAATTTTCCTGTGTCTTAAATTTTGCAATCTTAACCTCTCAATAATTAAAAAAATTAGACATCAATATTTAGAAAAAAACCACCCTTTAAATTTTTTAGGCCATCAAGATGTTAATCTTGATGGTCTTTTACTACTTGCTCATCACGATACTTACAGCATGGGTTTATATTATTATAAACATCATCGTCTGCTTTTACATTTTTAGTATCATGACCTACACTTGCAACACTTTTTTCTATTGCTTCTAGGTTTGTTTTTCTTTCGTCAAAAATCAATTTTAGTTCGTGCGTATCTACACTCCAAACAGCACTTTTAACGCCTTTTGATTTTATAGCTGCTTTTTCTATTCTGTCTTTACACATCATACAAACACCATCTACTTCTAGAGTAGCTTTAGCATTTTTGTTTTGTGCAAATGATAATGTTGTCATAAAAAAGACAACGACTACAAATACATTTTTCATAATTTTAATTGTTGTTTGTTATTATTTTATTTTAAATCGTAAACCTGCATAACACATACTTCCAAAAATTGGACCATATACAAATGTTGTATCAAAACTTGAACCAAAAGGATCATCAGCTCCAATTACAGGATTACTCTGTCTTACATTAGTAATGTTTTCACCTCCTAAATATATTTCAAATTTTGGAGAAAACACTTTTGTTACTTGAGCATTTAACGTACTTACTGTTGGTGTATAATCTCCTAATTGATATTGCAACGGATTGCTCTTTGTTGAAGAAAAACGCTGTTTACCTAACCAATTAAAAGTAGCATCAAATCTCCACTGACTACCGTTTTCTTTCAACAGAGTTTCATAAGATGCGTTTGCAAAAAAACGATGTTTTGGCGTTAACGGTCTATCAAATTTTCCTGTCAGATAATCTGTTTTCACCTCATAATACTTATATGCTAATCGCACATCAAAATGCTGAAACATATTATAGTTTATTTCTGTTTGAAAACTATTAGCATAACTTGAACCTGTTAAGTTATAAAAATTCACTTCTTGTGGATTTTCATAATCTACAACTATTTGATTTTGAAAATCGGTTCTATAAAAATCAAACGTTACATCAGCTTTTCTTCCAAACAAGTTAAACCCTTGCAAATATGAAACACCATAATTCCAAGCTATTTCTGGATCTAACCCATAAATTTTACCCGTTGTATTTAATATATTTATCTGTCTTGATGTTGCAAATATGCTTTGATTTTCTGTAAAAATATTTGCACTTCGCTTTCCTCTTCCGGCTGAAAGTCTAAATGCTGATTTTTCCCAAGGTGTATATTTTACATGTAACCTAGGTGTTACAAAAAAGCCTAGCAAGTTATGCTGATCAATACGCAAGCCTGCAGAAAAATTAAGTTTTTCTAAATTATCAAAATTATACTCAAAAAAAGCACCAACTGACGTTTCTGTTCTCTCAAAATCTGATGTGTTTACCAATTCATCATAATGATCATAGGTATAACTTACACCTGTTTTTATTTTATGTCTTGAATCGCTTATAATAGAGTTATAAATTGCATTTGCAAATACGCTATTATGAGTAATATTATATAAGTTTAATCCAAAATAAGAGTCTTGCTGATGGTTGCTGAAAGCTGTTTGTAAGCCTATACTTTGCCAAGGAATTTCTGGATTTACATAACCTAATTTTGCCGAAATCTCATAACGTCTGGTATCAATCTCACTTCCCCATGCATTGGTAGTTAATTTATCTGTATCAGGATTAAAATTAATCTGTCCGGTTTGTTTCTCATCATTTAAATATCTCAAATTAATAAAGCTTACAAAGCCTTTTTCAGCATTGGTATACTGCCAGCGATTCATTATGTTTATTTGATTGTATAAAGGCATATCCATAAATCCATCGTCATTTACATCATGCTTTTTATTATGTCTATTACCGTGCACATATAATCCTGTATGCCACTTATCACTTACTTTGGTATTAAAATGTGTATTAAGCTCAACACGTTCATTTGAAGCACCATAAAGGTTTACAAATAAGTTGTCATCTGATGCGGGTTTTTGAAGCTCGGTATTAATTTGCCCTGCAATACTTTCATAACCATTAACCACGCTGCCTGCACCTTTTGTTATTTGAATGCTCTCTACCCAAGTTCCTGGAATAAAACTTAATCCGTACGCTTGCGATGCACCTCTAATTGAAGGAATGCTCTCATTAACTATAAGAATATAAGGACTTGTAAGTCCTAACATTTTAATTTGTCGTGTTCCTGAAACAGCATCTGCAAAATTTACATCTATAGACGGATTGGTTTCAAAGCTCTCTGACAGGTTACAACAAGCCGCTTTTAACAACTCATCACTACTAACGTTTATAACGTTTTGAGCACTCAAATAGGATTTTGATGTTGCTTGCTTTCTAGATGTAATAACAACCTCATCTAAATCACTTGTACTTTTTAAAGTGTGCTTTACGGCTTTTTGAGGATTAGTAATTGTTAATGTATCTGTTTTATAGCCCACAAAACTTACTATTAGCTTTTTATATTCTGGTTTGTAACCTATAGTAAAATTTCCATCAAAATCTGCTACAGCACCAACAGTTGTATCCAACCAATGCAAGTTAGCCCCAGAAAGCGGTATAGATTTGTTATTAGCATCGGTTTCCATAATAGTTCCCTTTATTTTATCTTGAGAAAAGCAAACTATTGGTAATACTAAAAGTATATATAATAGTTGTTTCATTATAAATAAAGGTTTACAAGCATTAAAATTGCCATGATTATCATGATTGAATTCTCAATAAAGGTTGCTTTGGTCATTGGTAACTTTAAGGCAGTACCTAAACAAGCACATTGAATTGTTTGCTTACTAAATAGCGCCTTTGTAACACCAACTGTTGTTATACCAAGAATAACCAGTGTAACTATTAATGCTAATGGAATTTGAATACGCATTAAAAACATGAGTCCTAATACTGTTTCTATAAACGGGTATACCCAACCGTAAACAGGAACAGCTTTGGCTAACGGATCGTACATTCTGAAACTTTCAGGAAACCCTTTTAAATCTAGCAATTTAAAAAAGCTAAATACGATATAAAAAAGCCCCATAAAATCTAACATAAACAGACTCCAATCCCAAGAATCATAGTTTAGTAAAATTGAAGCTATTGTAATATATCCAAAAATTAAAAACAGTGGAAACAATTGTTTTAACTCACTATCTGATTTTTGATGTGTTTCGCTTGAAGCAAAAACATTTTTTTCTTGCTTAAGACTTATTTTGTATTTATCTGGTAATGCTTTTTGCAACTCTTGAATAGAAATATGAGAAGACATTGTAACTGTAACATCTCCTGCTTCTAAATTGACTGAAGCATTATTCACGTGTTCTAAAGCCTGTAAGTTACTTTCTACTTTGGCTTTACAACCATTACAGGTCATACCTGTAACATTATATGTATGTGTCATGATGATTTTTTAAAATATTAGTAATTAGTATTAAATGTACATTTAATACCTTTTTAAAAACTTAAATATTACTAATAAATCAAATGATGAAAACCTGATCCAGAACTTGTATGTCTGCAACCAAGTTTGGCGGAGAATAATCTTTATGAGGAATTATTTGCTCTGGCAGTCCCTCAAAAAGGTTGATAAATGTGTAAACATATGCTGAAAGTATTGCCTGTTTGCTAATACTTAAATCGGAAAATGTTTTTATTTGTAATTCACTTTGACCTTTCACAAAATCAACAGTATCCTTACAACAGTTCTTTTTTGAAATTTGTGCCTTTTCTATGCTAGACAATTGAATATCTGACACACATTTTTGTGCTTCAGAAAACATAGCCATATCAACAAGAACATCTCCACAAAAGTGCTTTTCTACAGTAAAAGACACTGTTGAAAACAACACTAAAAGTGCTAACGTCACTGAAAATATTTTATTTAATACAGCTTTCATTATTGCAAAAATACAAAAAAGGTGACTTTTTTAGTGATTTTAAAAAAGGATTAACATTTTAGTCTTAAAAAAATTATGACTTATTGGCTAACTGACCACAGGCAGCATCAATATCTTTTCCTCGAGAACGCCTTACTGTAACTGTTATATTATTTTTTTCTAAAACATTTACATACATGTCTAAAGCTTCATTATTTGCTTGTTGAAACTCTCCATCATCAATAGGATTATATTCTATAAGATTTACCTTACTTGGGGCAAACTTGCAAAACTCTACAAGTGCATCAACATCTTTTCGTTTGTCGTTAATACCTCTCCAAACAACATACTCATAGGTAATCCTGTTTTTAGTCTTGGCGTACCAATATTGTAGTGACTCACGTAAGTCGGATAATGGAAATGTTGCGTTAAATGGCATGATAGAGGTTCTTACTTCATCTATAGCAGAATGCAAGGAAACAGCAAGCTTAAACTTTACTTCTTCATCTGCCATTTTTTTTATCATTTTAGGAACTCCTGATGTTGACACTACAATACGCTTTGGAGACATTCCTAACCCTTCAGGAGATGTTATTTTATCTATAGCTTTTAACACATTGTTATAGTTCATGAGTGGTTCTCCCATACCCATAAAAACAATATTACTCAATGGCCTATCGTGATACAATCTACTTTCTTGGTCAATAGCAACAACCTGATCATAAATTTCATCAGGATTAAGATTACGCATTCTTTTTAACCTAGCAGTTGCACAAAATTTACAATCTAAACTACAACCTACCTGACTAGAAACACAGGCCGTTGTTCTGTTTTTTGCAGGAATCAAAACAGACTCTACAATCAATCCGTCATGCAAACGCACTGCATTTTTTATAGTACCATCACTACTTTTTTGCATTGCATCTACTTCTATATGGTTGATTACAAAATTTGCATCTAACATATCTCGCGTTTGCTTTGAAATATTAGTCATGTCATCAAAATGATGTGCAGACTTGCTCCAAAGCCACTCATAAACTTGATTTCCTCTAAAGGCTTTATCGCCTTGTTGAACAAAGAATTCTCGAAGTTGCTCTTTAGTTAATGCGCGTATGTCTTTCTTTTTAGTTTCCATTTGCTATAAGACCACAAAGGTAGTAGATTATAAATTAAAAAAGCCTTGCTATAAAAACAAGGCTTGGTTTTTTATTTTAAAAATTACGTTATAGGATTAGCATTGCATCTCCATAACTATAAAATTTGTATTTTTCTTTTACAGCTTCTTCGTATGCTTTTTTCACAAAATCATGTCCTGCAAATGCAGAAACCATCATTAACAATGTTGATTTAGGTGTGTGAAAGTTAGTAATCATACTATTAGCTATGCTAAAATCATAAGGAGGGAAAATAAATTTATTAGACCATCCGTCAAACTCATTTAGTGTTCCACTAGATGACACCGAGCTTTCTACTGCACGCATTACTGTTGTTCCTACAGCACAAATGCGGCGCTTATTTTTTATACCTGTATTTATGGTATTTACTGCATTTCCGTCAATAATAATTTCTTCGCTATCCATTTTGTGTTTAGATAAATCTTCAACCTCAACTGGGTTAAACGTACCTAAACCTACGTGTAATGTTACTTCTGCAAAGTTCACACCTTTTATTTCTAAACGTTTTAATAAATGTTTTGAGAAGTGTAATCCGGCAGTTGGAGCAGCAACAGCTCCTTCATTTTTAGCAAAAATTGTTTGATAGCGCTCTTCATCTTCTGGCTCTACCTCTCTTTTTATATATTTTGGTAAAGGTGTTTCTCCTAGTTCTTTTAATTTCATTCTGAAATCTCTGTAAGAACCATCATATAAAAAACGTAGTGTACGCCCTCTAGAGGTTGTATTATCTATAACTTCAGCTACTAATGTTTCATCATCACCAAAATAAAGTTTATTACCAATTCTTATTTTTCTAGCAGGATCTACTAATACATCCCAAAGACGTTGCTCTTCATTCAACTCTCTTAATAAGAATACTTCAATTCTTGCTCCTGTTTTTTCTTTATTACCAAAAAGTCTTGCTGGAAAAACTTTGGTGTTATTAAGAATCATAACATCGTCCTCATTAAAATAGTCTATAAGATCTTTAAAAAGCTTGTGCTCAATAGTTTGTTTTTCTCTATTTAAAACCATTAAACGTGCTTCATCTCTATGCTCTGAAGGATATTCTGCTAATAACTCGTTAGGAAGGTCAAAATTAAAGTGTGATAATTTCATATGCGATAAAATATTTATGTAAAAATTAAATCCTTCTTTTCAAAAGGACTGCAAATATACAATCTGAAAGTAGCGGTTGTCAAGTATTTAAGCAATTATTATTGAGATATTTGAATTCCAACTGCTTTTAAGTGCTCCCAAAAGGCGATATAAGATTTTGAAACAACAGCAGCGTCATTAACTCTCAAATCTGTTTTTAAAGCCAATGGAGCAAATGCCATAGCCATTCTATGATCGTTGTAAGTATCTATAGCCACATTACTTTTTATAGTATTTGACTTTGCTAGTTTTAGACTATTATCTGTAATTAAAACCTCTGCGCCTAGTTTTTCTAATTCAATTTTTAAAGCTGACAACCTATCGGTTTCCTTAATTTTAAGTGTATGCAAGCCTGTTAAATAACATGCTATTCCTAATCCAAAACAGGTTACTGAAATTGTTTGAGCAATATCCGGAGCATTTGCTAAATCTAACTGTATAGCTGCTTGAGTACTTGGATTTGAAACTTTTTTAAGTGTGATATTGTGTCCATTAAAAGTAGTTTCAACTCCAAAATGTTTATATATATCTTCCAACACAGAATCGCCTTGAAGACTATCTTTTTTATAGGAAGATATTGTTATTTGTGTTTCTAGATCGCTTAATGCTATTAAACTATAAAAATACGATGCTGAAGACCAGTCTGATTCTACTGTTAGTGTTTTTTCTTCCACCTCTTTCATAGGCTTAACAGATATTTTTTGACCTTCAAAAGTTGTTTCTATACCTACTTGATTAAGAAGCGCTAGCGTCATTTTTATATAAGGCACAGAAGTTATTTCTCCGTCTAACGTAATCTCTAAACCACTTTTTAAACTAGGTGCTATAAGCAACAAAGCTGAAATATATTGACTACTTACATTAGCCTTAAGTGTTACTTTACTAGCTGTTAATTCGTTTCCTGTTATTTTTAACGGTGGACATCCTTGATTTTCTAAATAGCTAATATTGGCTCCCAAAGAAGTTAATGCATCTACCAAAATTTTTATTGGCCTTTCTTTCATACGTTGAGAACCAGTCAACACAACTTCACGTTTATTTTGAGTAGCAAAATACGCTGTAAGAAATCGCATTGCAGTACCAGCATGATGAATATCTATAATAGTATCTGTTGTTTTTAATGCATTTTGCATCACAACAGAGTCATCAGAATCTGACAGATTATCAATGTCTATTTCTGAATATAATGCCTGTAAAAGCAACAACCTGTTAGACTCACTTTTTGAGCCGGATATTATAATTTTTGACTGGCTATTTAGTTTAGACTTCCTTAAAAAAACATCCATACTGTTATTTTAGCTTTTCGTTGTTATGGTGCCTATCGTGATCTCGTTTGGTTTTTTTATCCATTTTTTTATCAAAAGCTTCTTGCAAGTCAATACCTGTTTGATTTGCCAGACATAGTACTACAAAAACAACATCTGCGAGTTCTTCTCCTAAATCTTTGTCTTTATCGCTTTCTTTTTCGCTTTGCTCGCCATAACGACGCGCAATAATACGTGCTACTTCGCCCACTTCTTCTGTGAGTTGAGCCATATTTGTTAGTTCATTAAAATAGCGAACGCCATGTGTTTGTATCCAGTTATCTACTATTTTTTGTGCGTTTTGTATATTCATACTGTATTTTTTAGCCCCGATTGAGGTAGTTGTTGGAGCTCTTTTACATTGTAAAAAGCGACTACCGAAAGCGGGTATTGCTCCTTATTTTATTCTTTATTTTTTGTATCTACTATAATAGTGACTGGACCATCGTTAAGTAAAGACACTTTCATATCAGCACCAAATTCTCCTGTTTGCACACTTTTGTTTAAATCTGTTTCTAACTGTTTTACAAAAGTTTTATACAAAGGAATGGCTATATCTGGCTTTGCTGCTTTAATATAACTTGGTCTGTTTCCTTTTTTTGTACTTGCGTGTAGTGTAAATTGGCTTACAACAATAGCGTCTCCTCCTGAATCTAAAAGAGATACATTCATAACATTTTTGTCGTCAGGAAAAATACGCATATTGGTTATTTTGTTAGACAGCCATTTTACGTCATCATGGGTGTCATCTGCAACAATGCCTAACAAAATAAGAACACCTTTTTCTATTGTTGCAACTTGGTTTCCTTCTATAACCACGTTGGCTTGAGAAACACGCTGTATTACTGCTCGCATAATTTATTCGTTATCCCAATTATCGGTTCTGTAATGTTCGTCTTCTCCTTCTAATATTTGTATATAACTGCGATATCTAGAATAGGCTATTTCATCACGATCTAATGCATCTTTTACAGCGCATTTAGGCTCATCTACATGAATACAATTATTGAATTTACAGTCTTGTTTTAGTTTAAAAAACTCTGGAAAATAATCACCAACTTCTTCTTTATCCATATCTACAACACCAAATCCTTTTATTCCTGGTGTGTCGATAATTTTTGCATCAAAGTTTAAATCAAACATTTCGGCAAAGGTGGTTGTATGCTGCCCTTGCATATGTTGGTTTGATATTTCTTTGGTTTTTAAATCTAAATCTGGTTCTATGGCATTTACAAGTGTAGATTTACCTACTCCTGAATGCCCAGCAAACATGCTTACTTTGCCTATCATTTTGGCTTTTACCTTATCTATGTTTTTTCCTGTTGCTGCAGATATACCAATACACTCGTAACCGATTTCTCGATATACATGTGCTAAATATCTTACCTCATCTAGCGTATCTTCCGGATAGGTATCTATTTTGTTAAAAAGCAAAATTGTTTTTACTGAATATGCTTCGGCAGTAACTAAAAACCTATCTATAAAGCTTGTAAATGTTGGCGGGTTATCTATAGTTACTAAAAGAAAAACTTGATCTATATTGGCCGCTATAATATGTGTTTGCTTTGATAAGTTAACAGATTTTCTAACAATATAATTGGTTCTGTCATGAATGAAATTTATGACACCTGTGGTTTCATCATTATTGGTTTCTAATTCAAAATCAACACGATCACCAACAGCTATAGGGTTGGTACTTTTTATACCTTTCATGCGGAATTTTCCTTTTATTCTACATTTATAAAAAGCGCCTAATTCGTTTTTTACACTGTACCAACTTCCTGTAGATTTGTATACTGTTCCTGTCATTAAATGTTTACGTTATCTGCTGCAAAATAATCAATATTATTTAAACCTTTTACGATTACAAAACACGAGTCTTACTAACTATTTATTATTTTCTCTTGATGGTTTATAGATTCTTGATGAATAGCCTTAAACATTCTTAAGATAAACTCCTCACTTAAACCTTTTTCTTCTCCTTCTAAAATCATTTTTCCTAAAATTTCATTCCACCGTTTACTTTGTAAAACAGCTACATTTTTTTGTTTTTTTAGTTTACCAATACCGTCAGCAACTTTCATGCGTTTACCTAAAAGCTCTATAATTTGATTATCTACAACATCTATTTGAGCTCTTAAGTTATTTAACTCATCATTGTAAGCTGCTTCAGGATCTGATTCTTTTCTGATTTTTAAATCTTTCATGATATTAACAAGAGAACTAGGCGTAACTTGCTGTGCAGCATCACTCCAAGCATTGTCTGGATCATGATGGGTTTCTATCATTAATCCATCAAAATTAAGATCTAAAGCTGTTTGAGATACATCAAAAATCATATCTCGTTTTCCTGTGATATGTGAAGGATCGCTAATTAAAGGTAAATCAGGGAACTTGGTTTGCAACTCTATTGCCAACTGCCATTCTGGATTGTTTCTGTATTTTGTTTTTTCATAAGTTGAAAATCCTCTATGAATAACTCCTAGGTTTTTAATATCTGATGAAGCTAGTCGCTCTATGGCTCCTAACCACAAAGGTAAATCAGGGTTTACAGGGTTTTTTACTAAAACTATTTTATCGGTTCCTTTTAAAGCATCGGCAATTTCTTGAACAATAAACGGGCTAACTGTTGAGCGAGCTCCTATCCATAATAAATCTATATCATGTTCTAAAGCTAGTTCTACATGCGCTCTATTTGCTACTTCGGTTGCTGTTTTTAATCCTGTTTCAGCTTTTACTTTTTGTAACCATTTTAAACCTAAAGCACCAACACCTTCAAAATTACCTGGACGAGTTCTAGGTTTCCAAATTCCTGCACGGTAATAGTTTACGTCAGTGTCTTTTAGCTCATGAGCTATTTTTAAAACTTGTTCTTCTGTTTCTGCGCTGCATGGTCCTGCTATAACCAAAGGATGGTCTAATTGCAGGTTATCTAACCATGTTCTTAACTCTTTTTTGTTTTCCATAATTATTTATAATTCCTAAAATTGAATTTTATTTAAATATTTTGAACTGTTAAAAATTTCAATTTTGGTGTTTGTACTTATTCTATTCCGTTTAATATATCTTTTATATGATTGGTACTCTCCATATCATCAAAAATGGCATCAAAATCATCAGCTTCCATTCTTTTTTTAAATGCTGTAAGATTATTGATATACTCGTTTAGAGTTTCTATGACATTATCTTTGTTTTGCTTAAAAATAGGTGTCCACATTTTTGGAGAACTTTTTGCTAATCGTACTGTGGATGCAAAACCACTTCCTGCTAAATCAAAAATATCTCGTTCGTTTTTTTCTTTTTCTATAACTGTTTTACCCAACATAAAAGCGCTTATATGAGATAAATGAGAAACATAAGCAATGTGTTTATCATGTGCTTCTGGATTCATATAGCGAATACGCATATCCATTATTTTAAAAATGGTTAATGCCTTTTCCTGAAGTTTGAAAGCTGTTTTTTCTACTTCACAAATAATATTTGTTTTACCTTTAAATAATCCTTCTATCGCAGCTTTAGGACCCGAAAACTCTGTACCTGCTATAGGATGTGTTGCTAAAAAATTTCGACGTTTTGGATGATTCTCAACAGCTTTACAAATATCTAATTTTGTTGAGCCAGACTCCATAACCAAAGTCTCATCAGAAACTAAATCTAAAATCTCGGGCAATAGCACAACGCATGCATCTACAGGAATGGTTACAATAACAATATCTGCATTTACAACATCAGCTAACACGGCTTTTTTATCTATAATGTTAAGCGCAAGAGCTTCTTCTAAATGTTCTGGATTTTTATCTATACCATGTATTGTAATCGCTGGGTTTAATCGCTTAATATCTTTTGCAATGCTTCCTCCTATCAAACCAACACCTATGACGTAAATATTTTTCATGTTTTTATTTTATTCTTGCTAAAGCTTCTTCTAAATCTTCTGTTGTTGCACATAATGAAAACCTTACATATCCTTCTCCATTACTACCAAAAATGGTTCCTGGTGCTATAAAAATGTGGTTCTCTTTTAATAATAAATCTATAAACTCTTCTGCTTTAACATATATTGGCAGCTTTGCCCATACAAACATTCCTGTGGTATTGGTACTATATGTACAGTTTAATGCTTTGGCTAGTTGCCAAATGAGTTTTCGGCGTCTTTCATAAACACTATTTAAACTCACATACCAGATTTTTGAACATTTCAAAGCTTCAATAGCTCCTTTTTGAATACCATAAAACATTCCTGAATCCATATTGCTTTTTACTTTTAATATGCTATTTATATAGTCTGTTTTTCCTAAAACCATGCCTACTCGCCAACCTGCCATATTAAATGTTTTGCTTAATGAGTTTAATTCCAAACAGCAATCTCTTGCTTCTGGTGTACTCAAAATACTTTTTGGCGAATCATTCAACACAAAACTATAAGGGTTGTCATTTACAATTAAAATATTGTTCCTTTTTGCAAACGCTACTAGTTTTGTAAAAGTAGCTTCGGTGGCATTAGCTCCTGTTGGCATATGCGGATAATTAACCCACATTATTTTTACACGTGATAAATCTAACTTCTCTAGAGCCTCTATATCTGGTTGCCAATTGGTTTCTTCTTTTAGGTCATAAAACACGGGTTCTGCTCCTACCAATTTTGTTACCGAAGTATAGGTTGGGTACCCTGGGTTTGGTATTAACACTTCGTCTCCTTCATTTAAAAAAGCCATAGAGATATGCATGATACCTTCTTTACTACCCATTAAAGGAAGCACCTCAGTTGTTGGACTTAAATACACATCAAACTGGTCTCTGTAAAAAGACGTCATGGCTTCTCGTAATTCTGGCAAACCTTGGTAACTTTGATATTGATTTGCTCTAGCATCAGCAAAACTTTCTGTGATAGCAGAAATAACTTTTTGAGGCGGCTGTAAATCTGGACTGCCAATACCTAAATTTATTATTGGTTTTCCACTTGCCTTAAGCAAATTAACTTCTCGAAGTTTTTTTGAAAAGTAATATTCTTCTACCGTTTGTAATCTATTTGCTACTTCAATCATGGTTTTGTATTTTTATACTCTCCCAAAACTTTAAAATCTTCAGCCATTATATTCATAATAGATTTTGCTTTTTTATAATCTTCGTAATCACTAAAAGTAACATCAATAAAAAACGCATATTTCCAAGGTGTTTCAATTTTTGGTAAAGATTGAATCTTGGTTAAATTCAATTTACAATCACTCATTACATTAAGCAAGGCTGCCAAACTACCTCGCTTGTGCTCTAATTCAAACTTTAAAGATGCTTTATTGATATCTGCTTCAGGTATTTCAGAATTTGTGCGTTTTACTATAACAAATCGGGTTTCGTTTTGTTTGATACTTTGTATACTTTCCGCAAGAATTTCCAACTCAAATAATTCAGCTGCTAGACTACTTGCTACAGCTGCTACTCCAGATAGTTTTTGCTCTTGAATACGTTGAGCAACTTCAGCAGTGTCCTTATCTTCTATGAGCTTAATGTGTGCGTGTTTTTTAAAAAAAGTTTTACACTGCAATAAAGCCATAGGATGAGAATACACCTCTTTTATATCATTAACAGATTGATTAGGTAATGCCATCAAATGATGTTGAATATCTAAATATTGCTCACCAACAATATGTAAATTATGAGTATCAATCAATGCATAATTTGGTATTATAGAGCCTGCAATAGAATTTTCTAACGCCATAACAACTGCATCTGTATCAGCATCTAAAAGACTTTGAACAGCTTTATCAAAAGATAAGCATTCATTTAAAGCTACTTGGTCTCCAAAATATTGTTTTGCTACAATATGATGAAAAGATCCTTTTACGCCCTGTATTGCAATAGATTGTATCATATATCTGGTTAAAAATCGCTATGTTTTATCAAAAAAAAAGTCCCGATGTAACATCGAGACTTTATATATCATGTATTGCTTAAAAATTACACATACAACGTCTCGTTTCTTTCGTTAAAAAAGAAATAAAACCAATTAAAATATGTAAAATTCGTGCTTGTTTTCATAATTGTATCAGCTAAAGTAATTAATAAATTGAAAAAACAAAATCTTTTTTTAACTCTTTTAGCAATATAACGTTTTCGTAATGCGTTGAGATAAACAATTATGCTTATTTTTGGTACTTTAAAGCACTATTTAAGTATATACACCACACAACTAGTCATTTATCATAAAAAACAACAACCTATGTCTATTGAAGTAGAAAACATCTCAAAATTCTATGATTCTCAAAAAGCATTAAACAATGTATCGTTTCATGTTAGTAAACCTGAAATTGTGGGGTTTTTAGGGCCAAATGGCGCAGGAAAATCTACTATGATGAAAATCTTAACCACTTACATAAGCCCAAGCGAAGGCAATGCTAAAGTTAATGGGTTTCATATTTTAAAAGACAAATTACAGGTACAAAAAAGTGTTGGATATTTACCTGAACACAACCCTTTATATTTAGATCAATACGTAAAAGAATATCTTACATTTAATGCACATGTTTATGGTGTAAAAAAAACACGAATTAATGAGGTTATTGAGCTCACAGGACTAACTCCTGAATCTCACAAAAAAATAGGACAACTTTCAAAAGGTTACCGTCAGCGTGTTGGTCTTGCAAATGCGTTATTACATGATCCTGATGTGCTAATTTTAGACGAACCTACAACTGGGCTAGATCCTAATCAACTTATAGACATTAGACACTTAATTAAAACCATAGGTAAAGAAAAAACAATATTTCTTTCTACACATATTATGCAAGAGGTAGAAGCTATGTGCGATCGTGTTGTGATTATTAATAAAGGAGAAATTGTTGCTGATAAAAAATTAAGCGAACTACGAGAAGGTCAAGAACAAACTGTTGTTGTTGAGTTTGATTACCGCGTAGAAGATGCTTTTTTACTAAAGTTGCCACATGTAAAAAAGGTAAAAAACGTACACGATTTTATTTACGAAATCACATTTGACACTTCAAAGGATATGCGCTCTTACGTTTTTGACTTTGCTCATGATAATGACTTAAAAATATTGCAACTAAATCAGAAAAACGCAAGTTTAGAAAGTTTATTTAGAGAATTAACAAGTTAATCAAACTCATTGAAAAATAAGCCTACCTGTGTAAAATTGCTGTACCTCAACAGTCGGTGGCTGGTTTACCGATATTAAATTACCTGTTCCGCGTAATTCTCCTGTTAGAGATTGTTGCGGATTTACAATCATATCATTACTACCACGATGATATACATTAACATGCTCTGCTATTAATGAAGCACCTTCAAAACGTCCAGCACCAGAATAAAAACCTACAAATAACTCTTCAACATTTCCTGAAATATAAAATGATGAAAAATTGTTTGCCACAGCTCTTAACTCGGTTGTTTGTATATGCATTCTAAAATCACCAACAGTAAAACTTCCTTCATAATTATCATCTTCAGAAAATAGTTTCAAACTTGGATAAGTTAACACACCATCAGAAATAATATCATACTGCGAAGAGCTTCTTATTTCTTTAATATTTGGAGCTGTTATATAAACAACTGTTGGCGCATATTCTCTAACAAAATTACAAATATTATCATCTGTTAGCTGCAGCTGGTTTCCAACCACTTCTACGTGCACATCATTTATTAGGTTACTTCCTGTTTCTACAACAACAGTTGTATTTAAACCTTCTTTTAAAACAACTGAAACATTTCGGTTTACTAAAATACGTTCAAAATCAGAAACCGAAATCTCTTCTTGTATTTTATTACCAATGGTTTGAAAACAATCATTAGCATCTTCACTATTACATGCTAAAAAAAGTATGGCTACTAGTATATATATTGATTTTTTCATATTACAATCGTATTCCTACTCCTAATTCTACAGCTTCGGCTTTTGCACCGTGAGATTTTAAGGTTAAACCTGCAAAAATATTTTTTCCAAAATAACGTTTCAACCCAATTCGCAAATATGTTCTACCCTCAAAATCAAACGGATAATAGACATAATATCCAAACTGTGTTACTAAAGACATTTTATTAATGAATAACTCGTGCCCTGCAAACAAACCTATACGCTTCCAGTCTTCATCACCACTTACGCCTTCTTCAGGTACAGAAACGGATTGGTAATAAATTAATTCTTTTAAAAATTCAGAGAAAAAAGCATCTACTCCTAATTGTACTGCGCTTTTACGACCTAATCTTTTATCTGCGTAAGCTGATACTACCCAAAAAGGAAACTGCCCACTTCCTATAACATCACTTTCATTGATTCCTCCACGAAGAACCAAATTAAACTTGATTGGTTCTGTAAATTTTTCTTTTGAATGATTGGTAATATATGCTGGCTCCTCATCTTCTAAATTATAAGTTACTCCAAGGTTAAATGCTATTGTATTTGTACTAGTATTTGGCGCTTTAACATTGGCATTAGAATAATGAATTAAACTAATCCCGGCTTGCAAGCCAAATTTATCAAACAAGCATTCTTTCTTATAATTAAGCATTAAGTAAGTTGTACTTAAAATACGAGATCCAAAAGCAATATTTTTAAAATTATCCTCTTTATCATAAGGATTGGTATTATAGGCCAAACCTTGACCAATACGGAACATTAAATTTCGCTTTAAGAAATAAAAATTGTAATGCGCATACAACGAATAATTATCTCCTAAAACATCATTTTTTAAATCTTGGTAAATAAAAGACAATCCATAGTCAGGATAATTATAATCTTCTTCCCAAGTTTGATTACCAAATGTTTTTTTATTCCAACTAACAATAACACCTTCCGGATGCCCTTGTATTAGGTGTAAAATATCATTATTGTGAAGTACTATGTTTCCTGTAAAGTAATTGACATCAAAAGAGGATGTTGTCGTTTTTTCGTTTTGAGAAAATCCCAAACCAAAAAAGAAGCAAAAAATACCAATAAAAATGCGTTTCATAATTTAACTTATGACGCAAAAATAACAGAATATTTAGAACAAATGCTCTGCAATGGCTTTTATGTTATCACTTTTACCCATTGAGTAATAATGTAATACTGGCACACCTGCGTTTTGTAATTCTTTAGATTGTTTAATCGCCCATTCTACACCAACTTGTCTCACAGCTTTATTGTCTTTACAATCCTCAACCGCATCAATTAAGTCTTCTGGTAAATCTATTTTAAATACTTGTGGTAATAATTGTAAATGTTTTTTAGTCGCAATTGGCTTTATCCCTGGAATTATTGGCACTGTAATTCCTGCTTGTTTCGCAGCTTCAACAAATTCAAAATATTTTTTATTATCAAAAAACATTTGTGTTACGACGTAATCAGCACCACAATCTACTTTGTGTTTTAAGCGTTTTAAATCACTTTGTAACGAAGGTGCTTCAATGTGTTTTTCTGGATAACCAGCAACACCTATGCAAAAGTCAGCTTTATCGCTAGCTTCAATAACATCGTGCAAGTATTTTCCTTTATTCAAATTTTGAATTTGCTCAACCAATTCACTAGCATATTGATGACCTCCTTTTGACGGCTCAAAATACTTTTGATGACTCATAGCATCTCCTCGTAATGCCATAACATTGTCAATTCCTAAATAGTGGCAATCTACAAGTAAATATTCGGTTTCTTCTCTACTAAAACCGCCACATAACACATGCGGAACTGTATCAACGTTGTATTTATATTTTAAAGACGCACAAATCCCAACAGTTCCTGGTCGCATACGCGTAATTTTTCGATCTAACAAACCGTCTTTTTCTATATAAACATGTTGTTCCCTAGACGTTGTTACATCAATAAATGGTGGCTTGAACTCCATTAAAGGATCAATATTGTTGTATAACTCTTTAATGTTACTTCCTTTTTGTGGCGGAATAATTTCAAACGAAAACAAAGTTTTTCCGTTAGCGTTTTTTATATGTTCTGTTACTTTCATTGTTAGTGTTTAGTTTTTGGTTATTAGTGTTTAGTTATTTCTAAAAACAAACAACTATAAACTATCAACCAAGTTTGGATTTAACCATTTTGCAGCATCTTCTTTGCTAATTTTTCTTCGTTTGGTGTAATCTTCTAATTGATCTTCGGTAATTTTTCCTAATCCAAAATATTTAGCTTCTGGATTTGCAAAATAATAACCGCTTACACTGGCTGCTGGCCACATCGCAAGACTTTCGGTTAATTTTACACCAATAGTTTCTTCAACTTTTAAAATGTCCCAAATGGTCTTTTTCTCTAAATGATCCGGACAAGCTGGATAACCTGGCGCAGGACGAATACCTTTATAACTTTCGGCAATTAAATATTCGTTAGTTAAATGGTCTTCAGATGCATAATTCCAATGTTTTGTTCGCACTTCTTTGTGTAAATATTCTGCAAAAGCTTCAGCTAATCTATCGGCTAATGCTTTAATCATTATGGAATTGTAATCGTCGTGATTGGCTTCAAAATCTTTAGCTAACTGCTCGGTTCCAAAACCTGTAGTCACGCAAAAACAACCTATATAATCTTGAATTCCTGTGTCTTTTGGCGCGATAAAATCGGCTAATGCAAAATTTGGAACGCCTTCTCGTTTTTTGAGTTGCTGACGCAGTGTTAGAAATTGGTGTTTGGTGTTCGGTGTTTGGTTTTCAACCGTAACCTCAATATCATCATCATTTACAGTATTTGCAGGAAACAACCCAAAAACTGCTTTGGCTTTCAATAGCTTTTCATCAAAAACTTTTTGAAGTAAGACTTTAGCGTCTTTAAACAATTCGGTTGCTTGTTTACCAACGATGCCGTCGGTTAAAATATCTGGATATTTTCCGTGTAAATCCCAACTTCTAAAAAATGGTGACCAATCGATATAATCGTCTAAAATCGTGATGTCAAAATCTTGAATATCTTGTATTCCTAATTGTTTTGGTTTTACAATGTCGGTTGTGTTCCAATCGATTTTAAACTTTCGTTCACGTGCTTCTTCAATAGAGACATATTCCTTTTGTTTCCCACGTTTTAAAAACTGCTCACGGAATTTTTCATATTCCTCACGAATCTGTTCTTTATACACTTTGTTATCTTTCTGCAACAGATTTCCAACAACCGTTACAGCTCTAGACGCATCGTTGACGTGTACAACAGTATTGGAATAATGTGGTGCAATTTTTACCGCAGAATGCGCTCTAGATGTTGTTGCGCCACCAATTAACAACGGAATATTAAATCCTTGTTTTTCCATTTCTTGCGAAACGTAAACCATCTCGTCTAACGATGGTGTAATTAAACCGCTTAATCCAATAACATCGACGTTTTCCTTTTTGGCAGTTTCAATGATTTTTTCTGGCGGCACCATGACGCCTAAATCTACAATCTCGTAGTTATTACAACCCAAAACTACACTCACAATATTTTTACCAATATCGTGTACGTCTCCCTTAACCGTCGCAAGAAGAATACGACCAGCACTTTTTGTAGAGGAATTCTTGGTTTCTTCAATAAACGGTTGCAAATAAGCGACCGCTTTTTTCATCACACGCGCCGATTTTACTACTTGAGGCAAAAACATTTTTCCGCTTCCAAACAAATCGCCAACCACATTCATTCCAGTCATTAAGTGACCTTCGATAACTTGAATAGGTTTGTTTACTGTTTGTCGCGCTTCTTCAACATCTTCAACAATAAAGGCATCAATTCCTTTTACTAAAGCGTGCGTAATGCGATCTTGTAAGGGTTCACTGCGCCATTCTTGTACCTTTGCTACATCGTCTTTTTTCTGCCCTTTTACGGTTTCGGCAAATTCTAGTAAGCGTTCGGTTGCATCATCTCGTTTGTCAAAAAGCACGTCTTCAACGTGTTCTAATAAATCTTTCGGAATTTCGTCATACACTTCCAACATGGTTGGATTTACGATTCCCATATTCATTCCGTGTTGAATCGCGTGATATAAAAATGCTGCGTTAATGGCTTCACGCACAACGTTGTTTCCTCTAAACGAAAATGACACATTACTTACACCACCAGAAACGCTGGCATAAGGTAGATTTTCTTTAATCCATTTTGTGGCATTAAAAAAGTCTAAAGCATTTAAACGATGCTCTTCCATTCCGGTTGCAACAGGAAAAATATTTGGGTCAAAAATGATGTCTTCTGGTGGAAATTGAACTTGATTTACCAATATATCGTACGAGCGTTTACAGATTTCAATCCTACGCTCATAGGTATCGGCTTGACCATCTTCATCAAACGCCATAACAATCACAGCTGCACCATAACGTTTGATAAGTTTTGCGTGATGAATAAAAGTCGCTTCGCCTTCTTTTAAACTGATAGAGTTTACAACCGATTTACCTTGTACGACTTGCAAACCAGCTTCAATGATTTCCCATTTAGAACTATCAATCATTATGGGCAAGCGTGCAATATCTGGCTCTGAAGCAATAAGATTTAAGAAGGTTACCATTGCGTGTTTTCCGTCAAGCATACCTTCATCCATATTGACATCTATGATTTGCGCGCCACCTTCCACTTGGTCTCTCGCAACATCTAATGCTTCGGCATAGTTTTCTTCTTTTATTAATCGTAAAAATTTACGCGAACCTGTAACGTTAGTACGCTCGCCAACGTTTATAAAATTACTTTCTAGCGTTATTATTAATGGTTCTAACCCTGATAATTTCAAGTATTTCTTACAGTCACTTTCTTTCATTGACATAGATTAAGAGATTCCTGCCTGCGCAGGAATGACACGTGGTTTGTAATTAGCAGCAACTTCAGCAATCGCTTTTATGTGTTCTGGTGTTGTACCGCAACAACCACCAATGATGTTTATTAAATCATCTTTAAGGTAGTTTTCAATAAGCTGTTGCATTTGTTTGGCTGTTTGGTCGTATTCGCCAAAAGCATTTGGTAATCCTGCGTTTGGATGTGCTGATGTGTAAAAATCGGTTTCGTGAGATAAACGTTTTAAATACGGTTGTAATTGGTCTGCACCAAGTGCGCAATTAAAACCAACACTTAACAAAGGAATATGTGATATTGAAATTAAAAACGCTTCTACAGTTTGACCAGATAATGTTCTACCAGAAGCATCGGTAATTGTTCCAGATACCATAACCGGAATGTCAATATTACGTTCTTCCTTAACTTCTTGAATAGCGAATAATGCTGCTTTGGCATTTAGTGTGTCGAAAATAGTTTCGACTAACAAAATATCGCTTCCGCCATCAATTAAAGCTTCGACTTGTTGTTTGTAAGCAACGCGTAATTCGTCAAAGGTTACTGCGCGATATTCTGGTCTGTTTACATCTGGACTTAAGCTTGCGGTACGGTTTGTTGGACCGATACTTCCTGCCACAAAACGTGGTTTTTCAGGATTCGCTTTTGTAAATTCATCAGCAACTTGTTTGGCTATTTTAGCGGATTCAAAATTTAACTCGTACACCAAATCTTCCATATGGTAATCTGCCATACCAATGGTTGTTCCAGAGAATGTATTGGTTTCAACTATATCTGCTCCAGCTTCAAAATACTTTCTATGTACTTCGGCAATAGCTTCTGGTTGTGTTAGCGATAATAAATCGTTATTTCCTTTTAATGGATGTTTAAAATCTTTGAATCTTGAACCACGAAAATCGTCTTCAGTAAAATTATAGCGCTGCAACATGGTTCCCATTGCGCCATCTAAAACTAAAATTCGGTGTTGTAATATTTTGAAAATGTCTGACATTTTATAATTTTTAAAATGTCATCATGAAAAGAGAGAAGAATAATTCTCGGGTTATCTGTCCCAAAAAATGGGTAGAATTTAGCACCTTCTTAAATTTCTTATTAAAGAAAATTAAGGGTTGCTAAGGCTTCAACGGGTCTATTCCCTCTGCCTTTCGTGATAACAAACAATATTAATTATGAACTATGGGACAAAGTAACGTAATAAAAAATTGAATCGCAATATTTATTCAAATAAATCTGAAGACAAATATCTATCACCAATGTCGCAAATAATTGCCACAATAACACCTTTATCTATAGTTTGCGCTATTTTTAAAGCTGATGCTACAGAGCCACCACTACTCATTCCTGCAAAAACGCCTTCTTGTGTTGCTAGTAAATTAGCTGTGTTTTTTGCGTCTTCTTCACTTATTTCTACAACTTGATCTACTTTTTTAGGATTAAATATTTTAGGTCTGTAAGCTTCTGGCCATTTTCTAATTCCCGGAATTTTCGCACCATCTTTAGGTTGCGCACCAACTATAGTTATGTTTGGATTTTGCTCTTTTAAGTAAGTAGATACGCCCATAATTGTACCTGTTGTACCCATTGCAGAGACAAAATGTGTGATTTGTTTATTGGTATCGCGCCAAATTTCAGGTCCTGTAGTTTTGTAATGCGCTTTCCAGTTATCGTCATTTGCAAACTGGTTTAGCATAAAATAGCCTTTTTCTTTATGAAGTCTTTCGGCTTCATCGCGAGCGCCTTCAATTCCAACTTCGGAAGATGTTAAAATTAATTTAGCACCATAAGCACGCATGGTTTTTATTCGTTCTTCAGTAGAATTTTCAGGCATTACTAAAATCATATTTACGCCTAATAATTTCGCAATAAAAGCTAATGCAATACCAGTATTACCACTAGTTGCTTCAACTAAAGTATCGCCAGGTTTAATATCACCTCGTTTTAAAGCTTCGCTTATCATATTAAATGCAGCACGATCTTTTACGCTTCCGCCAGGATTTTTTCCTTCAAGCTTTAAAAATAGTCTTACACCATCTTTTTTTAGGATGTTTTGAACTTCAATTAACGGCGTATTTCCTATTAAATTAGTTATTGATTGACTTTGTATCATGATGGTCTTGTGCTTATATTAATTTCTGACTTATAGGTCACTAATGAGTTTGGCGGAACAGATTGCGTAATCCATACATTGGCACCAATAACGCTGTTTTTTCCTATTACAATATCGCCTCCTAAAATAGTTGCGTTGGCGTAAATTGTTACATTATCTTCTATGGTTGGATGACGTTTGGTTTGCGACAAACTTTTTTTAACCGACAATCCACCTAAAGTAACACCTTGAAATATCTTGACATTGTTTTTGATAATACTAGTTTCTCCAATAACAATTCCTGTTCCGTGATCTATAAAAAATGAATCGCCAATGGTTGCTCCTGGATGAATATCTATACCTGTTTTTCCATGAACACACTCGCTCATCATTCTAGAAATAATAGGTAAATCCATTTTAAATAATTCGTGACTCATCCTGTAAATTGCTATGGCATGAAAGCCTGGATATGCTAGATAAATTTCTTGCAAACTCTTACAAGCTGGATCATTTTTTTCAGCAGCTTTGGCATCTAACTCAATTTTCTTTTTTATCGTTGGAAGCATACTTTCAAAAGTACTCCAAATGACTTCAGAGTCTTTATCTGTAATGTCTTCAACAACTGTTTTAAATATAGGTTTTAGCTGTTTCAGTTGTTCTTTTTGCCTTACTTCATCATCAAACAATGCATAGAACAATTGCTTTGTTACATCTGAAACGGTCTCTTTAATTCGTAAATTTATCTGCATGTCTTTATTATGAATGCTAAAATTACTATTACATTTTTAGTTTATCACAAGCTTTAAGATTTTATTAAAATAAAACCTCGTAGTAAAAAAATTTCACCACGAGGAATTACAACTAAATATACAGCAACTAATCATTAATCTATTGCTTGCACAACTGCTTTTGGCGCTTCTTTTCTGGTTCCATCAAAACCATCAACACCACTAACGGTTGTATACTTTAAAACATATTTTTTACCAGGATTGATAATTTTATAAGCTGATTGGCACATTAATGTTGCCTCGTGGAAACCACATAAAATCAGCTTTAATTTACCTTCGTAGGTATTAACATCGCCTATAGCAAAAACTCCAGGAATATTGGTTTGATAATCTAACGTATCAACTTTTATGGCATTTTTTTCAATCTCTAATCCCCAATCTGAAATAGGTCCAAGTTTTGGTGATAGACCAAACAGCGGAATAAAATGATCTGCTTCTAAAAGTATGTTTTCACCTTCTTTTTCGATAGTTACACCTTCGACATTTTGATTACCATGTATGGCTGTAACTTCAGCTGGTGTAATTAAATTAATCTTCCCTAAAAGCTTTAATTCTTTTACTTTTTCTACAGAATCTAAAGCGCCACGAAACTCGTTTCTTCTGTGAACCAAAGTTACTTCAGACGCAATATCAGCAAGAAAAATACTCCAATCTAAAGCCGAATCACCACCACCAGAAATCACTACTTTCTTGTCTCGATACACTTCTGGGTCTTTAATCATGTATTCAACACCTTTATCTTCGTAAAATTCTAGGTTTTCAATTTTAGGCTTTCTAGGTTCAAAACTTCCTAGTCCACCAGCAATTGCTACTACTGGTGCATGATGTTTTGTGCCTTTATTTGTTGTTACAATAAACGAACCGTCTTCTAACTTTTCTATGGTTTCTGCACGTTCTCCTAACGTAAAACCAGGTTCAAACTGCTTGCCTTGTTCCAATAAATTTTTGGTTAAATCGCCTGCTAAAATTTCAGGAAATCCAGGAATGTCATAGATTGGCTTCTTTGGGTAAATCTCTGAACATTGTCCACCTGGTTGTGCTAACGCATCTATTAAATGGCATTTTAATTTTAATAATCCTGCTTCAAAAACGGTAAATAATCCGGTTGGTCCTGCGCCTATTATTAATATATCGGTTTTAATCATGTTTAAATCTGTTTGTTTGAAATTAATGTTTTAGTCACATTGTTTAAGGTTTGAACTTTATGCTCAAAGTCGCCTTTAATTGTTTTTCTAAATCGGTTTAAATTTTGCACCAAATCGTCTATGTTTTCTGGAATGACATCCTCAAAAAACTGTCTTAAACGTTTTGCGGTTGTTGGTGATTTTCCGTTGGTAGAAATAGCTACTTTTACATGACCTTTAGTAACAATACCTCCTAAATAAAAATCGCACAACTCTGGTGTATCTGCTACATTTACCAATATGTGATTTGCTTTAGCATCGTTGTAAATTTGTTTATTTACTTCTGATTTGTCTGTCGCTGCAATAATTAAATCTTGATCCAATAAAAACGAATCGTGATAAGACATCTTGATTAACTTAACATCAAACTGCTTTGCTAATCTTATAACATCTGGTCTAAAAAAATTAGCAACCATTGTTACTTTAGCGTTTGGACTAGATTTTAGTAAAAACGTCAACTTTTCTAAAGCCACATAACCACCACCAACAATTAGCGTATTAATGCTATGCATTTTTATAAAAATTGGATATAAATTATTTCTTTCATTCATGGTTATGCTACTTTTAAAGTTTCTACTTGTTTAGCGATTGAATTAAGCGCAACACGTTGTTTTACAACATCACCAACAACAATAATTGCAGGATTAGACAGTTGCTGTTTTTTAACAACATCACAAATCGTATCTACAGTCCCAATGCCAAATTTTTCATCTTTTGTTGTTCCGTTTTGAATAATTCCTACTGCAGTATTTGCTTTACCTTCGGATGAAAACACATCCATAATTTGCTGTAGTTTTCCCATTCCCATAAGAATCACAACTGTTGCGGTAGATTTTGCTGCAAGCACAATATCATTAGACATATTATGTGATTTGGTTGTACCAGTAATCACCCAAAAACTTTCTGAAGCACCACGTTTTGTTAACGGAATCCCCTGAAACGCAGGCACTGCCAATGCTGAAGAAATACCAGGCACCACATAAGTTTCTAAACCAAAAGGCTTCACGTAATCTATCTCTTCGGCTCCACGACCAAACACAAAAGGATCGCCTCCTTTTAGTCTTACAACATGTCCTTTTGTTTTTGCTCGCTGAACAATTAATTCATTAATTTGTTCTTGTTGATAAGCATAACAACCTTTGCGTTTACCAACAAAAATCAGTTCTGCCTTTTTTGACGCATAGTCAAGCAAATCTTTGTTTATTAGAGCATCGTAAAGAATTACATCTGCCGATTGAATTGCTTTAATAGCCTTAAGCGTTATTAATTCTGGATCGCCAGGTCCTGCACCAACTATTGTTAATTTTGGAATTATTGTCTTCATCATCATGCTACTTTTTGATCGTTTTCACGATAGGTTTTTACTGTTTTTAAAAAGGCTTCAGCACTTTTAAAATATTGCTCTGCAAATGCTTTACTTGGAGCGTTTTCTTTAATTTGAAATACTAACTCTGAAAATGACACGTCTAGCGGAATACGCTTTGTAGCAACAAAATCTTCATCAAACTGCTTAATAATTCCTGCTTGAGAATTGGTAGATTTATTTTCTGTTAGCAATATTGCTTTAGCTGAATTTACAAACGCATTATACGTGTGATAAATAGCATGAGAATACACGTTGTTCTCTAACGCTTCTTTTGCCAGCTCAAGTTTTTCTTCACTTTCTAAAAATAAAGTTGAAATTAAATCGATAACTACACCAGCACATTCACCAATACCAATTGCTTTTTCATAAACTTCGGTATTTCCCCAATCGATAAAATCGTCTTGAGTTAAATTGCTTACGTCTGATAAGTCTGTAAGCATATCGTAAAAATACATTTGTCCTTTGTCTTGATAGTAATCTTCAAACGACAGGTTATTTGCGTTAATTTGAAAATCGTCTAACAAACGACGCAACGCTATTGGCGCACGACGACTTGGAACTTTTACTACTTTGTCTGCAAAAACACCTTGACCGTTACCTTTGTTTGCACCACCTAAAAGAACTTGCAATGCTGGTGCAACTAATTTATCTGGTGTACGAATTGACATACCTTGAAATCCAATATTTGCCATATTGTGTTGACCACAAGCATTCATACAACCACTAATTTTAATTACAAGATCTTTGTTATTTAAATATTGCGGATATTCAGTTTTAATGACGCGCTCTAATTCTTCAGTAATTCCTGTACTACTTGCTATTCCTAAATTACAAGTATCTGTTCCTGGACAAGCTGTAATATCTACTGCTTTGTTATAACCAGCTTCTGCAAAACCTAATTTGGATAATTCTTGATAGAAAAATGGCAATAAATCTTCCTTAACAAACGGAATTAATATGTTTTGGCGTAAGCTTAATCGTATTTCTCCTGCTGCATAATCTTCGACTAAATTAGCTAACAATCGTGCTTTGTCTGTATAAAAATCACCTAACAACACCTTTATTCCTATCGCTACATAACCATCTTGTTTTTGTTTGATAACATTGGTGTTTTTCCAAGTTTGAAAAGCTTTTTCATCTTTTATATCAACTTCGGGAGCAGTAACATTTACTGGTTTTGAAACTGGATAATGTTCTGCATCAATTGGAACAGATGTAAATTCTATTGCTTTTTGTTCTTCTGCTACAAGTCGCTTAAATTCTTCTAAACCAATATCTTTTATTAAGAATTTCATACGCGCTTTTGCACGACTTTTACGTTCGCCATAACGATCAAAGATGCGCAAAACACCTTCCATTACTGGAATAATTTTATCACTAGGCAAAAATTCATAAAACACATCGGCATGTCGTGGTTGCGAACCTAATCCGCCACCAAGCATCACTTTAAAGCCACGTACATTGTTTTCAACTTTTGCGATAAAGCCTAAATCGTGCATGTAAGACAGTCCTGTATCTTCGTCTGATGCTGAAAAAGACACTTTAAACTTACGTCCCATTTCTTGACAAATTGGGTTACGCAAAAAGAACTTAAACAAAGCATCTGCATAAGGTGACACATCAAAAGGTTCGTTTACGTCAATTCCAGCAGTTTCGCTTGCTATTACATTTCTTACCGTATTACCACAAGCTTCACGAAGGGTTACATCATCTCGTTCTAATTCTGCCCAAAGCTCTGGCGTTCTATCAAGATCTACATAATGAATTTGTATATCTTGTCTAGTTGTAATGTGCAACCTTCCGCGAGAATATTCGTCTGAAACATCTGCAATACGGCGTAATTGCTTACTTAACACCTTTCCGTAAGGCAATTTTATACGAATCATTTGAACACCTTGCTGTCTTTGCCCATAAACACCACGAGCAAGACGTAAGCTTCTAAACTTTTCTTCATCAATGTTTCCATTATGGAATAGCTCAATTTTTCTGGCTAATTCTATAATGTCTTTCTCTACAACTGGATTTTCTATTTCTGTTCTAAAACTCTGCATGGTGCGTCGCTTTTTTTATTGTAAATGAATTCCGCACTCTCTACTTTGAAGTGCTTTTATTGGGTCGAAATAATCGACGTTTTTGGTTAAATTATGCTTTGCAACGTAAGCGTCTAAATCGGCATCTGTCCAATAGTAAAATGGACTCACTTTTAAAATGCCGTTTTTACTTAAGCTTAAAATATCTTTCTTATTTCTTAACTCGGTTTGTCTTACACGAATATTCGTAAACCATACTTCAGGATTGTGTTCTTTTAAAGCTCTTTTGAAGGGTTCCAATTTTACAACCTCTGAAAACTGATCGAAATTATCATCTTCTAATGATGGAAAACCTATAGTTTTTTCAACCTCTTCTTTACTCAATAACGATTGGTATTTACGAAGATTTAAATGATACTTCTCTGTAATATTTTTAGCATGTTCATAAGTACTTGGTTGATTGTATAACGTATCGCACCAAACAACCTTTATGTCGTTACTATGCTTGGTTATGGTACTTAACAAAACTTCAGAGTATACGCCAAAACTTGTTGTTACTATGTTATTATTTGTTAATCGCAATGCCCAATCAATGATTTCATCAGGTGTTTTATCTTTTAATACTTGGTTCCAATATGCTATATCTATCGTTTGTCCTATCATCTATTTTTTTATTTTTACTATATTCCTATCGGAATAGTAGGAATTAAAAACAAAACTATATAAAAATATTTAACGAACAACCTTTTAAAGGTTAAATTTTTTAAAATTTTAAGTTGAAATTGTACGCAATCGTTTGAAATTCAATTAAATTAAATCTGCCAATGATTTATTGTTGAAAATTTGCAGTGTGCTATCCCTAACTTCAATCATTAAGCTATGAACAGCACAGGCTGTTTCGTCTGGACAATCATCGCATTTTTCATAAAAATTCAAACTCACGCATGGCACCATAGCAATAGGACCTTCAAGGATTCTCATGATTGGTGCCATTTTAATATCCTTGGGATCTTTAAGAAGATAATAACCTCCATTTTTACCTTTTTTAGACCCTAAAAACCCATTCTTACGAAGCGTTAATAAAATACTCTCCAGAAATTTTCTGGAGATATTTTCACTTTCGGAAATAGCACTGATTTGAACAGGTTTGTTTCCTTCCTGTCGTGCTAAATACGTTAGCGCTTTTAGTCCATATTTGGTTTTCTTTGAAAGCATAAATTCAAAGATAACCAAAATCTGTTATCAACCTAACGCTTGGTCTAAATCGGCAATAATATCCTCATAATGCTCCAACCCTACTGACACACGTACCAAGCCATCAGAAATTCCAACTTCAAGTCTATCAGCTTCATTCAATTTACTATGTGTTGTTGATGCTGGATGCGTTGCTATACTTCTGGTATCTCCCAAATTTGCTGATAATGACAATAGTTGCAATTTGTTTAAAAACTGTCTTCCGGCTTCAATACCTCCTTTTATTTCAAAAGCAACAATACTACCGCCTTTTTTCATTTGCTTTTTAGCTATGTCATATTGTGGATGCGATTTTAAAAACGGATATTTTACCAATTGCACATTTTTATGCGACTCTAAAAACTCTGCTACTTTTAACGCATTTTCACAATGTCTATCAACACGAACAGAAAGTGTCTCCAAGCTTTTTGATAATACCCACGCATTAAATGGTGATAATGCTGGACCTGTATTTCTTGAAAACAGATAAATTTCTCTAATCAAATCAGCTTTACCAACAGTAACACCACCTAAAACACGACCTTGACCATCTATTAATTTAGTTGCTGAATGAATAACCAAATCTGCTCCAAATTTAATAGGGTTTTGTAAATATGGTGTTGCAAAACAGTTATCTATCACCAATAGTAAATTGTGTTTTCTAGCGATGTTTCCTAGCAACTCTAAATCTAAAATATCAACTGCTGGATTGGTTGGTGTTTCAGCATAGAGAATTTTAGTATTTGGTTGAATAAGGCTTTCAATTTTATCAATTTCATTTACTTTGAAATAGCTCGTTTCAATATTCCATTTTGGTAAAAATTTGGTAAACAAACTATGTGTTGACCCAAAAACGCTTCGGCAAGATACCACATGATCGCCAGCATTTAACAAAGCAGCAAATGTTGAAAACACAGCCGACATTCCTGTTGCGTATGCATAACCAGCTTCAGCACCTTCTAACTTGCAAATTTTATCTACAAACTCTGATGTGTTTGGGTTTGTAAATCGGCTGTAAATATTACGCTCTTTTTCTTCGGCAAATGAAGCACGCATATCTTCGGCATCTTCAAACACAAAACTACTGGTTAAGTGCAATGGCGTTGAATGCTCTAAATACTGCGAACGCTCCATTTGTGTGCGTATCGCTTGGGTTTCAAAATGGTTTTCTTTGCTCATTATCTTTAGTTTTTTTCTTTTAATTAATATGTTTTGAAAGGCGTAAAATATCTCCAAAAACACCTCTTGCAGTAACTTCTGCGCCTGCTCCAGCTCCTTGAATTACAATAGGATGTTCGCCATACGATTCGGTGAAAATTTCAAAAATAGCATCAGCTCCTTTTACTTGCCCTAAAGCACTATCTTCAGGAATTGACACCAATTTCACTTCTAGATTTCCTTTGTCTTGTTGTAAATCTCCAGATAAATCACCAACATATCGCAATACATGGTTTGGTTGTTGTTTATCTTTTACATTCTGAAATTCTGAATCAAGAACATCTAATTGCTGTAAAAATTCTGCAACCGAAATATCACGATATGCTTCAGGTATTAAATTTTGAATAGCAACATCATCAAACTCGTTTATCAAATCCAATTCGCGAGCCAGAATTAGTAGTTTCCTTGCCACATCATTTCCTGAAAAATCTTCACGTGGATCTGGTTCGGTAAAGCCTTTATCAATCGTTTCTTGAACAATGGTGCTAAATGGTTTATCCTGAACCGAAAAGTTATTGAACAAGTAACTTAATGTTCCTGAAAACACACCACGAATACGTGTAATATTCTCACCAGATTCATGTAATAGTTTAATGGTGTCTATTAACGGTAAACCTGCGCCAACCGTAGTTTCGTACAAGTATTGCTTGTTGTTTTCTTTTAAATGTTGACGTAAATCTGCATAGAAATCATGCGAAATGGTATTGGCAATTTTGTTAGACGACACCAAGTCGAAACCTGCTTCTACCAATGGTTTGTAATTCTCATGAAATGCTTTGCTTGCTGTGTTATCAACAGCAATAAGATTTTCAAAATGATGCGCTTTAGCAAACTCAATAACGTCTTGAATACTATAGTTTTCTTTAGCTGAAGTAATCTCGATTTTCCAGTTTTCTGAAACGCCATGTTTTGCTAACAATAGTTTTTTAGAATTGGCAATAGCGAACACATTTAAGTTAATGCCTTTACGCTTTTCAATCTCTGTTTTTGATTTTAAAATTTGATTAATCAAAGCGCCACCAACCAATCCGTGACCAAAAATAGCGATGTTTATCTTTTTTGAAATTCCGAAAATTTCACCATGAATTACATTTACAGCTTTATGCAATTGTGTTTTTTTAACCACCAAACTCACATTACGACCTGTAACCGTATTGTTGAACAACAACGGTGTAATTTGATTTTTAATTAACGCATTGAATGGCTTGTGAAACGAACTTAACTCGATACCAATTATTGAAATCACCGCAACGTCATCTACCACTTCAATTTTATTAACATCTTTTGAGTAAAAATCGGTTTCAAACTCACGTTCTAAAGCAATAACCGCTTGTGTAGCTTGCGCGGAATTTATCACCAAACCAATACCTCTTTCAGAAGATCCTTGAGATACAATACTCACACTAATTCCGTAATTGCTCAACGCCTTAAAAATCCTCGCATCAACACCAACTTTACCTAACAAACCACGACCTTCTAAATTTATAAGCGCAACATCTTCTAGAACTGACAAAGACGTAACCTCTTTGTTGCTTGATTTTGCTGTGATTAACGTTCCTTCATCTTCAGGGTTGAACGTATTTAAAATACGAAGATTGATATTCTTTTCAACTAGCGGAATAATGGTTTTGGCATGTAAAACGCTTGTACCGAAGTTCGCCAATTCGTTAGCTTCGTTAAAGGATAACTCCCTGATTTTTTGGGCATCTTCTACCAAATCTGGATTTGCTGTGTAAATACCATTTACATGCGTGTAATTTTGCAGTTCTTCGGCATCTAAATAGTTTGCCAATAATGACGCTGAATAATTGCTTCCATTTCTGCCCAACAAGGTCGTTTCTCCATTTTGATTAGAACCGATAAACCCAGTTACAACGTTTACAGTTGTACCATTATAGCTTTTAAAATGCGCCAAAACATTGTCTTTAGATTGCTTATCTTGAGGTTGTGCATTTGTATAATCTGCATCTGTTTTTATCAAAACTCTGGCATCTGTTGGGTTGGCGTTAACACCTTTTGATTTTAATAATTCTGAAATCAATTTCACAGATAGTAATTCGCCATATGACAATACTTGCGCTTTAATTTTATCGCTATAATCACCAAGCAGTTTAACACCTTCAAAAATATTGTTCAATTCTGAAAATTCTTCAGTAAAATCAATACTTGATAAAGGTTCTGTTTGATAACTTTTAAACGTTTCAAAAGCAGTTTGATAATCTTGTTTTTTGGCAGCTTTCTCCAAAATAGCTTCTAAAGTATCAGTTGCTTTCCCTCTAGCCGAAACCACAACCGCAATACGCTCGCCTTCATTTACTTTATGCTCTATAATTGACAACACGCGGTTTAATCCGTCGCCATTAGCAAGCGATTTCCCTCCAAATTTTAATACTTTCATTCTTTTATTTTTGGTTTCAGGTCTAAAAATGCCTTCTATAATCTGTTCTAATTGTTCAAATTCTATTAAAAATGCATCGTGTCCGTGACTGGAATGAATTTCACTGTAGGTCACATTAGGATGAGTTAATGCCAATTGGCGTTGGGTTTCGCGGTTTTCTTCAGCGGTAAAAAACAAATCGGAATCTACACCAACAATGGCAATGTTAGATTTTATAATATCCAATACATTTACATTATCGCCTCTACCACACGTAACATCAATGGTTTTTAGTAATTGATTCATGAGTTTGTAAGCCGATAGTTGAAAACGCTCTTGCAGTTTTTTTCCGTGATGCAACAACCAACTTTCCACATTAAAGATTTCTAAATCATCATTTTTACTACGTTGAAAACGCTCTTTAAACGATTGTGGCGTTCGGTAACACAACATCGCGTGCATGCGTGCATCGTGAACCGGATTGTTTGAGTTCACCAAGAATTGCTCTTGAATTTGACAGTTGGCAATTAACCAATCGGTAGATTTCCAGTCGGTTGCCACAGGAATTAAATATTCGGCTAGATTTGGTGACAAAAACGCCATTTCCCAAGCAATTCCACCACCAAGCGAACCTCCAATTAGCGCAAAAAGTTTATCAATTTGTAATGCTTTTAAGCCTAAAAGAAATATGTTTGCGATATCTCTTGCTACAAAATCTTTATAGTTTTCAACCGCAAATCCGTCGTAACCATTTCCTGGAATATTGAATGCTAAAATGGTATATTTTTGGGTATCGATAACTTTGTTATCACCTATTAAATCTGTCCACCAACCATCTTTACCAGCAACATTACTATTTCCGGTAAGTGCGTGATTTACCATTACAATGGGTGCTTCTCCTAAAGGTTTTCCAAAGGTTTGATAAGACAATTTAATTGTAATGCTCACATTGCTTTCTAGCAAGACATTGTCTAATAAAACATATTTAAGTTTGCTCATGTTTGATTTATAAATTTTAAAAAATCAAAAAGTCAAAACACCACTTTTGTGAGGACTTAAATAGAATATGTTAAAAAGAAATTACGTAATTACAGGACTGTAATTAGTTTTGTGTTATCTATCTAATTGAAATTTTCGATTGTACTCGAAATAACAAAAAGTAGAATTTAGCACCTTCTTAAATAAAGATTCCTATTTCCACAGGAATTTAAGGGTTGCCAAGGTTTCATAGGGTCTATTCCCTCCACCTTTCTTGATAACATTTCAATAAGTAATTTGAACTTTGTGAGTGCAAATATTCAGTTAGAAAATTTTAATATCCAAATAATTTTGATTTTTTTTATAAAATCTCTTTAAAAAAATCAGGCGTATTGTTCTAAATATTTCTCTTTAATAATCTGTGCTACAGGCTTGTTTTCAATCTTACTTTCTAACCAAGAAATAATATCAAGATACAAAAATGCACGACGCTCATAAGGATGATTTTCGTATTGCTTAAGCTGTTTATGAAACTTAACAAATGCTTTTTTAATATCATGCGGAAAAATATCTTGAAGTCCTCGAATAAACCTAATCATTTCTTTTTGAACTTCGTTTAAGTCATTGATTTTCAGTAGATATTTATAAGTATCTCTTAATAAACGCTCCAAATGATAATCTAGACCTTCTTCATAATGCGCCACAACGTTTAAAACACGAGAAAAACACTGTAAATCCTCACGCATAGAAAGCGATTTATTAGAAATTATCTTATTTAAATAATGAATACATTCTCGATTATTTCCTGCCCCAAAATGCATACTCGCAAACTTGTAATAGAAAATCATGGTGTGATGTTCATCTATTCTATCTTGATATTTTGGTAGTGCTGTTTCAATTTTAGGAATTAACTGCAAGCCTTCGTGAAAACTGCCATCTACAAAATAGTAATTCACACTATTTACATTGTAATATAAGAATGATAAGGCTTCTACATTTTCATCTTTATTAAATGATGGCGTATTGATAATGTCTTCAAATTTATCGAGGTATTCTTTAAATTTATCTTTGTTTTTTATGTAAAAAAGCGACTCCAATAAATAGTTATTTCCTTTTATAAAAAACACAGGATTTAGGTGAATCATTTCAGGATTTTGCTCAAAAAGAGATACCCACTTTAAAGCAAATTTATAGCAGTTTAAAAAATCTTGCATTAAAAAACTATACCACAAATAGGCTTTATACAACCATAGTTTTTCTCTAAAACCTAACTGTGAAATGTCATATCTAGGTAATCTGGCGTTAAAATAATCTTGTATTTCTTTAGCATCATCTTGGTTTTTAGCGTAACCAAATTTTAGGAAAAGTCCGTATAACTGCAAAGATAAATTTGAGAGTTTACTGGCAATCACATTGGCTTGACTCAACTCTTTGGCTTGTATTGTAAGTTCATCTGCACGACCACTGATACTACGTGTAATATACTGCGATTCAATAACCTTTTCCAGCTCTACAATTTCATAAGCTAGATTTTTTTCTTCATGCTGTATCGCAACATCTTTAGCTTTATCTAAAATTTTCAATGCCTGCTTATACAAACCTTTATGATACAAAATAGACGCAAAATCTAGCTGTTCTCTTATTTGAGAACGTGTGTTTTGGTGCGACGGACTCAAACGCAAACTAATTAAAATTTGCTTGTACAAATGCGCTTTTACATTAGCTAATTGCTGCTTTTTAATATTGGCATTTTTTAAAATAGCAACCTCATCATACGATGACAACTTATCCATAACATTAAACAAATTCAAAAATTTTGAATCATCATTCACACCCAATCTGCCAACATACAATTTAAACTGGCGTTTTTCAGATTTGGTCATGGATTTTACCAACGAAAACAAATTATCTTTTTGGTCTTTAGTCATCAAACAAATTAAATATTAACTAATTGAAATACAGTGTTGTAAATTAAAATAATGCGTTTGAACATCGTAAACAAAGTTGCGAGTTTATACGCTATCATAAATCCAAAGTATAAATTCGTAAGACAATACAAAAATTTATTTTTTAATGTCTAAAGATAAAGTACAAATTTTCGATACAACACTTCGCGATGGTGAGCAAGTACCAGGTTGTAAATTAAACACAAGTCAAAAACTGGTCATTGCCGAACGATTAGACACGTTGGGTGTTGATATTATTGAAGCAGGTTTTCCTGTATCTAGCCCTGGAGATTTTGAAGCTGTTGCTGCCATAGGAAGAATTGTAAAAAACGCTACCGTTTGTGGACTAACACGTGCTGTTGAAAATGATATTAAGGTCGCTGCCGAAGCTTTAAAAACAGCTGTTAGACCAAGAATACATACGGGAATAGGCACATCAGACTCGCATATAAAATTTAAATTTAACTCTACGCGCGAAAAAGTTTTAGAACGTGCTTATAATGCTGTAAAATACGCTAAATCGTTTGTAGAAGATGTAGAGTTTTATGCCGAAGATGCTGGACGAACTGATAACGAATTCCTTGCTAGAGTTTGTGAAGTTGCCATTAGTGCTGGAGCAACGGTTTTAAACATTCCTGATACTACAGGCTACTGCTTACCTAGTGAATATGGTGCCAAAATAAAATATTTAAAAGAACATGTAAAAGGCATAGACAAAGCTATTTTATCTTGTCATTGCCATAATGATTTAGGATTAGCCACAGCAAATTCTATAGAAGGTGTTATTAATGGTGCTCGCCAAATAGAATGCACTATTAATGGTGTTGGCGAACGTGCTGGAAACACAGCTCTTGAAGAAGTCGTCATGATTTTAAAACAACACCCTTATTTAAATTTAGACACAAGTATTGTAACACAAGAACTTTATGGCATTAGCCAATTAGTACAAGAACAAATGGGTGTTTACTCTCAACCTAACAAAGCTATTGTTGGTAGTAACGCTTTTGCTCACAGCTCTGGAATTCATCAAGATGGCGTTATTAAAAACCGTGAAACTTACGAAATTATAGACCCAAAAGATGTTGGTGTTACCGAGTCTGCAATTGTACTTACAGCTAGAAGTGGTCGAGCTGCTTTAGCGTATCGCGCAAAAAATATTGGTTACGAACTAACCAAATTACAGCTTGATGATATTTATCAAAACTTCTTGGTTTTTGCAGATAAGAAAAAGGAAGTCAATGATAGCGATATTCATCAAATTATTGAAACAAGCAACGTGTATCAACAAATCATTTCGGCTTAATTAAAAAAGAGTACCGCTTTCGCGGAAAACAACTATGGGAAAAACATTATTCGATAAAGTTTGGGATGCACATGTGGTCGATTCTATTGAAAACGGCCCTCAAATTTTATATATAGACAAACATTTAATTCATGAAGTTACGAGTCCGCAAGCATTTAATGAGCTTGAAGAACGTAACATTCCTATTTTTAGACCAAATCAAATTGTAGCAACTGCAGATCACAATACACCAACACAAAACCAACATTTACCAGTAAGAGACGAATTATCCAGAAACCAATTAAAACAATTGGCAGAAAACTGTGATAAAAACAACATTACACTTTACGGTCTTGGTCATAAATACAACGGTATTGTTCACGTTATGGCTCCAGAACTTGGTATTACGCAACCTGGAATGACTATGGTTTGTGGTGATAGTCACACCTCAACGCATGGTGCTTTTGGAACCATTGCCTTTGGTATTGGCACAAGTCAAGTTGCACAAGTTTTTGCTAGTCAATGTTTGCTTTTAACAAAACCTAAAAGCTTACGTGTTTCTGTAAACGGAACCCTAAAACCTGGTGTATTACCAAAGGATGTTATTTTATACATCATTTCAAAAATTGGCACAAATGCAGGCACTGGTTATTTCTGTGAATATGCTGGTGATGTTTTTGAAAACATGAGTATGGAAGGCAGAATGACTGTATGTAATATGAGTATTGAAATGGGAGCTCGTGGTGGCATGATTGCGCCAGACGAAACTACTTTTGCCTATGTAAAAGGGAAAGAGTTTGCGCCTCAAGGTGAAGCCTTTGAGAAAGCTGTTGCTTACTGGAAAACACTTCCTACTGATAGCGATGCTACTTTTGATAAAGAATATACGTTTGATGCTGAAGACATCGAACCTATGGTTACTTATGGTACCAACCCTGGAATGGGTATAAAAATAAATGCCAAAATCCCAGATTTAAGCGATGCTTCTTTTGAAAAGTCTCTAGAATATATGGACTTTAAAAAAGGAGAATTTATGCTAAATAAGCCTATTAACTACGTGTTTATAGGAAGTTGCACCAACTCCCGAATTGAAGATTTTAGAGTTGCTGCCAACTATATAAAAGGCAAACAAAAAGCACCAAATGTAACTGCTTGGTTAGTTCCTGGAAGTAAGCAAGTAGAATCTCAAATAGAAGAAGAAGGCTTAAAAACAGTATTTGAAGCAGCTGGTTTTGAATTAAGACAACCTGGTTGCAGTGCGTGTTTAGCCATGAACGATGATAAAATTCCTGAAGGCGAATACTGTGTTTCAACATCAAATAGAAATTTTGAAGGCAGACAAGGACAAGGCGCAAGGACTATTTTAGCAAGTCCACTAGTTGCCGCTGCAACTGCTGTAGAAGGAAAAATTGTTGATGTCACTAAAGCGTTAAGCCTAGAAGAAGAATTGATTTAAACATGGAAAAATTTACAACTTTACATAGTACTGCCATTCCGTTGGAAATTGAGAATATTGACACCGATCAAATTATTCCAGCGCGTTTTTTAAAGGCAACCGACAAACAAGGTTTTGGTGATAATGCATTTAGAGATTGGCGTTTTGATAAACAAGGAAACATTAACGAAACCTTTGCTTTAAACAACCCAAAATATCATGGTAGCATATTGGTTGCTGGAGACAATTTTGGTTGCGGATCTAGTCGTGAGCATGCTGCTTGGGCACTTGCCGGTTATGGCTTTAAAGTGATTGTTTCTAGTTTTTTTGCCGATATTTTTAAAGGCAATGCTTTAAACAATGGTTTGTTACCTTTACAAGTTTCTGAAGGGTTTTTAAAAGATTTGTTTGAGGTTATTAAAACCAATCCTGAAACAGTATTAACCGTGAATTTAGAAGCTCAAACCTTAACGGTTGATAGTACAAATTTGCAAACCGATTTTGACATTGATCCTTACAAGAAAACTTGTATGATTAATGGCTATGATGATATTGATTATCTATTAAGTAAAAAAGAACAAATAGAAGCTTTTGAGCTATCGCGTTAGCGATTGAGGCATTTGTTGAAGCTCTCCAGATGGTTACAATCTGGAAGCGACTGCCGAAAGCGCGACCCTTGTGGTAACGCCCAAAAAAGCAACAAAATAATAACTAAATAAAGAGAGCAGTGTGATTTGCTTTCGAAGGAAATGACTATGAAATTAAATATTGCAGTTTTATCAGGAGATGGTATTGGTCCAGAAGTTACAAAAGAAGCCATCAAGACATTGAAAGCGATAGCTCAAGAGTTTGACCATACGTTTAATTTTAAATCGGCTTCAGTTGGCGCAATTGCCATTGATGAAACTGGAGAACCGCTTCCTGATGCTACGCTAGACTTGTGCAAACACAGCGATGCTGTATTGTTTGGTGCCATTGGCGACCCAAAATATGATAATAATCCTAATGCAAAAGTGCGTCCGGAACAGGGATTACTTAAGCTACGTAAGGAGCTTGGTTTGTATGCAAACATAAGACCTGTTAAGGCTTACGATATGCTTTTAAGTCAGTCACCATTGAAGGAAGAAAACATTAAAGGTACTGACATTAGTATTTATCGCGAATTGACTGGTGGTATTTATTTTGGTGAAAAACAATTAAGTGAAGATGGTAATATCGCTTCAGATTTGTGTGAATATTCTCGTGAAGAAATTGAGCGTATTACGAATTTAGCTTTTAAAGCTGCACAAACAAGACAAAAAAAGGTAACACTTGTTGATAAAGCCAATGTATTAGAAACGTCTCGTTTATGGCGCAATGTTGTAAAACAAGTTGCTGAAGACTATCCTGATGTAGCATTAGACTTTTTGTTTGTAGATAACGCTGCGATGCAATTGATATTAAACCCAAAACAGTTTGATGTTATTTTAACCGAAAATATGTTTGGTGATATTATTAGTGATGAAGCCAGTGTTATTGGTGGTAGCATTGGATTATTAGCTTCGGCATCGGTTGGTGATAAACACGCGATGTTTGAACCTATTCATGGATCGTATCCGCAAGCTACCGGAAAAGGTATTGCAAACCCTATAGCTTCTATTTTATCGGCTGCTATGTTACTTGATCATTTTGAGTTACACGAAGAAGCTGAAATGGTTAGAGAAGCTGTTGAAAAATCGTTACAACTAGAAATCACAACACCTGATTTAAACAGTAAAAACAATACTATAACAACAAGTAAAGTTGGAGACTTTATTGAAGACTTTATTAATAACCCTAAAGATAGTAACCTAAATTTCGCGAACATTCATTTGGGTCAATCTACTATTATTTAGAGTGATTAATTATTTTGATTAAAATCAGAAAAGCACCTTAAAAAAAGGTGCTTTTTTTATTCAGGAAATTTATTTTTTATCTCGTCCAGACATAAATTACCAATACTGCCAATGTGCGTGTGCTCTTTTGAGGTATCTGGTTTGTAGGTTCCGTTTTGTACTTCACTACCAATTTTTTGATAGGCTTCTCTAAAACTCATACCGTTTTCAACTAGTGTATTGATGTTATCCACCGTAAATAAATATTGATATTTCTCGTCGTTTAAGTCGATAGATTTCACCTCTATTTGTTTAATGGAATAGTTGAAAATCTCTAAAATATCTTGCATATCCTTAATGGCAGAAATCATATTTTCTTTTAATAATTGGTAATCTCTGTGATAACCACTTGGCAGATTATTGGTTATTAAAACCATTTCATGATGTAAGGCTTGTATTTTATTGCTCTTTCCTCTAATCAGCTCAAAAACATCAGGATTTTTTTTGTGAGGCATGATGCTACTTCCTGTTGTAAGTTCGTCCGGAAAACTGATAAAGCCAAAATTCTGACTCATATACAAGCAAATATCCATAGCAAAACGCGCCAATGTATTGGCCAAACTACCTAATACTAATGCAATAGTACGTTCACTTTTTCCACGACTCATTTGTGCAGCAACAACGTTATATTTTAAAGTTGAAAACTCTAAAAGTTTTGTAGTCAATTGTCTATCAATTGCAAATGAACTTCCGTAACCAGCTGCAGAACCAAGCGGATTTTGATCAACGGTTTTTAACGCTGCATCTAACAAATATACATCGTCAATTAAGACTTCTGCGTAAGCTGAAAACCATAACCCAAAGGATGACGGCATTGCGACTTGCAAATGTGTGTAACCTGGTAATAATGCTTTTTTATTTGTTTCAGCTAACTCTAAAAGCGTTTCAAAAAAATCTTTTGTTTTTGATTTTATATTGATTAATTCTGCTTTATAAAACAATTGCAAAGCCACTAAAACTTGATCGTTTCTTGATCGCGCTGTATGGATTTTTTTACCAACATCACCATAGGTTTTAGTGAGTTCAAATTCAATTTTTGAATGTACATCTTCAAAATGCTTGTCTATGGTAAACGTTCCGTTTTCAATTTGCGATGCTAAATCTTCAAGTCCTTTTTCTAGTTGTTTCAGTTCTTCAGTAGTTAAAATACCGATAGATTGTAACATTTTAGCATGCGCTAATGAGGCTTGAACATCGTACTTTGCAATGTGTAAATCGATTTCTCGATCATTTCCAACTGTAAACTGTTCTATTTTTTTGTCTATGCTTATGCCTTTATCCCAGAGTTTCATAATTTTTTCCTGCGAAAGCAGGAATCTCTGCTCTCATTTTTTAAGTTATAATTTATTTTTAGATTCCGCATCAAGTGCGGAATGACAGACCTTTTATAAAATAACGCGATTCAACAATTCTATATAAATCCTTATGCCTTCTTCAATTTCATTGATATAAATAAATTCGTCTGCACTATGCGATCGTGTGCTGTCGCCAGGTCCTAGTTTTAATGACGGACAACTTAACACAGCTTGATCTGATAAAGTTGGCGAACCGTACGTGTTTCTTCCAATTTCAATACCAGCTTTTACCAAAGGATGATCAATTGGGATGGACGACGAATTCAGTTTTGTACTTCGCGGAATAATACTATCACAAGGCGCTTCTTGTTGTAAAATATCTACAATGTCTTGATTAGAATATTTATCATTCACACGAACATCTACCACCAAATCAACATTTGCAGGAACAGCATTGTGTTGCTTACCAGCATTGATTTGCGTCACAGTCATTTTCACATCACCTAAAGCTTCAGACGTTTTCTCAAACTCATAATTTTTGAACCATTCCAATACAGAAATCGTGTTATAAATCGCATTATCATCGTTTGGATGTGCTGCATGACTTGGCGTACCTTTTACTACAGCATCAAACACAACCAAACCTTTTTCGGCAACTGCCAAGTGCATCAAGGTTGGTTCTCCAACAATAGCCACATCAACTTTTGGAATTACACTTAACATGCTATTCAAACCATTGTCACCACTACTTTCTTCTTCTGCAGATGCAACAATAACCAGATTATAATTTAGGTTGTCTTTATCATAAAAATAGGCGAAAGTTGATAGTAAACTCACCAAACAACCACCAGCATCATTACTACCTAAACCATACAGTTTTCCATCTTCAACAATCGCTTTAAACGGATTTTTAGTATAACCGTTATTTGGTTTTACCGTATCGTGATGAGAATTTAAAAGCAACGTTGGTTTGGTCTCATCAAAATGTTTATTGATTGCCCAAACGTTATCATTTGTGCGTTTATATGGTATATTTTGAAGCTGAAACCATTGCTCGATATGTCGTGCGGTTTGGTCTTCTTCAGAGGAAAACGAAGGTGTTTCTATCAGTTGTTTTAACAACGAAATGGCTTGTTCAGTTAACGTTGATATCATTTTGAAATGGTTGTGTAGGTTAAGTTTCTATCGAAAAGCATCTCTGGTTTTCCAATGCATACTTTTTGGACATTATGATTGACAGCATGCATGCAATTATTAATTTTTGGTAGCATACCTTCTGATATAATTTGATTGTCTATTAATTGCTGAACGTTTTCTGAAGTTATTGATTCAATGACTGAATGATCATCCTTAACATCTTTTAAAACACCATTTTTTTCGAAGCAGTAATACAGTTCTGTATCGAAAATTTGTGAAAAACCAATAGCTAATTCGGAAGCAATTGTATCTGCGTTGGTGTTTAACAATTGTCCGTTTTTATCATGTGTAATAGCACAAAATACAGGCGTGATATTATTATTTAAGAGTAATTCTAAACTTTTTGTATTCACTTGTTTTACATCACCAACAAAACCGTAATCAATAGTTTTTACAGGTCTTTTGTCTGATATAATGGTATTGCCATCTGCTCCAGAAAACCCAATAGCATTACAGTTATTTGCTTGCAATTGTGCGACTATATTTTTATTGATTTTACCTGCGTAAACCATTGTAATAATATCCAAAGTTTCAGCGTCTGTAATGCGTCTACCATCAATCATTTGCACTTCTACTTGCATTTGATTCGCAAGTTTAGTTGCTAATTTTCCGCCACCATGCACCAATAGTTTAAGTTCTTCGATCTTGGAAAACTCTTTTAAGAACGCTTGTAATGCATCTACGTTATCAATGATGTTTCCGCCTATTTTTATGATTTTTAGTGCTTTCATAATTATGCTCGCGAAAGCGAGTATCTTTTAGTTTTTGTCTCCTCGAGCGCAGTCGAGAGGTTAATTTAGGTCTCGACTACTTCGTAGTGTGCTATCAATCAAAATATATTTTGATTTCAATCAATGCTCGACCTGACAACTATTTTAATCCTTCTAAAATCTGCTTTAATACAATTTGAGCTGCAAATGTTCTGTTATTGGCTTGTTTTATCACTACAGAATTTTCACTATCCAAAACTGCATCTTCAACAACAACATTACGTCTAACTGGTAAGCAGTGCATGAATTTGGCATTGCCTAACTTGTCTTTTGTCATCATCCAATTTTCATCTTGATTTAATACTTTTCCGTAGTCGTTAAAACTGCTCCAGTTTTTTACATATACAAAATCGGCATCTTGCAAGGCTTCTTTTTGGCTGTAATTAATAGGTGTTTGTTTCGTGATATTTTTATCCAATTCGTAACCTTCAGGATGCGTAATTGTAAAATCGACATCCAAATTCTGCATCATTTCCACAAACGAATTTGCCACTGCTTGTGGTAGCGCTTTAGGATGTGGTGCCCAAGACAATACGACTTTTGGCTTTGGTTTTTCTGCTAATTCGGTAATGGTAATCGCATCTGCCAACGCTTGCAATGGATGCGCTGTCGCACTTTCCATATTAACGATTGGCATTGTAGCGTACTCTTCAAAACTTTTTAAAATGTATTCGCTTTTGTCTTTGGCTTTATCTGTTAAGGTAGGAAAGGCTCTAACCGCAATAATGTCTGCGTACTGTGAAATGACTTGAGCTGCTTCTTTAACGTGTTCTGATGTGTTGGCATTCATAACGGTTCCGTCTTCAAATTCTAATTGCCAAGCATCGTTTACATTTAAAACCATCACATCCATTCCTAAATTCTTTGCTGCTTTTTCGGTACTTAATCTGGTACGTAAACTGGCATTAAAAAATAGCATGACCAAGGTTTTATGTTTACCTAAATCTTGAAACTCATGAGGATTCATTTTTAGTAAAATAGCTTCCTTTATTGTCTCGTTTAGGTTAGAAATGTCTTTTATTTCGGTGTATTTTTTCATGAGTTTAATTCTTTTTTCAGTGCTACAAAAAAGGCATCAATGTGTTTTTTCTGAATGGTTAATGGTGGAAGAATTCGTAAAAGATTAGGGTTTTTGGCGCTTCCTGTAAACATGTGATGTTTGTGAATCAGTTGTTTTCTTAATTCTGAAACAGGAAAATCAAACTCTAATCCTAACATTAAACCGCGACCTTTAATACTTTTCAAACTTGGTAAATCTTTAGCTTTTTCAATAAAATAAGCTGAAATATCATTTGCATTTTCAAGCAGTTTTTCTTCCTCTAAAACTTCTAAAACTGATAATGAAGCTGCACAAGCCAAATGATTGCCACCAAAGGTTGTGCCTAACAAACCAAAGTTTGGTTTGATGTTTGGATGAATTAAAATACCACCAATAGGAAAACCGTTGCCCATTCCTTTTGCGATAGAAATAATATCTGGTGTGATATTGTGCTTTTGAAAAGCAAAAAAATCGCCAGTTCTACCAAAACCAGACTGTACTTCGTCTGCAATTAAAATCGTATTGTATTGTTTGCATAATGCTTCTAAACCTTGATAGAATTCGGTAGTACTTTCGTCCAATCCGCCAACACCTTGAATACATTCAATGATTACTGCGCAGGTTTGGTTTGCTTTCAGAATATTTTCAACTGAAAATAAATCGCCTAATTCTACAAAATCAACGTCTTGTTGTGCGTTAATTGGCGCGACAATTTTAGGATTATCGGTTGCTGCAACTGCTGCAGATGTACGACCGTGAAACGAATTTTTAAATGCTAACACTTTACTTTTTCCGTTGTGAAATGATGCTAATTTCAAAGCGTTTTCATTCGCTTCTGCACCAGAATTACACAAAAACAGTTGATAATCTTTACAGCCTGAAAGTGACTCTAACTTATCAGCTAAAGCGACTTGCAACGGATTTTGAATCGCATTGCTATAAAAGCCCAATTTTGAAACTTGATTAGAAATTGCTGACACATATTTTGGATGCGAATGCCCAATAGAAATCACAGCATGCCCACCATATAAATCTAGATATTCGACATTATTTTCGTCATAAACATAGACGTCTTTTGCCTTTACAGGTGTAATATCAAAAAGTGGATAAACGTTAAACAAACTCATATTTGTTCCTTTTTAATGTTGTTAATTTTATTGAACGATGCGACCATACCTTGAATTAAAGACGAACTCAATCCTTTGTGTTCCATCTCATTTAAACCTTCAATGGTGCAACCTTTTGGCGTAGTCACAAGATCAATTTCTTCTTCTGGATGATTACCATTGGTGATTAGTAAATTAGCTGCGCCTTCGCAGGTATGCATCGCTAACTCTTGGGCTTCTTTTGAGTCAAATCCCAACTGAATTGCTGCTTGTGTTGTCGCTCTAATCAAACGCATCCAAAAGGCAATTCCACTAGCACAAACTACAGTAGCCGCTTGCATTTGCGCTTCAGGAATTACTAACGAATGTCCCAGACGATTAAAAATAGCTTGAGCAATTTTAATACGTTTTTCGCCTTGCGAATTGCTACATAAACACGTCATAGATTTACCAACTGCAATTGCTGTATTTGGCATAGCACGAATGATGAATTGATCGATACCAATTTGCGATTCAATTTTTGGAATAGTATAACCTGTAATGGTAGAAATCACTACATGTTTTTCGGTTAAAAAAGGTTTAATATCCTTTAAAATCGATTCGAAATGTGCTGGCTGAACCGCAAAAATCAAAATATCTGATTGTTGTACAGCCAAAACGTTATCAGATGTAATCGTCACGTTTTTATAACCGTCAAATTCAGATATGCTATCTACATTTCGTTTTGTTAAATACAGTGTCGTAATCGCATTATTGGTGATTAACCCTTTGGCTATCGATTTTCCTAAATTTCCTGTTCCTATGATTGCTATTTTCATTTGTTTAGTAATTAGTGTTTAGTTGGTAGTGTTTAGTGTACTCACTCATACTTTTTAAAAATAACTCGCTTTTAATTTTAAACCTGTTGTTTCTTCAAAACCAAACATTAAATTCATGTTTTGTACGGCTTGTCCTGTCGCGCCTTTTAATAAATTATCAATAATGCTTGTAACCAATAATTTATCTTCGTGTTTATGTAAATGAAGTATGCAATTATTGGTATTGACCACTTGTTTTAAATGAATATCTTCATTTGAAATCAATGTGAATTTTGTGTCTTTATAAAAGTCCTTAAACAGCTGTTTGGCATCTTCTAAACTACCATCAAATTTTGTGTAAAGCGTTGCGAAAATTCCTCTTGAAAAATCACCTCGATTTGGCATAAAGTTGATCTGTGCATTGAAATTGTCTTGTAACAATTTTACCGACTGATTAATTTCACCTAAATGCTGATGTGTAAAAGGTTTGTAATACGAAAAATTGTTATCTCGCCATGTAAAATGCGTAGTCGCAGAAAGTGAAGTTCCTGCACCAGTTGCACCTGTGACTGCATTTACATGTACATCTTCAAGTAATAATTTTGCATTCGTTAATGGCAATAATGCTAATTGAATAGCAGTTGCAAAACAACCAGGATTAGCAATATAATTGGCTTGTTTTATGTCTGATTTATTTAATTCAGGTAAACCGTAAACGAATGTTTTTCCATTGAAAATCTTATCGTTTTCAAGTCTAAAATCGTTACTTAAATCAATGATTTTGGTTTGGGTTGAAAATTCATTATTAGTTAAAAATGCTTTTGAATTTCCGTGACCTAAACATAAAAAAACAACATCAACTTCAGGATTGATTTTATTAGAAAATTCTAAATCTTCACTTATCAAATCTTGATGTACTTTACCAATAGTATTACCTGCATTGGATGTGCTATACACAAAATCTATGTTTACTTCAGGATGATTGATTAATATTCTAACCAACTCGCCTGCTGTGTAACCTGCGCCACCAATTATTCCTGCTTTAATCATAACTCTTGATTTACTTGTTGATAGATTTTGTTTTGATTACCAAAGATTTTGATAAACCCTTTTGCGTCTTCAGCAGTCCAACCTTTGTTCTCTTCACCGTAACTTCCAAACTTCGCAATCATTAAATCATGTTTTGAAGAAATACCGTCTAATGTGAAATGGTAAGGTTTTAAAGTGACTATGACATCACCAGAAACTTTATCTTGGCTACTTTCTAAAAAAGCTTCCATGTTTCGCATTACAGGATCTAAATATTGTCCTTCGTGCAAATGCATTCCATAGAAATTCGACAAATAATCTTTATGCTGTAATTGCCATTTGGTTAACACATGTTTTTCTAATAAATGATGTGCTTTGATGATGATTAAGGCAGCAGCAGCTTCAAAACCTACACGACCTTTTATGCCAACAATAGTATCGCCAACATGAATATTGCGACCAATTGCATAGGCAGACGCTAACGTATTTAAGACTTCAATATTAACTTCTGGACTGTTTTCTATTCCGTTTACAGCAACTAATTCACCTTTTAAAAAGGTCAATGAGACTTTTTCTGGATCTGAATGTTTTAATTGTGAAGGATAGGCTTCGCTTGGTAAAGGTTTGTCAGATGTCAAAGTTTCTGATCCGCCAACACTTGTTCCCCAAAGTCCTTTGTTTATTGAGTACTTTGCTTTTTCCCAAGACATATCAATACCATTTTCTTTTAGATAATCGATTTCTTCTTGTCTGGTTAATTTTTGATCTCTAATAGGTGTGATAATTTCGATTTCTGGTGCTAAAGTCTGAAAAATCATATCAAAACGCACTTGGTCGTTTCCTGCGCCAGTACTACCATGCGCAATATATTTTGCATCTATACTTTTGGCGTATTTAATAATTTTGATTGCTTGGATGATACGTTCTGCACTTACAGATAATGGATACGTATTGTTTTTAAGAACGTTACCAAAAATTAAATACTTAATTACTTTATTATAGTAAGATGCAACTGCATCAATATTTTTGTAAGTAGCAACACCCATTTTATAGGCGTTTGCTTCTATTTTTTTAATTTCTTCTTTTGTAAATCCGCCTGTATTTACACTTACCGCATGCACATCGTAACCTGCTTTTGATAGACTAACTGCGCAATAGGATGTATCTAATCCGCCACTATATGCGATGACTAATTTTTTACTCATTTTGCTTTTCTTTTTTTAGAAACCTGGTTTGTTTAATGCTTTTTAATCGCGTCCAGACTTTTTTATCGAATTTATGATTGCTTGTTTTTTCCTCTTTTAAAGGATCGTATAACATACCTGTGCATAAACACATTTTTTGTTCTGTACGTTGTAAAACATCATAGTTTTTGCAGGTTTGACAACCATTCCAAAAGGTTTGATCGTCTGTTAATTCTGAAAACGTTACAGGTTTATAACCTAATTCGCTATTCATTTTCATTACAGCTAAACCTGTTGTGATACTAAATACTTTTGCATTTGGATATTTGGTACGCGAATGCTCAAAAATTTTCTTTTTGATTTGTTTAGCCAATCCTATATTTCTGAAATCTGGATGTACAATTAGTCCAGAATTTGCTACAAATTTTCCGTGACTCCATTGTTCTATGTAGCAAAAACCAGCAAATTTATCACCATCTAATGCGATAACAGCATTACCGTTTTCCATTTTGGTAATGATGTATTCTGGTTTTCGTTTTGCGATACCTGTACCTCTCACTTTTGCAGCTTCGGCAATGGTTTCACAAATAATTTCTGCATACACACTATGCGATTTGTTAGCAATAACAATTTCCATAATACAGACCGTGATTACGGTTATATTTATTAATAAATTCTAGTTTTTTGTTTTTTTGAGATTCCTGTTTTATCAGGAATTATTTTTTTGAAAGAGGAACTGGACACACCTAAAGTTCCGAAAAATTAGACATACCCTTACGGGCGACGTGGAAAACGTCGGCGTACTAAAACATGGTTATTAAGAGTAATAACTAGATGTTTTAAAAATGATATCTGTAAAGGGTTGTTCAATGTGGTAAAAAATAAAAATGTGTAACTAATTTGCTTGATTTTGAGCATTAGCGACGTCGCTCACGAAGTGTTGAGCGTGTGGGTTGGATTTCCCTATTTCTATTTTTTGTTAAATTCATAGTGCTAAACTATAAATAAATTAAATACGACGGTTTAAAAATTGTTGGTTTTAATCAAATTTTATGATTTTATCAAAATAAGCACTTATAACTGCTTAAAATTTAAAAAATTAGACTAAAAAATGAAATAAATCAGGTTTATTATTGAGATAGTCACCATAAAAATTTCTGTTTTTCATTTTGGTGATTAGTGGTTCTAAATCATCAGGCGATTTCAACTCGATGCCGACAACTGCCGAACCTGTATCTCTATTAGATTTCTTCGTATATTCGAAATGAGCAATATCATCGTTTGGACCTAAAATATCTACCACAAATTCTTTTAAAGCTCCAGCACGTTGTGGGAATTTCACAATAAAATAGTGCTTCAAATTTGAATACAACAATGCACGCTCTTTTATTTCGGCAGTACGTGTTATATCATTATTGCTACCACTTATTACAGAAACAACATTTTTTCCTTTGATATCTTCAGCAAACACATCTAAAGCAGCAATACTCAATGCGCCAGCAGGCTCAACTACAATAGCCTCTTTATTGTAAAGCTCTAAAATAGTCTGACAAATTTTCCCTTCAGGAATGGTAATCATATCGTCTAAATTCTGCTTACAAATGTCAAAAGTTTTATCACCTACCTTTTTTACTGCAGCACCATCTACAAAGTTTTCAATGTGTTCGAGTTCTGTATTCTCATCATTTTTAATTGATGTTGACATTGATGGTGCTCCAGTAGGTTCAACACCAATAATTTTTGTATTTGGAGACAATTGCTTAAAAATAGTTGACAACCCAGAGGCCAATCCGCCACCACCAACAGGTACAAAAACATAATCTATAGGTTTTGGCGCTTGGTTAAACAATTCCCAACCTACGGTTGCTTGTCCTTCAATAACTTTTTCATCATTAAATGGATGAATAAAAGCCTTGCCTGTTTCTTGTTGCTCGCGCATAGCAGCATGGTAAGAATCATCAAACGTATCGCCTTCTAAAACGACATTAATATAATCTTCGCCAAACATTTTTACCTGTTCTATTTTTTGGTTTGGTGTTGGCGAAGGCATATAAATTGTACCGTGAATTTTAAGCAATTTGCAAGATAAAGCCACACCTTGTGCATGATTTCCTGCACTGGCACAAACCACACCATTTTTTACTTCACTTTGAGACAATGAAGCTATTTTATTGTAAGCCCCACGAATTTTATACGAGCGCACCATTTGCAAATCTTCGCGTTTAAACAAGATGTTGCTATCGTACAGTTTTGAATAGTATAAATTTGAGGTTAATGGTGTTTGATTTACTACCGATTTCAATTTATCAGCAGCAGCAATTACCGCTTCTAATGTTGGAAAATATGTGGTTTGTGTATCTTTCATTTAATGTATTAAGATAAAACAGCTTCGGCTTTTACATCTTCGGTTTTTATCACTTTCATGGCTGTCATTGCTGTACGCAAACGCTTACCTACAGTTTCGATAGAGTGACTTCTTATTGCTTCATTTACTTTTATCAATTCAATATTATCAACATCATTTTTAGTTGAAAATGGTTTTCCGACAACATCGGTTGAAACGGTTTTCATGAAATCTACCAACAATGATTTTGCTGCATGATCGAATAAATAGCAACCATATTCGGCAGTATCTGAAATCACACGATTCATTTCGTATAACTTTTTACGAGCAATGGTATTTGCGATTAATGGTAACTCATGAAGCGACTCGTAATATGCAGAATCTTCAATAATTCCAGCACTTACCATTGTTTCGTAAGCTAACTCAACACCTGCTTTTACAAACGCAACCAATAATGTTCCGTGGTCAAAATACTCTTGTTCTGAAATAGTTTCAGACGTTAAAGGTGTTTTCTCAAAAGCTGTTTCACCTGTAGCTTCACGCCACGTTAAAAGGTTAATATCATCATTTGCCCAATCTTCCATCATGGTTTTAGAAAAATGACCAGAAATGATATCGTCCATGTGTTTTTGGAACAATGGTGCCATAATCACTTTCAATTCTTCCGAAAGTTTAAAGGCTTCAATTTTTGCAGGATTAGACAACCTATCCATCATGTTGGTAATACCACCATGTTTTAAAGCTTCGGTAATAGTTTCCCAACCATATTGAATCAATTTTGCCGCATATTCTGGTTCGATACCTTCTTCAACCATTTTATCGAAACACAAAATTGAACCTGTTTGTAACACACCACACAAGATGGTTTGCTCACCCATAAGATCTGACTTTACTTCTGCCACAAAAGAAGACTCTAAAACACCTGCACGATCGCCACCTGTTGCCACTGCATAGGCTTTTGCTTGTGCTAATCCTTTTCCTTGCGGATCATTTTCTGGATGTACTGCAATAAGCGTTGGCACACCAAAACCACGTTTATATTCCTCACGAACTTCGGTTCCAGGACATTTTGGTGCTACCATAATTACGGTTAAATCTTCACGGACTTGCGTACCTTCTTCAACAATATTAAATCCGTGCGAGTAGCTTAAGGTCGCTCCTTTTTTCATTAAAGGCATGACAGCGTTTACCACATTGGTGTGTTGTTTATCTGGTGTGAGGTTAAGTACTAAATCGGCAGTTGGAATTAACTCTTCGTAAGTTCCAACGTTGAAACCATTATCGGTTGCTTGTACATACGATTGGCGCTTTTCAGCAATGGCTTGTGGTCTTAAAGCATAAGAAATATCCAATCCAGAATCTCTCATGTTTAAGCCTTGGTTTAAACCTTGTGCACCACAACCAACGATTACGATTTTCTTTCCTAATAAAACTTCAACGCCATCTTCAAATTCTGACGCTTCCATAAATCTACATTTTCCTAATTGTGCTAACTGTTCTCTTAATGATAATGTGTTAAAATAATTTGACATTTTAGTTTGTTTTTAGTGTTGAAAAGCTTCCAACATTTTAGTTATTTCCATTGGTGTTTTGGTAACTGCAATTCGCCCAGAACGGGTGAATTGTAAAATTCCAAAAGCACTTAATTCTCTGTGTAATAATTCTATTTCGCTACGTCTTCCTGATTTTTCAAGCACAAAAAACTCTTTATTTACAGTGACGATTCTTGAGTTGCTTTCTTTAATAATATTTTTAATTTGTCGCTCTTCAAACAGTAAATCTGATTTGATTTTGAATAGACAAGACTCTTGATAAATGGTTTCTTCTTCGGTGTGATAATAGGCTTTAATCACCTCAACCTGTTTTTCAATTTGACCAATAATTTTTTTCATTTGGTCTTCGGTTAACTTCACCACAATAGTCCATTTAGAGACATTTTCAATTTCTGAAATTGAAGAATTGATACTTTCAATATTGATATGTCTACGTTGAAATATTGCCGAAATACGGTTTAATAACCCGATATTATTTTCGGTGTAAATAGATACAGTATATATTTGGTTTTCTTGACTCATAATTAACTTAATCTTACATCTGAAACCGAAGCTCCAGTTGGTATCATTGGAAATACGTTATCTTCTTTTTCTACACAAACTTCTAGGAAGTAAGCCGAATCGCTTGCGATCATTTTTTTAACGGCATCAGCCAATTCTTCACGTTTTGTGACACGTTTAGCATCTATATGATAACCTTTTGCAATCTGAACAAAATCTGGATTAACTAATTCGGTTGATGCATAACGTCTATCAAAAAAAAGTTGTTGCCATTGGCGAACCATTCCCAAGAAATCGTTATTTAAAACAACTATTTTCACAGGAACACGCGTTTGAAAAATAGTGCCTAATTCTTGAATGGTCATTTGATAACCACCATCTCCAATTATAGCCACCACTTCGCGATTAGGCGCAGCCATTTTTGCACCAATTGCAGCTGGTAACGCAAAACCCATTGTGCCCAAGCCACCAGAAGTAATGTTGCTTTTAGACACCTTAAAATCGGCATAACGACAAGCAATCATTTGGTGCTGACCAACGTCGCTAACAATAGCGGCTTCTCCTTTGGTTTCGGTATTGATTTGTTTTAAAACTTCACCCATTGTTAAGCCTTCTTTGGTTGGATGTAAATCGTTTTTTATGACTTTTTCAAATTCTACATCATATAGCTTTTTGAACTCATTGTGCCAATTATCATGTGATTTTGCTTCTAAAAGTGGCAACAAAGCCGCTAAACTTGTTTTAGCATCACCTAAAACAGCAATGTCTGTCTTTACGTTTTTATCAACTTCAGCAGGATCAATTTCAAAATGAATGACTTTAGCTTGTTTTGCATAGGTTGCTAAATTACCTGTAACTCGATCATCGAAACGCATACCAATTGCGATAAGCACATCGCACTCGTTGGTTAATTTATTAGGTGCATAATTACCATGCATACCAACCATACCAATATTTAAAGGATGTGATGTTGGAATTGCAGAAGCACCTAAAATAGTCCAAGCCGAAGGAATTCCTGCTTTTTCAATGACAGCTTTTAATTCTTCTTCAGCTTCACCCAAAATAACACCTTGTCCCCAAACAATCATTGGTTTTTTCGCACTATTGATTAAGTCCGCAGCTGCTTTTACTTGTTCTGGTTGTGTTTCTGGAACAGGTTTATAACTACGAATTGCTTCGCAAGTTTTATATTCAAAATCGAACTCTTCAAATTGTGCATCTTTAGTAATATCTATTAACACAGGTCCAGGTCTTCCACTTTTAGCAATGTAAAATGCTTTTGCTAATACTTCTGGAATTTCAGATGCTTTTGTGATTTGATGATTCCATTTGGTTACAGGTGTAGAAATACCAATAATATCGGTTTCCTGAAACGCATCACTACCTAATAAATGTGATGCTACTTGACCTGTAATACAAACCATAGGTGTAGAGTCTATTTGCGCATCGGCAATACCTGTAATTAAATTGGTAGCACCAGGACCAGACGTAGCCATTGCTACACCAACTTTTCCCGAAATGCGCGCATAACCTTGAGCCGCATGTGTTGCTCCTTGCTCATGACGTGTTAGTACATGATGTAGTTTATCTTGATACTTATATAATTCATCATAAATTGGCATAATTGCGCCACCTGGATAACCGTAGACCGTTTCGACGCCTTCTGCTAATAAACAACGTACCACAGCTTCACTTCCAGAAATGCGTGTTGATGTTACCACTTGTTTTTCGTCTTTTGTGATTGTTTGAGTATTCTCCATAGTCTACGTATTTAAAACTCATCTGTTACGCAACCTTGCGCAGCAGATGATACTGTTCTTGCATATTTGTAAAGCACACCTCTATCAAATTTTAATTTTGGTGCTACCCACTTTTCTCTTCGTTTTGTTAATTCTTCTTCAGAAATTTCAATGTTTATTGAATTGTTTACAGCATCAATAGCAATGATGTCTCCATTTTCTACTAAAGCAATATTTCCACCTACTTGAGCTTCTGGTGAAACGTGACCAACAACAAAACCATGAGAGCCACCTGAAAATCTTCCATCAGTTATTAATGCGACATCTTTTCCTAAACCAGCTCCCATTATCGACGATGTTGGCTTGAGCATTTCTGGCATTCCAGGTGCTCCTTTAGGACCTTCGTAACGAATAATAACCACATCTCCTTTTTTAACCTTTCCAGATTTTATTCCTTCGTTAACCTCTTTTTCACTGTTAAATACATTAGCTACACCTTTAAAAAACAAGCCTTCTTTACCAGTTATTTTTGCAACAGCACCTTCTGTAGCTAGATTTCCGAAAAGAATACGAATGTGTCCTGAATCTTTGATTGGCTTATCTAATGTTTTTATGATGTCTTGTCCTTCAATAAGGTTTGGTACGTTTTCTAAATTTTCTGCGATTGTTTTTCCTGTAACGGTTAAGCAATCTTTATGAAGCATGTTATTATCTAACATGTATTTTAAAACTCCGGGAATACCACCAACGCTGTGTAAATCTTCCATAGCATATTTTCCACTAGGTTTTAAATCTGCTAATAATGGCGTAGTGTCACTTATTCTTTTAAAATCATTCAAAGTAAATTCAACTTTTGCAGCCTTTGCAATGGCCAAAAAGTGTAAAACAGCATTTGTTGATCCACCTAAAACAGTCACCAATCTGAAAGCATTTTCTAATGATTCTTTAGTAACAATGTCTGAAGGCTTAATATCTTTTTCTAAAAGCAATCGCATAGCTTCACCAGCTTTAGCACTTTCTTCTTCTTTAATATTACCACTACTTACTGCAGGGTTTGAAGAATTAAAAGGCAATGACATTCCTAAAGCTTCAATAGCAGAAGCCATTGTATTTGCTGTGTACATACCACCACAAGCTCCAGCGCCAGGACAAGCTTTATGTACTACTTCTTTATATTCTGTTTCGTCTATTGTTCCTGCAACTTTTTGTCCGTAAGCCTCAAAAGCCGAAATGATATCTAGTTTTTTTCCTTCATGACAGCCTGAAGCAATGGTTCCGCCATAAACCAAAATAGAAGGTCTGTTTAAGCGCAACATTGCCATAAGTGCTCCTGGCATATTTTTATCACAGCCAACTACAGTTACTAATCCGTCGTAGCTCATAGCTTCAACAACAGTTTCCATAGAATCTGCAATAAGATCTCTTGATGGTAATGAAAATCGCATTCCAGGTGTTCCGTTTGAAATACCATCGCTAACGCCAATGGTGTTAAAAATCAAACCTACTAAATCAGCATTTTCAGTCCCTTTTTTTGCATAAGTGGCCAATTTGTTGAGATGCATGTTGCAAGGATTACCTTCATAACCTGTACTTGCAATACCTACAAATGGTTTTTGTAAATCTTCATCATTTAAACCAATGGCATGCAACATGGCTTGTGCTGCAGGTAATGTTGGATCTTGCGTTACGGTTTTACTGTATTTATTTAGTTCACTCATTATATTTATTAATCTTCTAACCTTTTGGTTGTTCTAAAGTAATTTTTTGCAATGTTCTTTCTTTTTCATTGTAATATCCTCATCTAAACTCAACACTTTTAACAGTCATTTAAAAAACTGTAAATCAATATTTTAAATCAAAATGATTATGATGTTCAAAATTTGAATTTGATGCATAAAAAAATGCCTTCCGAAAAGAGGAAGGCATTTTTTATAAAATATTACAACAATACCATTCCTCATCGATGTGAAATAATCACAACGATAATTATAGAAATGATATTAATAATTTGTCTGTTCATTTTATATCAGCAAATATGACACGTTTATTTTAAAAAAGCAAATTATGTCTTAAATTCTAGGTAAATCACCATCGCCTTTAAGTGGTAAATCTGATTTTCCCATAAGATATTTATCTACATGATGCGCTGCTTGTCTTCCTTCGGAAATTGCCCAAACTATTAACGACTGACCACGACGCATATCACCAGCTACAAACACATTATTAACATTGGTTTGATAGTTGGTTTCTGGTGCTTTTATATTAGTTCGCATATCGGTTTCTAGCCCAAACTGTTCTACCAAAGTTGTTTCGGAACCTATAAAACCTAACGCTAAAAGTACCATATCGCAATCCCAATGTTTTTCACTATTAGGAACTTCTCGTAATTGAGGTCTTTGCCCTGGAGTATTTACCCATTCTACCTCACAAGTTACCAAACCTGTTAAGTTTCCTTCGATATCTTTTTTAAATGCTTTTGTTGAAATACTAAACACGCGCTCAACACCTTCTTTATGTGATGTACTTGTTCGTAAACGCATAGGCCAAAAAGGCCAAGGTTGAGCTTCTGGACGCTCGATAGTTGGCTTACTTAATATTTCAAAATTAGTTACACTAACTGCGCCATGACGATTACTTGTTCCTATGCAGTCACTTCCTGTATCACCACCACCAATAACAATAACACGCTTTCCTTTTGCAGAAATTTCAGCTTCTTCAAAATTTTCACCGCTAACACGTTTGTTATTTTGCTTTAAAAAATCCATAGCTTGATAAACGCCTTTTGCATCAGCTCCTTGAATTGGTAAACCACGACGAACCGTTGCACCACCACAAAGCACGACAGCATCATGTTCTTTTTTTAACGCACTTGCATCTACATTAACACCAACATGCGCATTGGTTTCAAAAAGAATACCTTCTTCTTTCATAACCTCAACACGACGATCAATGATATTTTTTTCCATTTTAAAATCTGGAATTCCATAGCGCAATAAGCCTCCTACTTTTGCATCGCGCTCATAAACCGTTACTGAATGACCAGCACGATTAAGCTGTTGCGCAGCTGCTAAACCTGCAGGTCCTGAACCAATAACCGCAACTTTTTTTCCTGTTCTAGATTTTGGTGGTTTTGCTGTAATCCATCCATTTTTAAAAGCTTCTTCAACAATGTTTTTTTCGATATTTTCAATAGTTACTGGATCTTCGTTAATTCCAAGCACACAAGCTTCTTCGCAAGGTGCTGGACACAAACGTCCTGTAAACTCCGGAAAGTTATTGGTTGCATGTAAAATTTCGGCAGCTTCTTTCCATTTTCCGTTATAAACCTTATCGTTGAAATCTGGTATTAAATTTCCTAAAGGACAACCACTATGACAGAAAGGAATACCACAATCCATACAGCGAGCACCTTGATTTTCCACACGACTTTTTGCCATTTTAACAGCAAACTCCTCATAATTTTTTAAACGCTCTTCTACAGGTTTGTAATCTTCAACCTCTCTTTTATATTCTAAAAATCCTGTTACTTTTCCCATGATTTATTGCGTTACTAATTTTTCTTGTTCTAATTTGATTAATGCCTGACGATATTCCTCTGGAAGTACTTTTAAGAATTTAGGCAAATAGCTTTCCCATTGTTCCAAAATGCGTTGCGCTAACGGACTTAACGATGCATTGTAGTGGTTTTCAATCAATTCTTTTAACAGCTTGATATCTTCTGCATCTGTAACTGGATCGATATTTAATCCTTCGCCATTACATCTACTTTCAAAAGTTTTATTTTCGTCTAAAACATAAGCGATTCCACCACTCATTCCAGCGCCAAAGTTCCTTCCTATTTCCCCTAAAATCACAGCAACTCCACCTGTCATATACTCACAACCATGGTCGCCAATACCTTCAACAACCGCTTGCGCTCCAGAATTTCTAACACAGAAACGCTCTCCTGCTTTTCCGTTGATATAAACCTCACCAGAAGTCGCACCATACAAGGTTACGTTTCCTGTAATAATGTTATCCTCCGGAACAATGGTTGAGTCTTCAGGAACACGAACAACCAATTTAGCTCCTGACAATCCTTTACCCATATAATCGTTGGTATTTCCATTGACAATCATGGTCAATCCTTTGGTTGCAAAAGCTCCAAAACTTTGTCCTGCTGAACCTGTAAAATTTAGGTTCAACGTGTTTTCAGGTAAGCCTTGAGCACCATAAATTTTGGACACTTCGTTACTTATTATTGCTCCAACAGCACGATTTACATTTCGGATATTGAAATCTAAATATGTTTTCTCCTTACGGAATAACGCTGGATGCGATTTCTCAATAATTTTAAAATCTAAATGCTTTTCTAAATCGTGATCTTGCGTTGTTATATTATATAGTTTTGTTCCTGGTTTTGCAGGTACTTGATAAAGAATTGGTGTTAAATCTAAACCTTTAGCTTTGTAATGCTCGATAGCTTTTGTTCGACTTAATTTTTGCACTTGACCAACCATTTCATCAACGGTTCTAAAACCAAGTTTTGCCATGATTTGACGTAATTCTTCAGCAATGAAATACATGTAATTTACAACGTGTTCTGGTTTTCCTTTGAACTTTTTACGAAGCTCTGGATTTTGCGTTGCTATTCCAACAGGACATGTATTAAGATGACACACGCGCATCATGATGCAACCCGAAGCCACTAAAGGTGCTGTTGCAAAACCGAATTCTTCAGCTCCTAACAAACACGCTATCGCTACATCTCGTCCTGTTTTTAATTGTCCGTCACATTCTAAAACCACACGATTTCTCAAATCGTTCATTACCAATGTTTGTTGCGCTTCAGCAATTCCTAATTCCCAAGGTAAACCTGCATGTTTTAAAGATGTTAGTGGTGATGCTCCTGTTCCGCCATCAAAACCTGAAATTAAAACAACATCTGCTTTAGCTTTTACAACACCAGCAGCAACTGTTCCTACTCCAACTTCTGAAACTAATTTCACGTTAACACGCGCTTCTCTATTAGCAGATTTCAAATCGTAAATAAGTTGCGATAAATCTTCAATAGAATAAATATCGTGATGTGGTGGTGGCGAAATCAATCCCACATAAGGTGTGGAGTTTCTTGTTTTAGCAATTGCCGGATTTACTTTTGGTCCTGGCAATTGTCCGCCTTCACCTGGTTTTGCACCTTGCGCTATTTTAATTTGTATTTCGTTAGCATTGGTTAGATAGTTAGAAGTCACGCCAAAACGACCTGAAGCCACCTGCTTTATTGCACTGTTTTTCCAGTCGCCAGCAGCATCTTTATAAAAACGTGTTTCATCTTCACCACCTTCTCCAGAGTTACTTTTACCACCAATACGATTCATTGCAATGGCTAAATTTTCATGAGCTTCTTTACTTATAGAACCATAAGACATTGCCCCTGTTTTAAAACGCTTCACGATTTCCGTCCAAGGCTCAACTTCTTCAATAGGAATTGGATCATAATTTGTAAATTCAAACAATCCACGAATAGTCATTAATGCTTTGGATTGATTGTTTACCAACTCTGAATATTCTTTATAGGTTGTTGGATTATTCTCTCTAACTGCTTGCTGCAATTTTGCAACCGATAATGGGTTAAACATGTGCTTTTCGCCATTACGTCTCCAACGATATTCGCCACCAATTTGCAAGTCTAAATCGCCAGCAATATCCTGTGTTTCAAAAGCCTCTTGATAGCGTTTGTAGATTTCTTTTTCAAGCTCCATAAGTCCAACGCCTTCAATTCGTGTTGGTGTATTAGGAAAATATTTATTTACAACATTTGAGTTGATTCCGATACATTCAAACAGTTGCGCACCTCGATAAGAATTTAATGTTGAAATCCCTATTTTGTTCATCACCTTTAAAATTCCTTGACCAACGGCTTTGTTGTAATTTTGAATAGCTTCTTCAAACTCTAAATTTAAATCTGGCAAATGACTTTCGATAATTTCATTTACCATATACGGATTGATTGCGCTAGCTCCAAACCCAAACAATAGTGCAAAATGATGCACTTCGCGAGGTTCGGCAGACTCAATTATCAAACTTACTTTAGAACGTTTACCTAAACCATACAAACCATGGTTTACATAAGAACAAGCCAATAAAGCTGGAATTGACGCTTTTCCTTGAGTGACATTTCTATCAGAAAGCACAATAATACTCACGCCATTATCTATAGCTTTTGATGCTTGCTGCACTAATCTTTCAAGTGCTTTTTCTAGACCATTTGCACGTTCATTCACATCATAAAGCATTGAAATAACCTCAACACTATAATCTTCTTTGCCCTTGTAATTAATGAGTTTATCTAAATCTTGTTTTGAAATAACCGGATTTTGAATTTTTAATTTTCGGCAGTGCTTTTCGTTAATATCAAACAGATTGTAATCGCTACCAAGTGTTAAACTGATATCTGTAATCATTTCTTCTCGAATACCATCTAAAGGCGGATTGGTAACCTGCGCAAACAACTGCTTAAAATAATTATAGATTAACTGCGGACGCTCTGACAACACTGCAACTGGCGTATCAGAACCCATTGAACCAATTGGCTCTTTTGCTTTGGATGCCATTGGCAGAATAATGGTATTTACATCTTCTTGCGTGTATCCAAATATATGCTGACGCGTGTTTAGTTCAATTTCGTTATGCGTGATTTCGTAATCACTATACTTTATATCTTTTAGTCTGGTTAAATTTTCATCCAACCACTTACGATAAGGATACTTACTAACGATTTTATTTTTGATTTCTTCGTCATTTACAATACGACCTTCGTTCATATCAACCAAAAACATTTTCCCTGGTTCTAAACGCCCGTGATATTCAACATTTTCAGGCTTTATATCCATAACTCCAGTTTCAGAAGACATAATCACGTAACCCGATTTTGTAACCGTATATCTCGATGGTCTCAATCCGTTTCTATCTAAAACCGCACCTATATAATTTCCATCCGTAAACGGAATAGACGCAGGACCATCCCAAGGCTCCATAAGACAAGAGTTGAATTCATAGAAGGCTTTTTTCTCGTCAGACATGTCCTTGTATTTTTCCCAAGCTTCTGGCACCAACATCATCATAACTTCAGGAAGCGAACGACCAGTCATTAATAACAATTCTACAACCATATCCATTTGAGCAGAATCTGACTTCCCATTTAAAACCGTTGGAAAAATCTTTTTTATATCTGGTCCAAACCAATCGCTTTGCATAAGTTCTTCACGAGAAAACATACGCGACACATTACCACGACGTGTATTGATTTCACCATTATGACACATATAACGGAACGGTTGTGCTAAATCCCAAGTTGGAAATGTATTAGTAGAAAATCGTTGATGCACCAAAGCCAGTTTAGCATCCAATAACGGATTCATTAAATCCTTATAATATAAACTGATGTCTTCGGGCTTTAAAAGTCCTTTGTATATAATGGTTTTTGTAGATAAGCTTGGAAAGTAGAAATATGACGCTTGTGATAGTTTTGACCCATAAATATCATGCTCTGCAATTTTACGCGCAGCGAAAAGTTTTAAGTTGAACTCAAACTCGGTTTGCTCATCGCTTGCCTTACCAACAAACACCTGCTTTATAGAAGGCTCTGCAGTTGCAGCAACTTGCCCTAAAACTGAACTATCTACAGGCACATTTCTCCAGCCCAAAATTTTAAGTCCCTGATTATTTATAGCATCCTCGAAAACATTAATACAATATTGCATTTGGTTTTCCTTTTTTGGTAAAAACATATTACCAACAGCATAACCGCCTAACTCTGGAAGATTAAAATCACAGCTTTCCTTAAAAAACACATGAGGCACATCAATTAAAATACCTGCGCCATCTCCTGTTTTTCCGTCTGCATTTACAGCTCCTCGATGTTCAAGTTTAACAAGAATTTCTAACGCTTTGTGAATAATATCATTAGAGCGATTTCCTGTTAAACTACAAATAAATCCTGCTCCACAATTATCGTGTTCAAACTCTGGTAAATATAGTCCTTGTTTTTCTAGCATGTTTTCTTGGTTTTTTTCAACTGTGATTAACTAATATAGGAGGTAATACTTAACTATCAATGAGAGAGTTTCATTATTATGAGTTTGATATTTTAAGCTTTATTTTTTTTTATTTCAATAAAAAAGAGGTGTATAAATTACAATATCAATAATGAATTTTATTCAACAAAATCATTTTTAAAGTAAATTAAAATTACATTTTAATCAATTTAAACAAGAAAAATCATCGTTTTTTTAGCATTTATATAAATATAATACAATATAAATGTCATTTTATCAACAAAAACCACAACACCAAACAACAACCCTAAAATAAAAAGGGTTAATATTTAAAGCATCAACATAAATACATATTTAACCCTATTTTTTATAGGGTTAAATATTTTTTATAGATTTACGATTCAACTCAAAAATCATAAAATGAAAAAAATTGAAGCCATAATAAGGAAATCTAAATTTTCCGAAGTTAAAGACGCTCTACACAAAGTTGGTGTTAATTTTTTTTCCTACTGGGATGTCACAGGATTAGGAAACGAGAAAGAAGGTCATGTATACAGAGGCGTAAGCTACAGCACTAGTGATATCCAAAGAAGGTATTTATCTATAGTAGTTAATGATGATTTTGAAGAAATAACTATTAAGACCATTCTAAACTCTGCTGCAACAGGCAATGTTGGAGATGGAAAGATTTTTGTTTCAGACATCAAGGAAACCTATAGAATTAGAACCGGAGAAAAAGGCGGAGAAACACTTAACTAACCAAGAAAAATCAACTAAAAAAAATGGAAACACTTACAATAAACAATGTATGGATGATGATCTGCACAGCTCTTGTTTTCTTTATGCATTTAGGATTTGCTCTTTTAGAAATAGGACTCACAAGACAAAAAAACACTCTCAACATACTTTTTAAAAACATATTTATAATAACAATAGGCTTACTACTTTACTATATAGTTGGTTTTAATTTAATGTACCCTGGATTTACAGAAGACTCTACTGGCATTTTAGGCTTTGCTGGATTTGGCCTAGAGGCTCCATTAGCGTCTGGAACTTTAGATCTCACCTACAATAATGGCTATACGTACTGGACAGACTTCTTATTTCAAGGAATGTTTGCCGCAACAGCTGCCACAATAGTTTCTGGAGCTGTAGCAGAGCGTATTAAAATTGCGCCATTTATGATTTTTACCTTGGTCTATGTTGGAATTGTATACCCAATTGCAGGCTCTTGGAAATGGGGTGGCGGTTTTTTACAAACATTAGAAACTCCCTTTTATGATTTTGCAGGTTCTACTTTAGTTCACTCTGTTGGAGGATGGGCTGCATTAGTAGCTGTTTGCTTACTAGGAGCCCGCATCGGAAAATTCAAAAACGGCACTATTCAAGCAATACCAGGACACAACATACCTCTTGCCACTGCTGGAGTTTTAATATTATGGTTAGGTTGGTTTGGTTTTAACGGAGGCTCTGTTCTTTCAGCAGATCCCACACTTACATCTATCACACTAGTAACAACCTGCCTTGCCGCTGCTTCTGGAGGCGTCATATGCGCTATTGTTTCTTTTGCAAAGTTTAAAAATCTCGATTTAACTATGTTTTTAAACGGCATTTTAGGAGGCCTTGTTAGTATAACTGCAGGCGCTGATGTCATGAGCCCTGGAGACGCCATCATTATTGGAGCTATAGGAGGCGCAATTATTGTATTTGCCGTGTCATTAATTGACAGGCTAAAACTTGACGATCCTGTTGGAGCTATTGCCGTACATTTAATTTGCGGAATTTGGGGCACTTTATCTGTAGGAATTTTTGGATCTCTTGCTAGTGTAAATCAATTTATAAGTCAACTTATTGGTATTGCTGCCTATGCTTTAATATGTATTGTCACATCATTTATTATTCTATTTACTCTAAAAAAGACAATGGGCTTAAGAGTTTCTGAAAAAGAAGAACTTGAAGGTTTAGACATTCACGAACACGGTATGGATGCATACCCTAACTTTAGGCTTAACGAACACTAACTCCCTACATAAATACTCAAAAAAACTCCGAAGTTAACATTCGGAGTTTTTTATTTTTAAAGTCTGCTAAGACTGTTTTTTAGTAATAATATTATTTGTATTTTTGACGACTGAAAAACAGAGGAAAAATTTGTCTGATTGCAACCTCATAAAAAAATGCTAAAGCAGTTACCTACTTCTCTAGCTATTTGCAATCTATTTTTCTCAATATTAATAGACAAAAAATAAAAGATTATGTCATATTTATTCACTTCAGAAAGTGTTTCTGAAGGACACCCTGATAAAGTTGCAGACCAAATAAGCGATGCCTTAATAGACAACTTTTTAGCATTTGATAAAGAGTCTAAAGTTGCTTGCGAAACACTTGTAACAACCGGTCAAGTTATATTAGCAGGCGAAGTAAAATCTAACACCTATTTAGATGTTCAACAAATAGCTCGAGATGTTATTAATAAAATAGGATACACCAAAGGCGAATATATGTTTGACGGAAACTCGTGCGGCGTACTATCAGCAATACATGAGCAGTCTGACGACATAAACCGTGGTGTAGATCGCGCTACAAAAGAAGAGCAAGGCGCTGGAGACCAAGGCATGATGTTTGGATATGCTACTCGCGAAACCGAAAACTACATGCCATTAGCTCTTGATTTATCTCACAGAATTTTAAAAGAGTTAGCTAAATTACGTAGAGAAAATAAAGACATCACCTATTTGCGTCCAGATTCAAAAAGTCAAGTAACTATTGAATACAGTGACGATAACATTCCGCAACGTATTGTAGCAATTGTAGTTTCTACACAGCATGATGATTTTGGCACAGACGAAGTCATGTTATCTAAAATAAGAAAAGATATTGTTGATATTTTAATTCCTCGTGTAAAAGCGCAGCTACCAGAAGACATTCAAAATTTATTTAATAACGAGATTACTTATCACATAAATCCAACAGGAAAATTTGTAATAGGCGGACCTCACGGAGACACAGGTTTAACTGGTAGAAAAATTATTGTTGATACTTACGGCGGAAAAGGTGCTCATGGTGGTGGCGCATTTTCAGGTAAAGACCCTAGTAAAGTAGATAGAAGTGCCGCTTATGCAACCAGACACATTGCTAAAAACCTTGTTGCAGCTGGTATTTGTGATGAAGTTTTAGTTCAGGTAAGCTACGCCATTGGTGTTGTTGAACCTATGGGTATTTTTATTGACACTTATGGCACTTGCCCATTTAATATGACTGACGGAGAAATAGCTCAAAAAGTATCTGAAATTTTTGATATGCGCCCTGCTGCTATTGAAGAACGTTTAAAATTACGTCAACCTATGTATAGCGAAACTGCTGCTTATGGACACATGGGAAGACAAAACGAAACTATAACAAAAACATTTTCTCAACCAAATGGAGAAAACATCTCTCTTGATGTTGAATTGTTTACTTGGGAAAAACTAGATTATGTTGACAAAGTAAAAACAGCCTTTGGCTTATAATCAAATATAGAAATAAAAAAAGCCTGCTAGTTGCAGGCTTTTTTTTGTGGGGAGAGCAGGATTCGAACCTGCGAAGACATAGTCAGCAGATTTACAGTCTGCCCTCGTTGGCCGCTTGAGTATCTCCCCATAAGCGGATGGCAAAAATATTACTGTTTTTTTATTTTAACAATAAAAAATGCATTTTTATTTAAAAAAATATCATCACACAAAAAAGCCTTCTTGTTTTAAGAAGGCTTTTTTGTGTTTTATAAATTGTAAATCATTCTAAATGTGACATATCGCGGCTGTATATAGTAGTTGCTTGTACTAACAGAAATATTACTAGTATTACTTTGACTTTGCGCTTTTGTATTTAAAAGATTGGTTGCTTTTACTTCAAATTCCCATTTAGAGTCTTCATCTTTTCTATAGGATAATGATGCATCCCAGAAATCAAAGCTATTTAAGCTTGTATCTTCATTTCTAAAATCATTGTAAGTATACTCTGTTCTAAATGTAAATGATTTCAAGAAAAGTGCATCAACTTCAATAGAAGGTGCTTTTGTATAGAATTTTGATCTACTATTTCCTTGATCGTTATCCTGAATTGTATACTGATAACCTAACTCAACATTTGGTGCTGTTTTAAAATTGGTTCGCAATTCAGCGCCATAAGTTTGTGTATAGTTTTCGTTCACAGATCTATCTCCTTGAATAAACTGATTAAATTTAGAATAGTTAAAACTACCTCTCACACTAGCTTGCAGCTTACCAAATCGTCTTTGAAAACGCCCATTAGCAGTTAATGTTTCATCTGCATAAGGTGAGTTAAATGGCGAATTACTTCTAATGACACTTTCAAAATTTGTCAAATTTCTTATTTGATCTATGCTACTACTATAATTAATATTTGCAAACACATTAGTATAGTTAAACATATTAAAACTAAAATAAGACAGACTTAAATTGTGAGACAACGCATTTTCTAATTCTGGGTTACCATAAAAAAGTGAGTTATAGTTATTCATTACATAACCTCTAGCAAAATTTGAAACATCTGTAAACTGCGTTTGCATTCTATAATTAAACACAATTTGTTCACTTTTCTTTAATTGAATACGCGTATCAAAATCAGGTAATATTCTGATAAAATTATCTGTATACTTTTCACCAAATTGCTCATTATTTACATTGTATGAATGCAGAGAAAAACCAGGAGTAAATGTAAAAATTCCAGCTTTAAGTGTATAATGAACACCTAAATATACATCTGTAAAGTTATAAGTAATATCATTACTAGCTAACCCATCATTATCAGCTGGAGTTGGCAAAATAGATGTTCCATTATCTAAAAACTGAAATAGGTTAGAATTAAATTTTTGGTTGCTATAAATGGTTCCTAGTGTAAAATTTAAATTACTTTTTTGATTTAACACATTCCAGTAATCTAGTTTTGCATCTAACTGATTAGACTTAACACGTTTTTCTTGATCTACATTATAAAAAGACTGATCTAAATCTAAACCTAAATTGTTTGCTGTGTTAAAATATGAATCTGCATTGCCAGATCCGTCAGCATTTTCTAAAACAGCATTATAAAAAGGATCTTCATCTTGAAGCAAGTGTTGCGCCTCAAAAGAAAAAATATTATTCTCGTTTAGTGTATAATAGTAGTTAAGATTTTGGTTTATGCTAAACGGGCTAGAACCTTCTGTCTCTTGTGTTGAACCAACTACAGATGAATATACATTTTGATTTTGAGACTCTTTACTAACTCTTGCTAACACATCATAATCTATCTGGTTACTTGCGTTAGGCTTGTATACCGCACTTAATTTTAACATACCCAAATCACTATTTTGCACAGTGTTACTTTGTGTTGTTTCATCAGGAATTCCTAAATCATTATCGGTATAAGTAACGGCATTATCTTGCTGAAGCTCTGTTTTTGAGTTAGAAAAAATTGCAAATCCACTTAAATCTAAAGTCTCCTTTGGAGAATAGCTAAAGTTTGCAGCCCCAAATTTTGTTTCAAGACTTTTTGCTCTGTTATTTTGAAGCGACAAAAACCCTAGAGCATTTCCTCCTAAATTAATATTAGTTCCACTTTGCCTGCTAGGCATTTGAAATCCGCCAGAAAAATTCCAATAATCTCGACGTGTAAATGCAGGATCTCCAATATTATTTATATCACCAATAACATTAACACTGTATTTTGGACTGTAATAAAATAGTTTGGGCTGAACTAAATACAAACCATCATCATCTGCCACGCCTACTCCTGCCGTTACATTACCAAACCAAAAACTTTCTTTTCCTTCTTTTAATTTAATATTGATAGCAACATTATCTTGATTGTTTGTTACACCACTTAATTGACTAACGGAAGAATAATTTTTTAAAACCTGAACTTTATCAACCGCGTTTGACGGAATATTTTTTGTTGCTAATTTGGAGTCTCCGTCAAAAAAATCTTTTCCTTCAACCATAACTTTAGAAACAGATTTACCCTCAACGGTTATTTGCCCTTCATCATCAACTTCTACGCCTGGTAAGTTTTTTAAAACATCTTCCAGTTTACGTTCAGTTCCTGTGCTAAAAGAGTCTGCATTATAAACAATGGTATCTCCTTTTACTGTTACAGGCATCTCATAAACCAGTTCAACCTCATCTAATGAATTATCATTTTGCAGTGAAAAATCTTTGGATATGGTTTCATTTTTTGTAGATAATGCCTCTTCGGCAGTTTTCATACCAATATAACTTACCTGAAGCTTGTAGTTTGTATTTGCCTCTAATGATAGCTTGTAACGACCTTGCTCATTAGTAATACCGTAAGAATCTAATTTGTTAGTTTCTTTATTAATAGCGATAACATTGGCAAGTTCTAACAGGTTTCCTATGCTATCTTTTACAACACCTTCTACTCTAACTTGAGAAAAAGCTGTGCTTGCCACTAAAAGCAATAGTAGTGTGATATATTTCATTAATTACTGTTTTTTTGCGGTTGATTAATCAGTTTAGAAAAAAATTAGCGTCTGCCGCCACGACCACGACCGTACATTTCTCGCATTTCTTCCATTTTCTTTTTTATAATACTATTGTACTCTTCTTGCGTAACTTCTTTTCCTTTTGATGGTTTCTTTATATCATCTTTTTCATCTGGATTTAGAACAATTTTAGAGCATAAAATAGTTGTTCTATCTGCATTTATCTCTAATATCAAACCCGGTAATCCCCAATATTCTCCTGGGCCATTGTTTACAGGAATTTGCGGCGTATACCATGCTGTTACTAAAATCTCTTTAGGGACTTCAATCTCACTCATTGGATCATCAGATGCTTTTGTTGAGTCTTTTTTCTTTTCATCATCTCTATCACGCCTTCTCATGCTTCTAAAATCCATTTCGTCTACTTTTTTTGTAGCTGTAGCTTTAAAACACGTATACTGACCTATTTGTTTTGTTTCTCCAGTCATATCCCATTTTAAATCTGGTAAGGAATCATTGATTAAAAATTGTTTACCAAAAAACTCTTGCTCTTGAAGTATTTGCTTGTCTTTTACATTTTTATATTGTGCGCCTCCTGTAAAACTTCCCATCATTCTAAAGCCACGACCACCAGCACCTGGAGCTTCCAACTTTTCTTCTTCTTTGTACATAGACTCAAACTTGTTAAACGTTAGAATATATGTTTTCTCAAACATACTTTTCATACGCTCAGCAATCATCTTTTTTTGTTGCTCACTCATTTCTCTTCTTCCCCAGTTATCCATATCAACTGTGGTTTTAGATTCGTAGTATGCTTTTCCTTGGAAGTCTTGAGCTAATAGTGAATTACTAAATAATACAGCTATAGCAATACATAGTTTGATAGAAATTGATTTCATTTTTTACGTCTAATTAGTTTAGTTAAGAATACCCTTATAACTCACTTTAGACACACAAAGCCGCTAAAAGTTTAATTACTATGTGTTAAAATATTACTAAAAAGACTAACCTCCTATTCTAATTTCTATTTGCTGTCCATTCCCTTTACCTCTTTTAGGACTATATTGTTCTTTCATTTCTTCGAGCTTTTTCTCCATAATGCTATCAAACTCTTCTTTAGTCACTTTTTTACCTTTTTTAGGCTCAGTGATTTCAACTTCATTTTTTGGATTAATCACTATCTTACTACAAATAACCGTTTCAGAACCATCATTAACTTCAAGAATTAAACCTGGAAGCCCATAATAATCACCAGGTCCATTGTTTACAGGAATTTGCGGCGTATACCACGCTGTTATTGTTACATTTTCCATTTCAGGTTCTTTTTCTTCATCTAAATCTTTATCACCATTAACGCTAATACCTCCAACAATTTTTGGTCGCTCGCGAGTTATGGTTGCTTTATAGCAAGTGTATTCGCCAATGTTTTTAGTCTCTGAGCCAAATTGCCAATCAAGTTTTTTTAGTTTGTCTTTTATCAAAAAGATTTTTCCAAACACATCATTTTGATTAGTGTAGCGTTCTTCTTTTGTGTTTTTATACAGTATATCTGCTCCTCCTGTGTTTATCATTACTACCTCCATTCCACCAGCTTGAGGAGCTCCCAGCGATTCTTCTTCTTTATAAACCGATTCCTCTTTATTAAACGTGAGTATGTATGTTTTTTCAAACTGCTTTTTAAGCATATCCATCATTTTTTGATGCATTTCTGAACTCACTTGTGTGCTATCTAATTTTACATTTACTTTTCGTTTTGACTTATAAGTTGCAACTCCTGTAAATTCTTGAGCTCTTGCTTGCGTCACAAATAGCACCAATGCTAAAACAGCTATTCTTGTTAATGTATTCATTTTTTATTTGTTTAATTATTACAACACAAACTTATTGCAACGATACATTGATTATAGTTAACCAGTGTTAACGAGTGTTAACCGATTAGTTTTTATCTACTTTAACATTTACTTTTGACCTATGAATGATTCTAGATACCGAATAATATTATACTTCATAGTTACCGTAATACTCAGTACTATTGCGATACAAGTGTATTGGAATTATAAAAACTATTTAGCCAACAAGCAACAGCTTATTAAAGATGTTCAGGTGAGTTTAGATAAAGCTGTTGATGATTATTATGTTAACCTTGCAGAACAAACCACCATTGGATTTGCTTTTGAAGGTAATGACAAGGACAACTTTTTTGCCGAAGACCATAAGTTTGACTCCATTTTAAAGCAAATTGATATTACTCAAAAAAAGTTTAAAAACCTTGATAGCCTTAATCTTGAAACTACTGATGGTATTTCTATTTACAGAGGTGCTAATGTAGATTCGATTTTAAATGCAAAATGGGATCACAAAAAGCTGAATTCTATTGACATAAAAAAAGACTCTATAAAAGTAAAAGGGTTTGAATTACTTACGTCTAAAGTTGTTATTTCAATTTCAAATGACACGCTTGATGTTAAAAAAATTGACAGTTTAATAACTACTGACTTATCTCAAAAAAACATCACTATTGATTACACACTTGATTTTAATAGAGACAAAACAAAGAAGGCAAAAGACACTATAACCGATTCAAAAAACATTTTAAACGTTGCTTCAAAATCTACATTATTACCTAAAGGAAGCTCTCTAAATTTAAGTTTTGAAAATCAAACAAAGCTTATTTTAAAACGCATTTTTGGTGGTATTTTAATTTCCACATTGTTAATTCTGGCAGTGATAAGCTGTTTGTTTTATTTACTTAAAATCATCAAGCACCAAAAACAATTAGCTGAAGTAAAAAATGACCTCATTAGCAACATTACACACGAATTCAAAACACCTATTGCAACCATTGGTGTTGCACTTGAAAGCATTCAAAACTTTAATGTTATTGAAGATAAAGCTAAAACAAAAACGTATTTAGATTTATCAAACACGCAGCTTTCAAAATTAAACACAATGGTTGAAAAGTTACTAGAAACCGCTACACTTGATAGCGAAAATCTTGAGCTCAACAAAGACACTTATAACATCTCGGAAATTTTGACCACGAGTATTGAAAAACATCAACTTAACAGTGACAAAACCATAACTTTCAATATACCTGAAAACATTTCGGCAAAAGTAGATGTGTTCCATTTTGAAAATGCCATCAATAATATTATTGACAATGCTATAAAATATGGTGGAGATGCGATTTCAATTTCGCTCGAGCAAAATCATTTTGCATTTACCATTACTATTTCTGACAATGGCAACACGTTAACCAAAGCTAATAAAGACAAGATTTTTGAGAAATTTTACCGAGTTCCTAAAGGCAACACTCATGATGTTAAAGGCTTTGGAATTGGACTGTATTACACCAAGAAAATTGCAGAAAAACACAACGGAACTATCACTGTTGATTTAAAAAATAACATCACCTCATTTAAAATAACATTACCAAATGCCTAAAACCACTATTTTATTAGCCGAAGATGAGCCAGCACTTGGTAAAATTATTAAGGAAAGTCTTGAAACCAGAGACTTTAATGTTATTCTGTGTGATAATGGCGAAAAAGCATTTGAAAAATACCAGTCTGAAACTCCTGAAATTTTAGTATTGGACGTTATGATGCCCAAAAAAGACGGATTTACATTAGCTAAAGACATTAGAGCAATTGATGATACAATTCCTATTATTTTTTTAACTGCCAAATCGCAAACACAAGATGTTGTTGAGGGTTTTACCATAGGTGGAAATGATTACCTAAAAAAACCGTTTAGCATGGAAGAGCTTATTGTGAGAATTAACAATTTGCTAAACAGAACACAGGCACAAAAAACTTCAGAAATATTACAAATTGGAGGTTACACATTTGATTTCCCAAAGCAAACACTTCAATTTAACGCTGAAGAAAAATTACAACTCACACATAGAGAAGCGCATTTACTATTTCATTTAATTAAAAACAAAAACCAGGTTTTAGATAGGTCAATCATCTTGAATAAACTTTGGGGGAATGACGATTTTTTCTCTGCAAGAAGCATGGATGTTTTTATTAGTAAGCTTCGAAAAAAGCTTCAATCAGACACAAATATTCAAATTTTAAACGTTCGTGGCTTTGGTTATAAATTAATATGTTAATTTATAGTTTGATTTTTGTAATTTTCAACCATGATGAAATGGCTTAAATATATCTTTTTACTTTTTTCGGTTACTGTAGTTAGCCAAAACACCATTGATTTATCTTTTGTAAAAAAATCCCCTTTATCTGTTTCGGTTATTTCTGGCATAGATAATTTTGGTACCATTTACTACACAAACAATAATGCCTTTTACAAAAAAACACCTGAAAAAACCACGAGTTACAGCAACATACAATTAGGCGCTATCACTTCTACAAACACTTTTAATCCTTTAAAAATTAATCTTTTCTATAAAGATTTTAATACTGTTATCATTTTAGATAATCGCCTTGCTGAAATTTTCAAAATAGACTTTAACAACACCGAGCCTTATAAAAACGTGAGTCATATTTCTACAGGAAATGACAACACTCTCTGGATTTTTAATCAAGATTTACAAAAATTAGAACTCTATGATTACAAATCTAAAACCACAAGAGTTGCTACTATTCCTGTAACATCAAATGTTCTTGATTTAAAAAGTGATTATAATTTTTGCTGGCTTCTAACAGAGAAATTCCTTTATAAGTATAATTACTTTGGTAGCCTTTTAATGAAAACACCTAATTCTGGTTATACAGCTATTTCGGTAAGTAATGAAAATGTTGTTTTAAGTAGTGACATATCACTTTATTACCTTGATAAAAAGTCAGAAAAAATGACAACTATCAAAACTCCTGAATTGTTAATAAAACAGTTTTTATTGAATAACGAAACCTTGTATATTTACGACTCTAAAGTTCTACATGAATTCCAACTAAAAACAAAATAACTTATGCACGTTGCTGTAGCAGGAAACATTGGTGCTGGTAAAACCACACTCACAAAATTACTAGCTAAACACTACAATTGGGAACCACAATTAGAAGACGTTGTAGACAATCCTTATTTAGACGATTTTTACAACCAAATGGAACGTTGGAGTTTTAACTTACAAGTATATTTCTTGAACAGTCGTTTTCGTCAAGTAAATCAAATTAGAGAAAGCGGAAAAGATATTATACAAGATAGAACCATATATGAAGATGCTCATATTTTTGCTCCAAACCTACATGCCATGGGCTTGATGACAAATAGAGATTTTGAGAATTATAGATCTCTTTTTGATTTAATGGAATCGTTTGTTCAAGGACCGGACTTACTTATTTATTTACGCAGTTCTATTCCTAATTTGGTATCTCAAATTCATAAACGCGGACGTGATTATGAGAATTCTATTAGCATTGATTATTTAAGCCGACTTAATGAACGTTATGAAGCTTGGATTCATGGTTACAACAAAGGTAAATTACTTATAATTGATGTTGATAATTTAGATTTTGTTAGCAACCCAGAAGACCTTGGTTACATCATCAATAAAATAGATGCAGAAATAAACGGTTTATTCTAATAACTTTAAACCAAATAAAAAAAGCCGCAATTTTAAAATTGTGGCTTTTTTTTATTTACTAAAGATGCTTATTTACGATTTGTCATCTTAAATGTATCTGCACCCTTTTTTATTATTTGTATCTGCTTTTCAACCTCTTGAATTGTTCCTGAAATCACTTCTTCTTTAATGGTTGGTTTAGCTTGCTCATTAGCATAAGTATATGTTTTTACTATAGCCTTGGCTAAAACATTGTTTTCGTTAACTATCATCTCTACAAGTACTTTTTTTATAGTACCATCATTAGAGCTTACTTCAACTTCTTCAGAAGTTACTTTCATCTCACCCTCTAAAGCATGTCCTCCTAAAATTGGGGCAATAACCAACCCTACTAAACAAGTTAATTTAATAAGTATGTTCATTGAAGGTCCTGATGTATCCTTAAACGGATCACCAACAGTATCTCCTGTTACAGCAGCTTTGTGAGCATCAGAGCCTTTATAAGTCATTTCGCCATTAATTTCTACACCTGCTTCAAAAGACTTTTTAGCGTTATCCCAAGCGCCACCAGCATTATTTTGAAAAATCGCCCACATAACACCACTAACACATACACCAGCCATATAACCTCCTAAAGGTTCAGCCCCGAATAACAATCCTATAATAATAGGTGTAATAATGGTAATCAAACCAGGTAAAATCATTTCTTTTAATGCTGCTTTTGTAGAAATATCAACACATTTAGCATACTCTGGTGTTCCAGTTCCTTCCATAATTCCTGGAATCTCTTTAAACTGACGACGTACTTCCTGTACCATTTCCATAGCTGCTTTTCCTACTGATTGCATTGCTAAAGCGGAGAATATTACAGGAATCATACCTCCAACAAACAACATTGCTAAAACATCTGCTTTAAAAATATTAATACCATCTATTCCTGTGAATGTTACATATGCGGCAAAAAGCGCTAACGCGGTTAATGCTGCAGATGCAATAGCAAACCCTTTACCAACTGCTGCAGTTGTGTTTCCTACAGAATCTAAAATATCTGTACGCTCACGTACTTCTGGATCTAGTTCACTCATTTCAGCAACGCCACCTGCATTATCTGCAATTGGCCCAAAAGCATCAATAGCTAACTGCATGGCAGTAGTAGCCATCATAGCTGATGCCGCTAAAGCCACACCATAAAAACCAGCAAGTTCATAAGAACCATAAATAGCTGCTGCAAATAACACAACAGATGCAAAAGTAGATTTCATACCTACTGCTAAACCTGCTATAATATTAGTTGCTGCACCTGTAGAACTATTATTTACAATATCTAATACAGGCTTTTTCCCTAGACTTGTGTAATAAGCTGTTACTATAGAAATTAACGCACCAACAGCCAAACCTATACACGCAGACCAAAACACATTGATTGAAGGAACGGCTTTAGATCCTTCTCCAAAAAATTTCATATGTATTGTTTCTGGAAGCATCATATCTATAAAAAACCAGCTAGCTGCTAATGTTAAAATAATTGCAACCCAGTTTCCAGTATCTAAAGCTCTTTGAACTTGAGCTTCTTTTGCATTATTATTTGAAATTTTAACAAGAAATGTTCCTATAATAGAAGCTAGAATTCCGAAACCAGCAATAACTATAGGTAGTAATATAGGACCCATTCCATTAAAAGTATCAAGAACAACACCTGCTTCAGCCATATCTTTTATTAGGTAATTTCCTAAAACCATAGCCGCTAAAACAGTAGCAACATAAGACCCAAATAAATCAGCTCCCATACCAGCCACATCTCCAACATTATCTCCTACGTTATCTGCAATAGTTGCTGGATTACGAGGATCATCTTCAGGAATACCTGCTTCAACCTTACCTACTAAATCTGCACCAACATCTGCAGCTTTTGTGTAAATTCCTCCACCTACACGAGCAAATAGCGCTATTGATTCAGCCCCTAAAGAAAAACCAGCTAAGGTTTCTAGAACAATAGTCATATTATTATAAAATGAACCTTCATCTCCCATAAACTGCCCTAAAAAGAACATAAAAAATAAACTTAATCCTAAAACAGCTAAACTTGCAACACCAAGTCCCATAACTGTTCCGCCTCCAAATGACACTTTTAGAGCTTGCGGCAAACTTGTTTTAGCCGCTTCAGCAGTACGAGCATTGGCTTCAGTAGCAATACGCATACCTATATTTCCTGCCAATGCTGAAAATATAGCTCCAAATACAAATGCAGGAACAATCATCCAACTTGTTGTTTCTACAACTTGAGATATACCAAATAATGCTATTGACGCTATGATTACAAAAATAAAAAGGAGTCGATATTCTGCATTTAAAAATGCTAACGCTCCTTCTTTTATCGCTTTTGATATGCCTTGCATTTTTTCATTTCCTGCAGCTTGTTTCTTAACCCAAGACATCTTAACGAACATAAATAGTAATCCTAAAACGGCCAATATTATTGGCACAAAAATCATATTTGATTCCATATTTTTATAATTTGATTAGTTTGTATCCTAACAAATGTAACAAAATGGATTTACATTAAAAAGCCCTTACACTTCTATAGCGTAAGGGCTTTAATTTACTATATTACAAGCTTGTACTAGATTGTAAAGTTTCCGTTTGCTTTATGCTCGCTAGTTTCGTAGCGCTCTATACATTTGTCAAGTATTTGGTAAGCTTCTTTTGCATCGCCCCAACCACCAACGTCTACTTTCTTTTCTTCTAAATCTTTGTATACTTGAAAAAAGTGTTCAATTTCTTTAATTCTGTGAGGATTTAAGTCTTGAATATCATTATATCTATTCCAAATAGGATCAGAAACTGGTACACAAATTAGTTTTTCATCTGGCCCTTTTTCATCTGTCATATGAAAAACACCTATTGGCTTTACTTCCATAACACACATTGGGAATGTTGGTTCTGTTCCTAATACTAAAACATCTAGAGGATCTTGATCTAAAGCTAAAGTTTCTGGAATAAACCCATAATCTCCAGGGTACATCATTGATGAGAATAACATACGGTCAAATCGAATTTTCTTTAATTCAAAATCATATTCGTATTTATTTCTACTTCCTTTTGGTATTTCAATCAATACATCAAATGTTCCTTTTTCTGTTGGACTCATAGTTGGTATATATATTTTAATTATTTAAATCACTGTTTTTAAGGGCTGCAAAGATATGTAAGTCTTTGGGTTTGGGCAACAAAATAGAACCTGACTTTGATATATATTGAAAAAATAATACTGTTTTTAGCAATTATCAATCTTTTTTATTTTAAAAATCAAATCCAAAACTGCCTGTTACGCCAAATTTTCTAGCATTAGGATTATCTAGATAATTTCCCCTGAAGTTAAAATCCAATCTAAACACCTTAAAGATGTTTCCGATACCAAAACTGTATTCCCAATAAATTTCATCATTAGGAGCAACTAGAGGTATGTTTGAAGGTTGGTTAAGTAAGATATTTTCGTTTGATAAATCTCCCCAAACACCACGTAAACTCACAATCTCTCTTAAGTTTAGTTTTCTTAAAAGCGGTATTCTTGAGAATAGTCTACCATTAAAATTATGCTGTAAATGTAATGTGGCATAGGTATCTGTTACAAACTCATAAAAATCTAATTGAGAGAACGTATTATATATTGAAAAATACGATTGATTACCAGGAACGACACTTAAAAGCCCTAAAGGTACTTCTCCAAAAGTTTTACCGGCTTCTAATGTAGAATATAAAACACCAAAACCTCCTACTTGCCATGGCTGTATGTATGAGAATTGCACTTTGGTGTAATCAAAATCACTACTAAAAATCGTTTGGTCACCTCGACTAACTTGTGCAAATAATGTGGCAAAATAATCGTTAGCTTCATAGCGTTCAACACCATAACCTGTCATTTTTCTTTTTGGAAAATAGGATACAGAAAAACTGCTTTCGTACTGTTTTATTTCAGATGAAATTCCTGTAGGTGATGTAGCATCTATGTAGTCTAAACTAAATGTTGGCGAAGCAGATGATAATGTTCTAAAGTTACCGCTTACTCTAAATATAAGGTTTCTTACAGGTTCCATTGACAGTGCAAGACTACTTAATTCAATAGATGTTAACTTATCGTTTGTTCCTGTACCAACTATGGATGATGATGCCAGACTTCTTCCTAAAACATCTGTAGATGTGGTTAAACTGGCTCCTATTTGCTCTATATCTTTTCTATAACCTCCAGAAATTATTAAACGTGTTTTTTGATCTAACAAGAGTTTTCCTGAAATACCATATTTAAATTTTTGATCTTTAAACCCGTAAGCAGTAAACCCTTCTAGTCGCCATAAGTCGTTAGGTCCAAAATAGGTTCTTCCTCCGGTTCTTATGCGTAAACCTTCGACTTCGTTAAACCCAAATGTTGAAAAAATAGGTCCGTAATCAAAATTTAAATCATCAAACTCTATATAACCTGAAGCTAAAATGCTTCCTAAACTGTATAACTGTTTGAATTTTTTTACCGTTTTTAACGTGTCTAGCATTTTATAAATGCCCTTCTCGTCTTTGTTTAATTTTTCTAACCTATTTTTTTCCCAAAAGGCATCATCTCTATTGTAAGCATCGTCATTGTAACTAAAAACCTTTTCGGTATAAAACTTTTCAGGTTTAGGCTCATTAAAAACATAATCATTATATAAAGTGGTACGCTTACCATATATTCCTCTTGCTTTTTCTTTCTTTTGAAAAGAAAAGTCAGACATAAAATAATCTCGTTTTATTAAAAACACAGAATCATTAAGCACTTCAAATTCTTGTTCTATATAAATTTCTTTTACCCAGTTTATATTAGCACTTTTAGAGGCTTGCATATTAATTTCTTTAATAGCAAAGGTTGAGTCATTAACCCAAAAATCTCCTTTAAAAGTAAGTTCGTTTTTTCGTCTTGGGTAATAAATGATATTGTAACACCATTTGTTGTCTATAAATGCACTGTCTGACAAAACATAATTATAGGTGTTGATTCCTGTTTTTGATAATGGACTCACAAAACTTTTATCAAAAAACTTCAAATAGTTATCATAGATATCATAGTCTGAATACAAATCGTCTATAAAAGCTATTACAACTTGATTGTTATCAAAACCAGAATTTTTATTACCTTCTAATGTTTCTTTTTCTTTTTCTAAAATGTTATCGCCATAAACCTTACTTGCAGATTCATTAATAAACATTGGTAAATAGGTTTTACCTGTAACTTTTGAGGTATCTAGGTCTTCAAAAACAAACTCCATACCTTTAAAAAGTCTACTTTTCATTAAAGAACTATCTATGGTATTGAGGTCAAATTCTACTTTTTCATATTTATCATAAGCATATTGATCAAATTGTTTTAAGCCGTTTCTACGCTTACGTTCCCATATTTTTTTTAAAATAGCAATTGCAGGGTTTTCTTCGGCTTTTTTTGATTGCTTTCCTGTAACAATTACAACCTCTTGTAAAGCTGCCGCTTCTTCTTTGATATTAAAACGCATTTCATAATTAACACGTTTTTCTAGAGGATACTCTATGGTTTCATAACCAACAAAGGAGACTATTAGCGTTTCCCATGTTTCATCAGACTCTAAATAGAAACGCCCATTTTCATCTGTAATAGTTCCTTCAGAAGACGATTTAAATATAACATTTGCATAAGCAACTGGCTCATTGTTTTCATCAAACACATGACCGCTTACTTTGGTTTGGGCAAACACAGAGGCAAATCCGAGTAGTAAATATGTTATAAGTAGATTGTACTTCATAAGACAAAAAAACTTCATCAACAATAATATTGCCAATGAAGTTTAAATAACGTAAAAAAATATGAATTTATTTGTATAATACTTTTTTTACTGCTTTAACAACATCGTCGCTATTAGGTAACCATTCTTCTAATAATACAGGAGAATATGGCGCAGGTGTATCGGCTGTGTTAATTTTTACAATAGGCGCATCTAAATAATCAAACGCTTCTGATTGCACGATATATGTTAACTCTGTTGACACGTTTCCAAAAGGCCAAGCTTCTTCTAAAACTACTAACCTATTTGTTTTCTTTACAGACTCTAACACGGCTTCTTTATCTAAAGGACGTACGGTACGTAAATCTATAATTTCACATGAAATACCTTCTTTCTCTAATTCGTCAGCAGCTTTGTAAGCTTCTTTGATGATTTTTCCAAAAGATACAATTGTTACATCGTCACCCTTTCTTTTAATATCAGCAACTCCTAAAGGAATAATGTATTCTCCTTCTGGCACTTCGCCTTTATCACCATACATTTGCTCACTTTCCATAAAAATTACTGGATCGTCATCACGAATAGCAGATTTCAATAAACCTTTGGCATCATATGGATTTGAAGGCACAACAACTTTTAACCCTGGAGTATTAGCAAACCAGCTTTCAAAAGCTTGAGAGTGTGTTGCTGCCAATTGCCCTGCAGATGCTGTTGGTCCACGAAAAACAATTGGACACTTAAATTGGCCACCAGACATTTGTCTGATTTTAGCCGCATTATTTATAATTTGATCAATACCAACTAAAGAGAAGTTAAACGTCATGTACTCTACAATTGGTCTGTTACCAGTCATCGTAGATCCTACTGCTATACCTGCAAAACCTAACTCTGCAATTGGTGTATCAATAACACGTTTAGGACCAAATTCATCTAACATACCTTTTGACGCCTTATAAGCACCATTATATTCTGCAACTTCTTCACCCATCAAGTAAACGCTTTCATCACGGCGCATTTCTTCACTCATGGCTTCACAAACTGCTTCTCTAAATTGAATTGTTTTCATTTTTATTTATTTAATCGGAAAGCAAAAATAACAATATTTCGTAAAAGACATACGGGTTTTTTTTTATTTATCAATCTTGTAAAACCTTTGTGTTTTAGTAAGTGTGATTGAAATTCAAAATCACCTAACAATGTTAAATTATTCTCAAAAAAACCGCTTATTATTTTAATTTTAGATTAAAATTCATCTTTTTTCTCAAAAAAACATAAATTTATTATGCACGCATAGCAAATATTCGGATTAAAATATTTAACTTCGTAACCTAAAATTTAAGTTATTCAAATTATAAAATATAACAAATATGAAAATATTAGTATGTATTAGTCACGTACCTGATACGACTTCGAAGATTAATTTTTCAGATGGCGACACAAAATTTGACACAAATGGTGTACAATTCGTTATCAATCCTAATGATGAATTTGGTTTAACGCGTGCTATGTGGTTTAAAGAAAAACAAGGCGCAAGCGTAGATGTTGTAAATGTTGGTGGTCCAGAAACCGAACCAACACTTCGCAAAGCTCTAGCTATAGGAGCAGATACTGCTATAAGAGTTAACACAGAAGCTACAGACGGTTTTGCTGTAGCAAAACAATTGGCTAGTGTTGTAAAAAATGGTGGTTATGATTTAGTAATTGCTGGTCGTGAATCTATTGACTACAATGGTGGTATGGTTCCAGGAATGTTAGCTGGATTAACTAGTGCAAATTTTGTAAACAACTGTATTAGCCTAGAAATTGATGGAACTTCTGCAAAAGCAGTAAGAGAAATTGATGGAGGAAAAGAAACTGTATCTACAGCTTTACCACTAGTAATTGGTGGTCAAAAAGGACTTGTTGAAGAAAGTGACTTACGTATTCCTAATATGAGAGGTATTATGATGGCTCGTAAAAAACCTCTTAGTGTTGTAGAACCTGTTGATGCATCAGCTGAAACAGCTTCTGTTAAGTTTGAAAAACCAGCTCCAAAAGGTGCTGTTACTTTAGTAGATGCAGATAATGTTGGTGAATTAGTAAACCTACTTCACAACGAAGCAAAAGTCATTTAATTAACGTACAAAAAAGAAAAGATGTCAGTTTTAGTATATACAGAATCAGAACAAGGAAAATTTAAAAAAGTAGCGTTTGAAGTTGCTTCTTATGCAAAAGCTGTTGCAGACCAAATGGGAACAACAGTAACTGCAGTTACTATAAATGCTGATGACACATCAGCTTTAGGAAACTACGGCGTTGACAAAGTATTAAAAGTTAACGATGCTAGTTTAGATAAATTTAATGCCAATGCATATGCAAGCATTATAAAACAAGCTACAGAAAAAGAAGATGCCAAAGTTGTTATTGTAAGCTCAAGTGCAGACAGCAAGTATTTAGCACCTCTTTTAGCAGTAGATTTAAATGCAGGTTTTGCATCTAACGTGGTTGAAGCGCCTTCTAGCACTTCGCCATTTACAGTAAAACGTACTGCATTTACAAACAAAGCATTTAACATGACTACAATTAACTCTGATGTTAAATTAGTAGCAGTTTCAAAAAATGCTTTCGGATTAAAAGAAAATACTGCAAGTGCAGCTGCTGAAGATTTTTCAGCTTCAATCCCAGAAATAAAAGTACAAGTTGATGCTGTAGATAAAGTTACAGGTCAAGTTACTATTGCAGATGCTGAAGTTGTAGTATCTGGTGGACGCGGATTAAAAGGTCCTGAAAACTGGGGAATGATAGAAGAATTAGCAGATGTTCTTGGTGCTGCTACAGCATGCTCTAAACCTGTAAGTGATTTAGGTTGGAGACCACACAGTGAGCACGTAGGACAAACAGGAAAACCAGTAGCATCAAACTTATATATTGCCGTTGGAATTTCTGGAGCTATTCAGCATTTAGCAGGTATCAACGCTTCAAAAGTAAAAGTAGTTATCAACACAGATCCTGAAGCACCTTTCTTTAAAGCTGCTGACTACGGAATTGTAGGTGATGCTTTTGAAGTGGTACCAAAACTCATTGAGAAAATAAAAGAATTTAAAGCACAACAATAATTTTTTTTATAAATTGTATTGTTAAAGGACTGTTTGAATTTGGCTTAAATCATCAAATCTGTTAATTTCAGTTTGGTAAAGTCCTAATTTAAACAGTTCTTTGTGTTTTTAAATTTATGAGCTTAGTTCGTCTTAACATAAAGGGCATTTCGTACAGCCAAACTCAAAATGGCGCTTACGCTTTGATTTTAAACGAAGTAGATGGTGACCGTAAACTTCCAATAGTTATTGGTGCTTTTGAGGCACAATCAATTGCTATTGCATTAGAAAAAGAGATACGACCTCCAAGACCCTTAACACACGACCTTTTTAAAAATTTTTCAGATCGTTTTGACATAATTGTCAAACAAGTCATCATTCACAAACTTGTTGATGGCGTTTTTTATTCTAGTTTAATTTGCGAGCGTGATAAAATTGAAGAAATTATCGATGCACGTACTAGTGATGCTATTGCCCTTGCGCTTCGTTTTCAAGCACCTATATTTACTTATAAAAACATTCTTGACAAAGCAGGTATTTATCTAAAAATAAACCCTGAAAAAGAAAGTCCTGCAAATGAAGACAGCATTTTGGTAGATGATTTAATTGCTGAAGAAGTAGAAACAGGAAACCCTCAAGAACAGTTTAAAGGTAAAACACTTGAAGAATTACATAACCTTCTAGATGAAGCTGTTGCTAATGAAGACTATGAAAAAGCAGCAAAAATAAGAGACGAAATCTCTAAACGTTAACTAACTTTCTAAAACAAATGAAACATTTTTTACTAGCGATTACTGCTATTTTTTTTGGATTAACATCATCCGTATTCGCTCAAGACATAGAAAAAAAATGGCATGTTGAAGCTGTAGCTCAAACATTTAATGATTCTCTTGCAACAATAAAAAAATCTGACACTTTAACTCTTAATGATAGTGCTTTTAAAATCACCAACCACTCTAGCACAAAGGCAACTGGTGATTACATGTATCAAAACAGCTTACTTATCGCTTATTACGCCACGCCAAAAGAGCATACAGTACGCTATAAAATTAAAGACCTAACAGATTCTACACTAGTTTTAACAACTAAAAACACAACATATACGCTTTCATCAGTAAAAAATTTAGATGACGTTGCAGCAACAACATTAAGTAAATCTGAAGATACGATTATTCCTAGTCAAGGATTTTCTATGCAGAGTCTTGCCAGAGGAGCTTTAGGAATGCTCGTGCTTTTATTAGTTTCTTTTATACTAAGTAAAAATCGTAAAGCTATTAACTGGAAAACCATAGGTTTTGGTTTAGCCGCACAATTATTACTGGCTATTGGTGTTCTTAAAATTCCTTTTGTTCAAAAATCATTTGAATTTGTTGGAAAAATATTTGTCAAAATATTGGAGTTCACACAAGCTGGTAGTGAGTTTTTACTTGGCGGCATGATGGACGTAGAAAGTTTTGGATTCATTTTTGTTTTTCAAGTATTACCAACCATTATTTTCTTTTCAGCGCTTACCTCTCTATTATTTTATTTAGGAGTTATACAAGTAGTTGTAAAAGGCATGGCTTGGGTTTTAACAAAATTACTAGGTATCTCTGGTGCCGAAAGTTTAAGTGTAGCTGGTAATATCTTTTTAGGTCAAACAGAAGCACCATTAATGATAAAAGCCTATTTAGAAAAAATGACTAAATCTGAAATACTATTAGTTATGGTTGGCGGTATGGCCACAGTAGCTGGTGGTGTTTTAGCGGCTTACATTGGTTTTTTAGGCGGTGGTGATCCTGAATTAAAAGTTTTTTATGCAAAACACTTACTTACAGCCTCTGTAATGGCAGCTCCTGGAGCCATTGTTATTTCTAAAATGTTATATCCTCAACAAGCAAAAATAAATTCGGAACTAGAAGTTTCTCAAGAAAGTATTGGTTCTAATATTTTAGATGCTATTGCTACAGGAACTACTGAAGGCTTAAAACTAGCAGCAAATGTTGGAGCAATGCTACTTGTATTTGTAGCCTTTATTGCTATGATAAATTATGGGTTTGGTAAACTAGGTGGCATTGTAGGTTTAAACACATGGATTGCCCAAAACACGCCATATACGGCATTTTCTTTAGAGTTTATTTTAGGATACATATTTGCGCCATTAATGTGGCTTATAGGTGTCGCTAAAGAAGACATGGCGCTTATGGGACAATTACTAGGTATTAAACTAGCAGCTAGTGAATTTGTAGGATATATTCAATTAGCAGAATTAAAAAACGCATCAAGCATTATGCACTTAAAGTTTGAAAAATCTATTATAATGGCAACTTATATGCTATGTGGATTTGCAAACTTTGCCTCAATAGGTATTCAAATTGGTGGTATTGGATCGCTAGCTCCTGGCCAACGAAAAACACTTTCTGAATTTGGATTGAGAGCATTAATTGGAGGAACAATTGCATCCTTATTATCAGCGACTATAGCAGGAATGATTATAGGATAAGCAGTTAATAACTTTTTATATCATTTAAGGGTTATATCATTTTGATTTAACCCTTTTTTATATTTTTATTTTTTCAGAAAAAGCAAAAATCATGAAGCAATATTTAGATTTAGTAAAGCATGTTTTAGAACACGGCAATGAAAAAGGAGATCGCACAGGCACTGGAACAAAAAGTGTTTTTGGTTACCAAATGCGATTTGATTTAAGCGAAGGATTTCCTATGGTAACAACTAAAAAGTTACACTTAAAATCTATTATTCATGAGTTATTGTGGTTTTTAAAAGGAGATACCAATATTAAATATTTAACTGATAATGGCGTACGCATTTGGAATGAATGGGCTGACGAAAAAGGAGATCTTGGACCTGTTTACGGACACCAATGGCGTAACTGGAATAGTGATGAGATTGACCAAATAAAGGAAGTCATTGAAACCCTTAAGAACAACCCAAATAGCAGACGCATGCTAGTTTCTGCTTGGAACCCATCAGTATTACCAGATACATCAAAAAGTTTCGGTGAAAATGTAGCCAACAATAAAGCTGCTTTACCACCTTGCCATGCTTTTTTTCAATTTTATGTAGCTAACGGAAAATTATCTTGTCAATTATATCAACGCAGTGCTGATATTTTTTTAGGAGTTCCTTTTAATATTGCATCTTATGCGTTACTAACAATGATGATGGCACAAGTATGTGGTTATGAAGCAGGAGATTTTATACACACATTTGGAGACGCACATATTTACAGCAATCATTATGAGCAATTAGAGTTACAATTATCCAGAGAACCAAGACCGCTTCCTAAAATGCAATTGAATCCTGAAGTAACAGATATTTTCGACTTTACTTTTGATGATTTCACATTAGTAGATTACAATCCGCATCCACACATAAAAGGTGCTGTAGCTATATAAACTTGCATCTCATTTTTTTTAAAATATTATGAAATACGTATTATTACTTTTTATTTTAATTTTTAGCTTATCTACTTTCTCACAAGAAACAATTTCTGAAAGCTCAATAAAAGATCCTGACGAAGTCCCTTTTGCTGTAATAGAAAAAGTTCCGGTTTACAAAGGCTGCAACAAAAAATCTAGCAATGTAGAGATAAAGAAATGTTTCAATGATAAAATCAATAGTTTTATCGCCTCAAATTTTAATACAAATTTGGGTAGAACACTTGATATAGAAGACAAAAGTATTGTTAGAATTAACGTCTTTTTCAAAATAGATAAAACTGGAAAAATCACACAAATTGAAGCGAAATCTGAATACCCTGAACTCAACAATGAAGCAAAAAGAGTTATCAGACTTATACCGCAACTAGAAAGCCCTGGCTATGTTAGAGGAAAACCTGTTACTGTACCTTATTTTTTACCTATACAGTTTCAAGTTGACAACCCAAAATCATCTGCTAATACCAAGAATGATAAATTCCCAACCTTTAGAGGCTGCGAAGAAACAATGCCTTACAACGAACTTAAGAAATGTACATTAGATAAAATTGCTGATTATGTACGTGTAAGTATAAATTACGAATTAGCAGATAAATTATTTCCAACACAAAAGTCAACACAATTCAAACTAGAGTTTACTATTAATAAAAAAGGTAAAGCAGAAAACATTACCGCTCAAGCTCACAAAAAGGCTATGGCTATTGAGGCTATAAATGTTCTAAAAAGAATGCCTAAACTTAAAAAACCGGGGTATAAAAATGGTAAAGCTGTCGATACTTCTTTGAGTTTATTTATGACAATTTATTTTTAAACACAAAAAAGTGTAAATTTATAAGACTTATATTTTTTAACTATGTTCGGAAAGAAAAAGCAAACACCTCAAATAGATAAAGAGCAATTAGAACTTATAAAAACAGCTCAAAAACGTATTAAGCAAAAAAAACGCTTGTATGCTCATTTTATAATCTTCATTATTGGTGCAATTTTTTTAATATTAGCGAATACCGTTCTTGGAATCGGAGAAAACATAAAACCTTTAGGTGTTAATTGGTTTGTTTATGCCATATTATTTTGGCTGTTGCTTTTTGTTTATCATGTATTTAATGTGTTTGTGACCTCTAAATTTTTATCAGAAAAGTGGGAACAAAAACAACTTGATAAACTAGTTGCTCAACAAAAGGAGCGAATTAATGAACTTAAAGACCAATTACTTGCTGAAGAAACCATAATTGCAAAGCGCGAAGTTGAAAAAGAGCTTCAAGCAAAAAAGAAAACAAATAAAAATGCTATTGTAACATTAATTGTTGCTGCTGGAGAAGACAACGCTATTGGTAAAGACAATGATTTAATCTGGCATTTAAGCGATGACTTAAAACGCTTTAAATCTTTAACAAATGGGCATCACATCATTATGGGGCGAAAAACTTTTGAAAGTTTCCCTAAACCTTTACCTAATAGAAATCATATTGTTATAACCAGACAAAGTAATTATCAAGCACCAGAAGGCGTGATTATTGTTAACAGCTTAGAAGACGCGCTTGATGCTGCACGATTAGACGAGCAACCTTATATTATAGGTGGTGGTGAAATTTATAAACAAGCTATGCCGCTTGCTAATAAGATAGAACTCACACGCGTTCATGGCACATTTGATGGTGCCGACACGTTCTTCCCTGTGATTGACAAAACTATTTGGAAAGAAACCAATAATGTATTTCACGACAAAGACGATAAACATCAATTTAGCTTTTCCTTTTTAACATATGAAAGGTTTTAAAAACATTCTATTACTTATATTTTGCTTTTACGTATGTATCCCTATTTGCATTTCTCAAAAACAAGATTTCATTCCTATAGATATTGGGGTTATAAAAGTAACGACTTACGGTAAAGGGCAGCCTATTTTAATAATTAATGGTGGTCCAGGAATGAGTAGTCAAGGTTTCTCTACACTAGCAAAGGAACTTGGAAAAACTCACCTTGCTATACTCTATGATCAGCGTGGCACAGGACAATCAGTTATAAATGAGATTTCTGAAAACACCATGACTATGGATTTTATGGTTGAAGATATTGAAGCTATTAGAAAACACTTTGGCTTTAATAATTGGATTGTTTTAGGGCATTCTTTCGGAGGCATGTTAGCCTCTTATTACTTAAAAAAACATCCTAAAAGGATTAAAGGTTTAATCTTATCTGGCTCTGGCGGTCACGATTTAAGCATTACTAGAAACCTTAACCTTACTTCAAGGCTAACGTCTAAGGAACGAGACTCTTTAAACTACTGGAACCGAAAAATTTATCAAGGAGACACTACATATAAAACTCTATATAACAGAGGAAAATATTTAGCTCCCGCATATGTTTATGATAGAAAACATGCTCCAATAATAGCTGAACGGCTAACGCAAGGTAATCGTATTATTAATAGTTTAATTTGGGAGAATATTCGTGCTATAAATTTCGATTGTAGTGATGCATTCATCAATTTTAAAGAGCCTGTTTTAATTATTCAAGGAAAACAAGATGTTATGGGTAATACTATTGCAAAAAAAGCCCATTCCCTACTAACAAACTCAAAACTAATATTTATAGATAAGTGCGCACATTATGGTTGGTTAGAACAACCTGAAGAATATTATAGGAATATTTATATGTTTATAGAAGTTTTATAACAGTACAATTGTCTTCATTTGTTTTTATTACAATATCAAAATACACTTAAAATTTAATCTGTTACATTTCATGCTTTTTACCTAATTTCGCTTTATGGTAAAAGAGGTACAATTACGTGTTTCTCTTCAAGAAGAAGAGCGCTCGGATATTTTGGTTTTAAAATCGGCTAAAGCTTTAAAAATTCCAAAAGAAGACATTTCTGGTATAAAAGTAATGCGTAAATCTATTGACGCACGTAACCCTAAAATAATTTTCAATTATAAAGTTGCTGTTTACATCAAGGAACCATTACCTCAATCATCGCAATATACTTTTAATTATAGCGATGTTTCTAACGCAAAACCTGTTCATATTATAGGGTTTGGTCCCGCTGGCATGTATGCTGCTCTACGCTGCATTGAACTTGGGTTTAAACCAATCGTTTTAGAACGCGGTAAAGATGTTCAAAATAGACGCCGTGATTTACGTGCTATAAATCAAGATCATTTTGTTAACGAAGACTCTAATTATTGTTTTGGAGAAGGTGGTGCAGGCACTTATAGCGATGGCAAACTCTATACACGAAGTTTAAAACGTGGTGACGTTCGTCGTATTTTTGAAAACCTGGTTTATCATGGTGCTACAGATCAAATTTTGGTTGATGCTCATCCTCATATTGGTACAAACAAATTACCTAAAGTTGTTCAGAATATCCGTGAAACTATTTTAAAGTATGGTGGCGAAATACATTTTGAATCTCGCGTTACTGATTTTATTATTAAAGACAACCGCATACAAGCTATTCAACTAAAGAATGGAGATGAGCTAACTGCTAACCGCGTTATTTTAGCAACAGGACATTCGGCTCGTGATATTTTTTATTTATTACACAAAAAAAACATAGCCCTAGAAGCTAAATCGTTTGCAATGGGAGTTCGTGTTGAACATCCGCAGCATATTATTGATTCCATTCAATATCATTGTCAAGGTGAGCGTCATGACTTATTACCAGCAGCGTCTTACAGTTTGGTACAGCAAGTAAATGAACGTGGTGTATATTCTTTTTGCATGTGTCCTGGCGGATTTATTGTTCCTGCTGCAACAGCAAATGGAGAAGTTGTAGTAAATGGTATGTCACCATCTAAACGAAATAATGAATTTGCTAATTCAGGCATTGTTGTTGAAATAAATGCTGATAAAGATTTATTCAAATATGAAGCGTTTGGTGTTTTAAAAGGTCTTGAATACCAAAAAGATTTAGAGCGCCTTGCTTACACAGCTGGAGGCCGTAGCCAAGTTGCGCCAGCACAACGCTTAACAGATTTTGTTGAAGGCAAATTATCAATTGATTTAAACCCTACATCATATCAACCTGGTCTAAACACATCACCAATGCACTCTTTATTACCAAAGCTTATAGGTAGTCGTTTACGTCAAGGGTTTAAAGCCTTTGGAGAAAAAATGAAAGGCTATTATACAAGCGAAGCAAATATTATAGGTGTTGAATCTAGAACATCATCTCCGGTAAGCATTCCTAGAAACAACAAATTAGAACATCCTGAAGTAGCCGGATTATTTCCGTGTGGAGAAGGTGGCGGTTATGCTGGTGGTATAATAAGCGCTGCCATGGATGGCGAACGTTGTGCTGAAGCTGCTTGCCAAACATTATAAACTTTAATTTAATGACAGAAAAACAAAAAATGTTAGCTGGTGAAATGTATAATCCATCAGATCCAGAACTAATAAAAGAAAGACAAACAGTTAGATTATTATTTCAAGAATTCAACAGCTTAAATGAGAATCAAGCTGAAAAAAGAAATACTATTCTATATAAAATATTCAAAAACGCTGATGAAAACCTCTATGTAGAACCTCCTTTTCATTGTGATTATGGAAGCAATATTATTGCAGGTAAAAACCTCTTCATGAACTTTAATTGTTGTATTCTAGATGTTGCCAAAGTAACCATAGGAGACAACTGCATGTTTGGACCTCATGTTCAAATTTATACTGCAACACATCCACTAGAATTTAAATCTCGTAACAGCGGTAAGGAATACGCACTCCCTATTACCATAGGCAATAACGTATGGATTGGTGGTAATGCAACCATTTGTCCTGGTGTTACTCTAGGAAATAATGTTGTTGTAGGTTCTGGAGCTGTAGTAACCAAAAGCTTTCCGGACGATGTTGTTATAGCAGGAAATCCAGCCAAAATAATTAAAACCATAAATAACAACTAATTGCATTCTTAATATTATTCCTATTTTTGCAGCATTAAAATAAAAAACAAATGAACGCATATATTTTTCCAGGTCAAGGTGCCCAGTTTTCAGGAATGGGATTAGACCTATACGAACAATCAACATTAGCTCAAGAATTATTTGAAAAAGCTAATGACATTTTAGGATTTTCAATCACTGATACAATGTTTGAAGGATCTGCTGATGATTTAAAACAAACTAAAGTAACTCAACCTGCTATATTTTTACATTCGGTTATTTTAGCAAAAACATTAGGAGATAGTTTTAAACCTGATATGGTTGCTGGACATTCATTAGGAGAATTTTCTGCTTTGGTTGCCAATGGCGCCTTAAACTTTGAAGACGGTTTAAAGTTAGTTTCTCAACGTGCTCTTGCTATGCAAAAAGCTTGTGAATTACAGCCTAGTACTATGGCAGCTGTTTTAGGTCTAGATGATGCTATTGTAGAAAAAGTTTGTGCCAATACAGATGGTATTGTTGTTGCAGCAAACTACAACTGCCCAGGGCAACTAGTTATTTCAGGAGAAGTAGAAGCGATAAACAAAGCTTGTGAATCGTTAAAAGCAGAAGGTGCTCGTCGTGCTTTAGTATTGCCTGTTGGTGGAGCTTTCCACTCGCCGCTTATGGAACCTGCACGAGAAGAATTGGCAGCTGCTATTGAAAACACGGCATTTAGCAAACCTATTTGTCCTATTTATCAAAACGTATCTACTACAGCTGTTACAGATGAGAACACAATAAAAGCTAATCTTATATCACAATTAACAGCTCCTGTAAAATGGACACAATCAGTACAACAAATGATTACTGATGGTGCTACATTATTTACTGAAGTTGGTCCAGGTAATGTATTACAAGGCTTGGTAAAGAAAATAAACAGAGAAGCGCAAACAGCATCTGCTTCTAAATAAGTCTTTTTTTTAAAACATTGTTTACAAACACAAATTAGGTAATATGAAACTTTCTCGTAATGCTTTAATCAGCATCTTAATTATTGTTAGCATTGCGCTAGATCAAATTTCTAAAGTTTTGGTACGACTATATGTAACACCGTATCAAGAAACAGAATTAATAGGCAAGTATTTTATACTAACAAATGTTGAGAATTCTGGAGCATTTTTGGGCATGGGAAGCGACTTAAATCCAACTTTACGTCTTATCTTTCTTTTATTACTGCCTATAGCTGTTTTAGGATATGTACTATTTCATATTATAAAAAATAAAGATTTAGATAAATGGTCATTAATGGGCTTTTGTGTTATCATAGGTGGCGGAATAGCCAATGTTTATGACCGTATAGTTTATGGATCTGTAACAGATTTTTTTCATATCGATTTAGGTGGTGTTTTTAAGACTGGTATTTTTAATGTTGCCGATATGTTTGTAATGCTAGGTCTCGGATTTTTAATTTTAGGAAATTTTAAAAACAAAAAAGCATAAATAAAAAAGCCTCTGAATTTTCAGAGGCTTTTTTGTATTGAATTTATCTGGCTAAATTACAAGCTTCGCAATCTTTAATTTCCCCATAATAAGTTTCGCGATACTTATGGAGAGTTTTATAAGGAATACTTAAAAAATGCTTTTTTATGTAAGTCACTTTGGTTAATAATTCACCCATTTTTGGAGTGTGTCTTTTCTCGTCTTTTGTTTGTCTTTTTACAGTAATCAGTTTCATAATATCTTTTATCATTAAATACAAAGAAACTAACTTGTAAGACCAATTCCAAAAAATCAAAGTTAAACCATTGTTAATCAATATATTATTTAAAATTTGATAATTATATTGCTATATGATTAAAATATTTACAATTTAAACAGACATCTGTTTAGAATATTTTAATCGCTAAAAAGCCTTTTTTTGATATAAATATCTAGTTTTTCAACTTTTTTTGCCAATTCCATGCAGATCGCATTGCGTCATCAAGTGATAATTTTGATGTCCAACCTAACACATTATTAGCTTTTTCAGTATCTGCATATGCAGCAATTACATCTCCTTCTCGCCTATCTGCAATTTTGTAATTTAATTTTTCTTCAGATACGCTTTCAAAAGACTTTATTACTTCTAATACTGAACTTCCTGTTCCTGTACCTAAATTAAATACTTCGTAATTATCACTATTAGATTTAGACAGTAATCTCTCTAAAGCAATAACATGTGCTTTGGCTAAATCTACAACATGAATATAATCACGAATACAGGTACCGTCTTGTGTAGGGTAATCATCTCCAAAAACAGATAATTGCTCTCTAATTCCTATAGCTGTTTGAGTAATAAAAGGCACTAAATTTTGAGGTACTCCTATTGGCAACTCTCCAATATGCACAGACTCATGAGCTCCTATTGGGTTAAAATATCTTAAGGAAATTGCGTTTAAATCTTCATTTACCTTACAAGTATCTTTTATTATTTCTTCACCTATTTGTTTAGTGTTTCCGTAAGGTGACTCTGCAGGTTTTATTGGTGCACTTTCTTTTATTGGCAACGTATCCGCTTGACCATAAACAGTACATGAGGAACTAAAAATAAAGTTTGATGACTTTAAACCTTTTAATTCTTGAAGTATGTATACAAGTGTATTTATGTTATTTTCATAATATAATAATGGGTTCCCAACACTTTCACCAACAGCTTTACTTGCTGCGAAGTGTATTATTCCCTCTATATCTGCATGTTTTTTAAAAAACGCTTGTACTTTAGATTTTTCTCTTAAATCTAACTTTTCAAATTCTGGTTGCTTTTTTGTTATTGCAGTTATACCTTCTAGTACATTAATTGATGAGTTTGATAGATTATCAATAATAACAACATCAAATCCTTTGTTTTGAAGTTCTACAACAGTATGAGATCCTATAAAACCTAGTCCGCCTGTTACTAATATTTTAGCCATTAATAAATGTTATTATTTTTTGAGATATAAACGCTATTTGCTCATCATCAAGCTCTGTATGCATTGGTAGAGATATAACCTCTTTTACTAATGCGTTAGTTACATTAAAATCTGCCTCATTATATCTTTCATCTTGATAAGCTTTCTGTCTATGTAACGGAATTGGGTAATAAACACCACAAGGTATACCGTTTTCGTTTAAGTATTTTACTAAAGCATCACGATCTACACCATTTAATTTTAAAGTATATTGATGATAAACATGATTATCAGCTGTACCACATTCAAAAGGTGTTGTTATACTATCAATGTCTTTAAATGCTTCGTTATATTTTTTTGCTGCGTCCCTTCTTGCTTGATTGTAAGCATCTAAATGCACCAGTTTAGCATCTAAAACAGCTGCCTGAATAGAATCTAACCTAGAATTTACACCTACTACGTCATGATGGTAACGCTCATACATACCATGATTAACTATCCCTCTTATGGTATGTGCTAATGCATCGTCATTTGTAAAAATTGCTCCTCCATCACCATAACATCCTAAATTTTTAGAAGGAAAGAAAGATGTTGAAGCTACATGTCCAATAGTTCCTGCTTTTGCTTTTTGTCCATTACTGTAAGTATATGTCGCTCCTATTGCTTGTGCGTTATCTTCAATCACATATAAATTATGTTCTTGAGCAATCTCCATAATTGCCTCCATATTAGCACACTGTCCAAATAAATGAACAGGCACAATCGCTTTGGTTTTTGGCGTAATAGCCTTTTTAATAGCGTCTACATCAATATTAAAAGTATCTGGCTCAACATCAACCAAGACAGGTGTTAATTGAAGTAAAGCAATCACCTCAACGGTTGCAGCAAAAGTAAAATCGGCCGTGATAACTTCATCTCCTGGTTTTAACCCAAGTCCCATCATGGCAATTTGCAGAGCATCTGTACCATTAGCACATGGTATAACATGCTTAACACCTAAATAGTTTTCTAAATTTTTTTGAAACTCATGAACCTTTGGTCCATTTATAAATGTTGTTGTCTCTATTACCTCTTGAATAGCTGGGTTAACAACATCTTTTATACCGGAATATTGACCCTTTAGGTCAACCATTTGAATTTTTTTCATATCCTACGAAATTACAAAATTAGCAAACGTAAACCAATGAAATTTTATCAAAGAAATGTATTTTAGCATCAAAGAAAGAACTTTGGGTATTTTTTACAATTTTACTATTTATCTGGCTCAATTTGTATTGCGCGTTTTATCTCTATTTAATGCTAAAATTAAATTGGGTGTGCGTGGTCGTAAAGAGACTTTTCAAAAATTGAAAAATACGATTCAAAAAAACGACAAAACACTCTGGTTTCATTGTGCTTCTCTTGGAGAATATGAACAAGGTCTTCCTGTTTTTAGAGCGTTAAAAAGCCAATATCCTAAACATAAAATTGTACTAACTTTCTTCTCTCCTTCTGGTTATGAAATAAGAAAAAACACGGATGTCGCTGATATTGTTGTGTATTTGCCTCTTGACTCAAAACATAACGCCAAACACTTTTTAAACATGGTAAACCCTGAACTTACCATCTTTGTGAAATATGACATTTGGCCTAATTATTTGAAAGAGGTTAAAAAACGAAATTTAAAAGCCATTTTAATCTCTGCTCTTTTTAGAAAAGATCAATCTTTTTTTAAATTTTACGGAAAAGGTATGCGAGAGGCTTTATTTGCTTTTGAACATATTTTTACCCAAGATAATAGTTCAAAAGAACTTTTAGAGTCTATACATTATAATTCGGTTACCATCTCTGGAGACACAAGGTTTGACAGAGTTTATAATCAATTAAAAATTGACAACACTTTAGACTTTGTTAATACGTTTAAACAAAACAAACTATGTGTTGTAGCTGGTAGCACATGGCCTGAAGACGAAAATTTACTGATAGACTTTATAAACAATCACCAAAATGATAATGTGAAATTTATCATAGCGCCTCATAATATTAAGTCGAATCAAATCAGCAAACTAAAAAACAGCCTCAATAAAAAAACAATTTTATTCTCTGAAAAAGATAGTAATGATCTCTCTCAATATCATGTTTTAATTATTGATACCATTGGGTTATTATCCAAAATATACAGTTATGCAAACATTGCTTACGTTGGTGGAGCTATAGGCAACACAGGATTACATAACACACTTGAACCTGCCGTTTTTGGAGTTCCTATAATTATTGGTAACCATTATGAAAAATTCCCTGAAGCTAAAAGCATGATTAAAAACCAAGGCATGTTTAGCATTTCTGATAAAAAAACACTAAATCTTACTCTTCAAGAACTCCTATCAAATTCTGAAAAAAGAACAAAAAGTGGTGCCTTAAATTTAGAATATATAAAAAAAAATAAGGGTGCCGTCATCCAAATTATAGATTTCTTACGTAAATAGAATGATTTTAAATTTCGAAATAACATCCTGTGTTAAAAAATGTTAAAAAACACTTGCATAGTTAACCAATAAGTTGTTACATTCGTATTTATTATAATAATTAACACTAAAACTTTAAACTAATGAAAAAATTAATTTTAAGCGCCGCTTTATTATTAGCTATAGGCGTAACTTTTACTTCTTGTAGAGATGAAAAAAAAGCTGAAGATGTTGAAAACAGTATAGAAAATGCTGCTGAAGCTACAGGTGACGCTTTAGAAGATGCTGCTGAAGCAACTGAAGAAGCTGTAGAAGATGCTACAGAAGCTACAGGTGACGCTTTAGAAGATGCTGCTAACGCAACTGAAGATGCTTTAGAAGATGCTGGTGATGCTGCTGAAGAAGCTGTAGATAAAGCTGGTGACGCAGTAAACAACGCTGCTGATAAAACTAAAGAAGCTGCAGACAAAGCTGCTAAAGCTGCTAAAGATAAAGTGGACGAATTAAAAGCTCACTAAATCCTTTAACGGTAAAAATTACAGAGCCCATACTTTTGTATGGGCTTTTTTTATGCTTCGTTCTCACATTTCACCGCAGTTAATTAAATAACTTTAGTATCTTTCAAAACTAAAACTGACTTAACAAATGATTGGATTATTATCTTTTATAGGATTTACTGCTTTAGTAGCAATAATTTCATACTATGCAACTCGTAAAACCGATGAAAATTCTTCTGATGGATACTTTCTTGGTGGTCGAAGTTTAACTGGTGCTGTAATTGCAGGCTCCTTATTACTTACGAACTTATCCACAGAACAAATAGTAGGCTTAAATGGTTCAGCCTACAAAGAAGGAATTTTGGTAATGGCTTGGGAAACACTAGCCGCTATAGCAATGGTAATAACCGCATTATTTTTACTACCAAGATACTTAAAAGGCGGTATTGCAACCATTCCTACTTTTTTAGAAAGACGTTATAACAAAACAACTAAAGCTTTGACCTCTGGACTATTTTTAACAGGTTATGTTGTTGTTTTACTCCCAATTGTATTATACTCTGGAGCTTTGGCCATAAACTCTATGTTTGATATTCCAGAACTTTTAGGAGTTTCAAAAGAAATAGGATTATGGATTACTATATTTTCAATTGGAATTATTGGTTCTATATATGCCATATTTGGAGGCTTAAAAGCTGTTGCTATTTCTGATACAATTAATGCCATAGGATTGCTAATTGGCGGATTAATGATTCCTGTGTTTGGACTTATTGAAATTGGTAGCGGAAGCATTTCTGAAGGTTTATCTACCTTGGTAGCTTCTAATCCAGAAAAATTTAACGCGTTAGGATCATCAAGTGCTTCAGTACCATTTACTACTATTTTTACAGGTATGATGCTAGTACAGTTATTTTATTGGGGAACAAACCAAGCCATAATACAACGAGCATTAGGTGCTAAAAACTTAAAAGAAGGTCAAAAAGGATTATTACTAGCTTCGTTTATAAAAATTTTAGGTCCACTAATTGTTGTTTTACCTGGTATCATCGCTTTTTATTTATTCCAAGGGAATTTAGCTAATCCGGACGAGGCTTATCCTGAACTTGTAACTAGAGTATTACCTGCATCGCTTGTAGGCTTTTTTGCGGCTGTTTTATTTGGCGCTATTTTAAGCTCATTCAATAGTGCTTTAAATAGTTCTGTAACGTTATTCGGAATAGACATCTACAAAGAGTTTATAAATAAAAATGCATCTGAATTAGAAACAGTGAAAGCCGGAAAACGCTTTGGGGTTCTTTTAGCGCTTTTATCAATGTTTGTCGCGCCTTTTATTGCAAACGCTCCTGACGGCCTTTTTGGCTACTTACAAGAGGTTAACGGATGCTACAGTATTCCTATATTAACAATAATAGTAGTTGGATACCTTACTAAACGTGTTCCTGCAAAAGCTGCTAATATTGGTATTATTTTAGGTGCTGTTTTATATGTAATAAGCCAATTTGTATTAAAACCTTATGTTTTTGGTGAAGATAATTACCCTCACTATTTACATGTTATGGCTATACTATTCGTATTAAACATAATTATAATGCTCATCATTGGAAAGTTATATCCTAAAACCGAAGCTTATGAAGACGTTTTCACTCAAGAGGTTGATATCACACCATGGAAGCACGCAAAAACAACAGGTGCCTTAATTGTTATTATTGTAATAGCTATTTATATATACTTCTCTTAACTAAAAACACAAACAATCATAAAACAAAAAAAGCCTTACATTTCTGTAAGGCTTTTGTACTGAAGGCGGGACTTGAACCCGCACGGCCATAATGGCCATTGGATTTTAAGTCCAACGTGTCTACCAATTCCACCACTTCAGCATCTTGGTATATTTTCAAGAAAGTATTTCAAGAGCGAAAGACGGGATTTGAACCCGCGACCCTCACCTTGGCAAGGTGATGCTCTACCCCTGAGCTACTTTCGCAGTCTTTTAAATGAACGTGCAATGTTGTTATTGCGGATGCAAATTTAATATATTTATTATAATACCAAAGGTTTTTTTAAAAAATAATTAAAAATATTTTAAGCCATCTTTTTTTTGACCAACATTCGCTTTATTTCATTGAGCTTCATCAAGGCTTCAACAGGTGTTAAGGTATCAATATCGGTATGCAAAATCTCTTCTTTAATCTGCTCTAAAAGAGGATCATCCAAATTAAAAAAGCTTAATTGCATCTCGTCATCTTTTAATGTTTTTACTTTATCTGTGAGTTCTTCACTAGAATGAGACTTCTCTAATTTTTTTAAAATTTTATTTGCTCTATGTAAAACTTGTTGTGGCATTCCTGCCATTTTTGCTACATGAATACCAAAACTATGCTCACTTCCTCCTGCTACAAGCTTTCTTAAAAAAAGCACATTATCTTTAAGTTCTTTTACGGAAACATTGTAGTTTTTTATTCTATTAAATGTTTCTGTCATTTCATTTAGCTCATGATAGTGAGTCGCAAATAATGTTTTTGCTTTTGCTGGGTGTTCATGTAAGTATTCACTAATTGCCCATGCTATAGATATACCATCATACGTACTTGTACCACGACCAATCTCATCAAGAAGCACTAAACTTCGCTCTGAAATATTATTCAAAATTGAAGCTGTTTCATTCATTTCTACCATAAAAGTAGATTCTCCCATAGAAATATTATCACTTGCTCCTACTCGTGTGAAAATTTTGTCAATCAATCCTATTCTAGCTGATTTTGCTGGCACAAAACTTCCTGTTTGGGCTAACAAAACAATTAAAGCTGTTTGACGTAATATAGCTGACTTACCAGACATATTAGGCCCAGTAATCATAATCATTTGTTGCTTTTCTCTATCTAAATATACATCATTTGCAATGTAAGCTTCACTTGGTGGCAGCTGTTTTTCTATTACAGGATGACGACCTTCTTTTATATCTAAATCATAAGAATCATCAATTGTTGGATACACATAATTACTATCATTTGCCAATTGCGCAAAACCGCACAAGCAATCAATTTTCCCTATTAAAAAGGCATTTTGCTGTACAGGCTTAATGTATTGTGTCATCCAATGAATTAGTTCAGAAAACAATTGTTGCTCAATAGTAAGAATACGTTCTTCTGCACCTAATATTTTAGCCTCATATTCTTTGAGCTCTTCAGTAATATAACGCTCGGCATTAACTAATGTTTGTTTTCTAATCCATTCTTCTGGAACTTTATCTCTATGCGTATTTCGCACCTCTATGTAATATCCAAAGACGTTGTTTGATGCTATTTTTAGTGATGTAATTCCTGTACGTTCACTTTCTCGCTCAAGCATCTTATCTAAATATTCTTTCCCAGAAGTTGATAATGCCCTAAGTTCGTCAAGCTCTTTAGAAAACCCTTTTGCAATGGTATGCCCTTTTAGCACATTTACTGGCGCATCTTCATTAAGTGTTTCTTTTATTTTTTCACGAAGTACATCACAACTTTGCAAGGTATCACCTATAACTTTTAAGGCATCATTATCACAACTTGCTGCTATAGCTTTTATAGGCACAATAGCTTCTAATGAGTTTTTAAGCTGAATAACCTCTCGCGGGCTTACTTTTGCGGTTGCTGTTTTAGAAATTAAGCGTTCTAAATCGCCTATATGTTTTATATGGTTTTGAATCTTTTGAAGTGTAGATGCATTTTTACTTAAAAAATCTACAACTTCATGACGTTGTTTTATTTTTTCAACATCTTTTAGCGGCAAAGCTAACCAGCGTTTTAATAAACGTCCGCCCATTGGCGAGATCGTTTTATCAATCACATTTAGCAAAGTAACCGCATTATTATTGGTAGAATGATAAAGTTCTAAATTTCTAATAGTAAACTTATCCATCCAAACATAGTCATCTTCAGCAATTCTACCAACAGATGTAATATGCTGGAGTTTGTTATGTTGCGTTTCGGCTAGATAATGCAATATTGCTCCAGAGGCTATAATACCTTCGTGCAAATCTTCAATACCAAATCCTTTTAGAGTTTTAGTATTAAAATGCTTTATAAGTGTTTCGTTAGCGTAATCTGTTTGGTATACCCAATCTTCTAAATAAAACGTATGGTAATCTTGCCCAAACACTTCATTGAAATGCATCCGTTTTTGTTTTGAAACCAAAACTTCGCTCGGGTTAAAATTCTGTAGTAATTTATCAATGTATTCAGCATTTCCTTGAGACGTTAAAAACTCTCCAGTAGAAATATCTAAAAATGAAATACCAATAAACTGCTTACCAAAATAAACAGAGCATAAAAAATTATTTGATTTAGATTTTAATACTTCATCATTAAGTGCTACACCTGGTGTTACCAATTCAGTAACGCCTCGCTTTACAATAGTTTTGGTTTGTTTAGGGTCTTCAAGCTGATCACAAATAGCAACACGCTCACCTGCTTTTACCAATTTAGGCAAATATGTATTTAAAGAATGATGCGGAAAACCTGCTAACTCGGTTTCACTTTCACTACCTGCTCCACGCTTGGTTAATATAATGTCCAATATTTTGGCAGTTCGCACAGCGTCTTCCCCAAAGGTTTCGTAAAAATCACCTACTCTAAACAATAATAAAGCATCTGGATATTTTGCTTTAATTGCATTGTACTGCTTCATTAATGGTGTTTCTTTCTTTGCTTTTTTTGCCAACGGTAAACTGGTTTTTATGTGTTACTTTTGCCTAAAATGTAGGATTGCTAAAGTAGTTATTAATTTAAGTTTTCTAAAACGTAGAAAGCAGAAGTTATTTACAATTATCAGAAGAAATTAACATGCGAAAATTAAAAAACAGCGAATTAGACCGATTGAGTGTTGACGAATTTAAAGATTCAAAAAAAACACCTATCATCATTATATTAGACAACATTAGAAGCCTAAATAACATCGGCTCGGTGTTTAGAACAAGTGATGCCTTTTTAATTGAAAGAATATATCTATGCGGTATTACTGCAAAACCTCCACATAAAGACATACACAAAACAGCATTAGGCAGTACCGAAACTGTTAATTGGGAATACGTAGAAGACACTCTAGAACTCATAAAAAAACTAAAACAAGAAGGTGTTAAAATAGCCTCTATTGAGCAAGCTGAACATGCCACAATGCTTGATAAGTTTGCACCTGAAACCAATACTACCTACGCACTTGTTTTTGGTAACGAAGTAAAAGGTGTGCAACAAACTGTTGTTTCTGAAAGTGATTTGGTTTTAGAAATACCACAATATGGTACCAAGCACTCTCTTAATATTTCAGTTAGTTGTGGTGTTGTGGTTTGGGATGTGTTTAGCAAAATGAAAAAATAGTGTCTAAAAAAAGCAAAAAGCCTTGGCCTACCAAAGCGGTTATGGAGCAAATCTATGACAAGCATTTTTGGGGCGGCAAGGAATTCGATTTTTATTCTGGTGACGGTTCACATGAAGCAAGTATTGTTACACCCTATTTACAAAGTGTAAGCGAGTTTTTAAAAAACCAAAACCCTAAACTGTCTGTTTGCGATTTAGGCTGTGGCGACTTTAATATTGGAAATCAGCTAACACAATATACCAAACATTATCACGCGATAGATATTGTTGCACCTCTTATAGAAAGAAATAGAAAACTATATCAAAGCAACAATATTGAGTTTTATTGTTTAGATATTTCTAAAGACGACATTCCGCTTGCCGATTGTGTTATTTTAAGACAAGTCTTGCAACATCTATCCAATACCGAAATACAAGGTATTTTAAACAAAATTGCACATTATAAATACATAATTCTAACAGAGCATATTCCCTTAAGCAAATTCACTCCCAATAAAGACATCATAGCTGGACAAGGCATTAGATTAAAACAGCAAAGCGGCGTTCTTATTCAGGAACCTCCTTTTAATTTTAAAACAACTAGCGAAACAGTTCTTAACGAGCATATTTTACCCCATAAAATGGGACGCATTATTACAACACTTTACACAACATAAACTTAAAATCACACAAAATGTTTTGCAGTTAATTTTATTAATCGTAATATTGCAATGTAATAATAAACTGATTATGGGATTAGCCAAAACCGAAATTTTTACTGACAGCCAAAACGAAATCGCAACCTTTGCAAAAGTATTTGGTCATCCTGCTCGTGTTGCTATTTTACAGTACCTATTTGAATTAAACACATGTGTTTGCGGCGATTTGGTAAACGAAATAGGTTTGGCGCAACCCACTATTTCACAACACTTAAAAGAGTTAAAACAATTAGGTTTAATAAAAGGAATTATTGAAGGAACAAGTGTTTGTTATTGTATTGACACTGATAACTGGGCAAAAATGAAACGTATTATGAACGCGTTTTTAGATCAAGATCTTTCTAAAAATGATTGTTGCTAGTTAAAAAAATTTACTCATATTAATCGTAAAATCGCAATAAACAAATTAAATATATCATCTATGACACTAAAAGATATAAAAACAGCTTTAAAAACATTAGATAAAATTGCTTTTCAATTACCAAATGGCAGTCTGGTACCAAGTCATTTTCACGTAACAGAAGTAGGCAAAGTATCCAAGCATTTTATTGATTGCGGTGGAACTGTGAGGCATGAAGACGTTGTAAACTTTCAGCTTTGGAATGCCAATGATTACAACCACAGGTTACATCCCGAAAAATTAATTCATATTATAGAACTCTCTGAAAAAACATTAGACATCAACAACAATCTTGATATTGAAGTGGAATACCAAGGTGAGACTATTGGAAAATTTGGTCTAGACTTTGACGGAACCAACTTCCTTCTTACTACAAAACAAACCGATTGTCTAGCAAAAGATAACTGTGGCATTCCTGAAAAAAAGCCTAAAATAAAATTAGCCGATTTAAATAACGAGCCATGTTGTGCTCCTGATGGCAACTGCTGCTAAAAAGCAAAACAAATGACAACAACACAAGGCACCTTATTTCAAGAGATAGAAACGGTTATTAAAAGCCTAAACACCAATGTAATTTCACAAGAACGAAAAGAGATTTTACAACCGCTTGTTGATTATATTCAAGATAAAGTTTCAAACAAACAAGCTATACGCATAAAATTTATATGTACACACAACTCTCGCCGAAGTCATCTGTCACAAATCTGGGCACAAACCTTGGCGCATCATTTTAATATAAAAAATGTGGTGTGTTATTCCGGTGGCACTGAAAGTACGGCATTGTTTCCCATGGTGGCAGAGACATTAACAAATTCTGGTTTTAATATTGAAACCATTAGCCAAGGAGACAACCCTATTTACAGCATAAAGTATTCAGACAACGCTCATCCTATTATAGGTTTTTCAAAAAAATTGGATGCAACATTCAATCCTAAATCTGGTTTTGCTGCTGTTATGACTTGTTCTCAAGCAGATGGCGGTTGCCCGTTTATTGCTGGTGCAGTAAAACGTATTCCTATTACTTTTGATGACCCAAAAGCTTTTGACAACACACCGCAACAAGCTGAAAAATACAACGAACGTAGTTTACAAATTGCATCTGAAATGCTATATGTTTTCTCACAAATAAACGCTTAAAAATGGCACAAAAAAAACAATTAAGCTTTCTAGACAGAAACTTGACCTTATGGATTTTTGTAGCTATGGCACTTGGTGTTGCCATTGGTTATTTCTTTCCAAAATTTCCAGATGTAATCAACTCTTTTAGTAGTGGAACTACAAATATTCCTATTGCAATAGGTTTAATTTTGATGATGTATCCGCCATTAGCAAAGGTGAATTACAGTTTGCTTCCTAAAGTATTTAAAAACACAAAAATCCTATCTATTTCATTAATTCTTAATTGGGTTATTGGTCCTGTGCTCATGTTTTTGTTGGCTATCACTTTTCTTCGTGACTATCCAGAATACATGGTAGGCTTAATTTTAATTGGACTTGCAAGATGTATTGCGATGGTTTTAGTTTGGAACGATCTCGCTGAAGGAAGCAGTGAATACGGTGCTGGATTAGTAGCGCTAAATAGTATTTTTCAAGTGTTTGCTTACAGTTTCTATGCATGGATTTTTATTACTGTATTACCTCCATATTTTGGTTTTGAAGGTGCTATTGTTGATATTTCTATTGCTACTATTGCTGAAAGTGTCGCTATCTATTTAGGCATACCATTTCTGTTAGGAATTTTAAGCCGCGTAATTTTAATAAATTTAAAAGGTGAAACTTGGTATACACAAAAATTTATTCCAACGATTTCCCCTTTAACTTTAATCGCATTATTATTTACCATAGTGATTATGTTTTCATTAAAAGGTGAATTAATTGTTGAAATACCTATGGATGTATTAATTATTGCCATTCCGTTGCTGGTTTATTTTACATTGATGTTTATTATTGGTTTTTTCTTTACCAAAGCTACTGGCGCTGCATATGATAAAACAACATCTGTTGCATTTACCGCTGCCGGCAATAATTTTGAATTAGCTATTGCTGTTGCTATTGCTGTTTTCGGTCTTAATTCCGGACAAGCTTTTGCAGGTGTGATTGGACCATTGGTAGAAGTACCTGCCCTAATTTTTCTTGTAAAAGTATCTTTTTGGTTGAAAAAGAAGTATTATAAAAAAAGCCTTGCATCTAACTAATATGCAGGCTTTTTCTAACAAAACATTACATTTAAATACTAAAATCAATTATTACTTTTATAAAATAAATATATCCAAATAGACCTTGATAGTTTGTAGTTGAAAGTGCTTAACAATAATGCTATGACAATAATAACTGCAAACACTCTCAATGGCGATAAATCTACCATATACCAGAACAGTAAAAGGCTTGCTATCATTTGAGCAGCCGCTAGTGTATAACTCACAAACATAGCCCCAAAGAAGAATCCTGTTTCTTTTTCAAATTTAAAGCCGCATTCCTGGCAAACTGGGTTCATTTTTGGTATGTTAAACATCAAAATGTTACCTCCTTTTTTGAAAATCTTACCACGCTTACAATTGGGACATTTACAACTTAATGCATCAACTACTTTACTCATAACCTAACATATTTACTTTATGCAAAATTAAGACCTGTTTTTATTGTAAGTACTATAAAATTTGCGCCATTATTTGTACTTTTAAGACATTTATGAAAATCCCTATTTTAAATATTAGTCAATTTAAAAAACATTCTCATCGCAATGATGTGTATATTAACACATTTTCAAATCACATAAAGCGCAACAAGAATTTAATAAACAAACCACATAGCCATAATTTTTATCTCTGCGTTCTTTTTACTAAAGGCACAGGAACACATGAGATTGATTTCAATTCCTACACCATAACACCAGGAAAAATCTTTTTTTTAAAACCAGGACAAACACATTTTTGGAAATTTGAAACACAACCTGAAGGCTATATATTTTTTCATTCTCAAGAGTTTTATGAGTTAGCATTTTTAGAACACACATTACAAGCGTTTCCTTTTTATTATTCGTATCAAAATCCTCCTGTACTTGACACAACAGAAGAAAAAGCAGAAGATTTACAGCGTCTTTTTAAAAATTTACACTCTGAATATTTACAAAACAATGTGTTACGAGAATTAAAAATAGTCAACTTAATAAACCACATTTACATAGATCTCACTAGAATGTATATCCTTGACACCGATTTTGAGGAAGTAAAATTCAATAGTTATTCAAGAATTATAGAAAGCTTGGAAACGTTGATAAACACACATTTTCAAGAAGAAAAATTCCCCAAATTTTATGCAGATAAACTAAACATAAGCACAAAACATTTAAATAGAGTTGTAAAAAAAACAATTAACAAAACTACAAGTCAACTTATCGCTGAACGCACAATTCTTGAAGCAAAAAGACTTATTGTACATTCTCAAGATAGCTTAACAACTATTTCTCATACTCTAAACTTTTCTGATTATGCTTATTTTTCAAAATTTTTTAAATCAAAAACAGGATTGACTCCTCTTAATTTCAGAAAAAAATATTTTGATTAACACTATTACTGGAGTTAGAAAGGCACTTATGATACTTTTCTAACAGGAATCCAAACGGTCTCTTCGTTGATTTGGCTTTGCGGATTGTAAGTTTCTGGAAGTTTTTCAAAATGTGGCCTATCATCAATGACATATCCTGAACTTGGCAACCATTCTTTAAAAATAAACTGCCAAATTTTAGGAAAATCAGCAACAGTTCCTTTGTAATCTATAACTAAATAATCGCCTCCTTTTAGTGTAAGTGATTCCATGCCTCTTGGAACAGTGTTTAAGTCTGTAACCTCAACAGCAACCCATTTATCAAATAATGATTCAGGTGTGATGGCTTTAAAATGTTGTTGTTTATAATCTTGAATAGAAAATGCATGAGTACCTATTCGGTTAATAATCTCATGTCTACGAGGCATAAAAGCACGAGCTAACTTTGCCATTTCAATATGCATAGTTTGAAAGTTTACAGACATTTTCATTCCAATTGCATACATGTCTTTTACGGTAATAATACTATGCTTCATTGCTAATTTCGTTTAATATCCAAAGGTAATCTTCACGATTCTTCACAAAATCCTTATCAGAAATATCAATTATTTTAACGTTAAGCTCTGTTTTATTTTTTAAGAAATCTAAATACCCAGCATTGATTTTTTCCAGATAAGCATTCTCTATATTTTGCTCATAATCCCGACCACGTTTTTTTATGTTTTCTTGTAATCGGTCTGTGTTTTGATACAGATACACATACAACTCGGGTTTTGCAATATCTTTATACATGAGATAAAACAGTTTTCGGTAAAGTTTAAATTCATCATCAGGTAAAGTGATTTTTGAAAAAATCAAAGATTTATATATATCATAATCACTTACAATAAAATCTTTAAACAAATCTAATTGTGATAAATCATCGCTTATTTGTTGATATCTATCAGCTAAAAAGGACATTTCTAACGTAAACGCATAGCGTTTAGCATCTTCATAAAACTTTGGTAAAAACGGATTGTCTGCAAAACGTTCTAAAATGAGTTTTGCATTAAAATCATGAGATATTTTGTTTGCCAAACTAGTTTTTCCTGCACCTATATTGCCTTCTATGGCTATGTAATTAAAGTTAGAAAGTTTGTATTGTTTACTAGGGTTTTTCAGCCAGATATTAATAGGCTCTAAAATACTTTCATCTTGGCATTCTTGCAGTAATTCAGATATAGATTTCTTAAAAACAGGGTGTATGATTTTTGCTGCTATCTCGCTTAAAGGCTGTAGTACAAAACGCCTATTTTGTAACTCTGGATGTGGCACTTGTAAAGCTTGAGTCTGAATTATTTCTTCATCAAAAAATAACACATCCAAATCTATTGTTCTAGATTCATATGTATTTACATCACTTCTCGTTCTACCTAGTTTTGTTTCTATTTGCAATAAGGCTTGAATAAGTTCATCTGAAGGTAATTCAGTTTCAATAAGCGCACAAGTATTTAAAAAATCGGCTCCATCAAAACCTATTGCTGGCGTATTGTAAACTTTTGCAATAATATTAACCTTACCAATCTCTTTAAAAATAAGATTTATGGCATCTTGCAAGTGTTTTATTCGGTCGCCCTTATTACTGCCTAATGATATATAAACTTTGTGATGTGTATTCATGGAAAAAACAAAATAACTAAAAGAAAATTTAATAGCTTATATTTACGTTGCCTATTTATTCACAATTTCAAATGACCTTAAAAGACAAGCTTTTAGCACAACGCATTTATTTATTATTAGCTGCATTATTTATAACCTCTTTGGTGGTTTCTAATTTAATTTTTCAAAAGTTTTTTTATTGGTATCCTTTTGAAGTAGAAGTTTTTGGCACAAAATTATTTGAAATATCTGTAGGCATCTTACCTTATCCTATTACGTTTTTAATCACGGACTTGATTAGCGAAATATTTGGCAAAAAACGTGCTAACCAAGTGGTTGTTACTGGTATTTTTGCTTCATTATTTTCGTTACTTATTGTGTTGATTTCTGATATGGTTCCTGCAACTACTTGGTCTCCTGTTGGCAACGAACTCTTTTCTACCGTTTTTGGTAGTACAGCCATTGCTGTAACAGCCAGTATGCTAGCTTATTTATTTGCTCAATTTGTTGACATTCAAATTTATCATTTCTGGAAACGACTTACAAAAGGAAAATATTTATGGATTCGTAACAATTTCTCAACGTTTTTCTCACAATTTGTAGATACCTTTACCATCTTAATGTTACTATGTTCTTTCAATATTATAGAATGGGATAAATTTGCGGGCCTACTTGTTGCCGGTTTTTTGTTTAAAGTGCTTATAGCTATTCTTGACACACCGTTTTTATACCTTGGTGTTTACATATTTAGAAAGCGTTTTAAATTAAAAATTAATGAAGAAATAAGCTTGATATAAAACTATTAAAGTTTTATTAAACATTTGCCTAATGGCAACCATTCTTCTATTTTATATCGTATATACCTCAAACTTATCAATTACATGAAAAAAGCTTTAAAAATCATAGGAATCTCTTTATTAATCATATTCCTTTTACTATTAGCAATTCCGTTTGTTTTTCAATCTAAAATAAAAGATATCGTTAAGCAAACTATAAACAACAACTTAAACGCTCATGTTGAATTTAGCGATGTAAATTTAAGTTTCATAAAAAGCTTTCCGCAAGCCCAAGTAGATGTTAACGATTTAGTAATCACTAATTTTGAACCTTTTAAAGATGAAAAACTAGCTACAGCAAAATCTATTTCTTTAAACATGTCAATTAAAGAATTATTTAAAAAAGCTAGTGAAGGCCCGATTGTTATTAACGAAATATATCTTGACGAAGCTTTAGTCATACTTAAAACCAATAAATTTGGCGACACTAATTTTGACATTGCCAAAAAAAGTGAAGAAACTACTACTGAAACACCTCAAGACACTACCAAAGGATTTTCTTTAGATGTTAAAGATTATGCCATTACTAATAGTGCACTAACATATCTAGACGAGAGCTCAAATACAACCTTTTACATAACCGAACTTAATCATTCAGGAAAAGGAACGTTTTCAGGAGATGTTTCAGAATTAGACACTAATACAAGTGCCAGAGTAAGTTTTAGTATGGATAGCACTGAATATTTAAGCAACAATGATATAAAGTTAGATGCCTTAATTGATTTAGATTTAACCAATAGTAAATATACTTTTAAGGAAAACAAAGCTTACATAAATCAATTACCATTAGAATTTCAAGGTTATGTGCAGCTACTTGAAAATAGCCAAGAAGTAGATATAACATTTGAAAATCCTGGCTCTGATTTCAAAGATTTTCTTGCTGTAGTTCCTAAAGAATATTCTAAAAACATTGAAAACGTAGAAACTTCTGGAAACTTTAAAATAAGTGGTATGGTTAAAGGTTTAGTTTCTGAAAAAACCATTCCTCAATTAGATATTAATGTCTTATCAAATAATGCTTCTTTTAAATATCCTGATTTACCAAAACGTGTTCAAGATATAAGCATAAACGTTGCTATAAAAAATAACACAGGTAATGTTGATGACACTTATGTAAATATTAGCACTTTAAACTTTAAGATAGATCAAGACATGTTTAAATCGTCTGCGACACTTAAAAACTTAACAACAAACATGCTTGTAAACGCCAATATTGATGGTGTATTAAATCTATCTAATCTTACAAAAGCTTACCCTATAGAATTAGAAAAAGAGTTAAGCGGAATTTTAAAAGGGAAACTTCACACGGCATTTGATATGAATGCTATTGAGGCCAATGCCTATGAGCGTATTAAAAATGACGGTTCTGTATCTGTAACAGATTTTGTTTTCTCATCAGAAGACATTGTAAACCCTATCCATATCAAAAAGGCTGACATGACCTTTAACCCTGGAACTGTTTCATTAAACCACTTTGAAGCAAAAACAGGAAGCAGTGATTTAAACGCAAAAGGCTCTATTAAAAACCTTTTAGGATTCTTATTAAGTGATAAAAACCTGCAAGGAAACTTTAATGTTGACTCAAACATGTTTAAGGTTAGCGATTTTATGGTTGAAAGCGCTACTGCTGAAGCAAAAAACAACAAAACCTCATCTGATGAAGAGTCATTAAAAATTCCAGCCTTTTTAGATTGTACGCTTTATGCCGATGCTAAACATGTGGTTTATGATAATCTAGATCTAAAAAACGTTAAAGGAACCCTTGTAATAAAAGATCAACAAGCTACATTAAGTAATTTGACATCTAATATATTTGATGGGCAACTTGCTGTGAATGGTAATGTTTCTACAAAAAACGACACACCAACCTTTGATTTAAATCTGGGAGCTGATAATTTTGATATTTCAAAATCTTTTAAAGATTTAGACTTACTTCAAGCATTAGCACCAATAGCCAAAGTATTACAAGGAAAGTTAAACTCTACAATTAACCTAAAAGGAAATCTAGATGAAGAATTTTCTCCAGATTTAGCATCAATTTCTGGTGATGCTTTTGCTGAATTACTAACCTCTGATATAAACACAGAAGACAGCAAGCTATTAAGTTCTTTAAATGGCGTATTAGGATTTGTAGATTTTAACAAACTAAACTTAAAAGACCTAAAAACTAAACTAAACTTCAATAATGGTAATGTAGATATAAAACCATTTAACATAAAATATGAAGATATCGATATTCAGGTCTCTGGAGCTCATAATTTCAACAAAACTATGAACTATGGCGTTGTTTTTAATGTACCTGCAAAGTATTTAGGCAGTGACATAAATAGGCTTATTGGTAAAATAAACGATCCGGAAGTAAACAAAATTGCTATTCCTGTTACAGCAAATATTACAGGAACATTTACAAATCCTTCTATAAAAACCGACTTAAGTTCTTCTGTTACTACCTTAACAAAAAAACTTATTGATATAGAAAAGCAAAAACTTTTAAATCAAGGCTCAAACGCTATAAAAGATTTACTGGGAGGAATAAGTAATAACAACAACTCCCAATCACAAAACCAAACAACATCAGATACCACTAAAACAAATTCAACAAACAATAATAATGCAGTACAACAGGGTATTAAAAATGCTCTTGGTGGCTTATTAAACAAAAAGAATAACAGCAAAAAAGAAGACTCTATAAACTAAAAACAACCTTAAGAAAAAGTCAAATCACTATTTTAATAAAAAATCACTAAAAAATTTGGCTTTTTTCAATTGAATTATAGATTTATTACAAAGAAATTGCTTTTTTCTTGCATATTATAAAAAAAAGGTTATGTTATAAAGATAGATATTAAGTATTAATCTAAACTTTATACATGAGGCAATTAAAAATCACCAAGCAGGTTACCAACAGAGAGTCTAAATCTTTAGACAAGTATTTACAAGATATAAGTAAACTCCCATTGATAACCGCAGAGGAAGAAGTTGAATTAGCGCAACGTATTAGAGAAGGTGATCAAGCTGCTTTAGATAGATTAACAACCGCAAACTTACGTTTTGTTGTATCGGTTGCAAAGCAATACCAAAATCAAGGATTAAAACTCCCTGATTTAATAAACGAAGGAAACGCCGGTTTAGTAAAAGCCGCTAAACGTTTTGATGAAACCCGAGGTTTTAAGTTTATATCTTATGCCGTTTGGTGGATTCGTCAATCTATATTACAAGCACTTGCAGAACAAGCAAGAATTGTTAGGTTACCATTAAATAAAATTGGTTCTATAAACAAAATAAACAAAGCATATTCGCATTTAGAGCAAGCACATCAACGCCCTCCTAGTGCCGAAGAAATTGCTAAAGAACTAGATATGACTGTTAGCGATGTAAAACAGTCTATGAAAAATTCAGGGCGCCATTTATCTATGGATGCACCTTTAAAAGAAGGTGAAGACTCTAGCTTATATGATGTTGTAAAATCTGGAGAATCTCCTAACCCTGATAAAGATTTAATGAACGATTCTTTAAATGTTGAAGTTAATCGTGCTTTAAATACATTATCACAAAGAGAGGCTGATGTTATTAGGCTATATTACGGCATTAGTAACGAACAGCCAATGAGCCTAGAAGAAATAGGAGAAACTTTTGGACTAACTCGTGAGCGTGTAAGACAAATAAAAGAAAAAGGTATTCGTAGACTACGACATACTTCAAAAAATAAAATATTAAAAACCTATTTAGGATAGTCCTAGATAATAATCATTTACTAAAAACAACTTATGTTAAGAATTGAAATCAAAGAAGGTGAAAACATTGAACGCGCATTAAAACGTTACAAACGTAAACACCGTAACGTAAAAGTTATGCAAAACATCAGAGAAAAACAATATTTCACAAAACCCTCAATAAGACGTAGACGTGAAGTTCAAAAAGCGGCCTACATTCAGAGTTTAAGAGACCAAGAAGACATATAATTTATGAATGTATTCAAAATTTATAATGCTAATACAAAGCCAACTCAAACAGAAAAAGAAACCATAATAAACTTCCTGCATACTCACTTGCAGGAATATGGCGATGAAAAGACAGATATTTCAAAATGTCTAGATTACGCCGTAAAAGACAACATTTCTGCACATGGTGGTTTTGTATTAGTTATTAAAGATAAAGAAGGCATACAAGGAATTACAATTATAAACGAAACTGGAATGCATGGTTACATTCCAGAAAACATTTTAGTTTACATTGCCGTACACAATAACGCACGAGGAAAAGGCATTGGCAAACAATTAATGCAAAAAGCGATAGAACTAACAGAAGGTGATATCGCACTTCACGTTGAACCAGAAAATCCAGCACTACACTTATACAAAAAATTAGGTTTCGAGAACAAGTACCTTGAAATGAGACTTAAAAAATAAGTATTATGCACCCTATTGATATTGCTGTATTTGCTATATACATGATTATTGTATTAGCAATAGGCTTTTATTATTACAAAAAAAACAAAAGTGCAAAAGATTATTATGTAGGCGGCAACAGCATGAAAAGCTGGCACATCGGGCTTTCTGTAGTTGCTACCGATGTTGGCGGTGGTTTCTCTATAGGCCTTGGAGGTTTAGGTTTTGTAATGGGACTTTCAGGCTCCTGGATGCTACTTACTGGTTTAATAGGCGCTTGGCTTAGTGCTGTTCTCTTAATCCCAAAAGTAATAAATGAAGGGCATAAGTTTAATTTACTAACCTTTCCCGAGCTTTTAAAACGAAACTATGGTAAAAAAGTAGCGCTTGTTGCTGGTATTATATCTTTCATAGGATATTTAGGCTTTACCTCATCTCAACTTTTAGCAGGTGCAAAACTTGCCGTTGGCACATTTCCAGAGTTAAGCTTAACAAATGCTTTGATTATTATGGGAACTGTTGCTATGCTATACACAGTTTTTGGAGGCATTAAAGCTGTTATTTACACAGACACTTTTCAGTGGATAATATTAATGTCTGGTTTAATTTTCATTGGTATTCCTGTTTCTTTTTATGCTTTAGGCGGTCTTGATGGAATTTTAAAAGTTTTGCCTAATGAATTTTTCAGATTAGATAATATCACATGGATACAAATGTTCAATTGGGCCATTACCATCATTCCTATTTGGTTTGTTGGTATGACATTATATCAAAGAATTTACGCTTGTAAAGATGAAAAAACAGCAAAAAAAGCCTGGTATATAGCAGGTATTTTCGAATACCCAATTATGGCTTTTATGGGAGTTGCGCTTGGACTTTTATCTAGAGTTGCAGTTGAACAAGGCATGTTTGCTACTGATGGTTTTTTAACAGCAGCTAGTTTAGATCCAGAAATAGGACTACCTCTATTATTAAAAAACATATTACCTGTTGGGTTAATGGGATTAATGATGTCTGCTTACTTTTCAGCCATAATGTCTACAGCAGATAGCTGTTTGCTTGCCGCTTCAGGAAACTTTACAACAGATATTTTAGGACTTAATGACAAAAATCCTAAAACGATAAAAATATCTCAAGTAGTTACTTTTATCGTTGGATTTGTCGCCATTTTAATTGCCACAGCCATGACTAGCGTTTTAGATCTCATGCTTCTATCCTATTCATTTATGGTTTCTGGTTTATTAGTCCCTGTTCTTGGAATGCTTTACTCAAAAAATAAAAAACCTTTAGCGGCATTATTAGCCATGCTTTTTGGTGGATTTTCAACATTAATCATTACCTTTTTAGAAGTTCAAATTCCTTACGAATTTGATCCTATATTAATTGGTATTTCTATCTCATTAGTTACTTATTTAATCGTGAAAAAATAACACCATTCTTTTGGAAACAGAGTATTTAAAGTCATTTAGACAAAACCTACATAAGCAACCTGAACTTTCTGGAAGCGAAAAAAACACAGCAAAAACTATTGTTAGTGAACTTAAAAAATATAATCCTTCTAAAATTATAACAAACCTTGCTGGTTTTGGAGTCATTGCTATTTTTGACAGCAACAAAAAGGGTAAAACAATTGTTTTTCGAGCAGAACTAGACGCGCTTCCTATTCAAGAAACCAACACATTTCCACATGCTTCTAAAACAAGTCATGTTTCTCATAAATGTGGTCATGATGGTCATAGCACCATACTTATTGGTTTGGCTCAAGCACTTCAAAAAAGTCCGTTAAAAAAAGGAAGCGTTGTTTTACTATTTCAACCAGCTGAAGAAACTGGACAAGGAGCTAAAGCTATATTACAAGAAACAAAATTCACAAACTTAAAACCTGATTTTGTATTTGCGTTACATAATGTACCTGGTTATAAAAAAGGCACTATCATTTGTAAACCGGATACATTTACGCCTTCTGTAGTAAGCTTGGCTATAATACTAAAAGGAAAAACATCTCATGCAGCTGAACCAGAGCATGGCATCAATCCAGATTTAGCTTTACACGAGCTTATTTACAAAATAAAGATGCTAGCAAACCCTAATCAGTCAAAAGAAGATTTTTCAACGATAGCTACAGTTTATGCATGTTTAGGTTCTAAAGATTACGGTATTTCTGCTGGAGAAGGCGAGCTTCATTTTACTATCAGAACATGGACTCCCAAACAATTAGAAATTTTAAAACAAGCCATAAAGAACTTAACTCAAGAAATATGCTCAATACACAACTTAAACTTTGAAATTGATTGGTTTCAAGAATTTTCAGCAAACAGAAATAACCAAGACGCCTTTGACATTATTGAAAGTGCAGCTAAAAGCAATCATTTCAAATTTATAAATAAAGAACACCCTTTTAAATGGGGTGAAGATTTTGGTTTATTTACACAACATTATAAGGGCGCTATGTTTGGTTTAGGTGCTGGAACTGAAACACCAGCCTTGCATAATCCTGACTATGATTTTCCGGACGACATCACATCATATGGCGTTACAATGTTTCACACAATTTTAAAACTTATTTATGCCTAGCTCATTTATTGAAATAAATAAAAATGCATTAGCAAACAATATAAAACACATCACATCTCTTATTGATGATAACGTTGTTATATCATCTGTTTTAAAAGGAAATGCCTACGGACATGGAATTAACATTATGGTTCCTGCGCTACAAGAAATTGGTATAAACCATTTTTCTGTATTCAATTCTCTAGAAGCACAGCAGGTTTACAATAGCGCTAAAGGTAATTTTACTATCATGATAATGGGTGATATTAATGATGAAGATGCAGAATGGGTTATTGATAACGATATTGAATTTTATGTTTTCAACTTACACAGAATAGAAAACATGCTTAAAATTGCTGTAAAAAAACAAAAACCAATAAACATTCATTTAGAAATTGAAACTGGTATGAATCGCACTGGTTTCAATAAAGAAAACTGGAATGAGCTCGCTGAACTTATCAATAAAAATAAGACGCACATCAATGTAAAAGGAATTTGCACACATTACGCAGGTTCAGAAAGCATTAGCAATTACATGCGTGTTAAACAGCAACGACAAGCATTCAAAAAAAGCATTAAATACTTTAAGAGTCAAGATATTAAGCCCGAACGCATTCATAGCTCTTGTAGCGCAGCTATATTGGTATATCCTAAAGATAATTTTGATATGGTACGCATAGGTATTTTACAATATGGGTTATGGCCAAGTCGCGAAACATTTATTTCTCATCTCACAAAAAAGAAACTAACCAACGACCCTTTAACACCTATTCTTTCTTGGAAATCTTATGTTATGGACATAAAACACGTTTCTAAAGGCGAATATATTGGTTACGGAAATTCTTATCTTGCTGAAACAAATATGACAATTGCATCTGTTCCGGTTGGTTATGGCTATGGTTATAGTAGAAGCTTGAGTAATCAAGGTCGTGTTATCATTAAAAATTCTAGGCTTAGTGTCATTGGAATTGTTAACATGAATATGCTGTTAATTGATATCACAGCCAATGAAAACATAACTATTAAAGATGAAGTTATTCTTATAGGAAGCAATAACGATTTAGAAATCTCTGTTTCCTCTTTTGGTAACATTACAGATCAACTTAATTACGAAGTTCTATCTAGAATAGATAAAGACATTCCTAGAACTATAAAATAAACACTATGGCATTTTTTACATTAAACAAAGCATCACTTACTCACAATTATCGCTATTTACAAAAACTGTTCAGCAAGAACGACATGTCTTGGGCTCCGGTATTAAAAATGCTTTGCGGTAATGAGAAATATATTGAATTCATTTTATCTCTAGGTGATGAGCAAGTTTGTGATGCTAGATTATCTAACCTAAAAACGATAAAAAAGTTAAAACCTGGAATAGAAACAATTTACATAAAACCTCCCGCCAAACGAAGCATTAAAAACATTGTAAAATATGCTGATGTAAGCTTCAACACTGAATACACGACAATAAAATGGCTTTCAGAAGAAGCAAAAAAGCAAAATAAAGTTCACCGTGTCATTATCATGATTGAACTAGGCGATCTTCGCGAAGGTATTATGGGAGATCATTTAATGGATTTTTATAAAAAGATTTTTCAATTGCCAAACATTAAAGTTGCTGGTATTGGAACAAACTTAAATTGTTTAAGCGGTGTTATGCCTAGTAAAGACAAGCTTATACAGCTTTGCTTATACGAACAACTGATTGAGGCAAAATTTGACCAAAAAATTGATGGCGTTTCTGGAGGATCATCGGTTATGGTACCACTTCTTCTTAAAGGCATTGTACCACAAGGAATTAACCATTTCAGAGTTGGTGAAACCCTATTTTTTGGTAGTGATTTATTTACAAACGAAACCATACCTGGAATGAAAGACGATATTTTCACACTTCATTCTGAAGTGATTGAAATCACTGAAAAACCAAGTGTTCCTTATGGAAATTTAGAAAAAAATCCATCAGGAGATATGTTTGAAGTTGACGAAACTAAATTTACAGATATTCAAAAACGCGCCATATTAGATATTGGTTTACTAGATATTTCTAAAGTAGATTTTTTAAAACCACTAGATAGCTCGTTAAACTTTGTTGGCGCAAGCTCTGATATGCTAGTTATTGATATTACAAATGCAAAAAAAGACTACAAAGTAGGCGACATTATTACATTTAGAACCGATTACATGGGCGCATTACGCGTTATGAATTCGGAATATATTGAAAAACGATTTATTTAATTTATAGTAATTGCTACTACCAAACCTTCATTAGCTCTTACATTAAAAACTGTATCATCTTCAAAAATGAGATACTGCCCTTTTACACCAACTAACTTACCTGTGTAATTTGGTGTTTTTTTAAGATTTAAACTTTTTGGTTTTGCAGGATACTTTATAACAGGAAACTGTAGTTCTGTTTCTTTATTTGAAGCAATAAAATACGCTTTGGCTTCTTCAGGAATATATTGTTTTAAGCGCTCTCGCCAAGTTACTAAATCTTCATCTTGAATTTCATTTTTCAACATAGTTCGCCAATTTGTTTTATCACTAACATGATCTTTTAAGGCAACTTCTGTAATACCTGCTAGGTAGCGATTTGGCACCTCAACAATTTCAATAGCTTCATGAGCACCTTGATCTATCCAACGTGTTGGCACCTGACTTTTTCTGGTTACTCCAACTTTTACATTACTAGAGTTTGCCAAGTATACAATATGTGGCTGTAATTGTACTTTTTTCTCGTAAGCCAGATCTCGATCTTCTTTGTCTAAATGTGCTGTACTTAATTCTGGACGCATAATCCAATCAGCAGCTTGCGGAATATCAAAAAAACAACTTTTACAAAACCCTTGCCTGTAAATAGGCTTATCTAAACCACAGTTTAAACATTGATATTTAACAAATTGAATCGTTATAGTAGAATTTAGCAACTGATTCATGGTTATAAAGTCATTCTCAAATACCAAATAATATTGAATTGGTTCTGAATATTCACTCTCCATTTTTGTTAGAACACCTTGGTAGGTCATAAAAAAAAGTATTATTTTTAAAACTTAAATATAATGCAAATATGCCAATTCCTATAGTAAATTCTATTGCTTCCTGGTTTTTAAAAAAACGATTTCATCAAATTGAGTTATTTTTAAAATACCCTAATGAAGTTCAGCAAGAATTGCTTTCGCATCTTTTAAACAAAGCAAAAGACACTGAAATAGGCAAACAGTATGATTTTCAATCAATAAGTGATTACACAACTTTTGCCGAACGCATTCCTATTTCTACTTATGAAGATTACCAAGACAATATAGAACGTTCACGTAAAGGTGAAAACAATATTTTTTGGCCAGAACCTATTAGATGGTTTGCTAAATCTAGTGGCACAACAAGTGCTAAAAGTAAGTTTATACCAGTAAGTGAAGACTCTCTTGAAGATTGCCACTACGCAGCTAGCAAAGATTTGCTTTGTATGTATTTAAACAACAATGAAGCATCTCAACTGTTCACTGGAAAAAGTTTAAGACTTGGAGGCAGCAAAGAATTATATAAAGAAAACGGTACCGCATTTGGCGACTTATCAGCTATTTTAATTGACAACATGCCTTTTTGGGCAGAATTTAGTAGCACGCCCAGCAGTAAAGTTTCTTTAATGAGTAATTGGGAAGAAAAAATGCAAGCCATTGTAGATGAGACCATAAATGAAAACGTTACTAGCTTGGCTGGTGTTCCGTCATGGATGCTTGTGTTGCTTAACAATGTATTAGAAACCACAGGTAAAAATAACCTCTTTGATATTTGGCCAAATTTAGAAGTCTATTTTCATGGTGGTGTAAGTTTTTTACCATACAAAGATCAATATAAAAGCATATTACCTAACAACAATTTTAGGTATTACGAAATTTACAATGCCTCTGAAGGCTTTTTTGCCATTCAAGATTTAAACAAATCTAGTGAACTGCTGTTAATGCTAGATTACGGTATTTTTTATGAGTTTATCCCAATGGACACTTACGGAACCAAAAATGAAAAAGTGATTCCTTTAAGTCAGGTTGAAAAAGATAAAAACTACGCTGTTATCATTACCACAAATGCAGGATTATGGCGTTATAAAATTGGAGACACTGTACGCTTTACCTCAATAAGCCCGTATCGTATAAAAGTCTCTGGACGCACAAAGCATCATATTAATGCGTTTGGCGAAGAGCTAATTATTGAGAATGCTGAAGATGCTTTAAAAAAAGTGTGTAAAAAAACTAAATCAGAAATAGTTGATTATACAGCTGCGCCAATTTTCATGTCTGGCAAAGAAAAAGGCGCTCATGAATGGTTGATAGAATTTAAAACAGCACCACAAAACATCGACTATTTTAACGAGCTATTAGACAACGCTTTAAAATCTTTAAATTCAGATTACGAAGCAAAACGCCTTAACAACATGACACTTAATAAACCTAAAATACATATTGGTAGACAAGGTTTATTTTATGATTGGTTAAAACAAAACAACAAGCTTGGTGGTCAACATAAAGTACCTAGACTTTCTAACACACGAGATTATTTAGATGATCTTTTAAAGCTCAATTCTTAAGCTACCTTTTAACGGATAAAATAGCCGTTAAATTTCAGTTAACGAGTATTATATAAGGTTTATCTAAAACAAAGCTTGGTAATTTTTTTCTTACAAATAAATAAATAGTTTTACACCGCTATTAATTCCTATTAAAACATAATAACACATAGTGTTAACGTATTAATTAACATCCATTAAAATATCAGCCACTCTCAAAAGAGTGGCTTTTGTTATTTATTGTAATCTGCTAATGTGTTGACCAACACATCTGGATGAGATAGAAAATTAATACGTTTATCATCAATATAATCATCTAAGACTTCAGGATTTCCAGACACCAACAACGGAACATTTATTTGACTTAAAATTGCTTCTATTTTTGACTTAACAGAGTCTTGGTTAGGCGTTATAAACATTGTTAGTAGAGCTTTAGGATTTACAAAATCTACTACTTGTTTTATATTTTCTGTAGGAACATTTTGTCCTAAATAATAAACTTTCCAACCTATTTGCATAGCTAAAAAATATGCAAGCAGTAAACCTATTTCATGTTGCTCGTTTTCAGTTAAAAACATAACTATTGCAGGTGCATCTTCTTTAGGATATGGTAAAGCGCTTATTGAAGAAAACATTTTTTTCTTGATAAGATTGGAAATAAAATGCTCTTGCGCCGGTATAACTTTATTAATTCCCCAAAGAACACCTATTTGCGCTAGAAACGGATAAATAATTTGAGTTGTTACATTGAGTAAGCCTTTTTTAGCAATTTGAGCATTTAAGTTTTTTTCAAAAGCAACTTCGTCCATCTTCAATGTGCAAATTATTAGAATACTAATATCATCTTCTTGAGAACCGTTTAAAAGCTTTTCAGCGATTACTTCATTAATTTCAGCATCGCTCATTTTATCAATTTTGGATATTCTAAAACCATTTCGGGTTAGAATACCAATATTTAATAATCGCTTTAATTGATTATCTGTATAGTATCTAATATTTGTATCTGTTCTTTCAGGCGTAAGAAACGTGTATCGTGTTTCCCATTTACGTAAAGTATGAGCTTTAATGCCAGTTAAAGCCACGATTTGCGCCATTGAATACGTACTCATGTCTAATGTTTTACAAGGCAAAGTTAAACAAAAAAGAGCGAGAAACAATCAACTCTAAACTATTTTTGTCTAACTTTTTTAATTTTTATATAGACAAAATGATCTTTATTTGTATATTTGTCCAAGTTAAACAGAAAAAACATAGACAAAATGAAAACAAAATTCTTTTATCTCGTCCTAGTAAATCTGTCATTACTATTAAGTTCTTGTAGTAATGATGATGATTTCACAGTCCCACAATCTGTAAACTCCGAACAAAACATAGTTAGTATTGCTTCAGACACACCTGAATTGTCTGTATTAGTTTCAGCACTTTCAAGAGCTGACGGAAATTTAGTGAACGTACTTAATGGCAACGGACCATTCACAGTACTTGCACCTACAAATACTGCTTTTAACAACTTTTTAAGTGACAATGGTTTCAGTTCACTTGACGACGTACCTACAGATGTATTATCGCAAATACTACTAAACCACGTAATTATGGCTGATGTTAAATCAACTGATTTGACATTATCAGGTTCAGGCTACGCATCAGGAAGTGCCACAGGAGCCAATAATCAAAACATTAGTATTTATTTCAACACTGAAAATGGTGTAACTTTTAACGGTATTGCCAATGTAACTACTGCTGATGTAGATGCAAGCAATGGTACTATACACATTATTGATGCTGTTTTAGGTTTACCAGACATTGTAGATTTGACTGTTGCTAATTCAAACTTTTCTAGTTTAGTTGCAGCCTTGGGAGCAGCAGATGGTGATTTAGTAACTGTATTGCAAGGCAGTGGTCCTTTTACTGTTCTAGCTCCAGACAACAATGCATTTAACACCTTTCTAGATGGAACACCTCTTGAAGATGTTGATACAGCAACGCTTTCTCAAATATTATTAAATCATGTTGTTGCGGGTTCTGCTATTACATCAAACACATTGATTGATGCTGGTTCTGGATACACAAATACAGCAGCAACAGCAGAAAACAGCAATGCTTTGAGTTTATATTACAACACAAGCGATGGCGTTACATTTAATGGTATATCTACTGTAATGTCTGCAGATATTGTTGGTACTAACGGTATTATCCATGCTGTAGACGCTGTAATTGATATTCCAACGGTTGTAACTTTTGCTGCTGCAGATCCAAACTTTTCAACACTTGTTACAGCCTTAACAGATTTAACTCCAAACACAGACTTTGTATCTATTTTATCTAGAACGGAAGGCGGAAATTCTGATGGTATAAATCCTGACTTTACAGTATTTGCTCCAACAAATGATGCCTTTGATAATTTAGCTTCAATCCCTGAAGAAAACACACTTACACAAGTGCTTTTACACCATGTAATAGGAGGCGCCAATGTAACCTCATCAAATTTAAACAATCCTGGAAACACTACTGCACAAACCCTGCAAAGCGACAATATAACTATTACACTACCAGGTAGCGGAGATAATATTGCAAATATTACAGATGGTTCTGGTAATTCAGATGTAGCAATTATTGCTGTAGATGTTCAAGCTGGTAATGGTGTTATACATGTTATAAACAAAGTTATGATTCCAAACCTGTAATAGGAGATCTTAAAGACATTATGAAAAAGAAAAAGGGTAAGTTTTAATTAATAGATAGTAAACCGGTAATCTTCAGGTTATCGGTTTACTTAAACAAACAATGGCTACAAAAAAAATAATCATAATAGGTTCTGGGTTTTCATCACTTGCCGCGTCATGCTACTTGGCAAAACAGGGATTTGATGTTACTGTTTTAGAAAAAAACAAAACCGTAGGTGGTCGTGCAAGACAACTAAAAAAAGACGGATTCACTTTTGATATGGGTCCAACATTTTATTGGATGCCTGATGTGTTTGAACAATTTTTTGGAGACTTTAATTCCTCAACAAAAAACTATTACAACCTAATAAAACTTAATCCTGCTTATAAAATTTACTACGGAAAAAATGACTCAATAAGCATCTCTGATAATTTTGAAAACATTAAAGACACCTTTGAAAATGTAGAAAAAGGTAGCGGCAAAAAGCTTCAAAAATTTATAAATAAAGCTCAAAACAATTATAACATTGCTATTAAAAACCTAGTTTACAAACCAGGACAACATGTTTTTGAGATTATAAATTCTAAAACCATTTTAAAACTTCATGAGTTTATACTTACAATTAAAAAACAAGTATCTGGTTATGTTAAAAACAAGAAGCTTCAAAAAATCCTGGAGTTTCCTGTATTGTTTTTAGGAGCCAAACCAAGTAATACGCCTTCGTTTTATAATTTCATGAATTATGCCGACTTAAAACTTGGTACTTGGCATCCTGAAGGCGGTATGTATGAGGTTGTAAAAGGCATTACAACACTCGCTCAAAGTCTTGGTGTAAAAATTATTACCAATAGTGATGTAGAGAAAATTGAAGTCACTAATAAAAGAGCCTCTGGAGTACTAACAAAAACTGGATTTTTTCCATGCGATATCGTATTAAGCGGTGCAGATTATCATCACACAGAAACATTACTCCCTGAAAAATTAAGACAATACTCTGAAACTTACTGGAACAAAAAAACCTTTGCGCCATCAGCTTTAATGTTTTATGTTGGGTTTAATAAAAAACTAAAAAATGTATCACATCATACTTTATTTTTTGATACAGATTTTGAAACCCACGCCAAAACAATTTACAACACAAAAAAATGGCCAGAAAAGCCATTGTTCTATGCTAGTTTTCCAAGTATAACAGATAACAGCTCTGCTCCCATAGGAAAAGAAACAGGTATTTTTTTAATACCAATTGCTCCAGATATTGAGGATACTCCAGCTATTAGAGAAACTTATTTTAATCAACTTATAGGGCGTATTGAGAAAATTACTGGAGAATCTGTAAAAGAGGATATTCTTTTTAAAGAATCATACTGTGTTAGCAATTTTAAAGAAGATTACAACTCTTACAAAGGAAATGCTTACGGATTAGCAAATACGCTATCTCAAACGCATGTTTTAAGACCAAAACTAAAAAGCAAAAAAGTAGATAATCTTTACTTCTGTGGTCAGCTTACTGTTCCTGGCCCAGGTGTTCCTCCATCATTAATATCCGGAAAAATAGTAAGTGATTTAATAATAAAATATCATAAAAAATGAAACAGCTATTTGATACCTCAAGCTTAAAGTGCAGTAAAATAGTTACAAACACTTACAGCACATCATTTTCATTGGGCATAAAACTTTTTGCGCCATCAGTGAGACCGCATATATATGCTATTTATGGTTTTGTTAGATACGCTGACGAAATTGTAGACTCTTTCAACGCTTACAATCAAGAAGACTTATTCAAAGATTTTGTGAACGATTACAAAAAAGCTTTAGATAGAAAAATAAGTCTAAACCCAATTATAAACGCTTTTCAAGAAGTAGTTCATAATTACAATTTACATACATATGCAGATGATTTTCTCAAGCGTATGGAATCTGATTTATTTATAACAGATTACACAACTAGAGAGGCTTATGAAAACTACATATATGGATCTGCTGATGTGGTAGGATTAATGTGTTTACGTGTTTTTGTTAATAATGACGAAACCAAATTTAACGAGCTAAAACACGCTGCAAAACATCTTGGATCTGCTTTTCAAAAAATAAATTTTTTGAGAGACATTAAAGATGACATAGAACAATTAGGTCGCTCTTATTTTCCTAACTTATCTAACAAAACACTAAATAGCCTTACTAAAGAAGAAATAATCGCTGATATAAACACAGATTTGATTGAGGCTTATTCTGGCATAGTAAAACTACCATTAGAAAGCAGATTTGGAGTTTATATAGCTTACAGATATTATTTAAAACTTCTTAAAAAACTTAAAAAAGCTGATTCTGAAAAAATCCTAAAAGGACGCATTAGAGTTTCTAATACTTTAAAGTTTTTAATTTTCACAAAGTCTTACATAAGATATAAGCTAAATGTTTTATAATACAAACACGCTAATAATATGGTAACTATTTTATTATACAGTATTGTAACTCTTGCTACATTTTTATTAATGGAAGCCATTACTTGGCTTACACACAAATATATTATGCATGGTTTTTTATGGTATTTACATAAGGACCATCATCAACCAAAGTATCCGCATGTTTTTGAAAAAAACGATGCTTTCTTTATCATATTTGCAACTCCTAGTATTCTACTATTTTATTTTGGCGCTGTGCCTAGTTTAAACTTTTTGTTTTTTATTGGATTAGGTATTTTTTTCTACGGAGTTACTTATTTTTTAATTCACGATGTACTTATTCATCAACGTTTTAAATGGTTTAAAAAAACAAAAAACAAATACCTTATAGGACTACGAAAAGCTCACAAAGTACACCACAAACATCTTGGCAAAGAAAAAGGAGAATGTTTTGGATTACTATATGTTCCTAAAAAACATCATAAAAAATAGCGTATGAAAGCTTATACTTACTTATTGGTAGATTTAGCTTGTATCTCAATACCGCTTATTGCTAGTTTTTATAAAAAGCATGCTTTTTACAAAGACTGGAAACCATTTATTAAAGCTAACCTTATTATTGCTCTTTTATTTTTGATATGGGATGCGTTATTTGTTCAAAAAGGCATTTGGGGTTTTAACAATACGTATCTATCAGGCTTTTATATTACAAACCTTCCTATTGAAGAAATTCTATTCTTTATCTGTATTCCTTTTTCATGTGTGTTTACATATTTTTCTACTGTATATTTAATAAAAAACAACCCACTAAAAAACATACAGCACTACATGACACTTGTTGTTATATTAATTTTACTTTTTACAGCTATTATAAATTACAATAGGCTCTATACCTCGGTTACTTTTTTTGTTACTAGCGCCTACTTAAGCATTCATTTATTAAAAAAAACAGACTTATCTTATCATTATTTAAGTTATATATTGGTGCTTCCTTTTTTCTTTATAAGCAACGGCATTTTAACAGGTAGTTTTATAGTGGATCCTATTGTGTGGTACAATGATGCCGAAAACCTAGGAATACGCCTAGGAAACATCCCTATAGAGGATTCAGTTTATGGCTTACTTTTGATAATAAGTAATATTGACTTATATCATTATTTTAAACAAAAAAGTCATTCGTAAAATATTACAAATGACTTTTGTTATTATATTAAAACCTACTTTGTATTAAGAAACTGCCTTTAGTTTTTTTAATGTGGTTTTGGTTAATTTTTCTTCAGCATAAGCTTTAGTTACTTTTAGTTCTTTTTCTTTACTTCCTGGTAACTCAAACATAGCATCTGTAAGGACTTCTTCACACAATGAACGCAATCCTCTAGCTCCTAATTTGTATTCAATAGCTTTTTCAACAATATAGTCTAAAGCGCCATCTGTCATACTAAAAGCAATTTCATCCATTTCAAACAGCTTTTTATACTGTTTTATGATAGCGTTTTTAGGTTCTGTTAAGATAGCTCTCAATGTTTTACCATCCAAAGGATCCATGTATGTTAACACAGGAAGTCTTCCTATTATTTCAGGAATTAATCCAAAATCTTTTAAATCTTTTGGAATAATGTACTGCAATAAGTGCTCGTGGTCAACGCGCTCATCAGACATTGATGCACTATAACCAACAGCTTGCATGTTAAGACGCTTTGAAATAATTTTATCTATACCATCAAAAGCTCCACCAGCAATAAATAAAATATTTTCTGTGTTGACTTCAATAAACTTTTGATCTGGATGTTTACGTCCTCCTTTAGGCGGCACGTTTACAGTTGTTCCTTCAAGAAGCTTAAGTAGAGCTTGCTGAACGCCTTCTCCAGATACGTCTCTAGTTATTGAAGGGTTATCACTTTTTCGAGCTATTTTATCAATCTCATCAATAAAAACAATCCCTTTTTCTGCTTTTTCTAAATTGTAATCTGCTGCTTGTAATAAACGTGTTAAAATGCTTTCAACATCTTCTCCTACATAACCAGCTTCGGTTAGCACAGTAGCATCTACAATAGCTAATGGCACATTAAGCATTTTTGCTACGGTTTTTGCCATTAAGGTTTTTCCTGTTCCGGTTTGTCCTACCATAACGATATTACTTTTTTGTATTTCAATATCGTCATCAGAAGGTGTTTGTAATAATCGCTTGTAATGGTTGTAAACAGCCACAGACATTACTTTTTTTGTCATTTCTTGACCAATAATATACTCATCAAGAAATGTTTTTATTTGCTGTGGTTTACGCAACATAAGCTCGGCAGACAAGTCAGTATTATCACTTTGTTTTGACTCTTCTAAAACAATACCATGTGCTTGCTCTATACATCTGTCACAAATGTGTGCATCTAGCCCAGCGATTAATAAGTTTGTTTCGGGTTTTTTTCTACCACAAAACGAGCATTCTAAATCTTCCTTTGCCATAAATCAGTTTTCTTTTCTTTTTTTAGAATTATTCACGAACTAAAATCTCGTCAATCATTCCATATTCTTTTGCTTTATCAGCTTTCATCCAGTAGTCACGGTCACTATCTGCGTATACTTTGTCGTAATCCTGACCTGAATGTTTACTAATAATGTTATAAAGCTCTTCTTTTAATGTTAATATTTCTCGTGCTGTAATTTCAATATCACTAGCTTGACCTTGCGCACCTCCTAATGGTTGGTGAATCATAACACGTGAGTGAGATAAACCGCTTCGCTTTCCTTTTTCTCCAGCACATAATAATACAGCGCCCATTGATGCTGCCATTCCTGTACAAATAGTTGCTACATCTGGTTTTATAAACTGCATTGTATCATAAATACCTAAACCAGCATAAACGCTACCTCCTGGTGAATTGATATATATTTGAATGTCTTTAGATGCATCTGTACTTTCTAAAAACAATAATTGTGCTTGTATAATATTTGCTACTTGATCGTTAATGGCTGTTCCCATAAAGATAATACGATCCATCATTAAACGAGAAAACACATCAAAAATAGCGATGTTCATTTGGCGTTCTTCAATAATATTTGGAGTCAGGTTTGTTGGATACATACTACTCATTATTTTATTGTAATACGTACTACTAATCCCTTGATCTTTTATAGCGAATTTCTCAAATTCTTTTGCGTAATCCATAGTTTGTCGTGATTGTTTTAATGAAATAAAAAGGCGTTAAAATATAAAATTTCAACGCCTAAATATAAGGATTTATTCTTTAAAAGTTTGTTAACTTATTTATCGCCGTAAACTTCTTTTATAAAGTCTTCGTAAGTAACTTCTTTTGCTTTAAGGTTTGCTTTTTCTTTGTAGATATCAAGCAATCTTTGACTGATAATTTGTTCTGATATACGACGTGCTTCATCTTGATTTGATAAAACTCTAGCTGCAATATCTTCTAATTCTTTATCTGAAGGATTCATTTGACCAAATTGAGCCATTTGCGCTTTTATCATTTGCTTGGCATGGTCTTTAATATCATCCATAGTTACCTTAATATCGTTTTCTACGATAAGTTTACTTTCTATTAATTGGTAACGTAAGCTTTTTTCAGATTTTTCGTACTCTTCTTTTGCTTGCTCTTCTGTTAATTCGTTTTCGCCTGCAGTTTGCATCCATTTTGTTAAAAACTCTGATGGTAAATCAAATTTAGTATTGTCTACTAAATATTCAGTTACATCATTTAATAACTTTTGGTCTGCTTGTTGCTTAAATTGTTTTTCAGCGTCTTCTTTTATTTTTTCTTTTAGTTCTGTAACACTTTTTACAACGTCTTTACCAAATAATTTATCAAATAATTCTTGATCTAAATCTGCTAATTCACGTTCGTTAATTTCTGTTACAGTAAAAGTTACTTCAATATCTAAACCATGAACATCGTCATGTGTTAATTTAAGAGCGTGCATTAATTCATGCTCATCATCATAAAGTCCTTTTGTTTTAAGTTTGATAACATCACCTACTTTTGCTCCTACAAATTTCTTTTCGGTAGCTTTTCCTTTAAATTTATCTAAAGTTAAGGTTACTGTATTTTCAATCTCTTTTTCTTCGTTTTTAAAAGTACCTGTTACTTCGCTATCTTTTGCTATTTCGTCTTGAGAGATTAATTTGCCGTATTGCTTTTGAATGTTTTCAATTTGATCATCAATCATTTTATCTCCAGCAACAATTGTATAACTAGTGATAGCTTTTTTAGATTTTAATTCTACATCAAATTCTGGTGATAATCCTAATTCAAATTCAAATGATAGTTTGTCAGAATCCCAATCTAAATCGTCTTGAGGCTTTGGTAGCGGATGCCCTAAAACGTCAAGTTTCTCTTCTGTTAAATATTTATTTAATGCATCTTGAAGTAATTTGTTTACTTCATCAACCAATACAGCTTTTCCGTATTGTTTTTTCACCATTCCCATTGGCACGTGTCCTTTTCTAAATCCTGGAATGTTTGCTGTTTTACGGTAATCTGATAAGATTTTTTCTACTTTATCGCTATAATCTTCTTTAGCAATATCAACCTTTACCACAGCATTTAATGCGTCAATGTTTTCTCTTGTAATATTCATCGTGTTATGACATAAGCCCAAAGGGCATTTTTAAAACTATTATTTAATTAAAAAGGGTTGCAAAAGTATAACTTTTTTACAACCCTACAAAGTTTTTAACAGCTTGTGTTTCAGTCTATTTTTTATCGTCTTTTAAAAGTGAATATAAAATAGATTGCAGCAATGATAGTAGTAAGCTAAAAAGCAAGGCTGTCCAGAAGCCACTTACGCCAAACCCATCTATAAATTTATCTGCTAATAGAATTATGCATGCATTGATAACTAGCAAAAACAATCCTAATGTTACAATGGTAATTGGCAATGTAAGTATTACCAAAATAGGTTTTACTATAGCGTTAAGCAGTCCTAAAACTATAGCCACAATGATTGCTGAACCAAAACCTTCAACTGCTGCTCCTGGTAAAAGTTTTGCTAAAATAACAACTGCTACAGCTGTTAATAATACTCTAATAATAAGGTTCATAAACGTTGGTTTTTTAGTCTCTTTTCATAAAGATACAAAAAACCTATGATGCTTTTACAAACGTTATAACAGCATTATAAAAATCTTCAGGGTTTTCAGCATGCAACCAGTGACCTGCATTGCTTATAGTTACTATTTGCGCTTCAGGGAAATGATTCTTTATAAGTGTTTCATCTTGTGGCGCTATGTACTCACTTTTATCGCCTCTTAAAAAAAGTGTATCGCCATCAAACTTGGCATGCATAGGTAATGCTTCACCTACTTCACCTACGTGTTTTTTTAGCGCATCTAAGTTCATGCGTAAAGCAAGTGTGCCTTTTTCTACCCAATACAGGTTTTTTAGTAAAAATTGACGTGTTCCAAAATCTGATACGTAACGAGATAATTGTTCATCGGCTTCGCCACGACTTTTTAGTTCAGAAAAGTTTAAGCTACTTAATCCTTCTAGTATGGTATCATGATGTATTGGATAATATCTCGGTGAAATATCTGCAACTAACAATTTAGAAACCAATTCAGGGTAAGTTGTAGCAAAAAGCATCGCTGTTTTGCCTCCCATAGAATGCCCTAGAAGTACAATGTTTTTAAGTTGATGCTTATCGCAGTATTGTTTTAAATCTTCAACAAGAAGTTCATAATCAAAAGCATCAGAATGAAAACTTTTTCCGTGGTTACGCTGATCAATCATGTGAACCTCGAAACCTGTTTCACTAAACTTTTTTCCTAATGTTTTCCAGTTATCGCTCATACCCAAAAAACCATGAAGTATGATAAACGGCGTGCCTTCTCCTAATACATTTGCATGTAAATCCATAATGTTATTTTAGTTTTCGTAAATACATTTGAACAACGTTTTCTATTCCTAAATATAAGCTTTCAGAAATAAGCGCATGACCAATAGACACTTCTAATAAGCCAGGAATGTGCTGTTTAAAAAACTGAATATTATCTAACGATAAATCATGTCCTGCATTTACACCCAAGCCAAGCTCATTGGCCAACTCTGCACATGCCGCGTAAGGCTTTATAGCTTCGTGATTACCTAAACTATATTGATGTGCAAAAGCTTCTGTATACAATTCTATTCTATCTGTTCCGGTTTCTTTAGCGCCTTCTATTTGTTTTAAATCTGGATCTACAAAAATGGATGTTCTAATACCATTTTGTTTAAACTCTTGAATCATTTCAACTAAAAAACCCTTATGCTTAATGGTATCCCAACCTGCGTTACTAGTTATAGCATCTACAGCATCAGGCACCAAAGTTACCTGCGTAGGCTTTATCTCTAAAACCATATTGGTGAATTTTTCTATTGGGTTACCTTCTATATTATATTCGGTATACACTTCAGACTTTAAATCATAGGCATCTTGGTAACGAATATGTCTTTCATCTGGTCTTGGATGAATAGTAACACCTTCTGCTCCAAATTTCTGAACATCTTTAGCAAATTGCACAACATTAGGCATATCGCCTCCACGAGAATTTCTTAAAGTTGCTATCTTATTAATATTTACACTTAACTTTGTCATAAGTTTTATTTTAAGAATACAAAAATACAAACTCAATCACGCTTATTGTAGCATTTTTTAATTAATTTGCAGGAACAACAAAAACACATTTATGAATCTTTCAGACTACATAATAAACGACATAAAGCCTATTTTAATAACAGACAAAATAAGTGATATGCAGTTGTTATTTAATCAATTGACATACTCTCATATTCCTGTTAAGAATGAAGACAATGTGTATTTGGGTTGTTTATCAGAAACTGATGTACATTGTTTTACTAGGAATAAAATCATTTCTGAATGTCATCATGCAATAGAGGGCTTTTTTGTAAGAGACAATACTTTATGGCTTGATGTTTTAGAAGCATTTGCTCAAAACTCAACAAACATTATGCCTGTGCTTGATAGCCGCAACACCTATTTGGGTTACTACGAGTTAAATGATATTATAAACCTTTTTAATGAAACACCTTTCTTTTCTGAAGCAGGTGCTATACTTATTGTTGAAAAAGGATTTAACGATTACTCATTTAGTGAAATAAGCCAGATTGTAGAATCTAACGACGGAAAGCTGCTAGGCGCTTTTATTTCAAAAATTGAAAATGACGTAGCTCAAATTACTTTAAAAATTGGTAATACAAGCCTAAATGATGTTGCACAAACATTTAGACGTTATAGTTACAATATTATTTCTGGTCATGAAGAAGACAACTACATACAAAGCCTAAAAGATCGTTCTGAATATTTAGACAAATACTTAAACATTTAGCGTAATGAAAATAGCCATTTTCGGACAATTCTATCATATTAACGCTGAAGAAGCGGTTAAAATTCTTTTTGATTATTTAAACAAGCATCACCTAAAAGCCTTTATAGAGGAAAACTTTTTTAACATAATAAACAGCCAGTTAAAGACACAAAAAAACTACGACAGTTTTAATACGTTTACTAGTCTTGATAAAAGCTTTGATTTACTTATTAGTATTGGTGGAGACGGAACTATACTTAGAGCCATTACATTGGTAAAGGATCTAGGCATTCCTATAGTAGGTATAAACACTGGCCGTTTAGGATTTTTAGCAACTATTCAAAACGATTATATTACCACTGCTATAGACCATATTTTAAAAGGCAACTATAAAATATCTGAACGCAGTTTATTAGAAATTAAAACCACTCCCGAAAACCCTGATTTAGTTGACATCAATTTTGCTCTAAATGAAATTGCTGTAAGTCGAAAGAATACAACATCTATGATTACCGTAGAAACACAGCTTAATAATGAATACCTTACTTCTTACTGGAGTGATGGCCTAATAGTTGCCACACCTACAGGTTCTACAGGATATTCCTTAAGTTGTGGCGGCCCAGTTATAACACCAGACACAAACAGCTTTGTATTAACACCTATCGCTCCACACAACTTAAGCGCACGACCATTAATTATTCCTGATGCAACTGAAATTCAACTTAAAGTAAGTGGTCGTGAAGAAAATCATTTAGTATCATTAGATTCTAGAATTGCAACATTGAGTAACGAAACCCTTATTACAATAAAAAAAGCACCTTTTAAAATCAAAATGATTGAACTACTAGATGAAAGTTTTCTAGATACATTAAGAAAAAAGCTACTTTGGGGTGAAGACCGACGTAATTAAGCAATAAATTTTAATAAAAGCTGTTTTATCCTAATACAATTTGATTCAAATTGTTATAGGCTAATCTTATTTATTATATTTGCAAACTTTTGAACATTTATGAGGTATTTAACCACAATAGTAATTATCATATTAACAAGCCAATTAAGCTATTCTCAAACCCATGAACTAGGTGTGTTTTTGGGAGCAAGTAATTTTATTGGTGACGTTGGATCAACAAGTCATATTGCTCCTAACAGTCCGGCTTTTGGAGGTATTTATAAGTGGAACAGAAGCCCAAGGCACGCATTTCGTTTTTCATTAATATATTCTGAACTAGAAGGAAAAGACTCTGAATCTGATGACCCTAGACGTGTAGAACGAGACTATAGTTTTAAAAACCAAATTATTGAAGCCTCATTAGGTTTAGAATTTACATTTTTAGATTACGACTTACATGATGAGCGTCCAAAAACAACACCTTATTTATTTACTGGTATTACTGCTGCATATCATGACAACTTCTTTTTCGCAAGAAATAGAGGTTTAATTTCTGAAGACACCTCTAGTATTGCATTTGGTATCCCAATGGTTTTAGGTATAAAAACCAGTATTCTTGGCAACTTTATTTTAGCTGCTGAAATTGGTGCCCGCTACACATTTTCTGACGAAATAGATGGTAGCGTTCCTGATTATGACAATGAAGCTCCTGCAGCTTTTGGAAATACAAATAATAATGATTGGTATGTTTTTACTGGAGTAACCTTAACATATACCTTTGGTAAAAAACCATGCTTTTGCTCTTTTTAATGTGGATTTAAAAAAACAAATACATACAAATGCTTTACCTAAACACATTGCCATTATTATGGATGGTAATGGGCGTTGGGCTAAACAAAAAGGTATGCTACGTGCTTTTGGTCATGAAAATGGCACCAAAGCTGTGAGGCAAGTTGTAGAAGGATGTGCTGAACTTGGCGTTGAAAACCTGACTCTTTATGCGTTTTCAACAGAAAACTGGAACAGACCTAAAATTGAAGTACAAACACTTATGAAACTTCTTGTTTCTTCCTTAAAAAAAGAAATAAGTACACTTCAAAAAAATAATATAAAACTAGCAACCATAGGCAATTCTGAAGCTCTTCCTGAAAAGGTTTATAAAGAGTTACAAGATGTTATTGAAAAAACAAAAGATAACAATAGGATGTGCCTAACATTAGCTTTAAGCTATGGCTCTAGAGAAGAAATACTAAATACAGTTAAAAAAATAAGCCTTAAAGTTAAAAATAATATAATTTCGCCTGAAAAAATTGATGAATCGGTTATAAATAAGCATCTTTACACGCAAAATTTACCAGACGTAGATTTACTAATTAGAACAAGCGGCGAACAACGTATAAGTAATTTCCTACTATGGCAAATTGCATATGCTGAATTATATTTTACAAATGTGCTTTGGCCTGATTTTACAAAAGACCATTTGTATGAGGCCATTATTGATTATCAAAAAAGAGAACGAAGATTTGGGAAAACAAGTGAACAAATTAACTAAACAACTACCTTTGAGAACATATTTAAGTTTAACACTTACCTTATTACTTACAGTAGTTTGCCATAACACTAATGCGCAAGAATTAAATTACAATGAGGGCAAAACATATACCATTGGAGACATTACTGTTTCTGGTGACACCCATTTTAGTGCACAAACAATAGTTACCTATTCTGGCTTAAGAAAAGGCGAAGAAATTCTTATTCCTGGTGAAGAAATTAGTAAAGCCATTAAAAAACTTTGGGATTCCAATTTATTTAATGACATTAATATATACCTACTAAAAACAGAAGGTAATATTGCATATCTTGAAATAAGACTCTCTGATTTACCTGAATTAAATGAGCTTAAAATCAATGGAATTAAGAAGTCTAAAAAAGAGAAACTTATAGAAGAAAACAAATTAGAAAAAGGTGTTAAAGTAACCGAAAACCTAATTACAACAACAAAAAACTACCTAATAAACAAATATAAAAAGGACGGCTTTTACAATGCTAAAGTTTACATAAATACCATAGAAGTAAATGACTCTATAGAGAAATCAAGAGTTAATATGGTTTTAAACATTGACAAAGGAAAAAAAGTAAAAGTAAAAGACATCATCATTACGGGCAATGATTCTATAAAATCAAGAAAGCTACGTAGAGCGATGAAAAACACGAAACAAAAAAGTATCAAAAACCTTTTTAAACGCTCTAAATACATAGAAGCCGACTACAAGGAAGACTTAACAAGCTTCGTAGATAAATATAAAGAAAACGGATACAGAGATGCGCGTATAATTTCAGACACTCTTATTGTAAACAACAAAAAAAATGTCACATTAAAAATTGATGTAGAAGAAGGTACTAAATACAAATTTGGTGATATTAAATTCATAGGTAATACTGTTTATAGCGACAAAGTATTAAATAGTATATTACGAATTGAAAAAGGTGACACATACAACGGTGTACTACTAGACAGACGTATTGCAGACAACACTAAACCTGATGCTGATGATATAACCAATCTATATCAAAACAGTGGTTATTTATTCTCAACCATAAACCCTGTTGAAGTTAATGCTGAAGGAAATGTCATAGACATGGAAATAAGAATTTCAGAAGGTAAACCCGTATACTTTAATAATATATCTGTAACAGGAAATGATGTTACAAATGATAATGTTATATACAGAGAATTATACACAAGACCAGGACAATTATATAGTAAGTCTAATGTGGTAAGAACCATAAGACAGTTAAGTCAATTAGGCTTTTTTGATACAGAAAAAATAGCAACCAATTTCAAAAACCCAAATCCAAACGAAGGTACAATTGATTTAGAATATGGCCTTGAAGAAACTGGATCTAGTCAAGTTGAATTACAAGGAGGCTACGGTGGTGGTGGCTTTATCGGAACTCTAGGATTATCGTTTAATAACTTTTCGTTGAAAAACATATTTAATCCTGATGCATACCACCCAGTACCACGAGGTGATGGTCAAAAATTAGCGCTTCGTTTACAAGCTAGCCGTTTCTACCAGACCTATAGTTTCTCTTTTACCGAACCATGGTTAGGAGGAAAAAAACCTGTTCAGTTCTCAACATCATTATCACACTCAAGACAGTTTTTATATAACTCTTACACTGGTGAAGCTGATAAAGACAAGCGTTTTAATATTACAGGTATTACATTAGGTCTAGCAAAACGACTTACCATTCCTGATGATTACTTTACGTTATCACAAGCTGTAAGTTACCAACATTATGATTTAAAAAACTACAACACTGGTTTATTTACATTTGGTGATGGTTACTCTAACAATTTAGCATACACAATAGGTATCAGTAGAGATAATAGAGGTAATGATCCTGTATTCCCACAAAGAGGATCGTTATTTAGCTTAACAGCAAAACTTTCTGTGCCTTACTCATTGTTTAACAACGTTGATTATGAAGCATTAAAAAGCGAACGTGATGAAAAACAAGCTGTAGTAAATGACGCTAATGAAACTACAACAGTAAGAAATAGCGCTGCCGACCGTATTGCAGAAATAGATCAAGAGCGTTTTAAATGGTTAGAGTTTTACAAAATAAAATTTAAAGCAGAATGGTATACAGAACTTGCTAAAAAGCTTGTTTTGAGACCTAGTTTAGAGTTTGGATTTTTAGGAGCCTACAATCAAGATCGTGGTGTAATTCCTTTTGAAAGATTCTTTCTTGGTGGAGATGGTTTAGGAGGTTATAACCTAGATGGTAGAGAAACAATTGCTTTACGTGGTTATGAGAACCAAAGTTTACAACCAGCAGACGAGAATGGATATTCTACACAAGACGGTGGTACTATCTATAATAAATTCTCTTTAGAGCTTCGTTACCCTATCACATTAAAAGCAACAGCAAAAATTTATGTTCTAGGCTTTTTAGAAGGCGGAGTTTCATATAATGATTTTCATGACTACAACCCATTTGATTTAAAACGTTCAGCTGGATTAGGTTTACGTATTTTCATGCCTGCATTTGGTTTATTAGGAATAGATTTTGGTCATGGATTTGACCCTGCTACTGGACAAACAAGTAAGAGTGGTTGGCAAACACACTTTATAATTGGACAACAATTTTAATTTTGGCACGATATTTTCTATAAACAAATTGATTATTTTAAACCCTGAATTAAAATTTTTAAAATTAAAATTCGTTAATTTTGAAAACATTAATTCAAAAAAGGGGCAGAATAATAATCATCTGTCATTTTTTTAAGAATTTATTATGCTATTAAATTATAAACATGAAACAGATGAGATTTAAAGTTCTTTTTTTAGTGATCGCAGTATTTATGATAAGCTTATCTAGCTTCTCACAAAGAGGTGTTAGAATAGGTTACATAGATACAGAATACATACTTGAGAACGTTCCAGAATATCAAGAAGCTACATCGCAGCTAGAATCTAAAGTGCAAAAATGGAAAACCGAAATTGAAACCCAATTAAGTGGTATTGAACAAAAGCGCAAGGATTTAAGCAACGAAAAAGCCTTATTAACAAAAGAACAGATTGAAGAGCGTGAAGAGGATATTGCTTTTGAAGAAAAAGAAATATTAGATTATCAACAAAAACGATTTGGGCCTAATGGCGATTTAATAATTCAAAAAAAGCAATTAATACAACCTATACAAGATCAAATTTTTGCTGCAGTTCAAGATATCGCTGCAAAAAGAAAATACGATTTTGTGTTTGACAAATCAGCAGATGTTGTAATGCTTTACTCGGCAGATCGTTTTGACTTCAGCGAAGAAGTTATTAGATCTATAACTAGAAGTGCAAAACGTAAACAAGCACAAACAAGAGCCGAGCGCCGAATGGCAGAACAAGAAAGTGTTGTTCCTGAAGTAAACAAAGAGCTAGAAGCAAGAGAAAAAGAAGCTAGTGATCGTAGAGACAGCATTATGGATGCTAGAGAAGCTAGAAAACTTGAAATTCAAAGAAGACGTGACAGTATTATTCAAGCTCGTGCTAAAGCAAGACAAGACAAACTAGACGCTAGAAACCAAACCAGCAACGATGACACAGCTTCTGAAGAAGAAACTATAGAAGAAAACAAAACAAGCGACCAAGATCAAGAACCAAAAACAAGAGAAGAAATTCTTGAAGAACGACGCCAAAAAAAATTAGCTGATAGAGAACGCAGAAAATTAGAACTAGAAGAACGTAAACGACAAATACTAGAAGAGCGTGCAAAGGCTAAAGAAGAAAGAGAAAGTAATAACAATGAACAGTCTGACGAAGACGAAGAAGATTAATAATAAATAACTTAAACACACATTAATACTTAATTAAAATTAAAATGAAACAATTTAGAACCCTTTTATTTGCAGCAGTACTATTTTTAGGAGCAACAAGTTTTATGCAGGCTCAAAGTAAAGTTGCTCATATCAATACGCAAGAATTAATTCAAGCGATGCCAGAATGGAAAACCGCTCAAGGTGAAATGGATAAATTAGGAAAAACCTATGAAGCTGATATTAAAGAAATGGTGACTACATATCAGAATAAAATGAAGCAATACGAATCTGAAGCTTCAACAAAAACTGATGAAGAAAACCAAAAACGTTTAGTTGAAGTACAAACTATGCAACAAAACATTCAGCAATACCAAGGTACTGCACAACAAGAAATGCAAAAGAAAGAAGTTGAATTACTAAAACCTATTACTGAAAAAGCTAAAGCAGCTATATTAAAAGTAGCTAAAGCACAAGGTTACCAATATGTACTTGACTCTACTCAAGGTGGTGGCGTAATTATGGCTGATGGTAAAAACTTACTTGAAGACGTAAAAAAAGAATTAGGATTTTAATTTAAACCCTAATAAAAATCTAAAAAAAGCCACTTTACATAAGTGGCTTTTTTATTTTTGTAATATGAGTAAACAACCTATTGGTGTTTTTGATTCTGGTGTTGGCGGCACTTCCATCTGGAAAGAGCTTAACTTACTATTACCTAATGAGAGTACAATCTATTTAGCCGATAGTAAAAATGCACCTTACGGCAACAAGTCTAAACAAGATATTATAGACTTAAGCATAAAAAACACCGAACTACTTATCAAAAAAGGTTGTAAAATTATTGTTGTAGCCTGTAACACGGCAACAACAAACGCCATAAAAATACTACGAGATCAGTATGACATCCCATTTATAGGTATTGAACCTGCTATTAAGCCTGCTGCTTTAAACACAAAAACAAAAGCCGTTGGTATTTTAGCCACAAAAGGAACGCTATCTAGTGAACTATTTCATAAAACATCAGATTTATATAGTAACGGGATAAAAGTTATAGAACAAGTAGGTGAAGGCCTCGTACCACTTATTGAACAAGGACAAATAGGTAGCCAAGAAATTAAAGTACTTTTAAAAAAATATTTAAAACCTATGATTGATGCTGAAATTGATTATTTGGTTTTAGGATGCACACATTATCCTTATCTGATTCCTGAATTGCTCAAACTACTCCCTAAACATGTTAAAATTATAGATTCTGGTGAAGCCGTTGCAAGACAAACCAAAGCTATTTTAGAAAAAGAACACCTTTTAAACCAGCTTCCTATTACTGCAAAACACACTTTTTACAGTAATGCTCATCCGGATGTTATGACAACGCTGCTAGGGAATAAAAATAAGGCTGAATATTTAGATTTTTAGTTCTCTATTTAAACCAACTAGAATACTTCACATAATTATTAGCAATACGGTCAATCTCTCCAGAAATTAATTCCTTACTTATATCCTTGACTTTTTTTGCTGGAACACCTGCATAAATGCTTCCTGCTTCTACTCTAGTGTTTTGTGTAACAACTGCTCCTGCCGCAATAATACTATTACTTTCAATAACACAATCGTCCATAACAATGCTTCCCATACCGATGAGAACATTATCATGAATAGTACAACCATGCACAATGGCATTATGACCAATAGATACATTATTACCTATAGTTGTTGGTGACTTTTGATACGTTGCATGAATTACAGCGCCATCTTGTACGTTTACTTTATTACCCATTTTTATAAAATGAACATCGCCTCGTATAACAGCATTGAACCAAACGCTACATGTATTTCCCATAATCACTTCTCCTACAATAGTTGCATTTTCTGCGATGTAGCAATCGTCTGGTATTTGTGGTTGTTTTCCTTTTACTGGCTTTATGATTGGCATTTGAATTATTTTTTATTTAAAGTAAGACAATAAATTAGACTTTTTTGAAGCAGATACTAGTATTTCTTTTCCGTTACTTAAAACAACACTACCACCTTTTCCTTTAACATACTTTACAACTTCGTTCACATTTACTAAATATGATTTATGTACTCTTACAAAGCTATCGTTGCTTAAAGTATCTTCAAAATGTTTTAATGTTTTACTTACTACTTTTTTCTTATTGGTAATAAGATGTATTTCTGTATAGTTATCATCGGCTTTACAAAATAGAATATCAGCCGTATTAATAACCTCAAAACCATCTTGCTGCGGTATGGTTACCTTACCATTTATCTGTGTTGTTTTTGGCACTAACACCTGATCTTGCAAAGCTTGCTCTTTGGTTTTTATTTCTGTTACATAATCAACGGCTTTTATAAGCTCGTCTATGGAAATAGGTTTCATTAAATAATACGAAGCGTGTGCGTTTAGCGCATCTATTGCATAATGATTATAGGCAGTCACAAAAATAGTCTCGAAGTTAACATCACCTACCTTATCCAGTAGGTCAAAAGCATTTCCGTAAGGCATTTCTACATCTAGAAAAACAACATCCAAGTCATGATTTCTAATAAGCACCAAACCTTCTTCAATATTTTCAGCTTCTCCAATAACATTTACATTGGGGCAATATTTTTTAAGATAATTTCTTAAAATATCTCTACTTGCAGCTTCATCTTCTACTATTATAGCGTTTAGTTTCATAAGTTTAATTTTCTTTATTTCCTCAACGTAACAACCACTTTTGTTCCTGAATCTTGAGCGTTTGATAAATTATCTACAAATACATCTACTTTATCTTTATACATCGTATTTAAGATATTTACACGTTTTTTTATGTTATTCATAGCTGTAGATTTTTGCTTTTTCTGATGATCTGTTTTAAGAGATTTAGATCGTGCTCTTCCTACTCCATTATCGGTTATTGTTATCGTGATTTCTGACTCTGTTTTTTTACTAACTACAATTTGCAATAAACCTTTTTCGGTTTTGTAACGCAAGCCATGCCATACCGCATTCTCTATATATGGCTGAAGCAACATTGGTGGAATTTGATAATCTTCTACCTCAACATTGTCATTTACTATAATGGAATAATCAAACTTATCTTGAAAACGAAAATGTTCTAACTTGGTGTATAACTCTAGTAGTTCAATTTCTTTCTCTAACGGAATGAAGTCTTTTTCACTGTTTTCTAAAACAGTGCGCATTAAGATAGAAAAATCTGATAAATACTTGTTTGCGGTACGCTCATCGTTTGTGGCTATAAAGCTATTTACCGAGTTTAAAGCATTAAAAATAAAATGCGGATTCATTTGACTACGCAAAGATTTTAAAGCCAATAAATTGTTTGCAAGACGCTGTTGTTTTATGTATTTAAACATAAAATATGCTGTAACCAATAGTAAAACTAAACCTCCAATAAGTGAGTAAATTACAAGTTTTTGACGCTTATTTCGCTCGGCAGTTAACTGATACTTGCTTTCAGCAAGTTGGCGTTCATTTTCCAGGCTCATTATACGATTTTGCTTATTTGCTAAGTCTCTACTAAATCTTGCTGCTTGTATAATTTCTTGTTCCTTTTTTATATAAAGTTCGTCAACTAATCGCTCATAAACCTTTGTTGTAGATAATGCTTTATTATAATCTCCTGCATCACGATATACTTCAGAAAGCTTCCTTGTAGCATCTTTTTGAATGACCAAATCTTCTTTATCTTCGGCAACCTCAATACTCTTCTTTAAGTACGGAATGGCTTTTTCATAGTCATTTTGTAATGCATAAGCTGTACCTATTTTATAGTTTTGCTTTTGAATTGTTATTGGGCTATCATTTGAAATAATTGAATCTTTTTCAATATCCTGAACATCCTTTACAACTTCTTCTCTCAAGGCAATTTCAGCTTCAATAGCGTTATTTTTACTTTGAAACTCGGCAACCTTTTCTTTCTCTTCTACTGCACGTTTCTTACTTTGCTGTGAGGCTAAACTCATCGCAGATTTGTAAAAAGATTCTGCTAAATTTGTAGCACCCATTTTTTCATAAACCTGGGCTATTTTAGAATTTAAATCGGTTATTTTAGGTGATAGTTTTTTATCCTTGGCTATTTCAAGAGCTTTTTTATAGGTGTTTAAGGCTGTTTTTAAATCTTCTGTTTTTAAATAAACATCAGCAAGACCTTCGTACTTTGTTGTTATTTGCCAATTAGATAGCTCTGGCTCTTCTAGTGAATTATAAAGCTCAATACTCTCTTGGTAGTTACCATTAAGTTCATATACTTTGGCCAATTTTAACTTTACTTCATTAGTTTGCACATTATTGAGGCTTATTCGGTAATTTGATATTGCTAAATCGTATTGTTTCCAGTAAACGTTAACATCTCCTAAAACTTCATAAACTTCTGAATTTTGCTTTACAGACTTACTCTCTGATAAGGCTTCTGTTACAAATTGAATGCTTTTTTCTGCATCAGATTTGAGATATACCAACGCAGAGTCTATTAAGGCATTGAACTGTTTAGGACTTTTATATTTACTTTTTACAGAGCTTGATGTAATAGCAGGCTCTACAATTACATCTATACGCTCTCGGCTATTAATAGTGTAATAAATGGTATTGAAATCTTTATGTCTAATTATAAGCTCATCGCCATATTTAACCTGAATTCTAAAGTCTCCAGCTATATTGGTTGTTGTGTAAGCTCCGCCATTTACTTCTATATTTACTTTTGCTATAGGATTTCTAGTATATTTTTCTGTTACAGAGCCTCTTACTGTAAAAACCTCTTCGTTATTTAATGACTTAAATCTTTGAGCAGACAAGCTACTTGCCTGTAAGCAAACAACAAAAAAGATGAAACATTTTAAAACTATTTTCATGTAAATATTGGCTTCAAAATATAAACTTACGCACTTTAACTGATAAAATAAAATAGCCTATAGCTGGAATTAAAAGCTTTAATATGCAATTACTAGGTATAACTAAATAAGTATAGGGTATCACTCATTTTAACGACCTGTTTACTCATTCATAGTTTTTAAATAAAAAAAGCGCCTTGAATATAAGTTCAAGGCGCTTTTTTTATTTTATAAACAGATGTATTATTAGTTTACTGCAGGACAATTACAGTGGTAACGCTCTTTTCTACAGTTAAAGTTATAACCAAGCGTTATTTGATGAAAACCACCATTATTAAACACTACAGAGTTTGCTTGATAAGCGTAAGTATAAGCAAACATAAATTTATTATAGTTTATACCTACAAGTGGCGAAAAATATTGAAGTTTTTGGCTGCTTACGCTACCATTATCATAATATTCTGCACCATCAAAACTACGTCTGTAAGATAAACCTGCCCAAAGCTTACCAAATTCCATTTCTTTGTAAACTTTAGCATTAACATCTATAGATGATTCTTTTGTAGCATCTTTATATTGATACATAATTGAAGGCTCATAAGACCACTCACTACCATATCTGCCAAACACAGTTCCTGCAGACACTAAATAACGTCTTAAATTACTAGTAACCTCAAGATCATTATTTATACCTTCATTTTTTAAAATGTTTTTTACCGTTGCGTGAGCATAAAAGTTATACAAGTGGTAAGAGAAACCAAAATCCATATTAAAATTAGTAGAACTTTGCTCAATTCCTGATATTAAACGATCTGGCAACTCATTAAGAAAAGCAGTTTCGTCTAGTTTATATTGAATAGCACCTACGCTTAAACCAAAAGATAACATGTTTAAGTCTAACTCACTTCTTGAAAACATAATATGGTGTGCATACGTTACATACGCACCGTTTTGAGAATGGTAACCATTTTTATCTGAATAAAAAATAGCACCAATACCTGATTGCGAATCTCCTATTCTTCCATTAGCACTTATTGTTAAAAGTTTAGGCGCATCTTCATGACCAAACCATTGCTGGCGACCTGTCATTCTTATTTTAGCGCAATTTGCTGCACCTGCCATAGATGGATGAATTAAATAATAGTTATCTGTTAGATAATCTGTATAAACAGGAAGTCCTTCTTGAGAGTTTGCAAATTGTGTGAAAAATATCACTGATACTAATATGTAGAATCTTTTCAACATCATAAATTTAGTTTTCAGGGCAGACTGATTAAAACTTATCGTCTGTTTTTATCTTATATAAACTTGTTATTGACCATAAAATTATAATCAGAAGCCAAATATATAAAATTTACTTTTTACAAAAGGCATCATAATAGTTAAAGCCTTTTAATATTCTGAATTTTTAAATCGATTTTTTTCAAAAAAACAATAATGGCCAAATATATGGATAACTGAAGTTAACTTTTAGTATTTTTGTAAAAAAAAATAAAATGAGTCAATATCAAGTTTCAATAAAAGAAACTAACAATCATACCATAATAAAATTTGAGGTAAACACCTTTATTACCCAACATCAAAGTTTTGAATTTAACAACATAGATGATGCTAAAAACTCTCCGTTAGCACAACAGTTATTTTACTTACCGTTTGTAAAAAAAGTTTACATTTCAGGAAATTTTATAGCTGTAGAACGCTACAATATTGTTGAGTGGAAAGATGTACAAGAAGAAGTAGCACAACAAATTGAAGCATTCTTAAATAATGGAGGCGTTGTTTTAGAGGAAGATGCTAAACCTAAAAAGGTTCCCGTAACAGTATATGCGGAAAGCACACCAAATCCTGCAACCATGAAATTTGTTGCAAACAAAAAACTTGTTACAACATCTTATGAATTTACTTCTATTGATGAAGCCATAGTGTCTCCTTTGGCTAGCGAATTATTCCATTTTCCTTTTGTGAAAGCTGTTTTCTTTGATGAAAACTATGTGTCTATTACAAAATATGACATGGCAGATTGGAATGATATTACAATGGAAATTCGTGAGTTTATAAGAAGCTATATCGAGCAAGGTAAAGAAATTTTAAAACCAGATGCACAACAAGTTTTAAAGAAAACAACTGAACAACTAGACGAGTCTTTTGAGGCACTTGATGATACGTCAAAAGAAATTGTAAATATTCTTGAAGAATATGTAAAACCTGCAGTAGCTAGCGATGGTGGAAACATTCAGTTTGAATCTTACAATCCAGATAGTAAAGTTGTAAAAGTTATTTTACAAGGTGCTTGTAGTGGTTGTCCGTCATCAACATTTACTCTAAAAAGCGGTATAGAAAATATGCTTAAAGAAATGTTGCAAGGAAAAATTTCTACTGTAGAAGCTATAAATGGCTAAATAAGTGACTAAACAGCTTTTATGGTGTCAAAAAAATAAGTATTTTTAAGTAAACTTATAAAAGACAAAATCATGGCAGTATTAAAAGTTATAGAAGTCTTATCAAACTCTGATAAGAGCTGGGAAGACGCAACTAAAAAGGCTGTAAAAGAAGCCTCTAAAACAGTAAAAAACATACGTTCTGTTTATGTTCAAGACCAAAGCGCCATTGTAAATGGTGATAATGTAACAGAATTTAGAGTAAATCTAAAACTCACTTTTGAAGTTAAATAACCTATAAAAAATCACCTGTAAAAAGGTGGTTTTTTGTTTTTATGACTATGACGTTATTGATATATATACTTTTAGGATTTATTGCTTTTGAGCATTTGTACTTTTTATATTTAGAAATGTTTCTTTGGACAACAAAAAAAGGCATAAAAGCATTTGGGTTAAAATCAAAGGAGTTTGCTGAAGACACAAAAGTATTAGCAGCCAACCAAGGTTTATACAATGGTTTTCTTGCTGCTGGTATTATTTACGCACTGTTAAATAACAATATGAATTTGGCTGTTTTCTTTTTGACTTGTGTTTCTATAGCTGGTATATACGGCGCATATTCTACAAAAAAGATTACGTTATTTTATATTCAAGCCGTTCCTGCTATTATGACACTTATTCTAGTACTATTAACATAAATTCAACACATAGAATTTTATGTTTCAATTTTTAACCTTATATTAAATTTAAGTGTTTATCACTTTATTATTTTTACATATTAATTAATTTAAAACAAAAACATGGATTTAGAAAAATGGACAAACACAGCCGTTGAATTTGCAACCGAATACGGCTTAAAAGTCATTGGCGCAATTGTATTTTGGATAGTTGGCTCCTGGATTATTAAAAAAATCATGAATGCTACTAAAAAACTTATGACAAAAAGCAATTATGATGAAAGCCTTCAAAAATTCTTAATAAACCTATTAAGTTGGGGATTAAAAATATTGCTAGTTATAACATTATTAGGCGTATTGGGCGTACCAACCACATCATTTGCTGCTGTATTAGCTGCTGCTGGACTAGCTGTAGGTATGGCGCTTCAAGGGTCTCTAGGTAACTTTGCTGGCGGCGTTTTATTAATGATTTTTAAACCTATTAAAATAGGTGACCTAATAGAAGCTCAAGGAGAGATAGGTGTTGTTAAAGAAATAGAAATATTTACTACAAAATTAACTGGCTTATCAAATAAAGAAATTATTATTCCTAACGGTGCTTTATCTAACGGTAATATTGTAAACTATTCAACTGAAGGAACAAGACGTGTAGATTTAGTGTTTGGTGTTGGCTATGAGTCTGACATAAAACAAACCAAAGAAGTACTAATGAACGTACTTACATCGCATCCTAAAGTTTTACAAGATCCTGCACCTGCTGTTACAGTATTAGAGTTGGCAGACAGTTCTATTAATTTTGCTGTAAGACCTTGGTCTAAAACAGAAGATTACTGGGCTGTTTACTTTGATGTAACAGAACAAACAAAAGAAGCGCTTGATGCTGCTGGTATTGAAATACCTTATCCACATCAAGTTGAAATTCATAAAGGTGAATAAAACTTTTATTTAGATTTTGGCTTTATAGCAACAAAATCTTTTAAATAATATGGTTCAAAATAAGCGACGTCTTCTACGTCGCTTATTTTATATTTATTATAAGCTAACAAACTCATACTACTTGCCGATGGTAATTTATCTTCAATAAAAACGGCATTTTTATGAGTCACAACTGTTTTAGTTTTTTCTATAGCGTTACCAATAAAGTAAACGTTTCCGCTTTCTAAATATGTACTAAAAGATGTTGTTTCAATAATTTTTGCCTCTATATCTTGAATAGGTTTATAATCAGCATCAAAAACAGCCGTATAAGCCTCCATACGCCTTGCGTCAAGCATTGGTACTATAATACCGTTTTTTGCTTTCACTTGGTGTGCTAAAGCCTCTAATGTTGAAACTGCTATTAACGGCTTATTTAATGCAAAACAAAGCCCTTTTGCTGCAGACACACCTATACGAAGTCCTGTATAAGATCCAGGACCTTTACTTATAGCTATAGCGTCAAGCTGTGAAGGCTCAATGTTATTTTCTTTAAGTATTGTATCTATAAACACGTGTAAGCGTTCGGCATGTGAATAACCGTTATTGTAATCTTCTTTTAAAGCAAAAGTCTCTCCTTTTTTTGAAAGAGAGACTGAACAATTTGTTGTTGCTGTTTCTATGTTTAGTATAAGTGCCAAAATTATTCTGTCAAAGGTTTACCAAGGTAGAAATCTAATACTTTTGTTTTAAATACAAAATCATATTTTGCATTTATCAATGAAGCTTGAGCATTTACTAATCTAATTCTTGTCTGTTCTAAATCAAATGCATTCATCGCTCCAATATTATAACGCTCTTGAGAGTTTTCAAAAGCTAATTCTTGTGATTCTAATGATTTTTTTGCTGCTAAAAACGCTTTAAATGCTGCTTGAGCATCTGTAAAAGCTCGTTGCACGTTAGATTCTAAATTTAGTTTTGCTTGATCTAAATTAAGCTTACTATTATTCTCCTGAATTAAAGATTTAGCAACTGCAGTTTTGTTTTGAAATCTTGAAAAAATAGGAATTGACACACTTAAATTGAATGTATGACCTTTGTTAACATCAAGCTCTCTAAAAAAAGCTTGTTTTTGAAAATCATTTTTAGATTCACTCCAAACGGAACCAAAACCATAACTAAAACCGACAGATGGATAATAACCTGATTTAGATATTTCAGTGCTTAATTCTGCATTCTCAATATTTTTTTCAGCAACTTTAATTTCATTTCTATTAGCCATAGCATAATCTAAAACCGGATCTACACTGTTATATAGTAACGCTTCTGATGGAGAGCCTATCTCAATAACTGCAACATCAAAACCTTCAAAAGGAACTTGAAGCAATTGAGATAATGATAATAATGATAGTGTATAATTATTCTCTGCTATTGTTACATTTTGTTCGTCAGTACTTAATGTTGCTTCAGAATCATAAATATTTGCTCTTGGCTGAACGCCTGCATCTACTAATGATTTCACTTGGTCTAATTGCTTTTTTGAAAACTCATATTGTGCTTTTGCTGTCTCTAAATTTTCAATATTAAACAAGACATTCAAATAAGCATTAACTACGTTTAATGAAATATCATCTTTAATTCTAGCTAATTCTAGCTTATTTATTTCTAGATTCAGTTGTGATTGCTTGTAAAGGTTTAATGTTCTAAATCCGTTAAAAACATTTTGATTAACTCCAAGATTATAACTAAACGAATGTGTTGTTTGGTTATTAATCCTTTGATTTGTTACTTGATCAAATCCTGAACCAATACTTAATCTTTCTCCTAAACTTCCACTCACAGATGGTAAAAAGTTACCTTTTGCAGCTATAATATCTTGTTCATTTGACAATAGTGTATTTTCTCCTTGCTTTATTGTTATATTATTCTCTAAAGCATAATCTACACATTCTTTTAATGTCCATTTTTTTTCTTGAGAAAAGCTATTAAAAGAGACAGCTGCAAATAAAACAGCACCTGCTAGTAGTTTATTAATTTTCATCATTGTTATCTTTTGATGCTTTATTCCACACTTTAATTTTATCGCCTTCTGCAACACCTTCTACTATTTCTACATTAATTCCGTCAGAAATACCTAACTCAACATATTTTTCTTCGTATGAGCCGTCGTCTTTTTTAATTTCAACATAAGGTTTTTCTGTAATTCTATTAAATTGTAATAACGCTTCTTTTATTACTAGAATACTATCCTTGCTTTCCATTTCAATTTCAGCATTTGCACTATATCCTGCTCTTATTTTTGTAGATTGTTCTACTTGTACATCTGCTTTAATAGTAAATTGTACGGCTCCGTTTTCTTCTAATCCCTTTGGAGCTACAAATGTAAGTTTTGCAGGAAACTCTTTTTCATTTATCGCTCCTAAAACTACAATAATTTCTTTGCCTTCTTCTAGTTTTCCTACTTCAGCCTCATCAACTTTTCCTTCAAAAATCATTTTGCTCATATCTGCTACTAAAGCAATTGTAGTACCTTCGTTAAAGTTGTTACTTTCTATTACTTGATCTCCTTCTCTAACAGGGATTTCTAATACAGTTCCAGATATTTGGGCTATAATGTTTGTGTTTGCAGAACTGCCTCCTGAAAGCGATCCTTGTCTTATAATTTGATAATCATTTTGTGCTTGGTTTAGAGATTCTCTTGCTTGGTTTAGAGATAGCTCACTGTTCTCAAAATCTTGTTTTGATATAACGCCTTTATCAAATAGGGTTTTGTTTCTATCATAAAGTGTTTTTGCGTTGTTGTAAGATAATTGCTCTGTTTTTATTCGACTGTTTGCACTTACCAAACTTTGTTCATTAGGCACAACTCTAATTTTTGCTATTAAATCTCCTTTTTTTACAACATCACCTTCTTCTACCATAATTTTGTCTACAATACCAGAAATTTGAGGTTTAAGTGCAATTTCTTCTTCTGGATTAAGCTTTCCAGTAGCCACTACTTTTGTCTTTATAGACGTGTAAAAAGGTTCTTCTACTTTAAATTCCTCTACTTCTTTAGAGTTGGAGTCTTTAAAGTATTTTATTACCAAAACAAATAGCACTAGTAGTACTATACCAATAATTATTTTTACTGTTTTATTCATTTTAAATTTATGATTGATTATTCTATTCTTCTCTTAATGCTTCTATAGGTTTTATACTTGTGGCTTTGAACGCTGGAATAAGCCCTATTAAAGTGCCTAAAACTACCAAAATAATAAGAGCCACAAAAACAACTGTAATAGAAACTGATGCGTTTACAATAGCTGCGTCGTCGCCTTGCCCAAAAGCAGCATCCATAGCAATAAGTATCCAGCCGCCACTTATTATTCCCATAAAACCAGCTAATAGGGTAATAAAAACGGCTTCTACTAATATTTGTCGTTTTATTTCATAAGGTGTTGCGCCTAATGCTCGCCTTACTCCTATTTCTTTGGTACGTTCTTTTACTGTTATAAGTAATATATTGCCTATAGCAAATACACCTGCTATAAGTGTTGCTATACCTACAAACCAAGTTAAAAATTGCATTCCTGTTAAGAAACCTGTCATTTTAGCAAATTCGTTTCCTAAATTAAAACTTCCAAAAGCTCGGTTATCTTTAGGGTGAATACGGTTTAAGTTTTTAAGTAATAATTTAGAATCTTCTTCTATTTGTTTTATATCAAAATCTGGTTTTCCTGTTATCATCATCCAGCCTATACGATCACCTTGATTGTATATTTGTTGGAATGTTGTAAATGGAATATGCATATCTGATGATGGTCCCATATTCATATTACCATCTTCAAAAATACCAATAACCAAAAAGTTCATTTCATTGATTTGAATGAGCTCTCCCATGGCTTGCTCATCTTTTTCAAAAAGTTGTTTATAGACATTTTCAGAAATAACAACTACTTTTCTGTTATTATCGATATCATTTTGATTTATAAATCGCCCATGGATAAGCTTTTTCTTTTGTACTTTATCTAGAAGAGGATAATCACCATTGATACCAAATGTTCCTGATAAAAAATTGCGAACTACAGTTGCCTGGTTTTGATTTCTAGGCACGACAAACTCAATTCCTTCTATATTCTCTTCTACTTTTCTGGCATCAGACAATGATAACATTACTTGTTTTCCTTCTTGAAAACCTTTGAATGGTTTACTTGTATTTTGCCCCCAAATAAAAACACTATTTGTTGCAAAATCTCCAAAAAGTCTATTAAATGCATTCTCTAAACCTCGAGCAGAGCCTAATAAACCTATAAGCAATAAAATGCCCCACCAAACGCCTACCATAGTAAGTATAGAACGAAGTTTGTTTTTGCTTAAACTATCAAAAACCTCTTGCCAGGTATCTCTATCTGTTAAAAATTTAAACATATTAGTCGTCTCTTAATGCTACAATAGGTTTTATTTGTGATGCTTTTTTTGCTGGTAAATATCCTGCTATAGAACCTGCTAAAATTAATGTGATAGTTGCACCTATTATCAATGAAGGTTTTACGCTTGGATCTTTTATAAAATATGTTTCTAGCATAGGTCCTGCCCATTCTAAAATACCCATTCCTACTAATAAACCAACATAACCAGCTATGGCAGTAATAAGAATAGATTCTATTAAAATTATAGAAATTATAGATTTTGGCGTAGCACCTAATGCTTTACGAATACCGATTTCTTTAGTACGCTCTTTTACTATAAAAATCATAATGTTACTTATTCCTACAACACCTGCTATTAGTGTACCAAAACCTATGATTAAAATTATAATTCCTAAAGCTCCTGTCATTTGTCCAACATTTTTGTTGGCTTCAGCCATGTTTTGAATTCTTATAGCTCTTTGATCTGAAGAAGCCACATCAAAACGGTCTTTCATTTTATTGGTAATGGTTCTACCAAAACTAATGGCTTCGTCATAATCCATTTCAGGATTATAGGTCAAGTTAATTTGATCTATATAGTCATTATTACCATAAATACGCTGCGCAGTAGATACCGGCATGTAAATTAAACGCTCTTCGTTATCGTTTCCTTCATCAGTGAATATACCTACAACTTTATATTGAATGCCATTAAGGTTTATATACTTTCCTAAAGCTGTTGTTTTAAGAAATAAGTCTTCTTCAACCAATCGGCCAATAACTACAACTTTAGATTTTTCATCTATATCACGCTGATTGATATAACGTCCTTCTTTTATAGAGGTCATTTCTAGATATTGATGATCTGGATGAACGGCTCTTACAGAGTAGCTATTTTTTTCGTTTCTAAATGTTGCAGTAACATTTCTATAAATTCGTGCTGTGATGTATTGTACTTTATCTGAAAACTCTTCCTTTACATAGTCATAGTCTTCATTTTTAAACTGAATACGTCTGCCTGCTTGTAATCCTTTATGTGCCTTTGCTGTTCTGCCTGCGTAAATAAAAATTGCATTATTAGCATCATCATTAAAGGCGTCAGAAAACGTGTTTTCTAAACCTTTGGCTAAACCAAATAGTATTGCAAATAATAAAATAGCAAACGCCACTGTAAATCCTGATAATAGACTTCGTGTTCTATTTTTATTTATACTTTGAAATATTTCACGCCAAAGATCTAAATCAAACATATTGTTCTGCTCTTACTTGTTCTACAAAAGCATCTTCCATAATAACACCATCTTTTAAACGAACAACTCGCTTACACATGCTTGCTATATCTTCTTCGTGAGTTACCATGAGTATGGTTTTACCTTCATCATTTAATTGCTGAATAAACGCCATAATTTCATGAGACGTTTTAGTATCTAAAGCACCTGTAGGCTCATCTGCTAATAATAATTTAGGATTTGCTGCTAAAGCTCTAGCAATTGCAACACGTTGTTTTTGACCTCCTGATAACTCATTAGGTAAATGGTGTGCCCAATCTTTTAGACCTACTTTTTCTAAATGAAACAATGCCTTTTCTTGTCTTTCAGAACGTTTCATACCTTGATAATATAATGGTAGCGCTACGTTTTCAAGAGCGTTTTTATAGTTTATAAGATTAAATGATTGAAATATAAATCCTAGAAATTTATTTCTATAAATGGCTGCTTTCTTTTCAGTAAGGTTTTTAATAGGAACTTCGTCTAGAATGTAATCGCCTTCATCTGCTTCGTCTAGCATTCCTATAATATTTAGCAATGTAGATTTTCCAGAACCAGAAGATCCCATAATTGCAACCATTTCTCCTTCTTTTACAGAAAGATCAATACCTTTTAATACATGCAAACTAGAATCTCCTATTGGGTAAGATTTATGTAGTTTTCGGATGTTTAACATACCAAATATTTTGATTGATTGTTTAGTCTTATACACATTAGACTATAAACAGCCTAGAATGTTACAATAAAAATAAATAATATTTATTGAGAGGTGTTTTTATAAGTGTTAAACATTTAATAAAGTACATTACTGTTTTTCAAACTGAACGCCTATTTTCATCATTGGATTTGCGTAGTAATAACTTGTTTTACCAAAGGCTTTCCATTTCATTTTTCTTGTCATATGTGTCCATAATTGCCCTCTGTAACTTGACCAAGTAAGTGCTTCCTCATTATAAGTTACAACCAAGTTTGGCGCAGTGAGATACATAGTTTTTTTAGGCTGATTAGGTTTTGGATTTATTGCCTCTATACAAGCACAAATTCCTGAATTGGAAAACGGAATATAAGTCTCATTAAGATTTATAGTTACCTTCTGGTTTTTATTTTTTGGCTTTATGATACTATCAAAACTTGACAGTGGCTTATCTGGAATGTTTTTGGCTTTATTAAATTCATAAAATTTAATTCTATAATATGTAGGAAACATATCATAACCTTCTCTAGGTTTTTTCTTTTTAAGATCAAAAGAAACCCATGATAGCTTGCCTTTTTTACCTTCTTTGTTTTCTATATACAAGCATCGCTCATAACCATAAGGCACAGAAGATCTAAATTTTATTTTACTACGATTAACTCCTAAAGTTTTTACTGATGTATAGGTCTTTTTTTTATTGGAAATAAGAACTTCATCTAAAATAGATTGCGATTCTAAAAGTATAATCTTTACAAAGCTTTGATTAATTAGAGAGTTTACTGGAATTTTTTTAGTCTGGTATCCTAATTGAGAAACAAATATTGTATCACCTAAATGTTTACTAACATTAAAATTAAAAACTCCTAAACTATCAGCCGATGTGCCTATGTTTTTATTCAGAATACTTACATTAGAATATGGTAATGGCTCATTATTTACAGCTGTGATTCGTCCAGAAATGTTTTGTGCTTGTATATTGTTTAGTACAACTAACCCAAAGAAAACACAAAACAGATATTTCATTATTTTTTTTTGGTTCTAAATTTTCTGTAAATAAAAAAACCTATTCCACCTACTAAAATATAGGGTATTGCCATAAGGTAAATAATACCATCATTAATTCCTTTTGCTGTGGCTTGCCCTTCTTCACTTTCTAAAACAGCACGACACATAGCACACTGCGCATTGGCACTAACAAAACTTATTACTGTAAAAACAAGAACTAATATATTTCGCTTTAAATTATACATAGTAAGGAGAGATCATAACATAAACAATTACACCTGTGGTAGCAACATACAACCACAACGGGAATGCTATACGTGCTATTTTTTTATGACGCTCAAAGTTTTTAGTTATTGCACGCACATAAGTAATTAACACAAAAGGTATAATAATGATGGATAACAAAATGTGTGTTATCAGAATAAAATAATACATGTATTTTACAATACCTTCGCCTCCAAATTTTGTTGAATCACTAGTCATATGATAAGCTACATACATAGCTAAAAAAGCAACTGAAAGCATAATGGCAAATTTCATTAGCTTTTCATGAAGTGCTTGTTTTTTTGTTTTTATTGCCCAAAAAGCTATAATTAACACTATTGCTGTGATTGCATTAATGGTTGCATAAATAGGAGGCAAAAATGTTAAAGGCTCAACATTAGGGATTTTAATTCCAAATAATACAGCTACTACAATAGGTATTAGTACTGACAATACAACAATCCATTTATTGTATTTTTTTTCGTCTTGAAGTGTCTCCTGATTATTCATTTAATAGTTTTTTTATGTCTTCTTTTAGCATGGTAATTTCTTCTTTTTGACCGTCTTCATCAACCTTTTCTTCTTGACTAATAACACCAGAATAGAAAATTTTAGGATTATCAAAGTTGTCTTTTCTTGATCTTATGAAACCATTTTTATCAATAAGTGCAAAATTTCCAGAATGCTCAAAACCACCATCAATGTTTTCATTTTCGCCTACATAGATATTAAATCCTTGATTAGCTAATTTGTAAATAGCTTCTTCATCTCCTGTCATTAAATGCCAATTAGGATTTGTAATACCATATTGGTCTGCATAAGCCTTTAAAACCTCGGTTGTATCATAATCCGGATTGATTGTAAAAGATGCAACACCAAAATTTTCGAACTCTTTAAAAGCATTTTGAATTTGTACTAAATTCTTATTCATTTTAGGACAAATTGTTGGGCATGTTGTAAAAAAGAATTCAACAACATAAACTTTACCTAAATAATCTTTTTCGGTAATTGTCTTTCCGTTTTGATCTGTAAAAGTAAAGGCTGGCACTTTTTTAGGTTCCCCGTTTATTTTAATAAACTCTAAAGCAGAATCATCGCTAAAGTTATTATCTTGACCTTGGCTCATTCTATCGTTACGAGTAATGTCATTGTTTTTTACTCTATCAATAATTTTTGGAATAAAAATAATTCCAAATACTAATATGATAAATGCAATGCCTACGTATGAATAATTTGTTTTATCGCTCATGATGTGTTTTTAAATCGTTTGCTCTTCTGGTATTTGAGTCAAAATTCCCTTTACGTTTTTGTCTATATTCTGTAAATAAAACGCGCATATCTTCACTCATTTTATTTTTAAGTTCGGCTACTTCTATACAATTATATGAATATAATGGATATATAGCTGCTTGCTTTTCTATCTCCTTATCTGTACGATCATCTAGACGACCTCTCTGGTTTAATTCCTTATCAATTATAAAAACATTACTTGAAGAAAGATTGTCATCTAGTTTAAAATTAGCATTTAAACTATTAAAAAAAGCCTGAATAGATTGCCCATCTGCAAATGCAAATTGCCAATACTCTAATGCCTCGTACTTCATTATTTCTTGCTTTAAACTTGCTAATTGATGTTTTGCCTCATTAGGTAAAACAACAACTATTTTAAAGGTTTTAAAACCTTTAAACTTATCGTAAACTAGTTCTTTAAGGTTTAAGGCTTCGGTAAGTCTGGATTTTGGATTACTACCAAAAAAGCTTAATACGGTTAAGTGATTTTCTAAATTTACAGGCAAGCCTTCTTCTGTTGAAAAATTAACAAGCTCGCTAACTTGAGGTTTTACAACATCTAGCGCATTGTAATTATGCTTTGCTGGATATAGAAACAATAAAAATGTAACTGGAAGAAAAAACAAAATTCCTAGTATCAGATTTCTTTTTACTTGTTTTGATATCATGTAAGTATATTTTTATTTACATATAAATAAACACTATATGTTTTGCTTTTTAAGAACAGCATAAAGTGTTTGTTATTGATATGCAAAAATAAAAAAAGGCGGTTTAAAAAACCGCCTTTTTTATCTATTTAACGTTGTTCTATTATTAAAACCCGTGTTGTTTTATGTATCCGTTTTCATAAACGCTCTGTACATAACCACCTTCTTGTAATAATATGAAAACTAGGTAACAAATTAAGAATACAGCTGTCCATACAACAACGCGTCTTAATCCTGCTGTTTCATCTCTCATGTGCATAAAATCCCAAGTGATATAATATGCTTTTACTATTGTTAAGATTATAAAAATCCAATTAAGAATTTTCATTCCAATAAAGTGCTCATTTAAAGCTTCAGGCTTATAGATACCTAAAACTACTTCAATCGCTGTGATAATAGAAAGTAAAATTAATACTCCCCAAATTTTTTGTTGATTAGATTTGAATTTAACTAATCCTCTAAATATTTCTAATTTATGTGCGTCTGCCATTTTGAATGATATTATCTAATTAATTAAACTAGGTAGAAGAATGTAAATACAAATACCCAAACTAAATCTACAAAGTGCCAATAAAGACCTACTTTCTCAACCATTTCGTAGCTTTTTCTTCTTTCGTAAGTTCCAATTATTACGTTAAAGAAAATAATAATGTTTAACACGACTCCTGAAAGTACGTGGAATCCGTGAAATCCTGTGATGAAGAAAAAGAAGTCTGCAAATAAAGGAGAACCATACTCATTATGTTGTAAGTTAGCTCCTTCAACAATAACAGCTCCATGATTTTTAAGTTCTTTAATAGATTCTTCTCTTGAAAGTACTGTTTTATGACCTTCTTCATTAAGCAACTGTGTTCTTACTAAAACATTTTCATTTGCAACAACACCGTTTATAACCTCATCTACAGTATAAGCTGGCAATTCAGTTTCACCAACAAACCAAATACCATTTTTACGCTCGTGAGTTGTTCTTTCTTTATGCTCAATTAATGCTACATCTCTTAATGCGACTCTATGTCCATCTGTATCTACCAATTGAAGAATGTTTCCTCCTTTTGTTTCAATAGCACCATAATCTCCTTTAATAAATGTTGCCCATTCCCAAGCTTGAGAACCAACAAATATTACACCACCAATAATGGTTAAGAACATATACAAGGTTACTTTAGCCTTGTTCATATGATGACCTGCATCAACAGCAAGTACCATAGTTACAGATGACATAATAAGTATAAATGTCATAAACGCTACGTAAATCATAGGTAATTCTTGCCCATGTAAAAACGGAACGTGAGTAAACACTTCATCAGCTATAGGCCAATAGTCAATAAATTTAAATCTTGAAAACCCGTAGGCAGCTAAAAACCCAGAAAACGTTAAAGCATCAGAAACGATGAAAAACCACATCATCATTTTTCCATAACTCGCCTTTAAAGGCTCGTTTCCTCCACCCCAAGTTTTACCTTCTGTACCAGTATTTACAACTGTAGTATCCATATGTTTGGTTTAGTTATTAAAAGTTGCACAAAAATAATCATTTTATTTTTCTAAAGAAATATCCCTTGCTAAATTTTAAAGACTCTAAATAAGATATCGCTTTAGTTGATTATTTTATAATATTATTTATTTAAAAAAGTATAAAAAGAAAAATAAGTATAACCACAGAATATCAACAAAATGCCAAAATGTTGCAGCTAGTTCAAACCCTAACATGTTTTCTGCTGTGTATTTATTTCTAAAATGGTTTATAACTACTACTAACAAGCAAATTAAACCAACTACAACGTGCAATATATGCACAATTGCAATAAGATAAATGTAAGACATTGTTACATTACTTGTTGGGCCTGTAAAATTATATCCTGCTTTGATGATATCTCTAAATCCAGAAAACTGGTTGTAAATAAAAATAATTCCTAAAGCAAAAGTAACTAGCAACATACTCGTTGCTAATGGTCTATTGTTATTTTTTAAAGCATATTTTGCTACAAGTAGTGTTACACTACTTACAAGCATAATAACAACACTTATCATAAACGCTTCAGGCATTTCAAAATCGCTTAACCAATCTGGTCTGGTGCTACTTACAACAAACGCACTTGTCCAGCCTGCAAATGACATTACTAATGAAATAATGCCAAACCAAAGCATCATTTTTTTTGCTCTACCTGTTTTTTCTTGTATTGTTCCTTGGGTTAAATCCATGGTTTTTATCTTAAAAATTTATCTAATACGTATACTATTTGAAGTAATGTGATGTAAGAAACACTAGCCAGCATAAGTTGTCGTGCTGCTACAACAGTCATTTTTTTGTATAATTGAATTGCGTAATATAACATACCTAACCCTAGCAAAAACACAACAATAGCAGATATTGGCGTTAAATATAATCGGCCTGTAAAACCAAATACTGGTACAATTGAGACTAAAATTGTCCAAACAGTATACATGATTGTTTGTACGGCTGTACCTTTGTCTTGCTTTCCTGTTGGCAACATAAAAAAGCCACCTTTCTTATAATCGTCAAACAAAAACCAACCTATGGCCCAAAAATGAGGAAATTGCCAAAAAAACTGAATTGCAAACAAAGTGCCTGGCTCAATACCAAAATCATTTGTTGCGGCAACCCAACCTAACATAAATGGAATTGCTCCTGGAATAGCTCCAACAAAAACAGCTAGTGGTGTTTTAGTTTTTAACGGTGTATAAGCACATGTATATAAAAATATAGAAATAGCACCAAACATAGCTGTTTTAGGGTTAATAACATACAAAATAGCTATCCCTAAAATTGTAAAAACACAAGCAATTACAAATGCTGTAGATACTGACATACGCCCAGAAGGAATAGGTCTGTTTTTTGTACGTTTCATTAACGCATCAAGATCTTTTTCTATAATTTGATTGAAAGCATTAGAGGCTCCTACCATAAAATAGCCGCCAAGTGCAAGCAATAATAAAGTCTGATAGTTTACTGTTTCAATACCTAGTAAATATCCAGCTAACGATGAAAACACGACACTTACAGACAAGCGAATTTTTGTAATTTCTTTGAAGTCTGAAATTAGTGATGGTCTTGCTGTTGAAGTAATTGTTTTACCCAAAGTGATATCTTGCTTTATCGCTGATTATATTGCGACTGCAAAGATACTTTGAAAAGTTAATTCTACAAATCAAAATACCAATTAAATAAATCGGTACGGATTCCAAAATTAAACCAAACCGTATTAGATTTAAAGGTTGATACTGTTTGCGCTTCAGGATTAAAGTCTCTAAAAGTTACATCAGCAAAGATTCTTAAGTTTGTTGCTGGGTTTATAACATAACCTGCTTGTAAGTTTCCAAAAAAAGTGGTTGTATTATTACCTTGACCAATAACTACACCTGTATCATAAGGTCTCTCATTATAATTACGGTAAATATCTCCACCGTAACTAAAGTCGTCTAAACCGTCATTAAAATCAAAACCACGCTCGCCAACAACAAGTTTTGCATTACCAAACCAACGTTTATAATGATAACGTCCTATAAGGATAAACTCACTAAAGTTTGCCCCCCAAAGATGCGCCATAGATTGGTTATTATGCCCATAGTTTAAAAAAGTAGTATTATGAGAGTATGTATAAGGTCTTACACGGTTATACTCTGCTTGAAGCATTAAATTTTTTAGTTTAAAAGCATTATAATATTTTATTCCTAATTGGTACCCGTTTTTATTTTTCCAACTTTTATTTCCTGAAGATACATCACTCAACGAAAATTCGTCCAAAATAAACTGCCCATAAACATTAATGTTATCATTTATTTTATATTTCGCTGAAAGCCCCATAATAGCATTTCCTGAATCTTGGCCTGTTTCAAACTCTATTGCTCGGTAAAATATAATAGGATTAATATAATTGATATCAAAACCTCTATTAGCTGTTTTAGCCCAAATAACAGATTCAAAAAAACCAATATTTAATCGTTTGGTAGCATTCCAACTTAAAAAGTGTGTTGCCATATACTTACTTAAGTAAGCCCCGTTTATATCAGTAGCACTTGGTCTTACGTCTTTAAGCCACATCCATGTATTGGTATATTTTATTTTCCAAAAGGTGGTGTTCAGTTTTAAAAAAGGCGAAGGACTTGCTACATCACTAACAAATAAGGACCTATAACCATCGCCAATAAAGTTTTTACCGTGACCAAACTGTACGTTAAAAAACGATACTGGTGTGTAAGATAGATAAGCTTCAGCTACTGGATAATCAAAGGCATCTGTATTAAATCGTTTTGCAATACCTCTGCCCGGCACAATACCTGCTTCATCAACGGCTTTTATTGATTCAGCATATTGATTATAGTATTCAGGAAAGCGGCCTTGACTTTCAAAAACCGATGCATAAAAATTAAATTTCTTTCCTAAACCTCCTTGAATATTTACGCCTCGAGTATTATTATATGTTGTTCCAAAACTTGCATCAGTGTCTTTTCCTACTTCAAAATCAAAAATAGGGTCTATTGCAAACCAATAATGTTTAGCCTCAACACGTACCAAGCGTTCGTTCCATAATTTTCTTGACACAAAAGAATCTGATCCTTTTTTTAACGAATCTTTTTCTGCTTTGAAATCATAATATCTTGAAACATCTTCATAAACATAAGGCTTTGAAGCTGTATGGCTATTAGTACCAACTAAATTTACGCTTCGGTCAAATCTAGAATAATAACTGTGTGTAAACGGAATATTTAGCTGACTTTCATATTCTTTTCTTGAGTACGGCTTCAACTTTTTATTTACACTATCATACTCGGTTTTTGAAGCTTTCTCTAACGCTGTTAGTTCATTAGGATCTGCTGGTGATTTTGACAAATCTTGGGTTGTAACAGCTTGGTTTACCAACGGAATTTTAATAGGAATAGAATATTGCTTAAATGTTGGGTTACCGTTATAAGTTGCAGGCTTTATTTTAGGCAATTCATCAAAAACACGTTTAGCTTCTTCTTTAAGCGATTCGTATACAGCATCAACATAAATAACTCTAAAATTTCCTTCTTTATCAACTTCAAAAAGCACAACGACATCGCCTTTATAGTTTTCTGAAGTTACCGTTTCAGGAACATTAAACGTATTAAATATATGTGTGAAAATTTTATTATCGAAACATGATTGCAACATCTCAATATCTACATTTTCACACTCGGAAAATGTTGGTGGTTTTTCGTATAAAAAATTGGTTTGTGCTAAAAAACTATATTGAATAAATAGAAAGCTTATTATTACAAATTTCTTCATGTTGATACGTATGAATTTGAATGTTGAAAGATACTATTTTTTTAATAACAGCCATATAAAAAGCCGTTATCTAAATACTTAATAACGGCTTATAAAAAATAACATTATGTAATAGCTTTAATTTCGCACATCAAACCGAATTGGTAATGCATAAAGTACTTCTACATTTTTTTCACCATGTTTTCCTGGTGTCATTTGAGGTAGTTTTTCTATAACCTTGTTTGCTTCTTTTTCTAATTGTGGATGTGGTGCTCTAGACTTTATATCTACTACGTGTCCGTTTTTATCAATTTTAAAAAGCACATTGATTCTTTGAATTCCTGAAAGCCCCAAATCTTGTGCTAAATCAGTATTAAATTTTTTTTGAACGAATTTTGACATTTTTTGAGACAAGCATTCGCGTCGTTCTTCATTTGATATTGCATATTCGCAACCAGGAAAAATTGGCACTTGTTCTACTAGCATAACATTCATAGGAGGTAGATCTACCGGTGGTTCGTAAACAGTAACACTTCCTGGGTCGAGAACTGGTTCATCTGAAGTTGTTTGTGGAAAAATCTCGGATTCCTCTTGAGAATCATCATCATTGTCAACAACGTCTGGTGTTAGATAGGGATCATAACTACGCTTTGTTTCCTGTTGTTTTTCAGGTTGCTCTTCATAAACCGCATACGTTTCATTATAAACATAAAGATCTTCTTGTGGAAGGTCATGAATAACTTCTGCTGCGTAAGTTTTTGTTTTAAATGTCATTTGAAACAACCCATAGGTTACAAACAGAGACAGTATTAGTCCTATTTGAAAATAGAGCGTTGAGTTTTTTTGTAAATTTGCATCATGCTTTTGTGGCTTTTTTGTACGAGACTCATTTTGGCGAATGAGCTCGTGATTCTTTTTAATAGAATTCATAATAATATAGTTTAAATGTTAATATTATTATAAAATCACAATAAGCATACCAAAAAAGAAATCCCGTTATAAAGTTTATAACGGGATTTTAATTTTTTACAAAAACGTGAGTATTTACTGCACTTGGAATTTAATTGGTAAGTAGTAAGGTACTCTTACAGCTTTACCTCTTTGCATTCCAGGTTTCATTTTAGGTAGCATATTTACTACACGTTGTGCTTCTTGCTCTAATTTTGGGTGTGGAGCTCTTGACTTAACATCTACAATGTTTCCGTTTTTATCAATTTTAAAGAATACACTAATTTTTTGTACTCCTGATAGTCCTAAATCTTGAGCTAAATCTGTATTAAACTTTCTAGCGATAAACTTATTTATCTTTTCGTTCATACATGCTTTTTTAGCATTGTTATCTCCTTTTTCACATCCAGGAAAAACTGGTACATTTTCAATAATTGCAAAAGGTACTTCAACGTCTTCTTCTACTTCTTCTACTTCTACTTCTTCTACTTCTACAATTTCTTCTTCTTGACTTGTTTCTGTAGATTCTATAACTGTTTCTTCCACTTCTTCTTCGTCTTCAACAACCTCAATAACTTCTGGTGCTGCTGGTGGCGGTGGTGGCGGTGGTGGTGTTTGAAGTGTTTCAGTAATTGGAACTTCTTCTTCTAATTCTTCATCTAGGTTTAATTTACCTATATCTACAGTTACTTTGTCATAGGTTTTATAATTTATAGCATAGTTTGCTAAAAATAACATTAATGCAAGACCAATTGCAAAAAACAGTGAACTGTTTCTACCTACATTTGCTTTAGGATTTTTTTTAGGTTCCATATTATTCTTTTTTTCCTGATTGCTAAAATAACCATTTATCTGGCAAAAAAGCAAACGATTATTATTTTTTAACTTCTGTTTTTATTTTATATAACAGTATTATAACTGCTATAAGTACTCCTACTGTGTTTGATAGGATGTCAAAAACATCAAAAACTCTTGTGCTTGTGAATACTTCTTGTAATACCTCAACTATTATACCAAAAATTATTGCTGCTACACTAACGTAAGCTAAAGCTTTTATTGGCTTTAGTTTAAACTGCTTTTTTATAGTGTAATACCATAGTGAGGTTAAAATGGTATAGGATAAAAAATGAAAAATTTTATCACTATATGATGGTGCTACATCGTCTACGCTATCAAAATCAATAGTGATTAGGCAAAGTGTTGTGAGCACAATGGTATATCCTATTGAAATGAGTAACGCAGATTTATTATGCACCTATCAAATCTTTATAATCACTTGCAGACATTAAGTTATCAAACTCTGAAGTATCAGAACACTTTACTTTTATCATCCAGCCATCTCCATAAGGGTCTGAATTTACTTTTTCTGGTTCGTCTTCTAGAGATTCGTTAAACTCTATTATTTCACCAGATACTGGTAAAAATAAATCTGACACGGTTTTTACGGCTTCTACTGTACCAAAAATCTCTTCTGCATCTAGTGTTTCGTCTACTGTTTCGACTTCTACATAAACAATATCTCCTAGTTCGCTTTGAGCAAAATCAGTAATACCTATTGTTGCTACATCACCATCTATCTTAACCCATTCGTGGTCTTTTGTGTACTTTAAATCTGCTGGAATATTCATTAGTTGTATTTATTAATTTCTGTTCACAAATGTATTTATTCAATTTATAAATTCAAACAAATAATACTAACTGTTTTATAATTTGTGATTCCTTTTTACTTATTAGAAAAATTAATTCCCAAAATTATAACGCAAGGTTATTCCTGAACGTATTGTTGTTTGAGGAAATGCTGTTGAAATGGCATACTCTGAAAAAGCGTAATCAAAATAGAAAAGCGCTGTTAAACTCTTACTGAATGAGTAATCGGCAGAGAATTTGGCAGACCATATTGTTTGTCCAGATGTTATTTGGTTATTGTCTACATCTAAATATCTAATGATTGTTTTGTTATCACGACGAGAAACATCTGCTTTCATGTTTATATCACTAACAATAGTTTTTCTTGGTCCAGCTAATTTTGATTTAATTTTTACGTCTTTCACTCTATATCCTAGTCCTAAAATATATTCGTTACCTTGAACTTCTGTCATTAAATTGTTGTCAAAACTTAATGATAATAATCTGTCTTTTTTCATTTCTGCAAGGATCTTGATTGAGTTATTCATCTCCATATCTATTCGCAGAAGTGGGCTAAACATTTCAGATAAGTTTATGTTACTGTATAGAGTTTCGTTTTTATAATTACCGCCTTGGTTTATGGCGTTTAGTGGCTGATCATCATAAGCTACACTAAAATCTATTGGTTTATAATCTAAATTTGACCTGTATTGATTTATAGTGTAATTAGAACGATAACCATGAACTAATGAAAAACGCTTAAACCTATCTTTAAACCATTTTAAGTTCATTAACCCTGTATACTTAATATCCCAGTTTGGTATTGGGATATCTCGTAATGCAGATAATTTTACCTTACCGGCATCTTGTCCTGAATATGCTGCTAAAAATGCAGGTAATAAAACAGACTGACTTGTTTTTCCAAATCCTTTTGGAAATCCGTTAACGTCATTGTTTTCAAAATTGTTAGGGTTATTTAAATCAATACCTCTTTCTTGTGCTAGTCTACGAGCTACTAAAAGTCTGTTTTCTTTAAACTCATTAAAGGCCTTTGATTGCGCTTCATCACTACTACTAAATGCTGTTTTTATTAAAACAGTAGAGATGTTGAAGTTTCCGTAAGTATTAGGTGTTAATGATTCGTACTCATATTCACCATTGAAATTATTTACACGATAGTTTTCGGTATAGTTTTCAGAATAAACTCTGTTTCCTACTAAATCTATTTGTAAATCATTAAGCGGTTCAACATTTGCTGAAAAGTCTAATTGTTTGGTTCTATTTGTTGTGTATTGCTCATTAAATTCTGGGTATAATGTCAACCATCCTTTTCTTGCAGCTTCTTCTCTTACATCTCTTTGACTACCAAATGTAAACCCTGTAGTTGGTTTTAATGTTCCTATAAAGCCTGGCGATTGTGTGTATCCAGGTAAATAGGTTCCGTTTGTTTCAGAATAGTTTAACTGAATTCGCTTAACACTCGTTAATAAATCTATACCTGCATTTAAGAACTTGGCACCTGTATTTTTTGATTTTTTAGGGGCAGCATCTTTATTGTCTTCAGCTCCAGGAGGCATTGTTTTAGAGTTACGTCTAGCTGCTAGAGAAGCAGTTCCACCTCTTCTTATGTTTTTCTTTTTAAGACCTATATAATTATACAACTTACTCATATTTAAAGTTGTATTAATGTTATGCTGATTTGCGTTTGAAATTGTATTTCCTAAATCGTATGTTTTACCATCTACTTCTAAATCACCGAATAAATCTGAACCTTTTTGCCATTGAAATTCTCCACTATAAGAATAAGTAGCATTTATAAAGTTAAATGTTGGTATCTTATTTATTGGAATTTCATAGTTAATTCCTAATTGTTGATATTGACTATTTGGGTCTCCAAAATCAAAAAATCCGTCCCAAATGTCTAGTTCAGGGTCTTGCTTTCCGTTTATAACATCATCTATAAAATAGTTTCTAACAATATTATTATTTGATGCTGTAAAGTTTAATTGCAAAGATTTTGTTAGGTTATAGTTTAGTGTGTAACCAAAATCAAAAGTATAGTTACGTCTAAAAAGTTCTTCAAGTGCAATGTTTGCTCCTGTTAAATCTGTGTCTCTAAATTTTTGCTTATTATACTGCCTGTTAAAGTTTGTTGTAATTGTGAAGTTAGACGGCAATAAGTTAAGATTAAAATCTTTTAATAGTTTCCAGTATTTACCAGTAAATAATGAATCATTTTTCTTAAAAGGCTCAATATTTACAGGCTCAAAATTATGTGCATAGTTTACTCCCGCTCTTAAGCTCTTGTCTACAGAGTTTTCAATTTCAAAATCTCTATGCTCTACCTTATTATAAGAATAGTTGAATGTTAAATTTTCTACATCATAGAATCTAGGTTTTGCATCTCCTGTTCTGTTTTTCTTAACTCCTATAAAGTTTATACTTTTTCGTTTTGTATAATCTTCTGATTGTTCTAAAATTTGATCTTCTTCAGCACTAGAGTTTGCAGCATCTAATCGAGATTCTAAAGTTAAATCTTTATAAAACTGATCATATTTTGGTGTTATTGTTTCTTCTCCTACGCCATAGTTAAAAGGAATTTGAATACCCCATTTTTTTGGTAATAATTGTCCAACATTCACATTTGTAACAACATCATATTGAACAACATCTTCTCTACTACGCTCATTAGGGCCTTGCTCTATAGTTCCAAATCCTGCTGTGCTTTGTCTACCAGTAGCACTTACTGTAGCAAAATCTGCTATGTTTGAATCCATGCTTAAAATAGCGGCCCAACCGCCTTCATTATCTAATTCAGCTAATCGTAATTCGTTATACCATAAGGTTGCACACTCTTCTGTAGTTGAAGCATTTTTAACACCTACCATTAAGGTTCTAATGTCTCCAAAGTTAGGATTACCTTTTATAGCTACACGTTGTTGTCCTATAACATAAGGTGCATATTCATTTACAGAATTTGCACTAATAACTTCGTTTACAACATCATAAAAAGTTGCATTAGGACTACTTATATTACCATCACTTATTGCTCTAGCTTTTATATCTTGAAGTACTTTTAACGGAATATTAATCTCGTTTTCAGTTGGCCATAATGCCGCACTAGAAATACCTTGAGAAACTTTTAACGGAACTTCTATTTGATAATAGTTTTGAGTTAAATCGTTACCCATTCTTATAAAACCTACTAAATCGCCATCTGCTAATCCAGGAGTTTCTCCTGGTTCTGCATGCATAAACATTCTCAATCGCTTGTATTGACGCATATCTACACTAATATTTTTGTAAACAGCTCTTGCATCATGAGATTCTAAATCGCACACATTTGCTACTAATGATTGCTCATTTTGACGAATTACAGTATTGTTATTAAACAACTCTTCTGGTGTAACTCCTGGAGGAGATTGATAGCTACCATCATTTTCAAGTGTACTAATAACTCCTATACTAAAATCTGTATTATCTAATTCAGGGTCGCCTAAATCTTCATCAAGTGTTTGTGTGTAACGTCTCCATTCGCTTCTTACTAAATCTAATGTTCCAAAACGAAAAACAGTTGCCTCTGAAAACTCTTTAAGATACATACGAGCAAAACGAATAGATCTTAAATCTGAAATACCTCCTATAGCATTGGTAAATTCGCTAACAGGGATTCTAAATTGGTACCATTTTGGGATTACTGTTTGACCATTAGGTAAAACTCTAAATTCAGAATCTTTTATATCTACAACATAAGGGTTGTTTATATTTAATGATGCTGGTGTGATATCTAACTCATACTCAAAATAACTATCTATTGTATTCATTGTATTATCACGGTTTACATCTTCTACATCTGGTTGTGTTGTTGCTCCACGATTCGTATCAGAAAAAGTATCTGGTGAATTGCCTTCTACACCATTGTATCTTTTATAACGATCAAATACATTACCAGAAGCATTTAAGAAATAAGCATAATTATCATTAGCAGGATCAGGTAATGCTGCATAATTAGGAAATGCTTGTTGTTCTTCTGCATCATCATAACCATCATAACCTACATCTTGATTTGCACGTTGTTGTCCTGTTGTATCAAAGGCATAAATCAATGATTGGTTTTGTGGGTAAACTGTTCCCCAAGATGATTGTGGTAACATAGCTGCATTTCCATCATCTGGCAAACCGTTTTCATACAGTTTTCTACCATCTTTTATAATATCTTCTGAAATATTCCCTAAATTGAATACTAATTTTCCTCCTGGATTTGCACCATTTTCTTGATATGGATCTTGTAACCAAAACTCAATATATTCAACATTGGCTTGTTCAAAATCAGTAGAGGTTAACTGTCTTGTTATACCTGCCCAAGAATTTTCTGGGTTTGTTAGTGTGTTTGAAGGAATATCAACTCCTGTTGTTTGAAAGTTATAAGGACCTCTTTCTGATGGATAATACGCTAAATCTAAAGTGTATAAAACTGTTGTTTGCCCTTGAGCTATATCTTGCTGTGGAAATAATTCATTTATAAAAACACGGCTGGTAAAAAGACTTGAAATATCTTCGTTTGAAATTCCTCCAGGACTTTGATTACTGTAAAAAATTGGATCAATTGTATACCAGTTTAATAAAGCTCTTCCAAATCCGTTTTGAATTCCTAAATCATCATCTCCTGGCACACTGCCTGGAAGTAATCTTGGTCTACTTGAAAGAAACCATGATTGCGGGGATTTTAAATCAATATTATTTTGTGTTCCTTCAAAATCATCAATATATGATGTTGCTTCTCCTTGAAAATCGGTTCCTTTTGGTGCTCCTGGAGCTAGATAGGCAAATTCTCCTCTTAAAGAAATATTTGAAGGTACATCGGTATCTATATTAGGTAATTTGTTGACCATTCGTGTTAAGAAAGGCACTTCGGTAGAGTAATTACCATTTAAACCAAATATGTGGTTATTAATTGGCTCTTGACTATAATTTGCTTTTTGAGTTATTGGTCGTTCATTTAAATGTAACCATGTTGCCCCTAAAACAAAATTCTCATTAAATTTATGTTCTACATTAATTCCTGTAAAACGTTTGGTTTGTTGCCCAAAAATCGCATTGTTTTCAGTAGATACTTGAATAGGTGTATTTGAAGCTTTTAATGCTTCATCTAGTATTTGAACTGTTCCTAATTGGTAATTTACTGTATAATCTACACCTTCTACAAGTGTTCTTCCTCCTGCTGTAACATTTACTGAACCTCTTGGTACGTTAAAAGCTCCTATTGAAATACCATCACTACCTGAAGATTTGTAACGCCCTTTTATTTTAAACTTATTCTTATCTGCTTCTTCTAAAGCAGCTGTTTTAGTTTCTTTATAAAGAACATCAAACACATATTTTGCTTGGTTAGGGTTATAAGTAGCATCGTTGTTATAATCTTCAGTCCCTGTAGATAATACCTCAAATAAATATTCTCCAAAAGGTTCTGCTTTTGTGAATATTATTTTTCCGTTTTGAGGTAGCACAGTAATGCCTGAAACAAAATCAAAGAAACCATCACCACCTTGTTGCGGATCGTTATTAAAGTTTAATCTATCTAAATTAAACAGCCTTAATAATGTTGTATTCTCTATTAAATCGTCACTTGATGTTGATGGCGTAATCGGGTTACCGTTTACATCAACGCCAAAAGTTCCACCTACCGGCGAAATAAAATTTAAAGGAGATGCTTCGTTGTAAAAAATATTTAGTTTAAAATCTTCTTGACTTAATTGATATGCTCCAGTATCATAAATGTTTTTCATCATCAAATCCCAAATAGGTTGATTTACATTTGTTACTGGACTTTTAAGTAATTTAACTATTAAGCTATTGTTAGTCACAACAGGTATTGTTCCTGTTCCTCCTGTATTATCTATTCCTGTTGCGTCTACTCCATCATTTGCAAATTCTCCTACTTGGTATACTTGACCTCCCACAGTATATTGGAAAGCAACACCTAAAACTTCATCATTATTTAATCTCTGATTTAGAGAGATATAACCAAGTTGCGAGTTTAATGTATACTCTTGTCCTTCTTGTAACTTTCTGGCATTTTCTAATTTTGCATAATCAGAACCTTCATTAACGCTAGCTGATAAGCTACCAAAACCTTGTTGCGCTGTTGCTATATCTCTTATTGCTGTTGTTAGAATAGATCCTGAACCTATTCTTGTAGGGTCAAAATCATTATTGCCATTGTTTGGATAAGCATTTGGTCCTGCATTGATAAAGCCTCCAGGAATTGGGTTTAAGTAAATATTATTGGCATTAGGATCTGGATTTGATTCACCTAAATCTTGTAATGCAACAACATTTCTAACGTTTTCTGTTTGATTGCTTCTATTTGTAACCCAAACTTCAACTCTGGTTATTTGTACATTGGTATTTATAAACGGATAGTTTTCTAATGCTTTATCATAGTTATCTCTAAAATAATGCGCTAAAAAGAAGTGTCTATTCTCATCGTAATCTCTAGCAAAAAAGTCAAATTCTTCTAAAGTACCGCCACCTTGAGCTACAACAGTTCTGGTATCAGATTTTTGTTCAGAAAACACACCGGTAATAGTTGTTTTTCCAAATTGCAACTGTGCTTTTACACCAAATAAACTTTGTGCGCCTGTTATTAGAGAACTGTTAAGAGGCATACTTACGTTACCAACTTCAATTTTCTGGATAATATCATCTTCTGTTGGTGTGTATTCTAATTTTATTAAATTTTGAAAGTCAAAAGTAGATTCAGTATCATAATTGGCTGTTACTTGCAACCTAGTACCTACTTTACCTAATAAGCTCAAGCTAATTCTCTGATCAAAATCAAAAGTAAAGCTACTTCGGTTTCTTGGTGAAAATGCTGGATTATCTTGTTTTGTAAATAAAATTCCTAAATCCATTTCTACAGATCCTTGCGGAATTACCTCTATGGTATTACTACCAAAAATGGTTTCAAAAAAGCCTGAATTCACATAAAATTCTGGAAGTAAATTTTTTTGTTCTTCTTCAGCTCCTTCTTTTTTACCATCAAAAGCATCGGTTTTTTGCTTATAATATTCTTTTAATTTCTCTTTAATAACTAAATCCTGAAATTCTTCTGGTGTAAGAATAATTGGGTAGTTTATATTGAAATTACCAACGGTTTCTGTATAAATATATCTATCTGTTATTGGGTCATAAGTGTATTTAGACTCTATGCTGTTAGGGTTAGGCATTTGTAAATTACCTAAACTATGTCCTGTTTTAATGGAGTCTTGAGCTACAGGCTCTTGAGACCAAGCAATAGATGTAAGCAACAATATAAAAACAGTGAGTAAGCGTGTTTTTTTTGATATACAAAAATTATAGTTGGTTGTAGTATTCAAAATATATTATAAGTTTTTTAATGCTTGTTTTATGATTGTTTCCACGTCTGCATCTGGTTGCGTTTTTAGGATTTTATCCACAACGCGCTCTGATTGCTTTTTTTGAAAACCTAAAACATCTAAAGCAGATAACGCTTCATCTTTATTTGTATTGCTTTGCGGAGTCGAAAGTTCATCAATATCATAAACTTTCAAAATTTTATCTTTTAAATCCAAAATTACTCGTTGAGCAGTTTTAGCCCCTATTCCTTTAATAGATTGAATTAAAGCAACATTTTCTGTGGCAATACCTTCTCTTATTTCTTTTGGCGATAATGATGAAAGCATGGTTCTTGCTATACTAGCTCCAATACCGCTTACTGAAATTAATAGTCTAAAAATTTCTCGTTCACTTAATGATGAAAAACCAAATAGGGTATGTGAATCTTCTTTTACTTGAAGATGTGTAAATAACTTTATATTCTCCTGATCTGGAATTTTTGAAAAAGTATGTAAAGATATATTTAGTAAATAACCAACTCCATTACAGTCTATCGTAACATCGGTTGGGTTTTTCTCTACAAGTTTACCTTGAATGTGTGTAATCATCAACTAACTATAATTAAACCTCTCAAATGTAATAAAATTATTCACATTATTGAGGCTTACATTATTAACGTTCTTTTTTGGTGGTTTTTAAGTATTCCTTTTGCTGGGCATCTATTACAGCTATAGCAGTCATGTTTACAATTTCATCAACACTTGCTCCTAGTTGTAAAATGTGAACTGGTTTTCTCATACCCATCATAATTGGCCCTATTGAATCTGCCTTGTTTAGTTCTTTTAGTAACTTATAGGTAATATTAGCCGATTCTAAATTTGGAAAAATTAAAGTATTTACCTTTTTGCCTGCTAATTTAGAAAACGGGAATGTTGCTTGTAGCATATCGCTGTTTAGTGCAAAATCTGTTTGCAACTCACCATCTACTAATAAATTAGGGTGTCTTTTGTGTAAATAAGCAACAGCTTCACCTACTTTGGTTGCTGTTTGATTTTTTGAAGAACCAAAATTAGAATATGAAATCATAGCCATTACGGGTTCCATACCAAACATTTTCACAACTCCGGCTGTCATTTGAGCTATTTTGGTTAAGTCATTCGCAGAAGGATTTATATTTATTGCTGTATCACTTAAAAACATAGGACCTCTTTGTGTCATTAACACATTGGTAGTTGCTAATCTGCTTGAACCTTCAGCTAATCCTATTAGCTCTAACATTGGTTTTACTACAGATGGATAATTTCTTGAATATCCTGATACCAAAGCATCAGCATCACCTTGATTTACCATCATAGCTGCAAAATAGTTACGCTCTCTCATTATTTTTTGTGCAGAATATAACGTAACGCCTTTGCGCTTGCGTTGATCCCAATATACTTTAGCGTATTCGTTTTTTCTAGGCTCTTCTTCGTCTGATTTAGGATCAATAATTGGAACATCTGCATCAAACTCAATTTCTTCTTTTAAGAGCTCTATCGTTTCTCTTCTTCCTAATAAAATTGGAAAAGCAATACCTTCATCATGAGCTATTTGAGCAGCTTTTAAAACATCTAGCTGATCTGCTTCTGCAAACACCACACGTTTTGGGTTGGTTTTTGCTCTATTAAGTAAAAGTCTTACAGTTTTATTATCAGAACCTGAACGCTCTAAAAGTTCTTCTTCATATTTTTTCCAATCTGTAATTGGCTCTTGTGCAACACCGCTTTCCATAGCTGCTTTTGCAACCGCTGGTGGAATTTGAGATATTAATCTAGGATCAAATGGTTTAGGAATAATGTAGTCACTACCAAATGTTAATCGTGTTTCTCCGTAAGCTATATTTACTTGTTCTGGTACTGATTCTTTGGCTAAACGTGCTAACGCAAGTACAGCAGCCATTTTCATTTCTTCGTTTATTTTTGTTGCACGAACATCTAAAGCGCCTCTAAAAATAAACGGAAAACCTAATACGTTGTTTACTTGATTAGGATGGTCACTACGACCTGTTGCCATAATAATATCTTCTCTAGTATCTACTGCTAAATCATAGGCTATTTCTGGGTCTGGGTTTGCCATAGCAAATACAATTGGGTTATTAGCCATGGATTTTAGCATCTCTGGAGATACAATATTTGAAGTTGATAAGCCTATAAATACATCAGCATCTTTCATGGCTTCATCAAGCGTGTCAATTTTTCTATGAGTTGCGAATTCTGCTTTTTCTTTAGTTAAGGTTTCTCTGTCTTTTCTTATGACACCTTTACTATCTAGCATAACCATGTTCTCTAATGAAGCTCCACATGATTGATAAAGTCTTGAACATGAAATTGCAGCTGCTCCAGCACCACTAATAACAATTTTTACATCTTCAATTTTTTTATCAGCTAGCTCTAACGCATTGATTAATGCTGCTGCAGAAATGATAGCCGTTCCATGCTGATCATCATGCATAACAGGAATATCTAATTCCTCTTTTAATCTTCGTTCAATTTCAAAAGCTTCAGGAGCTTTAATATCTTCTAGGTTTATACCACCAAATGTTGGTGCAATATTTTTTACTGTAGCAATAAACTCTTCTATGTTTTCTGTATCAATTTCAATATCAAAAACATCTATATCTGCAAATATTTTAAAAAGAAGTCCTTTACCTTCCATTACAGGTTTTGAGGCTTCTGGACCAATATTTCCTAATCCTAAAACAGCAGTTCCGTTAGAAATTACAGCAACTAAATTTCCTTTAGTTGTATATTTATAAACGTTATTTACATTTTTTGCTATTTCTAAACAAGGTTCGGCAACGCCTGGTGAATATGCCAATGACAAGTCTCTCTGACTTGCATATTTTTTTGTAGGTACTACTTTTATTTTACCTGGTGTTGGTTTTGCATGATAAACCAATGCTTCTCTTCTCCTGCTCTGTTTACTCATAAAAATGATTTAGTATCAAATACAAATGTAGTAAACTATCAATTAATCACTATGGTTTAAAAACTTAATATTTCGTGTTAACCCAGAATACTTTGTTCGCTTTACTGCTGATTTTTTAAAGACTTTTTTAAATGTTTCTTCGGTAATTTCTTCCCAATCCTTTTTGGTCATGTCTAAAAGTTCTGGATGTGGATTGAATAATGGCTCATTATGCGGTTTTGAAAACCGGTTCCAAGGGCATACATCCTGGCATACATCACAACCAAACATCCAATCGTCTGTTTTGTTTTTAAACTCTGAAGGTATGTTGTTTTTTAACTCAATGGTTAAATACGAGATACATTTACTACCGTCTACAACATAAGGTTCTGTAATGGCTTGTGTTGGGCATGCATCTATACAGGCAGTACAACTACCGCAATGGTCTGTGGTTGGTGTATCATAATCTAATTCTAAATCTATGATTAACTCTGCAATAAAATAAAACGAGCCAACTTTTTGTGTTAATAGGTTGCTGTGTTTTCCTATCCAGCCCAAACCACTTTTTGCGGCCCAAGCTTTGTCTAAAACTGGGGCTGAATCTACAAAAGCACGACCGTGAACATCGCCAATTTCATCTTGAATAAATTGCAATAGATGCTTTAACTTATCTTTTATTACAAAATGATAATCGGTTCCATAAGCATACTTTGATAGTTTGTAGCTTTCGGTGTTTTGAGTTTGTGAAGGGAAATAATTAAGTAGTAACGACACTACACTTTTAGAGCCTTCTACAAGTTTTGTTGGATCTAAACGCTTATCAAAATGGTTTTCCATATAACGCATTTCTCCATGCATATTGGCGTTTAGCCAACGTTCTAATCTTGGTGCTTCAACTTCTAGAAATTCTGCTTTACTTACACCGCATGACAGAAAACCTAGCCTTTTAGATTCCTCTTTTATAAGCTTTGTATATTTTGATTTTTGGCTATTCATTAAGCTCGAGGTTGAAACCTAACAATGGCGTTTTTAGGCTTAAGCGTTATTAATGGATTTATTTCTATTGTGTCTTTAGTTGGATGTATTTCAAATTTATACAACATTTCAGAAATAGCTATAATCATTTCATACATAGCAAAATTGTTTCCGATACACTTTCTTGGCCCTGCTCCAAATGGAAAGTATTGCGATGAATAATTTTTAGCCTTTTCGGGAGAAAAACGATTGGGGTTAAATTCCTCCGGGTTTTCCCACAGGTTTTTATGTTTATGAATTTCTATGATAGATAATAAAATGCTACTCTCTTTTTTAAACTGATAGTTTTTAAAACTATCATCTTCTAAATTAACACGGTCAATAAAATACGCAGGCGGATACAACCTTAAAGTTTCTTCAACAACCTGTTTTGAGTAAGAAGACATAGAAATAGCAGACATTATATCGGTATCATGTTGCTCTAATACTTGTTTGTATTGTTGTGCTACTTTTTTTTGCCAGTCAGGATGTTGCGCTAATAATTGCACTGAAAAACTTAAAGCGTTTGCTGTTGTTTCATGACCTGCTACAAACAAAACTAATATTTCATCTATTAACTGCTCATCACTCATTTGTGAGCCGTCATCATAACGTGTTTGCAGGAGCATATCTAACAAATCGTTATACACAGTTGAAGAATTCCTACGCTTATCAATAATAGCTTGTAAAATATCTCTAGAAGCTTTTGTTCGCGACAAATGCTTTTCTATAATCCCGAAATGTTTAAAATACCACGACAAGTAAGGTTGCCTTAATTCCTTGACTAACATCTCTTGATTTTCTTCGGTTACATCTTGAAGTAGTTTTATTTCACTTTCAGATGCTGCATTGCTAAACAATGCTTTTACAACAACTTTAAACGCTAAATTGCTAAACATTGGTAAAACGTCAATGTCTTTATTAGGCTGAATACGTTTTAACTCATCAATAATGGTTTCTTTAATAACCGTTAGTAAATGCTCAATGTGTTTTTTATGAAATGCTGGTTGAATAAGTTTTCGTTGGGTTCGCCAATGGTTACCTTCAGCGGTAAGAAGCCCTTTTCCTAAATACTTAGCAAGGTCTTTAGTTTGAATTGGTGATTTTTTATAATTTTTCCAGTTTTTTTGTAATACATATTCTGCTAATGCTGCATCTCTAGAGAATATTGCATAGCTTTTGGAACCTATATTTAATTTAAAAGTATCGCCATAACGCTCAAAGTTTTTATGATGAAATGGCAATGGGTTATTAAGTATAGATACTGCTTGTCTTAAAAAAGTAAAGGTTGAAACTTCTGGTATGTTTTTTACAACACTCATTTAAAATAAACCTCCTTGAGTACCACCTTTTATTCGACCAAGATGCTTGTAAGCTTGTTCTGTAACTTCTCTTCCTCTAGGCGTGCGTAAAATAAATCCTTGTTGAATAAGAAAAGGTTCATAAACTTCTTCAATAGTTTCGGCACTTTCGCTAACAGCTGTTGCTAGTGTTGTAATACCAACAGGACCTCCTTTAAACTTATCTATTATTGTTAAAAGTATTTTATTATCCATCTCATCAAGGCCATGCGCATCAACATTAAGAGCTTCAAGAGCAAACTTGGCTATCTTAATATCTATACGTCCATTTCCTTTTATTTGAGCAAAGTCACGAACACGACGTAATAAAGCATTAGCTATTCTTGGTGTTCCTCTACTTCTTCCTGCAATTTCAACTGCAGCTTCCATAGATATTGGTACATTTAATATAGAAGCACTACGTTGCACAATAGTAGTTAGCAACTCTGTATTGTAATATTGTAATCTACTTTGAATCCCAAAACGTGCTCGCATTGGTGATGTTAATAAACCAGATCTTGTAGTAGCTCCTACTAAAGTAAAAGGGTTTAAATTGATTTGAACGGTTCTAGCATTTGGCCCAGATTCAATCATAATATCTATTTTGTAATCCTCCATAGCTGAGTAAAGATATTCTTCAACTATAGGGCTTAATCTGTGAATCTCATCTATAAAAAGAACATCTCTTTCATCTAAATTTGTTAGTAGACCTGCTAAATCTCCTGGTTTATCTAATACTGGACCTGATGTTATTTTAATACCTACATTAAGTTCACTAGCTAGAATATGTGCTAGTGTTGTTTTTCCTAATCCTGGAGGCCCATGAAATAATGTATGATCTAAAGCTTCATCACGAAGATTTGCAGCTTTAACAAACACCTGAAGATTTTCTAAAACTTGATCTTGACCTGTAAAGTCATTAAATGACAATGGCCTTAATCTTTTTTCGACATCTACCTCTTCTGGCGTATAATTATGATTTGTAGGGTCTAGATTTTCGTTCATAAAAACAAAGATAAAGAAAAAGCCTTTCCGTAGTGGAAAGGCTTTTGAATATTATTATAATAAAGAATTTTAATGTTGTAATTCTTCTTCTCCTTCTTTTAAAGGTACATCTTGAGGAACAAAATCTACATCATGTCCTGGTTTACTATAATCATAAGCCCAACGGTGTACATGAGGAATTTCTCCAGGCCAGTTACCATGAATATGCTCAACTGGTGTAGTCCACTCTAAAGTTGTAGATTTCCAAGGGTTCTTTGTTGCTCTCTTACCGTAGAACATGCTAACAAAGAAGTTGTATAAAAATACAACTTGGAAAACCGCTCCTACTATAGCAAATACAGTAATAACTACGTTTACATTTGCTAAATCGTCAAATAATGGAAATGCTGAATTTGTATAATAACGTCTTGGTAATCCTGCCATTCCAATAAAGTGCATTGGGAAGAATACACCATAAGCACAAATTGCAGTTACCCAGAAGTGAATATAACCAAGATTTTTGTTCATCATGCGTCCAAACATTTTTGGATACCAATGGTAAATTCCAGCAAACATACCGTATAGTGCAGATATACCCATTACTAAATGGAAGTGAGCAATAACGAAATATGTATCGTGAACGTTAATATCTAAAGCACTATCACCTAAAATAATTCCTGTTAATCCTCCTGTTATAAATGTAGATACGAAACCTATAGAGAATAACATGGCGGTGTTCATTTGCAGATTACCTTTCCAAATTGTTGTTATCCAGTTAAAGGCTTTTACCGCAGATGGAATTGCAATTAATAATGTTGTAAAAGTAAATACAGATCCTAAAAATGGATTCATACCTGAAACAAACATATGGTGACCCCAAACAATTGTTGATAAAAATGCAATTGCTAAAACAGATGCAATCATAGCACGGTAACCAAAAATAGGTTTACGTGAGTTTGACGCCATAATTTCTGATACCATACCCATTGCAGGTAGAATAACGATATATACTTCAGGGTGACCTAAAAACCAAAATAAATGTTCAAATAAAACTGGAGATCCTCCTTGGTAGTGTAATACTTCTCCTTGAATGAAAATATCTGATAAGAAGAATGATGTCCCGAAACTTCTATCCATGATAAGTAATAACGCAGCAGATAATAATACTGGGAATGATACTATACCAATAATAGCTGTTACAAAGAATGTCCAAATTGTTAAAGGTAGTCTTGTCATAGACATTCCCTTTGTTCTTAAGTTTATTACAGTTACTACGTAGTTAAGAGAACCTAAAAGTGATGAGGCAATGAATATAGCCATAGATACTAACCATAATGTCATACCCATACCAGAACCTCCTTGTGCCATTGGTAAAGCAGATAAAGGCGGATAAATTGTCCAACCTGCAGCAGCAGGTCCAGCTTCTACAAACAATGAGATAATCATTATAACACTAGATAAGAAAAACAACCAGTAAGATACCATGTTAAGGAATCCAGATGCCATATCTCTTGCTCCAATTTGTAACGGAATCAATAAGTTACTAAATGTACCACTTAATCCAGCAGTTAATACAAAGAATACCATTATAGTACCGTGTATTGTAACTAATGCTAAATAAATATCGGCATCCATTACACCATCTGGAGCCCACTTACCTAAAAGAGCTTCAAATAATACGTTAGGTTCTTCTGGCCATGCAATTTGCATACGAAACATAATAGACATTAAAACACCTATAACTCCCATAATAGTACCTGTAATAAGATACTGTTTAGAAATCATTTTGTGATCTTGACTAAAAATGTATTTAGTTATAAATGTTTCTTTATGATGATGTCCGTGGTCGTCGTGTGCGTGTGTATCTGCGTGTGTTGACATAATCTAATATATAATACTTTTAAAAAACCGTTATTAATTACTTAAGTAAAGAATCTTTGAATTCTTTTTGTTCTTTCATCCAAGCTTCAAACTCTTCTTGAGTTTCAACTACTATTTTCATTTGCATGTTATAGTGAGATTTTCCACATATTTTATTACAAAGTAATACGTAGTCAAATTCGTAGCGATCTAATGGAGCTTCTCCTTTTGTAGCTAGCTCTTTGCTTTTTTCTACTCTAATTTCATTAATATGTTGAACTTTCTCTATAATTTGAGGAGTTTGTCTCATATCTGCTGTAGTAACAGTAGGTGTAAATCCAAACTGCGTTATCATACCTGGTACACAGTTCATTTGTGCTCTAAAGTGAGGCATATAAGCAGAGTGTAACACATCTTGAGATCTCATTTTGAATAACACTGGTCTTCCTACAGGCAAGTGAAGTTCTTTAGTGATAACATCATCTTGAGCGTTAGGATCAGATTCATCAACCCCTAATATGTTTGCATTGTCAAGATTTATTAGTCTTACGTTTGCTTTTCCTAAAGTATTGTCTTCTCCTGCATATCTTGCTGTCCAACTAAATTGTTGTGCATATAATTCTACAACAATTGGATCTTCATCTTGGTCTATATTCATAATACTTGTCCAAGTAAATAATCCATAAATTATTAAACCTGCTAAAACAATTACTGGTATAATTGTCCAGATAGCTTCTAATGTATTGTTATCAGCATAGAATAATGCTTTTTTTCCTTTTTCACCTCTGTATTTGTAAGCAAAATAATGAAGTAAAAATTGTGTAATTGTTTGAACTATAAATATGATAACTAATGATATAATCATTAAGTTGTCTATTTGAGGTCCGTGTTCTGAAGCAGAGTTAGATAATAATGGTAAATCACCCCATTTAACAAAACATACAATGGTTATAATGTATATGAAAGCTAGGAATCCTAGCATTAAATAGGCGTTTAATTTATTATCGTAGTCGGTTGCTACCGAGCTATCACTTGATGAGCCCACTTGAGCTAAATCAAATATTTTTACCATTTGCCAAATGGCAACAGCTATGAAAAGTACTATTATAATTGTTAAAAAAGCTGTCATTGTCTTTTCTCTTCTTTAATTAATTTTTAATAATGAAAATGTTCACTCTCTTTAATAAATGGGTTTCCTTTTGCTAGTAAAGGGGCTTTTGTTAATGCTGTAAATACTATAAAGATAAACAAGCCTGCAAATAACAAAATTGAACTAATTTCAGGAATTCCAATAAACCATCTATCTCCTACAGTTGCAGGCATTATCATATTAAAGACATCTATATAGTGACCAAATAAGATAACAATTCCTGCCATAACAATAAACCATGGCACACGCTTATAATCACTATTCATTAATACTAATAATGGGAATATGAAGTTTAATGCTACCATACCTAAAAATGGTAATTGGTAATCATTGAATCTTGTAACAAAATATGTTACCTCTTCTGGAATATTTGAATACCATATTAACATAAATTGAGAGAACCATAAGTATGTCCAGAAAATACTAATAGCGAACATAAACTTTCCTAAATCATGAATATGACTATCGTTTACAAACTCTAAATAACCTCTAGATTTTAAGTAGATAGTTGTTAATGCAATAACTGTGATACCACTTACAAACATACTTGCAAATACATACCATCCAAAAAGTGTACTAAACCAGTGAGGATCTACACTCATAATCCAATCCCATGACATCATAGATTCCGTATAAATATAGAATACTAAAAATGCTGCAGATATACGGAAGTTCTTTTTAAAGTTGCTGTTGTCATTTACATCGGCATTATCTTGAGCGATTGAAAATTTACGAGAAAAATGTCTGTATAAAGCCCAACCTGTAATAAAAATCAAACCTCTTATTGCAAAACCAGTTATGTTTAACCATCCTGATTTTCCTTGTATTAACTCATCATGAGCTACTACTTCTGGATCCATCCATATGAATATATTGTAATGACCTATAGTACCTGATGCAACTGCAATAGCTAATACAATAATTGCTCCTGGTAACATGTACGCAGTAATAGCTTCCATAACTCTAAATAAAACAGGAGACCATCCTGCTTGTGCTGCATATTGAATGGCATAAAAAGCAAGTACACCTAATGCTATCATAAAAAAGAAGAAAGCAGCTACATATAATGCAGACCAAGGTCTGTTTGCTATTTGATGCTGTACGTGTTCAACATGTTTTTTATGTTCATCAACATGTGTTTCAGCTGAATCATTATGATTATTTGCTTCGTGTGAATTTGTTACTGCGTGTTCTTCATGACTTGTTGAAGCGTGAGCAGTGTCTTCTCCGTGTCCACCACCATGATGAGATGCTTCAGCTGCAAGAATGGTTTCTACGTCTTCAAAAGATTTATGAGATGTCATAAAACCATAAATAACACCTATTGCTCCAATGATCATTAATGCAATAGAAAGTGTCTTTAATTTATTTGAGAATGTGTACATATCTATAATATAATCTTTATCTATCTTACTTTTCTAGTTTCGTTTTCAAATCTAAAACGTAAGCTACTACTTGCCAACGCTCTTCTTCATTTAACTGATTTGCATAAGAACCCATAGCATTTTTTCCATAATAAATTACGTGATAAATACTTCCTTCTGTAATGGCTCTTCCTACGTCATCATAGCTTGGTATACCAAGTATTTTTTCTCTCTTTACAAGATTACCTTGTCCATCTCCTTTTGTTCCATGACAGATAGCACAATAAATATTGTAAAGCTCTTTACCTCTTTCTAAATCAATTTCGTTAGAGTCTAACGGGTTTAGTAGTGTTGCTTTAGCAAGTTCAAATCCTTCTGTTGTGTTTTCTATTTCGTAAGGTGTAAAACCTCTTGGAATAGTACCATCAACAGGAAGTTGAGCTTCTACACCGTTTTTAAATGCTTCAGATTCTGAATATGTTTCATAACCAACTGGTTCATACATATTAGGCATGAATTGATAGTTTGGTCTTGAGTCTTTTTTACATGACACAACCGCTACTAATACTAATGCTATAAATGAAATTTTAATTAAGCTTTTCATATTAATGTGCTTCTTCTTTATCTACAATATTAATTTCTACTGCTCCAGTTTCTTTAAGTAAGCTTTCTAGTTCACTTTCATTATTATGAACAGCTATTTCCATTAAGAAATGATCATCTGTTGTTCTAGGGTCTGGATTTTCTGCCTTTTTAAATGGCCACATTCTACTACGTAAATAAAATGTTATTACCATTAAGTGAGCCGCGAAAAATACTGTAAGCTCGAACATAATAGGTACAAATGATGGCATGTTTTCTATATAACTAAAGCTTGGTTTACCTCCTATGTTTTGAGGCCAATCTTCAATCATGATAAAGTTCATCATTGTAACAGCAACTGTTAAACCTACGCAACCATATAAGAAAGCTGTTATAGCTATACGTGTTGGTGCTAATCCCATTGCTTTATCTAATCCGTGTACTGGAAAAGGTGTGTATACCTCTTCTATATGATGTTTAGCAGCTTTTACTTTCTTAACTGCAGCCATTAGTACATCATCGTCAGTATAAATAGCGTGTATTACTTTTGATACTTCCATTATCTACGCTTGATTTATTAATGATTTTGCTTGTCCTGACCAATCATCACGTTCAGCTCTTCCTGGGAAAGAACCTGTAATTTCGTCTAACAAGTCATATTCTTTTTTGGTCATCTTACTTACTTGTATAAATGTGTATATACCTATGCTATTTAAGGCTTCTTCCATTTTTGGTCCTACTCCATTTATCTTTTTTAAGTCATCAGCTGTTTGTGTTGTAGAATCAAATGTTCCTATACTAGCTAACAAGCTGTTTACTTTTTCAGAGTTATCTACTTTAGATGTAGTCTCGGTTTTTTTAATTGCAGCACCTGAAGTTCTTGCATCAGCTCCTGTACCTACTAAACTATCACCTCTTTCTCTAATATTTTTATAACGTTCTCCTGAAGATTTTAAAATTGTTTTTACTTCAGCTTGAGCTATTACAGGGAATGTTCTTGAGTACAATAAGAATAGTACAAAGAAGAATCCTATAGTACCTATAAAAATACCTATATCTACAAATGTTGGTGAGAACATAGTCCATGAAGATGGTAAGTAATCTCTATGTAATGATGTTACAATAATTACAAAACGCTCAAACCACATACCTATATTTACTACAATAGAAATAAAGAATGAGAACATAATACTTGTACGTAGCTTTTTGAACCACATAAACTGCGGAGAGAATACGTTACAAGACATCATCATCCAATATGCCCAAGCGTAAGGTCCTGTTGCTCTGTTTAAGAACGCATATTGTTCATATTCTACTCCAGAATACCATGCAATAAACAGCTCTGTTATATAAGCTACACCTACTATAGAACCTGTAATCATAACTACAATGTTCATTAGCTCTATATGTTGTACAGTAATATAATCTTCTAGGTTACACACTTTTCTCATTATAATAAGAAGTGTATTTACCATGGCAAATCCAGAGAAAATCGCACCTGCAACGAAATAAGGAGGGAAAATTGTAGTATGCCATCCTGGTATAACTGAAGTTGCGAAGTCAAAAGATACAATAGTATGTACAGAAAGTACAAGTGGTGTTGCTAAACCTGCTAATACTAATGATACTTCTTCAAAACGTTGCCAATCTTTTGCTCTACCTGTCCAACCAAAACTTATTAAAGAATAAATTTTCTTTTGGAAAGGTTTAACTGCTCTATCACGAATCATTGCAAAATCAGGTAATAAACCAGTCCACCAGAAAACTAATGATACTGATAAGTACGTTGAAATCGCAAATACATCCCAAAGTAATGGTGAGTTAAAGTTAACCCATAGTGAACCAAACTGGTTTGGAATAGGTAATACCCAATATCCTAACCAAGGACGTCCCATGTGTATGATTGGGAATAATCCTGCTTGTACTACAGAGAAAATTGTCATTGCTTCTGCAGAACGGTTAATTGCCATTCTCCATTTTTGACGGAATAAAAGAAGTACAGCAGAAATAAGTGTTCCTGCGTGACCAATACCTACCCACCAAACAAAGTTAGTGATATCCCAGGCCCAACCTACGGTTTTATTTAAACCCCAAGTACCAATACCTGTTGATACGGTATATAATATACATCCAATTCCCCAAAGAAAAGCTACCAGTGAAATTCCAAAAACTATCCACCACTGCTTATTTGCTTTACCTTCAATTGGTCTTGCTACATCCACAGTAACGTCGTGGTATGATTTTTCGCCTGTAACTAAAGGTCTTCTAATAGGTGCTTCGTAATGAGACGCCATAATTTGTTTATAATTGTTTCTTAATAATTCTTTTGTTAAGCTTCGGTTGTATTTCTAACTTTAGTTTGATATACAACATTTGGTTTTGTTCCAACGTGTTCTAATAAGTGATATGCTCTATCATCATCTTTTAAATGTGAAACCTTACTTTCTTTATTGTTAATGTCACCAAAAATCATTGCCCCACTACTACAAGCAGCTGAACATGCTGTTTGGAATTCATCTTTACCTACTTCTCTACCATCACGTTTAGCATCAAGCACTGTTTTTTGAGTCATTTGAATACACATTGAACATTTTTCCATAACTCCTCTTGAACGCACTACAACATCAGGGTTTAGAACCATACGTCCTAAATCATCATTCATATGGTAATCAAACTCATCATTTTCACTATATAAGAACCAGTTAAAACGTCTTACTTTATAAGGACAGTTGTTAGCACAATATCTTGTACCTACACAACGGTTATATGCCATATGGTTTTGACCTTGACGTCCGTGTGAAGTTGCTGCAACAGGGCAAACAGTTTCACAAGGTGCGTGGTTACAATGTTGACACATTACTGGTTGGAAAGCTACTTGAGGATTATCTGCTGGATGCTCCATTTCGCCAAAACCACCAAGTGAACCTTTGTCACCCCAAAGTCCTGAAAACTCATCTTTCTTCACATCATCTTCAGCAAAAGTATCTTCTGAAGAATAATATCTATCTATACGTAACCAGTGCATATCACGGCTACGTCTTACTTCTTCTTTACCTACAACAGGAACGTTGTTTTCTGCATGACATGCTATAACACAAGCCCCACATCCAGTACAAGCATTTAAATCTATTGAAAGGTTAAAGTGATGTCCAATTGAACGATCAAATTCATCCCAAAGATCAACATCTGGAGATGTCACAGGTGTTTCTTCATGATCTAAAGACACAACTGGTATAGCATTCCAGTGATTTTTATCTTTGGTATTAAATATTTCTAATGTTGTTTCCTTTACAATATCTCCACGTCCCATTAGGGTGTTGTGTAACTGAACACAAGCAAATTCGTGCATTCCAGATGCTGGAGATACACTTACGCTCTGAACTGTATTAAAGTCTTGGTACAGTGTGTAAGCATTTACACCTGTTTTCATCTCATCTTTTATACCTTGTGTTCTACCATATCCAAATGATAATCCTACAGATCCTTTGGCTTGACCTGGCTGAATAAGTACAGGAACATTTTTTAATGTTTTTCCGTTTACAGTAACATCAGCATAGCTTCCGTCTAATGCGCCAGTTGCTACATGCTCATTTTTAAGTCCGATTGCATCTGCATCAGCTTTAGATACTGTTAAATAGTTATCCCAAGACACTCTAGATATTGGATCTGGGAATTCTTGTAACCATGGGTTGTTAGCTTGTTGACCATCTCCCATTCCTACTTTAGAGTAAAGCACTAACTCTAATCCTTGTACTGCTGTAGAAGATGCTAATGCTCTAGCTGCTTCACCTCCAGAAGGTGCCGAAATTGACGTAGTCTCTTCTGAAGTTTCTTCAGATTTTTTAAGACCTAAACCTTCAGCAACATCTTCTATAATTCCTCCTACTAAAGTTTTGTCATCACTCTCTGAAGCTGTACTAGTGCTTGATGTTGTAAATCCTTCAGCTACAAAAACACCATCATGTAATGCTTTGTTAAAAGATCCTCCACCTAAAACACTTTGGTTCCATGTTTGTTTTATGTAGTCATGATAAGACATGCTACTACCATTCCACTTAAGCAATGCTTCTTGGAATTGTCTTGTATCAAATAATGGGCGAATTGTAGGTTGCATTAATGCAAAGTGCCCTTTCTTGATTTCAACATCACCCCAAGATTCTAAATAATGTGGTGCTGCTGCAATATATTGTGTTTCAGAAGCTGTTTCATCTGCTTTCAATGAAAAATCAATAGATAGCTCTGTGTTTTTTAATCCTTCAGCAAAATCTGCTGCATTTGGTAATGTATATAATGGGTTAACACCACTCATGATGATACCACCTACATTTCCAGCTTTCATATCAGCAACTAATTTAGCAACTGCTTTATCGTTACCTTGTCTTGTTTTAATAGGCGATGAAGCATCAAAGGCTTTACTGTTTAAGTAACTATTTATTTCAAGAGCAACTGTTTGCGCGTTTACATCTTGAATTCCTGTTACAACAACACCTTTACTTCCTGCCTTTTTAAGACGAGATGCAGCTTTTTGAACTGCCTCATCAACATGTGCTGGTAACTCACCAGAAACAGAACCTCCTACTATATAACTATATAGTTTAGCTAAAGCTACTTTTTGCTGACTTGGCGTTAATGGCACTCTTTTATCAGCATTTGCTCCAGAAAGGGACATGTTAGACTCAAACTGTGTATGATGAGACATTACTCCATTTTTAGGAATACGTCCTTTTGCATACCCAGAATCAAATCCACCACCTTGCCAATCTCCTAAAAAGTCAGCTCCAACAGAAACTATGGTCGTTGCTTTTTCAAAATTGTAACTAGCAAGACCACGTGTACCATATTTAGCTTGGTACGCATCCAAAGCTGCTGATTCAGACACAGCATCGTAAACTACATGACGTACATTACCATACTTTGCTTTGAATTCAGAAATCAACTTGCTTGTTGATGGACTTGCAAATGTTTGCGTTAGCAATACAATTTGTTTTCCTGCTGTTTTTAAGTCTGTTAATTTTTGATTTGTTTCAATATCAAATGCACTCCAAGAAATCGCATTCCCTTCTTTCATTGGACCTTGAACCCTCATGCTGTCGTACAATCCTAAAACAGATGCATTAACTCTAGCATTAGCACTACCGTGAGTAGTTGCCAAAGTATTATTCTCTATTTTAATTGGACGTCCTTCTCGAGTTTTCACTAAAACACTTGCAAAATCATATCCATTAGCAATTGTAGTTGCGTAGTAGTTTGCCACACCAGGAATAATTTCTGTAGGCTGAACCACATAAGGAATAGACTTAATTACTGGTCCTTCACAGGCAGCTAAAGAAGCTGCAGCTGTACTAAAACCAACATACTTTAAGAAATCACGACGTGTTGTTTTAGAACCTTCTAACGACTCTTTATCACCTAAAAACTCGTCAGTTGGAATTTCTTGAACAAATTCGTTTTGTTTTAGCGTCTCAACAATAGAGCTATTCTCGTTAAGCTCTTCAACACTTTTCCAGTATTTCTTGTTTGATGACATATTATATAATTGAATTACTTCTTAATAAATTAATAATGACATTTACCACATTCCAATCCACCCATTTGAGCAGCTGTTAATTGGTCTACACCATACTTTTTAGATAACTCTTCGTGAATCCTAGTATAGTATTCGTTGTCTTTTACTTTTACGTTTGTTTCTCTGTGACAGTTAACACACCAACCCATTGTTAATGGCGCATGTTGCTCAACTATTTCCATTTCTTGAATAGGACCATGACATGTTTGACACTCTACACCAGCAACAGTAACGTGTTGTGAGTGATTAAAATAAACAAAGTCTGGGAGGTTGTGTATACGAACCCATTTAACCGGTTGAGAATTTCCTGTGAATTTTTGATCAGCATCACTCCATCCTGCAGCTGCATATAATTTTTGAATTTCACCATCATAAAATTCTTTAGAATACTCTGGAGACGTTTCACCATTATACTCATAAATTGATTTATGACAATTCATACATACATTTAATGACGGAATTCCCGATGTTTTACTTACTCTAGCAGAAGAGTGGCAATACTTACAGTCTATGCCATTATCACCAGCGTGGATTTTATGAGAAAAATGAATTGGCTGAACTGGTTGATATCCTTGGTCTACACCAACTTGCATTAAATACCCATAAACAAAATAAGCACTTGTCAACATTAAGAAAATTACAGTAACTAATACTAAAAATTGATTTTTCGCAAATGCTTTCCAAAGCGGTAATCTTTTATCTTCAACTGGCAACTCAACACCTTTAGCTTCAGCAAAACGCTTTAATGTACGTGTTACCAAAATAAGAGCCATTGCTAATAAAGCAAATAACAACGCTAGCGCACCTAAAATAAGCTCATTAGACCCAGCACCAGAGTTTGCACTTGTTGCCTGACCAGCTACAGCTCCTTCAGGTTTTGGAGCAACCGCAGGTTCTTCAGCAGTATAAGCTAAAATATCATCAATATCTTTCTCTGATAACTGAGGAAAAGCAGTCATTGCAGAACCACCATACTCATCAAATATTTTGTTTCCGTATTCATCACCTGCCTTTATCATAGACGAACTATTATGAACCCAATCATAAATCCACTGTCTATCAAGGCCAGCTTCTTCTAACCTTGACTCCACTTTACGAAGCGCAGGCCCAGTCATTTTCTTGTCAAGCTTATGACAAGAAGCACAGTTGGCATTAAATAATGATTTTCCATTTGCGGGATCTCCTTCTTGAGCAAAAAGAGAAGTTGAAATTGTTAGCAAAAAAAGAACACTTAACTGAAGTACTTTCCTACTTAACTTACGGTGATTCACCTGTTTCATATTATTGGTTGAATTAACTTCTAAACTTTGGTATGATTTTTTCATCTAATAAAATAAAAAAACACAGTTATAAAATCTCTCGCAAAAGTAACACTTATAGTCGATTTTAGAAATGTTAGATATGTGTTAATTTATAATTTAGAGGAATTCTAAATAACAATTTAGTACAAATTTAAGTTTATAAGACATACATTTGCATTAAATCCTATTGAAAATGATAATATTGAGACAAAAATTCACGAAGTTTTTTGCTTTTGCTGCACTAATGTTCTACTGCGGTAGTTATGCTCAAAATGGAAGCTTATCTATTAATCAAGATCAGAAAATAGATAAATTACTTGCTATTAAAAAAGATATTAACACTTCTGAAAACGGTTCTGACCGATATAAAATTCAGATTTTTTCTGGAAATAGAGATGGCGCTAATACTGCCATAAGGAGTTTTAAAGATGCATTTTCTAAATGGAAAGCTACTGATGTTTATGAAACACCTAACTATAAGGTTTGGGTTGGGAATTTTAGAAGCCGTTTAGAAGCAGATAGAGCTTTAGTTGAAATACAAAAAAAATTTCCAAATGCTTTTAGGTTTAAGCCCAAAAAGGAAAAAGAAATTGAATAAAAAAAGCGGCAACAGCCGCTTTTTTTATGTTATTATTCTTTAATAAGCTTTTGATAAAAGACGTTATTATCATAACTCTCTAACTTGACAATATATATTCCTGATTGGCATTTAGAAATATTTATTTCCTGTAAATTATCATTGATTTTCATTACTTCTTTTCCATTAAGTTCAAAAATTTGTACCGACTTAATATAGTTATTTTCATCTTTTAATGTAACAAAATCATTTGCAGGATTAGGATACAATGACACATTAGCTGATAACAATGCATCATCTGTATGTAAAGTAGTGTCTTGTACATCTCCAGATAGAATAGCATTACTGGTTGACAAACTACCACCACAAGCTGACTCGGTTACAGCTGTGTTTTCAACCCAAGTTCCTAATAATAAACTAGGCGGATTTGGAATTGAAGCTTCAGTGTTATAATAAATTAGATATGAACTAGAAAAATCGCCATTGCCATCATCAGCAATAAACTCCCAACGTGTAGAAACTTCATTCCAAAAAATTTGAAATTCACAAACACCTATTCCACCACAATCTTGACTTCCATCAACTGGATTGGTTATAAATATATTTCTTCCTGTAGTATCTTGACCATCATTTACGAATGTATAATTTTGATCATCAAACAAGGGATGACAGCCATTAAACTCTATTTGTGCTTGACTTGATATTCCTATTAGAATAAAAATAAAGCATATTGTAATATTCCTCATGGTATGTAATTAATTTCTACTTGGATATATTCCTTGAACACAAATAACATAACGCACTCCTAAATAAGGCTGTTTGTTATTTATTGGAGAATTCTGTCCTTGACTTGATATCATATTGCTATTCATTGTGGTTGGTGTTCCTGATGATGCATATTCTTTATCTAACAACTTTGTTCCTGCAGGAAAATTACCTGTTGGGTCTGAACTTGTACCATCTTCAACAAACGCATTAACAGCATGGCTATGTGATGGCATTTGAGCTACTGTAAGCACATTGCTTTCAACACCTCCAACTTCACCTTGAACAACTGGAGACAAGCCATTGCCATGACCAATACCTACAGGAACACGACCCCTTAAATCCGGCAATGCAAATGTTGTAACACCATCTCCTCCATAAGTTGTACCAAGTAAAGAAAATAATGCTGCATTTTGATTTATTGGCAATAATTGTCCTTCACAAGACATCCAGCCTCTTTGATTAAAGTTTACAGCTGTTAGTTTAATATCTCCTAGATAAGCATCTTGAGCCTGAATTGTGCTACTTAAGCAAATAAATAATAGTAGTGTAGTAATAGTTTTTTTCATGGTTAATAGTTTATATAATTGATTATCACTAAGGTACAATATAAAATAAAAAGAGCGGCCTGATGGGTCGCTCTTTTTTCTTTATAAAAAACTGATTATTTCAATTTCTTTTTAACTTCTACTTCTCTAAATGCTTCAATAACGTCACCTTCTTTAATGTCGTTGTAGTTCTTAATTTGCATACCACAATCATAACCTTTAGAAACTTCTTTTACATCATCTTTAAATCGTTTTAGAGACGCTAACTCTCCAGTATAAATAACTACACCATCTCTAATTAAACGCACTCCAGCATTTCTGTAAATTTTACCTGAAGTAACCATACATCCTGCAATACTACCAATTTTAGATACTTTGAATATTTCTCTAATCTCTGCATTACCTGTAATTTCCTCTTTAAGCTCTGGAGAAAGCATTCCTTCCATAGCGTCTTTAAGGTCATTTATAGCGTCATAAATAATAGAGTATGTTCTGATATCTATTTCTTCTTTATCAGCTATTTGACGTGCATTACCCATTGGTCTCACATTAAATCCGATAATAATAGCATCTGATGCTGATGCTAATAAGACATCACTTTCTGTAATTGGCCCAACACCTTTATGGATGATATTTACTTGTATTTCTTCAGTTGATAATTTTTGGAATGAATCTGTAAGTGCTTCAACAGATCCGTCCACATCACCTTTAAGAATTATATTCAACTCTTGGAAATCACCTAAAGCAATACGACGACCAATTTCGTCTAATGTAATATGACGTTGAGTACGTACTGATTGCTCTCGCTGTAATTGTGTGCGTTTTGCTGCAATTTGTTTTGCTTCACGCTCGTCTTCAAATACATTAAATTTATCACCTGCTTGTGGCGCACCGTCTAATCCTAAAATTGATACTGGTGTAGATGGTCCTGCTTCTTCAATATCTTTACCTCTTTCGTCATGCATAGCTTTTACCTTACCACTATTTTTACCTGCTAAAACATAATCTCCTATACGTAATGTTCCAGCTTGAACTAAAATAGTAGATACATATCCGCGTCCTTTATCAAGATAAGCTTCAACAACAGTTCCTTGTGCTGATTTATTTGGGTTTGCTTTAAGCTCTAATAATTCAGCTTCTAGCAACACTTTTTCTAATAATTCTTTAACACCTGTTCCTTGTTTTGCTGATATATCTTGAGATTGAATTTTACCACCCCAATCTTCTACTAATAAATTCATATTAGCAAGACCTTCTTTAATTTTATCAGGATTTGCAGTTGGTCTATCTATCTTGTTTATTGCAAATACAATTGGTACGCCTGCTGCTTGAGCATGAGAAATCGCTTCTTTTGTTTGTGGCATGATATCATCATCAGCTGCAATTACAATAATAGCAATATCTGTTATTTGCGCACCACGTGCACGCATTGCAGTAAAGGCTTCGTGACCTGGTGTATCTAAAAATGCGATTTTTTGACCGTCTTCTAATTGTACGCCATAGGCTCCGATGTGTTGGGTAATTCCACCTGATTCTCCTGCAATTACATTCTCTTCACGAATGTAATCTAAAAGTGATGTTTTACCGTGATCAACATGTCCCATTACAGTTACAATAGGAGCTCTTTCTACTAAATCTTCTGGCTTATCTTCAACCTCTTCTATAGACTCTTCAATATCAGCGGTTACAAATTCTACTTCATAGCCAAATTCTTCAGCTACAATAGACAGGGTTTCTGCATCAAGACGTTGATTCATAGTAACCATCATACCTAGCGACATACATGCTGATATAATTTGTGTTACAGAAACATCCATCATGGTAGCTACCTCACTAGCTGTAACAAACTCTGTCACTTTAAGAATCTTGCTTTCTGCTGCTTGACTCTGTAAGTCTTTTTCAGTTTGTTCTCTGTGCTGGTCTCTTTTCTCTCTACGGTATTTTGCTCCTTTTCCTTTGTTAGATTTACCTTGAAGTTTTTCAAGTGTTTCTCTTACTTGTTTTTGTACTTCTTCTTCGCTTGGTTCTTCTTTAACAATATTACGTCTTCCTTTTCCTGAACCAGGTTTTCCTTTAAACCTGTTATTGTTTCCAGAATTTCCACCTCCTGTATTGTTAGGTCCTCCAGCTTTACTTATACGACGACGTTTTCTCTTGTTATTAGAGTCTTTATCGTCTTTTTTCTTTTCTTCTTTTTTCTTTTTAGGCTTATTAAATTGAGATAAATCAATTTTGTCTCCTGCAATTTTTGGCCCTGTTAACTTTTGATATTTTGTTTTAAGGGTTTCTTCTTCAGGCGGCTTTTCTTCTGTTTTAGGTGTTTCCTTTTTAGGGGTAACAACCTCTTTTTTAGGCGTTTCTTTTACGGTAGTTTTTGCAGAATCGTTTTTCTTTTCTTTCGGTTCTACTTTTTCCTCTTTTTTAACGTCCTTTTCTGGCTGATTAGTTTGGCTTAAAGTTTCTTTTTCAGTCTCTTTTGGAGCGTCCTTCTTTTTAGAGTCCAAGTTTATTTTACCAACTTGTTTTGGTCCAGAAATAGATTTTTTGGCTTTTATAACTTCAGCTTCTTTTGCTTCGGCTTCTTTTCTTGCCTTTTCTTTTTGTTTTTCTTTCTCTTCAAGTTCGCGCTCGCGTTGTACTCTAAGGGCTTCTTTTTCTTTATGCTTGGCCTCACTAACTTCTTTAGACGCCATTTTTTTGCTAGCATCTGTTTGAAATTCATCAGAAAGTGTTTCATACACTTCTTGAGTGATTTTTGTAGTTGGTCGCTTCTCTATTTCGATGCCTTTTGAATCTAAAAATTCAACAGCACGATCTAAAGAAATATTGAGCTCTCTTAATACTTTATTTAATCTAATTGTTTCAGCCATAAATTGCCTTTAATATAACCTAAAATCTATTTATTCTTCAAATTCTTCTTTAAGAATTCTTATAACCTCATTAATTGTTTCTTCTTCTAAATCTGTTCTCTTAACTAAATCATCAACATCTTGCTCTAATACGCTTTTTGCTGTATCTAAACCTACTTTGCTGAATTCTGCAATAATCCAAGGTTCTATTTCGTCTGAGAACTCTGTTAACTCTACATCTTCTTCTGCTCCTTCTCTAAACACATCTATTTCATAACCGGTTAATTGACCTGCTAATCGTATGTTGTGTCCGCCTCTACCTATTGCTTTACTTACTTCTTCTGGCTTAAGTATTGCTTCGGCACGTTTATTTTCTTCATCTATTTTTATAGATGTTACTCTTGCTGGGCTTAATGCTCTTGTTATGTATAGTTGTAAGTTGTTTGTAAAGTTAATTACATCTATATTTTCGTTTCCTAATTCTCTAACGATACCATGTATTCTAGATCCTTTCATACCTACACAGGCTCCTACTGGGTCTATTCTATCGTCATAAGAATCTACTGCTACTTTTGCTTTTTCGCCTGGAATTCTTACTACTTTCTTTACTGTTATTAAACCATCAAAAACTTCTGGTATTTCTTGTTCAAATAGTTTTTCTAAAAACACTGGAGATGTTCTAGACATGATAATAGCTGGCTTATTTCCTTTTAGCTCAACGCTTTCTATAACTCCTCTTACATTATCTCCTTTTCTAAAAAAGTCTGATGGTATTTGTTTGTCTTTAGGTAAAACTATCTCATTTCCTTCGTCATCTAATAAAATAATTGCTCTATGACGAATATGGTGTACTTCTGCAGTGTAAATATCTCCTATTAAGTCTTTAAACTGCTTGTATATGTTTGTATTATCGTGTTCGTGAATTTTAGAAATAAGGTTTTGTCTTAATGCTAAAATTGAACGACGTCCTAAATCTATTAATTTTACTTCTTCAGATACATCTTCACCAACTTCAAAGTCTGGTTCTATTTTTCTAGCTTCACTTAAAGATATTTCTTGATTAGGTTCTTCTACTTCTCCATCTGCTACAACAACACGGTTTCTCCAAATTTCTAAATCGCCTTTATCTGGATTTATAATGATATCAAAATTATCATCATCTCCAAATTTCTTTTTCAATGCATTTCTAAATACATCCTCTAAAATCGCCATTAATGTTACACGATCTATTAGTTTGTCGTCTTTAAACTCTGAAAAAGATTCAATTAACGCAAGATTTTCCATGCTCTTCTAAATTAAAATTTAATCATAACTTTTGCTTCTACAATATTTTCATAAGCTATTTCAGCTTGTTTCTCTACAGTTACTTTCCCTTTACCTACTGGTTTAGGTTCGCGAGATTTCCACTGTAATACAATTTCATTTTCTGTTGCGTTTAAAAGATTTCCATTTATAACATTATCTGAAGTTTTTACCTCTAAAGTTCTTCCTATGTTTTTAACAAACTGCCTTTTATTGGTTAGTGGTGAAGCTGCTCCTGCTGATGCAACTTCTAACGAGAAGTCTTGTTCTTCTCTATCTAGATTATGCTCTACAGCTCTGCTTATAAATACACAATCGTCAACGGTTACTCCGTTGTCACCATCAATAATAACTTTTATGCTATTGTCACCACCAACAGTCATTTCAATAAGAAATAAATCCTGTCTTTCTTCTAGTGCTTGACTTAATAATTTTTCTACAGTTGTTCTAAACATTTCTTGGTATAAAAAGAGGGGACTTTTCGTCCCCTCATTTAATCTTTTTTCTTACAACGCTGCAAATATACAACTTTTATATTGATTTACATAATGATTGAAATGTCATTTTTTATTCTTAAATTTAAGAATCGGACTTATTACTTAACAGATTACCTATATTTTATGAAAAAAATACTTGTTCCTACAGACTTTTCTAAAGAAGCTGAAAACGCTTTACAAGTTGCTGCACAGTTAGCAAAAAAACACAATTCAGAAATTTATTTACTTCATATGCTTGAGCTACCATTAGATCAAGTTGACATGTTAAGCCAACATAGCGAACTTCCTGAAGCTATGTTTTTTATGAAGTTAGCTCATCAAAAATTTGAAGAGACAATGTCTCAAGACTACCTTAATGATGTTATAGTTCACGAAACTGTAGATTTTAATCAGACTTTTACAGGCATTTCTAATACGTGTAAAGAGCATGATATAGATTTGATTATTATGGGGTCTCATGGCGTTAGCGGTATTAAAGAAATATTTATTGGTTCTAATACCGAAAAAGTTGTTCGCTCATCTGACATACCTGTTTTAGTGATAAAAAATCACCATGATGCTTTTGAAATAAATAATTTTGTTTTTGCTTCAGATTTTAAAAATGATAACAAAGAAACTTACAAACAAGCATCTCAATTAGCGTCATTATTTAACGCTAAAATTCATTTACTTTTAGTAAATACCGCAGGCAATTTTATAACAACATCAAAAGCAAATAGTAGAATTTTAGATTTTATTAAAGATACAGATTTCAAAAATTACACTATAAATATTTATAATGATGAAAGTGTAGAGAAAGGGATTTTGAATTTTTCTCATGAACTAAACGCAGATTTAATTGGCATTAGCACACATGGCAGACAAGGTATAGCTCACTTTTTTAACGGAAGTATTAGTGAAGATTTAGTGAACCACGCAAAACGCCCCGTAATTACCTTTAAGATATAACCTAAAAGTGATATAAATAAAAAACCTCCTAAAATAGGAGGTTTTTTTGTTGGCCTACTAGGGCTCGAACCTAGACTCTTCTGGACCAAAACCAGACGTGTTGCCAGTTACACCATAGGCCATCGCTTTATTGCGGTTGCAAATTTATAACAAAGTTTTATTTTGACAAACATTTTTTAAAGAAAAATATTTTTCAATACTTAACGTTTCCTTAAAAAGACCTTTCATTACATAATTATTGTTAAATTCGCTTCGGTTTTAAAACACAGAATACATGACACATATTAGCTTTAAAAAATGGAATACCATTTTAGGTTGGTTAGCCTTTTTAATTGCTTTAATAACATATAGCTTAACCGTTGAGCCAACCGTAAGCTTCTGGGACGCCGGAGAATACATCCTTACCTCCTCTAAATTACAAGTAGGACATCCTCCTGGGGCTCCATTATTTCAAATGTTTGGCGCCTTCTTTTCTATGTTTGCACTAGACCCAAGTCAAATAGGTTTGGTTATGAATATGATGAGTGCTGTTTCAAGTGCATTCACTATTTTATTTATGTTTTGGACCATTACATTATTACTAAAAAGATTAGTTTCAAAAGACAATACCCTTTCTGAATCTCAAAAAATAGCCGTTTTAGGTAGTGGTTTAGTAGGTAGTTTAGCCTTTACTTTTACAGATTCATTTTGGTTTAACGCCGTTGAAACCGAAGTGTATGCTATGGCAACACTTATTATGTCTGTATTATTTTATTTAGGCTTACGCTGGGAACAAGACATGCACAAGCCTCGCGGTAATAAATGGCTTATTTTAATTGCTTTTATTATAGGACTCTCATTTGGAGTTCACTTTATGGGGTTATTAACTATTCCTGCAATTGGATTAATCTATTATTTTAAAAACTATAAAGAAATAACCGTAAAAAACTTCATTATAGCCAATGCTATTTCTGTAGCTATTTTATTATTTGTTTTTAAATTATTAGCACCAAACATTCTACGCTTTTTTAGTAGTTTAGAAATATTCTTTGTAAACACTATTGGTTTACCATTTAACTCTGGAACCATCATTGCGGGACTTATTATTGTTGCTTTTGTATATTTTGGATTAAAATATACTAGAGAGAAGCAATACAAGCATCTTAATACGACTTTACTTTGTATCACGTTTATCGTAATCGGGTTTTCTTCTTGGATGATGCTTCCTATTCGCGCTAATGCTAATGTGGTAATTAATGAGAATGACCCTTCTGATGCTAGAGAACTTTTAGCGTATTATAATTTAGAACAGTATCCTGAAACACATTTATTTTATGGACCACAGTTTACAGATCAATATTCAGGGTTAGATGAAATAGAGCCTTATGTTGATGATAAACCTAATTATGAAAAAGACGATAAAAGTGGTAAATATGTCATTATAAACGATTGGAAAAACGCCAAGCAAAATTATAATCACAAACACTCGTCAATTCTTCCACGTATGTGGAGCCCTGAAAACGCAGAAAACTATATGATATTTACCGGGTTTTTAGATTTTAATCTAAAACCAGAATATCAAATGGAAAATAGGCTTCGTAAAACTGTTTCAGATTTTAAAAACGATGTTGTTCAAGGCCTTGTTGATTATGAAGACTACAATAGATTTTTAAAGCAGTTTGGCCAATACATTGATGTTGAAAAACCTACATTAGGAAGCAACATTTCTTATATGCTAGAATACCAATTAGGCTATATGTACTGGCGCTATTTTATGTGGAACTTTGTAGGACGTCAAGATGACATTCAAGGAAAACTTGACAATCACGGAAATTGGTTAAGTGGCATTAAATTTATTGATGAGTGGCATTTAGGCTTGTCACAAGACAACTTACCTAGCGATGTAAAAAACAACAAAGCAAGAAACACCTATTACTTTTTACCATTTATTCTTGGATTAATAGGACTGTTTTTCTTGTTTAATACAGACAAAAAACGATTTTGGGTAATGTTGGTGTTTTTCCTTTTCACAGGATTAGCCATACAAGTATACACCAATGTAAGACCTTTTGAACCAAGAGAACGTGACTATTCGGTGGTAGGTTCATTTTATGTATTTGCCTTATGGATTGGATTTGGTGCTTATGCCATTTTTGATTTCTTAAAAACACGTATTCAATCAAAGTTTTTACCAATAGGCATTACTTTGGCTTGCCTAGTTTTAGTTCCTGGTATTCTTGCTGCAAACAATTGGGATGACCACGATAGATCTAACAAGAAAACAGCTTTAGCTATGGCTAAAATGTATTTAGATTCTTGTGCTGAAAATGGTATTCTTTTCTCTATTGGAGACAATGACACCTTTGCCCTTTGGTACGCTCAAGAAATTGAAGAATATCGTCGTGATGTTCGTATTGTTAATACAAGCTTATTTCAAACAGATTGGTACATTGATCAAATGAAACGTAAAGCATACGAAAGCGATCCAATTCCTTCGCAACTTACACATGATCAATACAAATTTGGTACTCGTGATTACATCATGAAAAAAACATATTATCTTGATGCCAGAGGAAACCCAAGACCAACTATAAACACAGACACTTTATTTATCAAAGACTTTTTGGATTTTGTAACTAGCGAAAATCCAAAAACAAAGTTTAAGTACATATTAGAATTACAAGGTGAAGACCCTAGTTTTTATCCGTTGCAATTTCAAAAGGCTAATTATTTCCCTGTTGAACATGTTAGAATACCTGTAAACAAGGAAAATGCTATAAAATATGGTATTGTAAAAGAAAAAGACTCGGCTAAAATTGTTGATTATTTAGATATAACTATTGATGATAGCGCATTGTACAAAAATCGTTTATTAATGCTAGATATCGTTGCCAACAACGATTGGAAACGTCCTATTTATTTTACAGGAGGCGCATTTGGTAATGATGATTACATCTGGATGAAAGACTACTTACAGCTAGACGGAATGACCTACAAACTTGTTCCTATAAAAACACCTGTAGACAGAGCTAATCCATTTGATATGGGTCGTGTTGACAGTGATTTAATGTATGATAAAGTAACTAAATGGGATTGGGGAAATAGTGGCGATCCAGACTTATATCACGATACAGAAACGCGTAAAAACTCTATTACATACCGTGGTAATTTAGCACGACTTATAGAGCAACTCATTAACGAAGATAAGCCTAAAAAAGCCGAAGAGATAGCTGATATAGCCATGAAAAACATGCCTGTTAATTACTATGGATATTACACCCTTTTAGAACCTTACATCAATGCTTATTACGAAGTAGATGCCCAAGAAAAAGCTAGAAAGCTCTTTAAAGAAGTTTCTAAAAAATATCAAGAAACACTAACCTATTATAGCTCGCTAACTGTAGATAAACAATATGAGGTTATTGAAGACATTATTACAGACATTGAGCGTTACAAAGGGCTTGTTGATGTAGTAAAAGAGTACGATAAAGAAATGGCTATAACAGAAACCAAAACGTTTACTAACTATTTAAACTTGTTTAATCATTTTTATCAAGATGAACCAAGCTATCGAGACAGACCAACTGAACCAGATTTAGCTCCAGAAACTAAAATAGATAGTTTGCTAATTGAAGAATAATGAGTTTAACAACACCTGTTAAAATACCAAAACTAATAAAAGGCATGTTCCCAAAATACATTTGGAACATGCCTTTAAACATAGATAAAACAATTTATCTAACCTTTGATGACGGCCCAACTCCTGAAATTACTGATTGGACTTTAAAAACGCTTAAGCAATATAATGCTAAAGCGACTTTTTTTTGCATAGGAAATAACGTTGAAAAACATCCAGAGATTTTTAACCGTATTCTAAAAGACGGACATACTGTAGGAAACCACACGCACAATCACATAAAAGGCTGGAAAACAAAAACGAAAGACTACCTTAAAAATATAGAGAAAGCCCAAAAGGCTTTTGCTTTACATTTAGAAAGCAACGAACATCAAGTATCGCGACTATTTAGACCACCGTATGGTCAAATAACACCCAAACAAGGAAAAGATATTTTAAAAAAAGGGTACCAAGTAATTATGTGGGAAATTATATCTATAGACTGGGATAAAAACATAGCCCCAGAAACCTGTTTGAACAACGTAACAAACACCGCTAAAAACGGAAGTGTCATTGTGTTTCATGATAGTGTTAAAGCATCAAAAAATATGATGTACGCACTTCCTAAAGTTTTAGAATATTATAGTAAAAAAGGTTATGCCTTTAAAGCTATCACAAGTACTCCTGAATAATACCTATAAGCGTATTAGCATCTTGTTCACCACTATGACGCCATTTCATTTCGCCATTTTTATAAATAATTAATGTTGGTAAACCTTTTACACGAAGTGCTTCTGCTAGTTCTTTGTTTTTGTCAACATCAATTTTTATAACCTTGGCTTTATCTCCAAGTGCAGCAGCTACATCTCGCAACACAGCATGCATTTCTTTTGATTGCTCATTCCATTCTGTAAAAAAATCTAACAGAACAGGAATATTTACATCTATTAAATCTCCAAATTTTGACATACTTTAAAGTTTTAAGCCAAATGTAGTAATACAAACCTACGCATTTATTTATTATTCTTATTTGACAGCCTAATTATACCCATCTAGCAATGTGCTATTTATAAAAATACGCAATTTCTTAATAATAAAATAGGTTGAAGAGCAACTAAACGTTTTTAGTTGCTTTTTTTAGTTCAATAACAGTAATTTCTGGCCATATACCAACACGTCCTGGGAATGCGTGATAGCCAAATCCTCGATTTACATTTATATAACGACCAAACTCCTTATACAATCCTGCCCATTGTTTATATACATATTGCGACGGACTCCATTTAAAAAAGCCTGGTATCTCAATACCCATTTGCAAACCATGAGTATGTCCGCTTAAGGTAAGCTGGTAATTAAAATCGTCTTTTTTCACCTTATATTCCCAATGAGAAGGATCATGCGACATTAAAATCTTAAAATCATTCTGGCTAACTCCTTTGGTTGCAACCTCAAGATCTCCAGCTTGATTAAAACCTTTTCCCCAGTTCTCAACACCAATTAAAGCTAGCTTTTGGCCATCTTTTTCAATATATCGATGTTCATTTAACAATAAGTCAAAACCTATTTTAGGATGAATATCTTTAACTGCTTCAAAATTTTTAATCTTATCTACACGATGTTCCCAATCAACATAATCACCATAATCATGATTTCCTAGCACAGAAAATTTACCATAAGGCGCCTTTAACACTTTAAAAACATCAATCCAATCATCCATTTCAGACGCAACATTGTTTACAATATCACCTGTAAAAAGCATTAAATCAGATTTTTGCTCATTAATTAAATCTACACCATACTGTATTTTTTCTTTATTAGTAAAACTACCGGAATGAATATCAGTTATTTGCGTTATAGTAAATCCATCAAAAGCTTCTGGTAAATCATCAAATTCTAATTGATATTTTAAAACCTTATAGTTGTATCGTCCTTGAATAATACCATAAATGAATCCTGCAAACGGAATAGCAGCAAGCCCTAAGGCTAATTTAGCCACAAAAGCACGCCTACTAGCCAGAGGCATGGTTTCTCCTGGCATAAAAAACGATATCAGTTTTTGAATAATTCGCACAACGTCTTCTCCAAACATCATTAAAATTAGTACCGCTTTAGGAATTAATATAGTCAACATAAACCCAACAGCATACTGAAATTGTAATGTTTGCCCCATACTTCTTGGGGTTGAAAAAATAACGTAAATTAAATTGATATATACCAAAGCAGAAACTCCCAACCAAACCCAACGTATAACGCGGCTTTTGGTTACTGTTTTTAAAGCTTGAAATGCATAAATTTCTGCTATAAGAATAATAACAGATAGTATGATTAGTCTAATAACCCAACGAGACATAAAGTATGTTTATCATGCAACAAAGATAACTGTTAAAAACTCAAGGTCTTTTAACATCTTGTTAAAGTTGATTCAAAGTTTTAATTTTAAGATTGCTTAATGAGGCTGATTGTGTTTTAAACACAATGCGTTTTTCTTCATTTGGCAACAAGTCAAAATAGTTGTCGGAAAAGCGTCCTTTTTCATTACAAAATAAAAACACATCTTTTTGAAGCGCTTTACTTTGCAAAACAATTTCAAAACCTTCATCTACTTTAAGTATTTTTTTCTGAATAGTTTCTTTTACTAAATTCAAATCTTTAGGTTTCTCCAAATAAAAGTATGATTTATAATCTTTAAATTCAGTAACAATTACCACGTCATTAAATGCTATATTTTTGTTTTTTAAAGGAATCTCATATATCAAGTTACTTGAGTTTTCTGGCACATCAATTACCGAAGCGCTTTCCCAAATTTTAGTACCGTAAAAGTCCATAATCTTAACAGAAAAAACACCTGAAAGCGATTTATAATTATCATTTACAACAAACAAATTAAGATCATCTCCTTCTAATTTTGAAGAAATCAATACATTTTCAAAACTACGTTTTGCCTTGTAATGCAAGGCTTTCCAGTTTCCAAAAAAATCAATACTAGACCACGAAACAGCAGGCCAACAATCGTTTAGCTGCCAATACAATGTTCCCATATTATAAGGCTTTTCACGGCGTTGCGCCTCAATACCTTTGGTAATACCATAAGCTTGCAACAACTGACTCACATACACATAGTCTTCTGCATTATCAGGAACAGGAAAATCCCGTTGCATATAGGCATCGATGATTTGAAATCCTCTAGAGTGCTTTTGATGATTTTTAAATGCTTTTGAAGTAATGTTTAGCGTATCATTTTGATTGATATAATTAATCACTTCATAACTTGGAAAACTTTGAAAGCCAAACTCACTCATAAATCGTGGCACATGTGTTTCTAAATGCTCAAACGGATAACCATCATGCCAAATCCACCAATCGTGGGCATCGCCTTCAAACTCATATTTTGGGTTACCACGACCAAACTTTGGCGAACTTTCCCAATAATTGGTGCTTGAAAACTGCTTGACTACTCTTGGCAAAATAGAATCAAAAACCTTTAAATAATTTTCCCAAATCTCACTTTTTTCGGCTTCACTTCTATCGGCTTGCCAGCCCCAACGATGCCAACCTTCAGAGCTTTCATTATTACCACACCATAACGCCATAGATGGATGGTTTCGCAAACGCTTAACATTATCAATAGCCTCCTGCTGTATATTTTCTAAAAATGCATCATCACCTGGATACATCGCACATGCAAACATGAAATCTTGCCAAACCAAAATGCCTTTTTCATCACATAAATCATAAAACACATCATTCTCATAAATGCCGCCACCCCAAACACGAAGCATATTCATATTAGCATCAACAACATCATTCAACAACTGCTCATAATGCTTGTTAGTGACTTGACTTTGAAAACTATGCTGTGGAATGTAATTGGCTCCCTTGGCATATACCGGAACATCATTAACCTTAAAATAAAACAATTCGCCCAAGCTATCTTTTTCAGTAACCAAATCAATCGTTCGTAAACCTACTTTTTTAGAAACACTATCTAAAATAGCTTCTCCGTCTTTTACAACCACTTTTACATCATACAAATAAGGCTTTCCTAAATTATGAGGCCACCAACGCTTTGGATTTTTGATATTAAATTCAAATTGAGCAATATCCTTATGGCTCATACTGCCAGAATCGACTAATAAATCATTTAGATATAAATCATAATCAAAATTTGCAATGGATGTTCTTAAATCAAAACTGGCATTAAGCTTAGCTATTGAGTCATTCAGTTGTAATTGTTTAATATAAATTCCTTTTATTTTAAAATCATCCCAAGTCTGTAATTTCACATCTCGCCAAATCCCACTTACATTGAGTTTTGGTCCCCAATCCCAACCGTATTGAAATTGTGCTTTTCTGGTAAAAATTCTGTTTCCTTCTGGTAATGTGTAATGCAATTTTGATTTAGCTTCCGCTTCATGCTTTGAGGTGTTTTCAAATAGAATTCGCAAGTTATTTTTAGCTTTTAAAAACGGCTTAACATCTACCGAAAACTCACGAAATGCATTATTGGTTCTTAAGATAAGACTATCATTTAAAAACACAGATGCATACGTATCTAAACCTTCAAAATTCAACACTATGTGCTTTCGCTTTAAAGTTTCAGGAGTAACTTTAAAATTGGTTTTATATTCCCAATTGGTTTGTGAAACCCATTGCACATCCTCTTCATGATTACCAATAAATGGGTCTGGAATTTTATTGTGTTGCAACAAATCTGAAAACACATTTCCAGGAACAGTAGCTGGCAACCAATTGGTAGTATTTTCAGCTTTAAATTGCCAATTAGAGTTTAAAGAAATGGTTTCTGGCACATGGTTTTTATCTTGACAACCATGCAAAACCATAAAGGCAAAAATAGCCAAAGAACATTTTAAGAAATTACTCATCGTAAACTAAATATGCTGAAACCATCCAATAATTAATTTTATCATCTTCCAAGGCTTGTGCTTCAGGAATTGCAAACTCAAAAATATGCGTTCCTTTTTCTAGGTTTCCAAGAGAAATCACCTCAGGTTTCACATCGCTTCCAGGACACCAATTTGATCTTGAGTAGTCTGATGAAGCAATACGTTCTTCTATTTCTTCACCTTTCCAAGTAGCTTTTTCCATCCAAACACCTGAAGTTGGATTAAAACGCCTGAAGCTAGCGCAATCGTCACGCCAAGGAACAAATTGTTTAATAACCGAATCGTTGAGTTTAATGATATTTTCTTTTTTGGTAAACTCATCACCTTCTGCATGTCCGCCATGACCAGTAGTTATGTAATACAACGTGGCATTTTTCAGGATTTTATCTGTTGGAATTTCAATTTTTAAATTACCTCTTGAAAAAGCATCATAAAATTTTTGATCTGCAGCATATTTTGCTGTATTAACTACAGGGATAACACCTTGTTTCTTTTTTGTATGATTAGGAATGGTGCTTTCTTCAAAATGTAAATTAACCGAAATGTTATACCCTTCTTTAGTCCACGTATCAATAAAAACACCTATGTAAACTTCATTTTCAAGAAGTGGCAATAACTGGGTAATATCTTGCTGCCATGTTACTTGTTCTTCCCACTTTGGGATGTAAACAGGCTTTAAAGCTTCTACACGTTTATCTTCATTAAAAAAGCCAATACCAAAAGGTGTCATAAAGCGTAAGAGCTCAATATTAGGTTGATAGGTTTTATCACCAATTACTGCTGTTTTAATACCAGGAAAACTATCTGTAAACTGTTCTTTTTTAAGTGTTTTATTTTCTAAATCTAAAAGGCTTAAATCTGCAGAAGCAGGAACAACAAACAAAGAACCTGATTTGTCCCAAGGATCACCGTTGGATGTTAGTGTGACATCCGCAACAACTTTAGGTTGAAGCTTGTATGTTGGCAATGTCACTTTTTTAAGTAATACGCGACCAGCATCTAACCGTAAAATACTATCCGATTTTTTAATAGAATCGTTTTTAAAAGCCACATCAAAATACAAGTTGGTATTATTAAAAACCTCAACATCGGTATTTCCAATGGGTTTAATTTGCGGTTTACAAGCACTTACTACAACAGCAAAGATTATTAAGAATCTTGTTTTCATGTATGGATAATTTTTTGAATAGTTTTTATTGTATCTACATCTGATACCGTTTGAGGATTTTCACCAAAGAACACTGAAGATTCTATAGCAATCACTTTTGAAGCCGAAGTATGAATTTCCTCAAATCCTGCTTTTTTAAATTCGGCGACATTTTCAACATTAACTCCACTTCCTACAAGAATTTTTATTTTTCCTTCGGATTGTTTTTTTAAGGATTTAAGTAATTCTATACCATCTAAAGCTTTAGGATGTTGCCCTGAAGTTAGAAGACGATCAGCACCTAAATTCATTAATTCTTTTATTGATTTTTCTGGATTCGGCACACAGTCAAAGGCACGATGAAATGTAAACGATAGCGGTTTGGATAATGCTATTAGTGCTTCAGTGCGTTTTAAATCTATAGTAGAATTCTCGTTTAAAACACCTGACACAATGCCTTTAACCCCAAGGTTTTTACACATTTGAATATCCTGTTTCATGATTTCAAATTCTGCATCAGAATAACAAAAATTACCACTTCGTGGTCTAATCAATACAAAAACAGGAATATTTAAAACTTCAACAACTTCTTTGATGAGTCCGTAACTTGGTGTGATACCACCTAAAGACAATTCACTACACAATTCAATACGATGTGCTCCTGCTATTTGAGCATTTACAGCCGATTGATAGGAATTGGCACAGATTTCTAACAACATTCTTTTTTTAATTAATTATTATTTCATCAATAAAAGTCCACGCTTTATTTCCTGAACCTTGCCTTCCTTCTGGAATAACGCCATAATTTGGAATTTTCAAAGTAATTGACTTCACTTTAATATCCAACTTTTTTGGTTTTATAAACTCATAGTCTAAATTAACAAGGGTTTCATCTTGAGCTTGTAGTGTTTTTTTATCAGTTACGATACTTCCATCATGAAGAATAAATTTAAGGTAAACTTCTTTTGGCGCATAAATCCATTGTCCTTGCTCGTTGTAAAAACGTGTTTTAATTGAATTAATTCCCATCGCTTGGCCTAAATCAATAGTTATCTCTACATCATCGCTCCAAAACCCTAACCATTCTTTATCGCCATAACGCGAATCGCTTCCTGAAATACCGTTTATTAAACCTTGAGCTCCACTGCCTGAATACACTTTACTGGGATCAGGATTTAGGGTGATATTTTTACCCACAGCTTTGTGATAATTAAAGGTTTCGGTAAATGTTGTTCCCAGTTGCTTTTTCTCTTTAAAAACAGCAGCTGTTATGCTCATATCTTCTGTAAAAGGAATAGGTTTCTTATAAACCTGTGACTCTTGTGTTGGCAAAGAACCATCTGTTGTAAACCGAATAATTTTATCTTTAATTAATGTTTCTAATTTATAAGAAGGTATGCCTTGTTCTGAAATCAATTCACCTTCTACCTCGTATAAATGATTGGCATAATTAATTTCCAACGCTTCCAAACGCTTATTAAAAGCTTCTACTCTTGATACAAAATCTTCATAGTTTTTATTTTCTAGTTTACTCCACGCTATTTCACTCATGGCAAGAGCCCTTGGAAACACCATGTATTCAACTTGGCTTTCTTTAGGAATATATTCGGTCCATAAATTCCCTTGAACACCTAAAACATATTGCGACTCATCTTTATTTAATTCCTCTGGAATAGGATTAAAACTATATACTTTTTCTAGCGGCAAATAGCCTCCAATAGCTAGTGGTTCATCTGGTTTTGTTGATTGATAGTAGTCAAAGTAACAATGACTAGTTGGCGTCATGATAACGTTATGATGTTGTTTGGCAGCTTCAACCGCACCATTGGTTCCTCGCCATGACATGACTGTGGCATTAGGCGCTAATCCGCCTTCTAAAATCTCGTCCCAACCAATGATTTGTTTACCTTTATTATTTAGATATTTTTCTATACGCTGAATAAAATAGCTTTGCAGCTCGTGCTCGTCTTTTAATCCTTCTTTTTTAATTCGGTTTTGACAAGCCTCGCATGTTTTCCAATGCGTTTTTGGCGCTTCATCGCCACCAATATGAATATATTTACTTGGAAATAATGTGATAACCTCATCTAAAACATCTTGTAAAAACAGGAATGTTTCGTCTTTTCCGGCGCAAAAAATATCATCAAAAACACCCCAAGTTTTTGCTACTTTTATAGAATCTTCACGACAACCTAATTCGGGGTAAGCTGCAATAGCTGCTTGTGCATGACCAGGCATTTCAATCTCCGGAATCACTGTTATATGTCGGTTTTTAGCATAAGCCACAATATCTTTGATGTCTTCTTGTGTGTAAAATCCACCATAGCGCTTGCCATCATAAGTTGAGGGTTGATCAGAAAAATGTCCTACCAAGGTTTCATCTCTAAAAGCTGATATCTCCTGTAATTTGGGATATTTTTTTATTTCTATGCGCCAACCTTGATCGTCTGTTAAATGCCAATGAAAGGTATTCATTTTTAGCATCGCCAAAGCATCAATATATTTTTTGATAAATTCTACTGAAAACATATGTCTAGCAACATCTAGATGCATACCTCGATACTGAAATCTCGGCGCATCTTCAATCTTCAAACACTGTATTGCTATTTCTCTGCTTGCAAAAGAACCATTTTCAAAACCAACAGGTAATAATTGCCTTAAAGTTTGCACAGCATAAAAAGCACCTTGATCTGTTTTTGCTTTAATAGTGATTTGACTAGGAGTTATCTCTAGCTGATATCCCTCAGGGTTTTTGATATTTTCATCTTTAATAAATGTGATATCATTGTTGTCTTTAATTTTTATAGAACTACCTTCTTCTATAAATGTTTTTAAAAAATCAGCAGATGTCTTAAATGCAACATCATATTGCATCCCTGTATTGCTGCTTAAAATAAAATATGATTCACTTACAACCTTTTGATTAGGAACGGGAATTATTTGAGAAGCAACAACTTCTGTAGGTTTTTGATCGCAATTAAAAATCAAAATCAGAAAAACAATAGAAACAAAAAAATTCTTGGTTAGCATTTTAGTATATTAGATGCTTTAAATTTAGCAATCTATTTTTAATGAAACTTCATTTTTTACCTCTATTTATTACGATTTTATCAATTACTGGCTGCAAGAAACCTTCGCCTTCTACGCCTGCTCAAAAAAACAAATCTTTAATTTCATATGTTAATCCGTTTATTGGTACTGGTGGTCATGGTCATACCTATCCTGGAGCAACTATGCCTTTTGGTATGATGCAACTGTCGCCAGATACGCGACTTGATGGTTGGGATGGTTGCTCTGGTTATCATTATTCAGATGAATATATCTATGGCTTTTCGCATACACATTTAAGCGGAACAGGAGTTTCTGACTATGGTGACATTTTATTGATGCCAACAGACAAGGTTGCTTTTAACAATGGAGCTAACGGAAAATCAGGTTACAGAGCACATTTTTCTCATGACAACGAAATTGCTGAACCAGGTTATTATAAAGTACATTTAGATTCTACAGAAATTGATGTAGAACTGACCGTTTCTAAACGAAGTGGCATACATAAATACCAATTTCCTTCTTCTGAAAATCAATATGTGATTTTAGATTTAGACCATCGCGACCAACTTTTGGACCATAAAATTCAGATGGTAGATAGTCAATCGATTAAAGGTTATAGACATTCCAAAGCTTGGGCAACAGACCAACGTTTGTTTTTTGACATGCATTTTTCAAAACCTATTGAAAGTATTTCTTATGTTGAAAATGATACCGAAGTTTCTAAAAATTACAAATACCAAAGCAAAAAGGCAGCAATAAAATTCAAAAACCCGAACAATGATCCTATTTATATTAAAATAGGTATTTCAGCAGTTGATGAAGCTGGTGCAAAACGTAATTGGGAAACTGAAATAGGAGACAAAACCTTTGACGATATTAAAACCGAAGCTCAAAACACTTGGGAGCAGCAACTAGAAAAAATTGTGATTGAAAGCACAAATAATGACTACAAAACCAACTTTTACACGGCATTATATCACACCATGATTGCTCCAAACTTATATCAAGATGTTGATGGAAGATATCGTGGTATGGATTTGGAAATTCATAAAACTAAAGATTTTGAGTATTACACAGTGTTCTCACTTTGGGATACCTATCGTGCAGCACATCCACTTTATTCCATTATTGAAGAAGACCGAACGAACGATTTCATCAATACATTTTTAGCAAAATATGACGAAGGCGGCATCATGCCAATTTGGGATTTAAGCGCTAATTACACGGGTTGTATGATTGGTTATCACGCAGTTCCTGTAATTGCTGATGCTTACTTAAAAGGAATTCGTGGGTACAACACCGAAAAAGCTTTTGAAGCCATGAAGCACAGTGCGACACGAGACAAGTTAGGATTGAAAAGCTATAAAGAATTTGGATTTATTCCTGTGGAAGAAGAAAGCGAATCGGTTTCAAAAACTTTGGAATATGCCTATGACGACTGGACCATTGCTCAAATGGCAAAAGCCATGAACAAAACCGAAGACTACAAAACTTATACGGAACGCGCGCAATATTATAAAAACAGTTACGACCCAGAAACCAAATTTATGCGTGGTCGTTTTAGAAATACATGGTTTGCACCTTTTGATCCTTATGAAGTGAACTTCAATTATACCGAAGCTAACTCTTGGCAATACAGTTTTTATGTGCCGCAAGATATTTCTGGGTTTATGAACTTATTAGGCGGAAAAGATAAACTCGAAACCCAATTAGACACGTTATTTACTGCCAATGACAAAACTTCTGGACGTCATCAAGTAGATATCACAGGTCTCATTGGTCAATATGCACACGGTAATGAGCCAAGTCACCACATGGCTTACCTTTATAATTTTGTAAATAAGCCACATAAAACTCAAGAACGTGTTCACCAAATTTTAACCGAATTATACACTAACACACCTGATGGTATTTCGGGTAATGAAGATTGTGGACAAATGAGTGCTTGGTATGTGTTTTCATCAATGGGATTCTATCCTGTGACTCCAGCAAGTAATCAATACATTATTGGCACACCTTTATTTGACAAAGCCACAATCAATATGGAAAATGGCAAGCAATTTAATGTTATTGCTACCAATTTAAGTGACAAAAACATTTACATTAAGCATGTTTACCTCAACGGAAAATCGCTTGACAGAACATTTATTTATCACAAAGAAATTGCAGAAGGTGGCACATTAGAATTTAAAATGACTGATAACCCAGCTGTTTGGGGAAGTCAAGAAGGACAAGAACCTACTACAAGCATTGACGAACATCTCGTTGTTCCTGTGCCTTTTATTGCAAAAGGTGATGTCGCTTTTAAAGGTGAAACCGAAGTTGTTCTAGAAAATGTTGATAAAAGCACTTCCATTTTTTATAGTTTGAATGATGAAGATTTCAAATTATACGATGCGCCTTTTACAATTTCAGAAGCTACAAACTTGAAAGTGTATTCAGAAAAAAACAAAATCAAAAGCGCAACGGTTGAAACCAAGTTTTATAAAATAGACCCTAACCTTTCTATTACACTTGAAACCGAATACGCCAACCAATACAATGGTGGTGGTAATGATGCCTTAATTGATGGTATTCTTGGAACTCAAGATTTTAGAACTGGTACTTGGCAAGGATATCATAATACTGATTTAATAGTAACCATAGATTTAGGAAAAATAAAACCAATCTATAATATTTCTGTAAACTTTTTAAGAGATCAAAAAAGTTGGATATTCCTGCCTGTTAAAGCTGAAATATCAACATCTAAAGATGGTGTTTTATTCACAAAAAAAACAGACTGGAATTTTGAAAAACCACAACAAACAGACGAAGTTAAAATAGAGAACATGTCTGTATCAAAACTAGGTGAAGCGCGCTACATAAAAATAAAAGCCAAAACACTAGGCGAACTCCCAGAATGGCATTTAGGTCACGAACATGACGGAAGAAGCTGGCTATTTGCTGATGAAATCATTATTAAATAATAAAACACCTATACACAACCTATACAATCAACTTTTTTAACAAAAAAGTAATGGTTATTTACCTAATTTAGTCTACTATTTTTTACTAAAAGCTAACTAAAAACACATTATGAACCAACAAAAATCCTATCGTTCCTCGTTTATATTACTTACTGTATTATTTTTCCTTTGGGGTTTTATTACGGTATTAGTAGACTCCCTTATTCCTAGAATTAGAGAATTGTTTACGATCTCTTATTTTCAAGCAGGACTTGTACAATTTGCCTTTTTTGGAGCTTATTTTCTACTATCTATTCCTGCTAGTTACATTCTTTCTAAAATAGGATACAAACGCGGAATCATATTAGGGTTATTTACAATGGCATTAGGTTGTTTACTATTTTATCCAGCAGCGGCTTACCGTGAGTTTGGTATTTTTATGCTTGCCTACTTTATTTTAGCTGGCGGCATAACTGTGCTTCAAGTAGCAGCAAACCCTTTTGTTGCCGTACTTGGTAGTGAAGATGGCGCTTCTAGCAGATTAAATTTATCACAAGCTTTTAACTCATTAGGTACTGCTATAGCTCCAGCCATTGGAGCTTTGTTTATTTTAAGCGATAAAATAAAAACTAAAGACGAAATAAATGCTTTAGTTGACTCTGCAAAAGAGCAATATTTAATTGCTGAAGCATCTGCTGTACAAAAACCCTTTATCTGGCTTGCTATTTTTATTGCTTTAATTGCTATTTATTTTGTTTTTGCAAAACTTCCTAAACTTATTAGTGAAACTGAAACCGGCACTTATAAAGATGCTTTAAAACAAAAAAACCTCATGCTTGGTGTGTTTGGTATTTTCTGCTATGTAGGTGCTGAAGTTGCAATTGGTAGTTATTTGGTAAATTATTTTCTAGACATGAATCTTGTGTTGGTTATTAAAGAAAACAACATCATGAAATCTATTGCTGAAAGCATTTTAAATTCAGGGCTCACTGACAAAGATGACAAAGCAGTTGTTGGTGTATTTGTGACCTTTTATTGGTCTGGAGCTATGATAGGACGTTTTATCGGATCATATTTAACTAAAATCATCAACCCTGGCAAAGTCCTTGGTATTTTTGCCACATGTGCCATTACATTAATTGTAATTTCAATAAGTACAACAGGATTGATTTCTATGTGGAGCATTTTAGCTGTAGGACTATTTAACTCTATTATGTTCCCTACCATTTTCACATTAGCTATTGACGGAATTGGATCATTAAAACCTAAAGGTTCAGGTCTTTTATGTACTGCCATTGTTGGTGGTGCCATTATTCCACCAACTTACGGATTTCTGACAGACAACATTGGCTTTAAAACGGCTCTATTATTGGTCATTTGTGCTTATGCCTATATTTTATATTATGGATATAAAAACTCTAAAAAAACTCAACATGCGTAATCTATTTTTAGTACTTATACTTATTATAAGTTTTGGTTGTAAGGAGAACTCTAAACCAAAACCTATAGAGAAAACAAACTCTCAGTCTCAAAAAAAGTATTATACCCAATATGTTAACCCTTTTATAGGAACTAGTAAAATGGGGCATGTTTTTCCTGGTGCGACGGCTCCATTTGGCATGGTGCAATTAAGTCCTCAAACAAATTTTCAAGTAATGTTTAAGGAAGGAAAGTACAACCCTAAAACTTACGAATACTGCGCTGGATATCAACATAAAGACTCTACAATTATCGGGTTTTCTCACACTAATTTTAGTGGCACCGGACATGCTGATTTAGGTGACTTACTAATTATGCCAACTACAGGAAAGCTAGTTTTAGACCCATTAAAAACTTCTCAAGGAGACAAAGGATTTTATTCTACATTTTTACATAATCACGAAGAAGCTTCTCCTGGCTATTACAAAGTTGATTTAGACAGCTACGGAATTAAAGCTGAACTTACAGCTAGTGAGCGTGTTGGTTTTCATCAATATACATTTCCAAAGTCTGACAATGCACATATTGTTTTAGATATGGTGTACAATGTATATCAACATGACAATAAAAATGTATGGACCTTTATTCGTGTTGAAAACGACTCTACATTAACAGGATATCGTCAAACCAAAGGTTGGGCTCGTGATAAAAAAGTGTTTTTTGCAATTGCTTTTTCAAAACCATTTAAAAGCTACGGCCATAAAAAATATGACAACGTTATCTATGATGGTTTCTACAGAAAGTTTCATCAATCTGAAAACTTTCCTGAAATGGCTGGGAAAAATATTCGTGCCTACTTTAATTTTGACACGCAAGAAGATGAGCAAATAAAACTGAAGGTTGCGTTATCTAGTGTAAGCTCGGCTGGAGCCATGAAAAATTTAACTGCTGAAATTCCACATTGGGATTTTAACAAAACCTATGAAGAAACCAGCGAAAAATGGAATAATGAACTTTCTAAAATTGAAATAAAAACCCTTACTGAAGCTGAAAAAACTACTTTTTACACAGCTTTATACCACACAAATTTATCCCCTATTGTTTATGAAGATGTTGATGGTCAATATCGTGGATTGGATCAAAACATACACACATCAAAAAATTTCACAAACTATACCATTTTCTCTCTATGGGATACTTACAGAGCATTACACCCTTTATTTAATATAACGCAACCTAAACGTAATAACGATATGATAAAAAGCATGTTGGCGCATCATGATCAGAGTGTTCATAACATGCTTCCTATTTGGAGTCATTACGCAAACGAAAACTGGTGCATGATTGGTTACCATGCAACATCAGTTATTGCAGATGCTATGGCAAAAAATGTTGGAGATTTTAATAAAGAACACGCTCTAAAAGCATCTATAAACACTGCCAATGTAGATTATTATGATGGTATTGGAGATTATAAAAAGTATCATTTTGTACCCGAAGATAAAAGTGGCGCTTCGGTATCAAAAACATTAGAGTATGCATACAACGACTGGTGCATAGCACAAATGGCAAAACAACTTTCAGATTCTGAAACAGAAACCGAATATCAAAACCGTTCAGAGTATTACAACAATGTATTTGACAAAAACAGTGGTTTTATGCGCCCTAAATTATCTAACGGTGACTTTAAAAAAGAATTTGACCCTCTTGACACTCACGGACAAGGATTTATAGAAGGAAATGCCTGGAACTATGGCTTATATATTCCTCAAAACGTTGATAACATGATTGCTCTTATGGGTGGAAAAGAGCGTTTTACACAACATTTAGATTCTTTATTCACAATGGAGCTCAATGATAAATACATTGAAAAAAATGAAGACATAACTCGAGACGGTTTAATAGGTAATTATGTACATGGTAACGAACCCTCGCATCATGTGCCTTATCTTTATAATTGGTCTGGGCATCCAGAAAAAACACAAGCTAGAGTTCGTATGATAATGGATACTATGTACGGCCCAAGTGTAGAAGGGTTATGTGGCAATGATGATGCTGGACAAATGAGTGCTTGGTATATTTTTAGTAGCCTTGGTTTTTATCCGGTTACTCCTGGATCGCCAAACTACGCATTAGGAAGCCCGCTTATTAAAGAAGCTAAAATTCATTTAGACAACGGAAAAACACTAACTATTACAGCAAAAAATCAAAGCAAAGACAACATTTATGTAAAACGCGTTTTGATTAATGGAAAAGAACTAACTAACAATCAAATTTCACATCAAGACATTATGAATGGTGGCGAATTGATTTTTGAAATGAGTAATAATTATGAATAAGTACACTTTAATCTTCTTACTATTTGTTTTGTTTTCAGCTTGCAAGAACAAAACAGAAATAGTAAAAGAGAAAGCATTAGAAAAAGATAAAACTTATTTAGTAGACCATGTAAACCCATTAATGGGCACAGACTCTAAATACAGCCTATCCAACGGAAATACATATCCTGCAATAGCAACTCCTTGGGGCATGAATTTCTGGACACCAATGACATCAAAAATGGGAGATGGATGGACTTATAAGTATAATGAAAATAAAATACGTGGTATAAAACAAACACATCAACCAAGTCCTTGGATAAACGATTATGCTGCCTTCTCTTTTATGGCTACTACAGGTGAGTTAAAATTCAAAGAAGAAGAACGTCAATCTTGGTTTTCTCACAAAGCAGAAACAGTAACACCTTATCACTATAAAGTATACTTAGCAGATTATGATGTTGTTGCCGAAGTAACACCAACCGAACGTGCTGCTCAATTTAAATTTACATTTCCAGAAGCCGATTCATCTTATATCATACTTGATGCTTTTTTTAAAGGCTCAATGGTTAAAATCATACCTGAAAAACGAAAAATAATTGGCTATTGTAGAAATAATTCAGGCGGTGTTCCTAATAATTTTCACAACTATTTTGTAGCTGAATTTGACAAGGATTTTGAGATAACCCATACATGGAACGACAACTGGTCGCTACAAAAAAACACAACAGATAGCGAAGGTAATCACGTTGGTGCCATTATTGGTTTTAAAACAGCAAAGGGAGACGTTGTACATGTAAAAGTAGCTTCATCATTTATTAGTCCTGAACAAGCTCAACTGAATTTAGATAGAGAAATTGGTAATGATACTTTTGAAGACACAAAAGAAAAAGCAAAAAAAGCTTGGGAAACTGAACTTAATAAAATTGAAATTGAAGATGATAATATAGATAATATCAGGACTTTTTATTCTTGCCTATACCGTGTGCTATTATTCCCTAGAAAGTTTTATGAATTTGATGAGAACAATAACGTAGTTCATTATAGCCCATATAATGGTAAAGTATTGCTAGGCTATATGTTTACAGACAATGGTTTTTGGGATACATTTAGAGCTGTTTATCCTTTTTTTAACATGATGTATCCAGAGCTAAACAAACACATCATGGAAGGATTAGCAAATACGTATAAAGAATCTGGTTGGTTACCAGAATGGGCAAGTCCTGGTCATCGTAATTGTATGATTGGCTCTAACTCTGCTCCTATTATAGCTGATGCTTTTTTAAAAGGCAATGTTGATAAAAAAGACGTTGACACTTTGCTAGAGGCTATTTTAAAAAACGCCAATATAGAAACAGGCAGACCTGCTAGTTCTGTTGGTCGCGAGGGCTTAAATTATTACAACAATTTAGGTTACGTACCTTACAACATAGGAGTAAATGAAAATGTCGCTAGAACTTTAGAATATGCCTACGCTGATTTTACAATCGCTCAAATGGCTAAAAAATTAAAAAAAGATAGTATCGCTAATCGTTTTTACAAACAAGCACTAAACTATAAACACGTATTTGATCCGTCAACAAATTTAATGCGAGGTAAAAATGAAGACGGCTCTTTTCAGTCTCCTTTCAATCCTTTAAAATGGGGCGATGCATTTACAGAAGGTAATAGCTTGCATTATACTTGGTCTGTATTTCATGATGTACAAGGACTTATTAATTTAATGGGAGGTAAAGATAATTTTGTTAAACAGTTAGATGGTGTTTTTACTATGCCACCAGATTTTGATGATTCTTATTACGGCGGAACTATTCATGAAATTAGAGAAATGCAAATTGTAAATATGGGTAATTATGCTCACGGAAATCAACCTATTCAGCATATGATTTATTTATACAATTATGCAAAAAAACCTTATAAAACTCAAGAAAAAATCAGACTTGTATTAGATAAACTTTACAGCGCTACACCTGATGGTTATTGCGGTGATGAAGATAACGGACAAACATCTGCTTGGTATGTTTTTAGTGCTTTAGGTTTTTATCCTGTTGCTCCAGCTACAGATCAATACATAATTGGAAGTCCGTTGTTTAAAAAAGCTACGCTTCATCTTGAAAATGGTAATACATTTTATATTGAAGCCAACAACAATTCAAGTAAAAATTTCTATATCAAATCTGCATCACTCAATAAAAACTCTTACACTAAAAACTATTTATCTTTTGAAGATATTCAAAATGGTGGTATTTTTAGTTTTGATATGAATAATACACCTAATAAAAATTGGGGAAGCCAAGAAGATGCTGTGCCTTATTCTTTAAGTTTAAAGTAGTATCAAAGATTTTTCATTAGTCTAAAATCGTATAATAACCATTAAAAAAATGAAACGCAGACACTTTATAAAAAACGCTTCACTTACTGGAGTTGGATTAACTGTTGGTTCATCAATAATTGCATGTGCTCAAGAGAATTCAAAAACCGAAAAAACTTCAGTTGTTGCAACCCCAAAAGCATCACTTCCATTAGTTATTGCTACTTGGAATGTACCTAATGCTACTTCAAAAGCTTGGGAAACTCTAAAAAATGGAGGTTCTGCATTAGATGCCGTTGAAAAAGGTTGTATGATTGAAGAAGCTGATGTCAATAATACTTCTGTAGGAAAAGGTGGTTTACCAGATCGTGATGGTCACGTAACGTTAGATGCTTGCATTATGGACAAGCATGGTAATTGTGGTTCAGTAGTATATCTTGAAAATATTGTACATGCTGTTTCAGTAGCTCGTAAAGTTATGGAAGAGACACCTCATGTTATGCTTGCTGGAAAAGGCGCTGAACAATATGCCTATGAATTAGGAATGCCAAAAGACAACTTGCTAACGGAATCATCAAAAAAAGCTTGGGAGGAATGGAAAGTAAAAAGCGAGTACAAACCTATTATTAATATTGAAAATCACGATACTATTGGTATGCTTGCTATTGATGAAAATGGCGATATTTCTGGTGCCTGTACAACAAGTGGTCTTGCTTATAAAATGGCTGGTCGTGTTGGTGATAGCCCAATAATTGGTTCTGGTTTATTTGTAGACAACGAAATTGGTGCTTGTGTAGCTACTGGATTGGGTGAAGAAGTTGTAAAAACAGTTGGTAGCTTTCTGGTGGTTGAACTGATGCGCCAAGGCAAATCGCCGCAAGAAGCTTGTGAAGAAGCTATAAATCGTATTGTTAGTAAACCGAATAGTAATTACAAGGATTTTCAGGTTGGGTACATTGCTGTAAACAAACAAGGAGAAACAGGAAGTTATTCTATTCATAACGGTTTTAGTATGACGAAATTTCAAAATGGAGAGAATACCAATCAAACATCTAATCATTTTATTAAAACAGAATAAGCATTTTATCTATAAAAGTGATACAGTCATCTAAAAAAAATAAATATATTACTGATTATTAATAACTTAAAAAACTAAAATGCACTTTATCGATGTTTTATGTTTTAACTCCCAAATCATCAAATAATCCTGCATTACATCTATTTTTTTATACCATAACTAGCTTTGCTTTGTTTCTTTGTTTCGGATTTAAAAAACACTATGTCCGTCATGAAAAATTTAGTTACAATAATAGCTTTCTTAACAGTTTCTTTTAGTGCGTTTTCTCAAGAAAAAGCAAACGAGACTACTGCTGTTATTAATGTTGATACAACAACTGTAATTAAAGAAATTAAATCTTTAAACAAAGACATAGTATTAAGTAATACAACAAAGAAAAAGTTATTGATTCAAAATAACTTTGATAAATCTGCTTTCTTATTCAGAGGTAAAAAATCAAGAAGAGAAAAAATCTGCTAATTAAAACCACTTTAAGGTTATATCCACAATTTTTTGTTTTAATGTCGTATAAGGTGGGAATAGAAACTCAACAGAACCTTTATTATGTTGTTTCATAACAGAACGCATATTAGAAAATTCTTGAAAACCAAAATAACCATGACTCTTACCTATACCACTATTATTACTACCGCCAAATGGCAAATTATGATTTGAGTATTGCACAACATTATTATTAATACATGAGGTTCCAGCTCTCGTATTACTAATAACTTTATCAATAGTTCTTTTATGTTTACTGTAAATATATAGTGCTAGTGGTTTTTCTTTTGTGTTAATATAAGTAATAACCTCATCTATATTGTCATAGATTTTTATTGGTAGAATTGGCCCAAAAATCTCTTCTTGCAATAACAAAGAATCTTCAGGTAGGTTAGACACAACTGTTGGAGCAATGTAGCAGTCGTCTTGTTTAGTTTGCCCTCCTATTTCAATAGTAGCACTAAGCCTTTTGGCGTCCTGTAAGTAACTTACCAAGCGATTAAAATGTTTTTTATTTACAATCCTTGAATAAGAATCAGACGTTTCTGCATTGGTTGAATAAAACTTTTGTAATTGATTTCTAATTTCTGCTATAAAAACATCTTTTATAGATGCTTTTATAAATACATAATCAGGCGCAATGCACGTTTGTCCATTGTTTACAAACTTTCCCCAAACAAGCCTTTTTACTGCTGTTTTTAAGTCAATAGTATCATCTATAATTGCAGGAGATTTACCTCCTAACTCTAATGTAACTGATGCTAAATGATTAGAAGCAGCTTTCATAACAACTTTACCAACTTGCGGAGATCCTGTAAAAAATATATGATTAAAAGGTAGTTCTAGCAATGCTTGAGATGTTTTAACACCGCCTTCAATTAAAGCAACTTCATTTTCTGAAAATAATTCAGAAATAATTGCCTTCATTACTTTGGAAATATGAGGCGTCATTTCAGACGGTTTAATAATGACTGTATTTCCTGCTGCAATAGCTGACACCAAAGGTCCAAAGGTTAAATTTAAAGGAAAATTCCAAGGAGAAATAATTAAACAAACACCTTTTGGCTCATATATGTACCAAGAAGACGAACCAAGTAACGCCAAAGGTGTTTCTACTTTTTGTCGTTTCATCCATGATTTCAATTGCTGCTTGGCAAACTTAATATCGCCAATTACTGGATATATTTCAGTTAAATCGGTTTCTGTGTATGGTTTCTTAAAATCAGCATAAATAGCCTCTCTTATAGCATCTTTATGGGTATTCTCAATGGCATTTTTTAGAGCGTTAAGTTTATTAATTCGCTCTTTATAGCTTGCTTTTGCTACCGCAAACTGGTTGCTTTTTTGAGAATTAAACACATTATAAAAAGGATTACCGATGTAACTCATATTCGTGAATGCTGATTTTTGTAAAAAAATAAAACTAAATTTAAGAAATCTGATTGGGATTGTCTTAATCCTCTTTTGATTAATTACCAAAAGTGCAATTAATCATAACTTTATTTTAAAAAACTGTATATTAACTATCTCAAAATCGGATCATTATTGAAAAATATTTTTTACGTATTCTCTATTTTTTTTGTTTACTTCTACAGTAGCAACTCTTTCAGCTTACAAACACATCAAAACAAAAAATCCTATAAAAATACAGTACAGGATTATATTGATACTGCTTGGAGTTTAACATTAGAAGAGAATGACAGTGCATTGGTATTTGCAAAAAGAGCTCAAAAACTTTCTAAAGAAAACAACTACTATTTAGGTGAAGCCATAGCCCTTGAAAGTCAAGGACTTTATCATGAAATTGTTACAGGAAATTATGACTTGGCTAGTAAGTTTTATTTTGAAGGTATTGCTATTTGTGAAAAACACAATCTCACTTACGCATCATCTATTTATCACTCGCTAGGAGTAATGTTTCATACTTCAGACAACTACAACAAAGCCCTAGAGTACTATAATACGGCTTACGAAAAAGCTAAAAAAGACAAAGACTCTATTCTTCAAAAAAAATGCCTCATTAATATAGGATCTGTGTATTCGTCGCTTCAAAACTTTGAAGAAGCGAAATTAACAATGTTTAAAAGTTTGAAAATTAATAAAAATAACGAGCTTAATTATAACATTTATGCCAACTTAGGCAACCTATTTATAAGACAAGAGCAGTACAAAGAGGCAATACCTTATCTGGAAAAAGCAGTTGAGATTCATCCTGATAATATTGATTCTGAAAAGAACTTAATGTATCTCATTGAGGCCAAAGCCGCGCTTCGAGATTCAACTGGCATGTACCAAAAAGTAAACCGTGCCATTACTGAAGCCAATAATATTACTGCTTTAAGAGCTAAAGGAAATTTGTATGATGCGCTTTCAAAATATTTTTACGCTTTTGAAGATTACAAAACAGCTATAGATTATCAAAAAAAGTACCACAGTATTTATGTTGAAACTAAAGAAAAACAACGTGATCAAACCGTATATGATCTAGAGACAAGTTACCAAACCGAAAAAAAAGAACGTGAGCTTCAGCAAAAAAAAGCTAACGAAAAACTATTAGTTATCGTACTTGCCTTCCTAGGGATTTTACTTTTACTACTGTCTTTTTTCTATTTCAAAAACCGAAAAAAAAATCAACAACTCGCCAAGCAAAAATTACTTTTAGAAAATGCCCTAGAGGATAAAAATGTACTTTTTAAAGAAATTCATCATCGTGTAAAAAACAATCTTCAGGTTATTTCATCTTTATTAAGCTTACAACAACGCCAAATAACAGACCCTAAAGCATCACAAGCCATACAAGAAGGTAGAAATCGAGTTAAAGCTATGGCACTTATACATCAAAACCTGTATCAGGATACTAATTTAATAGGTGTTAAAACTGATGACTATATTCAAAAGCTTGCTAATAGTTTAATTAAAAACTACAGAGTCAATGATAAAGACATTCAACTAAATCTAAATGTAGAACCTATAAAACTTGATATTGACACAATTATTCCGCTAGGTCTTGTCATCAATGAACTTATTAGTAACGCTTTAAAATATGCCTTTAAAGGTCATAATTCTGGAACAATCTCTATTGATTTAAAGGAAGATAAAAATCAACTTAACCTCACTATAACTGATAATGGAATTGGGTTACCCAATGATTTTTCAATTGAAGATTCTTCAAGTTTAGGCTTTAAACTTATTAAGGCTTTTAGTGATAAAATTGAAGCAACTTTAAATATAGATTCATCAGAAAAAGGCACATCTATAAGCATTCAAATCCCTAATATAAAAACCCATTAAAAATGAGTAGTGTAAAAGTGCTTATTGTAGAAGACGATCCTTTTATTGCTGAAGATATTAGAGAAGCTTTAACTAGTGTAAACTATAACATTGCTGCCATAGCCCATAATAAGAGAAAAGCTATTGAAGCTCTAAAAAACACACAACCTAATATTATACTACTCGATATCAACCTTGGAGACAATCTTGATGGAATACTGATTGCCGAAATTATTAATCGTGATTACCAAATTCCATTTTTATACCTAACCTCTTACTCTAACAAAGAAATCATAGACAAGGTAAAACACACACTACCAATGGGCTATATTGTAAAACCTTTTGATGAAACCGATTTATTTACCGCTATTGAAATTGCTATTTCTAACTATACTAAAATTAACAAACCTAAATCACTCTCAATTAAACTAATAAACAAGACCATTAATGACACACTTACCCAAAAAGAGTTTGATATTTTAATAGATATATACCATGGCAAGACCAACAATCAAATGGCAGAACAGCATTTTGTAAGTATTAACACCATTAAATCTCACATCAAAAATATTTACGAAAAAATGAATGTCCACTCCCGTTCTGAAGTGCTAATTAAAATACGAGAAGCCATAAAATATTAAAAACCACCCAAATAGGTGGTGTTTGGTTTTTATATAGATACTAGTTTTATACCTCAACTAAAAAGTTATAGTTTTTTACCTATTTCTTTCCCTAAATTAAATATGTATGAAACTTTTAAAGTCTTGTATTTTATTCGTTTTGATTAGCCAGTACACCATTGCTCAAATTGGTATTGGCAATACCAATCCTAATGCTCAATTAGATATTTCTGCTGGTACAATAGCTTCAGAAAAAGACGGATTACTCATCCCTAGGCTAGATGAATACCCAACTGGCGTTGGTGCTAACCAAAACGGTATGTTGGTATTTATTACTGGCAATGGTGCACCAACAAAAGGGTTTTACTATTGGGATAATGATGCCATGAATTGGATCTCTTTTGGCGCAAGTAACGTTGAAAAAATTGACGACCTCATTGATGGGAAATCTGACTCGACAGGTTCTTCAGTGTTTTTGGGTTTTGGTGCAGGAAGTAATGATGATGGGAGCAACAATCAAAATGTAGGTATAGGTTTTGAAGCCCTTAATAACAACACTGATGGTTTTTGGAATATTGGCATAGGCTATGGTTCATTATATACAAACACCTCGGGAGATGGAAATATAGCAATGGGCTGGTTGAGTTTAAGAAACAATACGTTAGGATTTGCAAACTTAGCTTTAGGCCATCAATCATTGAACTTAAACACTACAGGAGATTACAATACTGCCATAGGCACCTATGCACTTCTGAAAAATGAAAATGGAAGCTTAAATTTAGCTGTTGGATCGTATTCTTCAGCTGAAAACACTTCTGGAAGCTATAACACTATAATTGGAAATGATGCAGGCCGATTTAGCTATGGAAGCTCTAATGTTTTTTTGGGTTATAGATCTGGATACTATGAAACAGGAAATAACAAGTTATACATAGAAAATAATGCTGCTGATTCTGACAGCGCACTAATTTATGGCGAATTTGACAATAACATATTAAGAACCAACAGTGAATTTCAAATAAGGAATCCTTCATCTAACGGATATGCTTTTCCTTTAATTGATGGTACATCTAACCAAGTATTAAGTACTGATGGTAACGGACAACTTACCTTTGTTAATATCAATTCACTTTTTACTGATAACGACAATCAAACCATTGATAATTTTAACCTTAACGGCACGACACTAGAGCTTTCTATAGAAAATGACGGAGAAGTTGACCAAACCGTTGATCTTTCTTCTTTAAACACGGACAACCAAACGATTGATAATTTTAACCTTAATGGTACTACTTTAGAAATTTCGTTAGAAAACGATGGAGAAACTAACCAAACAGTAGATTTATCTAGTTTGCAAAGTCCAAATATATCCAACTTCTCATTAGCTAGAATTACTTTAAGTGCAAATCAAACAATCTCTAATACAGGTTACACCAAACTAAATTTTGGAAATATTGACTTTGACATCAACGCTGATTTCGATACTATCAATGATGAGTTTATTGCACCTACAAATGGATATTATAGAGTAAATACCGTTTGTAGAACTTATGGAGTTTCTAGTGGCACTTACTTATATGGATTAGCCATTTATGTAAACGGAACAAGAGTAAGGCTTAAGCGATATAATCAAACAGGTACAGCAAACTTTGTAAGAACACTAGATAATGTTTTAGCTTTAAATGCAGGAGACACTTTAGATGTCAGGTTTTACAATGTCTCACCAAGCATATCCATAACATCAGGAAGTCAAGAAACCGCATTAGTAATAGAACGTATTAGGTAAGTAGTTTTTATAAGGGAACTTACTTTTATTTCAGAAAGCCACTGTAGGGAGTGGCTTTCTTTTTTATTGAATTACATTTAACACAATAAATGTTCATTAAAATTAATTTTAGCAACACAATACTTTATTTCAAAGTTTAAGTTTTGTAGTTTTATAGACTTCAAAATTCAAACTCATGTCAGACCAAAAACGTCTTTTCCTAGTCGATGCTTACGCCTTAATTTTCCGTGGGTATTACGCCTTTATTAAAAATCCAAGAATCAACTCAAAAGGCATCGATACGTCGGCCATCATGGGTTTTATGAACTCACTTTTAGATGTTATAAAACGTGAGCGTCCAGACCATTTAGCTGTATGTTTTGATAAAGGTGGAAGTACAGATCGCGTGGAAATGTTTGAGGCTTACAAAGCCAATCGCGATGAAACGCCCGAAGCCATAAAAGTTGCCGTACCATACATTCAAGAGATTTTAAAAGCGATGCATATTCCTATTATGGTGAAGGAAGGCTATGAAGCCGACGACGTTATAGGAACCTTATCAAAACAAGCTGAAAAACAAGGTTACCAAACCTTTATGGTAACGCCTGATAAGGATTTTGCGCAGTTAGTATCTGAAAACATTTTTATGTACCGACCAAAATCGTTTGGTGGTGGTTACGAAACTTGGGGCATTCCTGAAGTACAGAAAAAGTTTGAAGTTGAAGACCCGTTACAGGTGATTGATTTCTTAGGAATGATGGGTGATGCGAGTGACAACATCCCAGGTTTACCTGGTGTTGGTGAGAAAACTGCGAAAAAATTCTTGAAAGCCTACGGAAGTATGGAAGGTTTATTTGAAAATATCCACGAGCTGAAAGGGAAAATGAAGGAGAAGGTAGAAGCTAATCAAGAATTAGGTTTACTATCGAAAAAACTAGCTACAATAATGCTTGATGTTCCTGTGGAATTTGATGAAAAAGATTTTGAAATGTGCGATCCGGACATTGAAGCGGTTAAAACCATTTTTCAAGATTTAGAGTTTAGACGACTTACTGAAAACTTCTTAAAAACTTTTGCTACGGAAGACACTCAAGTAACTGCTGAAACAACATCGAAAACAGAGGAAAAAGCAAAACCAAAAACAACCTCAACGGCTGGTGCAGGACAATTTTCTCTATTTGGTGGCGATGTTAATGAAACAGATACTGAAACAAGTTCAGCATCGCATACCCGAAAAACCGCAGAAAACACAAGCCATTTTTACCAAAGCGTCGCTTCTGGTATGGCAACAAACCTCTTCATTAAAAATTTAATGAATCAAACTTCGGTGTGTTTTGATACCGAAACTACAGGTTTAAATCCGTTAACTGCCGAATTGGTTGGTATTGCATTTTCTTGGGAAACTGGTAAAGGTTTCTATTTACCGTTTCCTGAAAACAAAGAGGAAGCACAAGAATTAATTGAAGAATTACGTCCGTTTTTTGAAGCTGAAAACATTCAGAAAATCGGTCAGAATTTAAAATACGATATCAAGGTTTTAGCTAAATACAATATTGAAGTCAAAGGACCTTTATTTGATACCATGTTAGCGCACTATTTGATTAATCCCGACATGCGCCACAACATGGATGTGCTATCAGAAACCTATTTAAACTACTCGCCTATTTCCATTGAAACCTTGATTGGTAAAAAAGGAAAGAATCAGTTATCTATGCGCGATGTGCCTTTAGATAAACAAACGGAATATGCTGTAGAAGATGCCGATATCACACTTCAACTTAAAGAACATTTTGAAAAAGAATTAGGCGAAGCTAACACACAAAAATTGTTTGATGAGATTGAAATTCCGCTACTGCGCGTTTTAGCGGCTATGGAATTGGAAGGTATTAATTTAGACAAAGACTTTTTAGCATCACTTGCAGAGCAACTAAACAACGACATTGCCACACTTGAAAAGCGCATTTATGAAGCTGCTGGCGAAGAATTCAACATTGCATCACCTAAACAATTGGGTGTTATTTTATTTGAAAAAATGAAGTTGGTTGACAAACCTAAAAAGACCAAAACTGGGCAATATTCTACTGCAGAAGACGTATTGAGTTATTTGGCTAAAGACCACGAAATCATTCAAAATATTCTTGATTTTAGAGGTTTAAGCAAACTTAAAAGCACTTATGTTGATGCGTTACCGCTTCAGGTTGAAGAAGCCACAGGAAGAGTACACACCGATTATATGCAAACCGTTGCAGCTACTGGTCGTTTAAGTAGTAACAACCCGAACTTACAAAATATTCCTATTCGTACCGAGCGCGGTCGTCAAGTGCGAAAGGCGTTTATTCCGCGAAGCGAAGATTATACCCTTTTAGCTGCCGATTATTCTCAAATTGAACTGCGCATTATCGCAGCCTTAAGCGAAGAAGAAACCATGATTGAAGCCTTTAAAAACGGTGAAGATATTCACGCTTCGACTGCTGCAAAAGTGTTTAATGTGGCTATTGAAGACGTCACGCGTGAACAACGTAGCAACGCCAAAACTGTAAACTTTGGTATTATTTATGGTGTTTCTGCTTTCGGATTAAGCAATCAAACTAACTTGTCTCGTAGTGAAGCCAAAGAGTTAATTGACACGTATTACGAAACCTATCCGAAGCTAAAAAATTACATCAGTAAGCAAGTCGATTTTGCACGCGACCATGGCTATGTGCAAACCGTTTTAGGCCGTCGCAGATATTTAAAAGACATCAATTCTAGAAACGCTGTGGTGCGTGGTGCTGCCGAACGTAATGCGGTAAATGCGCCAATTCAAGGTAGTGCTGCCGACATTATTAAACTCGCTATGATTGCCATTTACAACAAACTTGAAGCTGGCAATTACAAAACAAAAATGCTACTGCAAGTACACGATGAATTGGTTTTCGACGTTTATAAACCAGAACTGGAAACCATTTCAACTTTAATTAAAACCGAAATGGAAAACGCTTATAAACTTGCTGTACCGTTAGATGTTGAGTTGGATACGGGTAACAACTGGCTTGAGGCGCATTAATTTTTTAATCTTTTTATAATTTGAAAATAGACAAGTTTGTTCTTGCTATTATAATTGTTGTTATAACAGCATATGTGTATCCTTATTTGGGTGCTGGCGAAAGCGCAAAAGTTTTAAACACGCTGAGCAGTATTGGTATTTCACTCATCTTTTTTTTCTACGGATTAAAATTAAGCCCAGAACAGATAAAATTAGGCTTAAAAAACTGGAAATTACATGTGCTTATTCAAAGTACAACGTTTATTGTTTTTCCTTTAATTGTGCTGGCAGTGCATCCTTTTATTTCTTCCGATAATAAATCGTTGTGGTTAGCTTTTCTATTTTTGGCTGCTTTACCTTCAACCGTTTCGTCATCAGTAGTCATGGTTTCTATTGCAAAAGGTAACATTCCTGCAGCAATTTTTAATGCGAGTATTTCGGGATTAATTGGAGTTGTACTCACACCACTTTGGATTGGTTTTTTTATGACTTCTACCAATACCGATTATAGTTTAATCGATGTTTATCAAAAATTGTTTTTGGAAATTTTAGCGCCTGTTATTCTTGGTTTGTTATTACGACGATTTTTAGGTGCTTTTGCTTTAAAACACAGTAAAAAAATAACGCTGTTTGATAAAAGCGTGATTTTATTAATTATCTATAAAAGCTTTTCAAAATCCTTTTTAGATCGCATTTTTGACAACTTAAGCATTATCAACTTAATTGGCGTTTTTTTACTGGCTGTTGTATTATTTTGGCTCGTGTATTTCTTAATCGGATTCATAAGTAAGAAACTTAATTTCACTATTGAAGATCGCATTACTGCTCAATTTTGCGGCACCAAAAAATCGTTAGTTCATGGTACGGTTTTTTCGAAAATACTATTTCAAAATGCTTCTTTTTTAGGTGTTATTTTACTACCAATTATGATGTTTCACGCATTTCAAATTGTAGCTATCAGCGTGATTGCTTCAAAACATTCCAAACGGAATTAAGCACTAATTAAACACTCATTACATGTACCTGTTAAAACACAGTTTACATGCTCTACATGATAATTTTCAGGCAAAGAAAAATGAACAGGAACTGGTAAACATTCAATAGTATCACAAGACTCACAACGGAAATGAAAATGATGCTGTGGCTTTTTATCATCATCACATTTAACACACAAAGCAAAATATTGTTTACCATCATCGGCTACAATTCTATGTAAAATACCATCTTCACAAAAGCGATTTAACACTCTATAAATAGTAGCTCTATTTATGTCTAAATCTATTTTTTTTTCAATAGCATCTTGACTCATCGCTTTTTTTGAGGCCGTTAAAACCGATAGTACAGCTTCTTTTGATGGCGTATTTCGTCTTTTCATAATTATTTCTTTGCGACTTTGTTGCAATAATACAAAAAGCTTCTATATTTGCAAAAAACACTATTGCGATTATGTCGCATTTAAAAAAATCAATTATGGAAGAAAAATTTGAAGTAATTATTATAGGAGGAAGTTATGCTGGTCTATCAGCTGCAATGGCTTTGGGGCGTTCATTAAGAAAAGTCTTAATCATTGATAGTGGTTTACCTTGTAATAGACAAACACCACATTCTCATAACTTTATAACACAAGATGGTGTAAAACCAAGTATTATTTCTTCAATTGCTAAAAAACAGGTACTCGAATACAAAACTGTTGAATACTTAAACGATAAAGCTATAAAAACCAAGAAGATTGATAAAACTTACAAGGTTGACACCGAATCAGGAAAAACATTTAGCGCTCAAAAAATAGTATTTGCCACAGGTATTAAAGACAACTTGCCAAAAATTAAAGGGTTTTCTGAATGTTGGGGAATATCAGTTGTTCACTGTCCTTATTGTCATGGTTATGAACTAAGAGGAAAAAATACTGCTATAATAGCAAATGATGAAAAAGCAATTCATTTGGCTTCTTTAGTTAATAACCTTACAAGCAAAATCACCATTTGTACAAATGGTAAAGCGACCTTTAACACAGAACAAAAAATCCAATTAGCGCGTCATGATATAAATATTGTTGAGAAACAAATTACTGAAATCATGCATAAAAATGGGTCTATTGAAAAAATAGTATTTAAAGACAATAATACAATGGAATTTGAAGCAGTATATGGCGCTGTTCCTTTTACACAGCATAGCAATATACCAGAGTCATTAGGCTGCAAATTAACAGAGCAAGGATATATAGATGTTGATATGTTTGGAAAGACATCAGAAGAAAACATTTATGCATGTGGAGACAACAGCTCTCCTATGCGATCTGTAGCAAATGCTGTATCAAAAGGAAATTTTGTTGGAGCTTTTATAAATATGGAGCTCACAAAAGAGCAATTCTAACATCAATTAATTTAATTGGTAAAACTTAAGAGACTTCTAAACAATAAAAAAAAACAAATAAAAAGTAAGCAGCAACCTATAGACTTTAATCACAAGTAAGACGTGATCAATTAAATATCAAATAATTAATTGATAAAAACGCTATCAAAAAAAGTAGAATAAAAGATATTAACAAACTTATCAAAAATAAGTTAACTCACTATTTGGTAATCAAATATATAATCGTAAATTTGCAAACTCTTTTTAAGAGAGGAATGTTTAATTAGAAAAATTAATAAGTGTGGACACATTAAGCTACAAAACGATTTCAGCAAACAAAGCTACTGTAAATAAAGAGTGGGTTTTAGTTGATGCTGAAGGTCAAACGCTAGGGCGTCTTGCTTCAAAAGTTGCAAAACTTTTAAGAGGTAAGCACAAGCCTAACTTCACACCACATGTTGATTGTGGAGATAACGTAATTGTTATCAATTCTGAAAAAATCAACTTAACAGGAAACAAGTGGAATGACAAAACTTACATTCGTCACACAGGTTATCCAGGTGGTCAAAGAAGTTTATCTGCTACTGAAATGTTTGGAAAAGATCCAGCAAGATTAGTAGAAAAATCAGTAAAAGGAATGTTACCTAAAAACAAATTAGGTGCAGATTTATTCCGTAATCTAACTGTTGTTGTTGGTACAGAGCACGCTCATGAAGCTCAAAAGCCAAAAACAATTAACTTAAACGAATTCAATTAATGGAAGTAATTCACAAAATTGGCCGTAGAAAGACGGCTGTTGCTCGTGTGTATGTTGCCCCAGGAAAAGGGAACATGACCGTGAACAAAAAAGACATGGCTGTTTATTTTCCTACTGCTACCTTGCAGTACAAAGTAAACCAACCTTTAGCTATGACTAACAATGATGGCAACTTTGATATTACAGTAAATGTATATGGAGGTGGTATCACCGGTCAAGCAGAAGCAATCCGTTTAGCATTATCTCGCGCTATGTGTGAAGTTGATGCTGAAAACAGATTAATTCTAAAACCAGAAGGTTTATTAACTAGAGACCCAAGAATGGTTGAGCGTAAGAAATTCGGTCAGAAGAAAGCTCGTAAGAAATTTCAGTTCTCTAAACGTTAATACTCAAAACTTGGTTTGGGATTTATTAAAAATCCCAAATCAATTATTAAAACATTTAACCAGTTATTGTTGCCCATGATTTTAAAGTCAGGGTTTAGTTTAGCATCTAAATGTTTAAGGCGATTTTTTTCAAAAGACCACTTAATCATTGCTAATTCAACAGAACGTAAACTATTACAAAATGGCAAAAGCAGAAGTAAAAGAATTATTAGAAGCAGGTGTACACTTTGGTCACTTGACTCGTAAATGGGATCCAAACATGGCTCCTTATGTATATATGGAGCGTAATGGTATCCATATTATCAACCTTTACAAAACAGCAGCTAAAATTGACGAAGCAGGACAAGCGTTAAGCAAAATCGCAGCTTCAGGTCGTAAAATTTTATTTGTTGCAACAAAAAAACAAGCAAAAGACATCGTTGCTGAAAAAGCAGGAAACATTAACATGCCTTACATCACAGAAAGATGGCCAGGTGGTATGTTAACTAACTTTGTTACTATTAGAAAAGCGGTTAAGAAAATGGCTGCAATTGATAGAATGAAGAAAGATGGTACTTTTAACTCATTATCTAAAAAAGAGCGTTTACAAGTAGATCGTCAACGTGCTAAATTAGAAAAGAATTTAGGTTCTATTAGCGACATGACGCGTTTACCAGCAGCTTTATTTGTTATAGACATCAAGCGTGAGCACATCGCGATTAAAGAAGCTCAAAAATTAAACATTCCAATCTTTGCAATGGTTGATACAAACTCTGACCCACGTCAAGTTGATTATGTAATCCCAGCAAACGATGATGCTTCTAAATCTATCGAGAAAGTATTATCTCACGTTGCAGATGCTATTTCAGGTGGTTTAGCTGAACGTAAAGCAGAAAAAGACGCATCAAAATCTGATGACGCTCCTAAAGCAAAAGCTAAAGCAGCTACAAAAAAGAAAGCAACTGCTGAAGAGGAAGAATAAACAAAAAATAATTATTACATAACATAAAATAAGTCGTTTAGTTCGTTTCTTCGCAGAAAATAATTGAACGACTTTTTTTAAATTTTAAATTATACAGAAGCTATGGTAAAAGTAACAGCCGCAGAAGTAAATAAATTAAGACAAGCAACTGGTGCAGGAATGATGGACTGTAAAAAAGCATTAGTTGAAGCAGAAGGTGATTTTGACAAAGCTATTGAAGTTCTTCGTAAAAAAGGACAAAAAGTAGCTGAAAAGAGAGCTGACAGAGATTCATCTGAAGGTGCTGCAGTTGCAAAAGTAAACGATGATAACACTGTAGGTGTTGCTATCGTATTAGGATGTGAAACTGATTTCGTTGGTAAAAACGAAAACTTCCTTGCTTTAGCTAACGAATTAGCTGATATAGCAATGAACCACAGTACTAAAGAAGAGTTTTTAGCTGCTGATTTTGGTGGTATGACTGTTGCTGATAAGTTAACAGAGCAAACAGGTGTTATCGGTGAAAAATTAGACATTACTTCTTTTGAAAAATTAGAAGCTCCTTATGTAGGGTCTTATGTTCACATTAACAAAATTGCTGCTTTAGTAGGATTATCTTCAAAAGTTGATAACGCTGATACTTTAGTAAAAGACGTTGCTATGCAAGTTGCATCTATGGGAGCAACAACATTATCTTACAAAGATTTTGACCCTGCATACATCGCTTCTGAAACTGAAGCTAGAATTGCAGTTATAGAAAAAGATAACGAAGAGTTAGAGCGTTTAGGTAAAACATTAAAAAATGTTCCTAAATATATCTCTATGGCTCAATTAACTCCAGAAGTTTTAGCTCAAGCAGAAGAAGATGCTAAAGCTCAATTAAAAGCTGAAGGTAAGCCAGAACAAATCTGGGATAAAATTTTACCAGGTAAAATGGAGCGTTTTATCTCTGATAACACAACCTTAGATCAAGAACAGTGTTTATTAGATCAAAACTTCATTAAAGATGAAAAAATGAACGTTGCAAAATACGTTTCTTCTTACGGAGATGTTGAAATCACAAATTTCAAACGTGTATCTGTAGGATAATAAATATCTTATCACAAAAAAGCTTCTCTTTTAGAGGAGCTTTTTTTTTAATTAAACACTACATAATTTCTCAAATTAAAAAGAAAAAAATTATGTAGTTTTGCTAAACGCTTGTTCCCTAAAAAAAGGAAACTATTAATAGTCACAACTAACAATGAAATACAAAAGAATTCTCCTTAAACTTTCTGGCGAAGCATTAATGGGCAATCGCCAATACGGTATTGATCCTGACAGACTTGCTGAATACGCACAAGACATTAAATCTATCACAGACAAAAATGTAGAAGTAGCTATAGTTATTGGTGGTGGAAATATTTTTAGAGGAGTTGCTGGTGCTAGTAAAGGTATGGATCGTGTTCAAGGTGACTACATGGGTATGCTAGCCACTGTAATTAATGGTCTTGCCTTACAAGGCGCTCTAGAAGATGCTAAAGTACCTACAAGATTACAAACAGCAATAAAGATTAATGAAGTTGCTGAACCTTTTATAAGACGTAAAGCTATGCGTCATCTAGAAAAAGGTCGTGTTGTTATTTTTGGAGGAGGCACAGGAAATCCTTATTTTACAACAGATTCTGCTGCAGTATTAAGAGCAATAGAAATAGAAGCTGATGTAATCCTAAAAGGAACTCGTGTAGATGGTATTTATAATGCTGACCCAGAAAAAGACAAATCTGCAATAAAATTTGACCATATCTCTTTTGATGATGTTTTACAACAAGGCTTGAAAGTTATGGATACAACAGCATTTACATTAAGTCAAGAAAACGAGCTTCCAATAATAGTATTTGACATGAATAAAAAGGGCAACTTACTAAAAGTTGTATCTGGAGAAAAAATTGGAACAAAAGTAAATTTATAATACCTATTTTGGTTTTTGGCAAATTTTTTGAACTAACCAAAAAAATTAAATTTTTTAAAAGATGAACGAAGACATTAAATTTATATTAGATTCTACCAAAGAGGCTATGGAAAACGCTATTAAACACCTTGAAAAGCAGCTTGTAAACATTAGAGCAGGAAAAGCTAGCCCTGCCATGTTAGGAAGTGTTATGGTAGATTATTATGGTTCTCAAACACCTTTAAGCCAAGTAGCCAATGTAAATACTCCTGATGGTAGAACTATTTCTGTACAACCATGGGAAAAAAATATGCTTCAAGAAATTGAAAGAGGCATTATGATGGCAAACCTAGGTTTTAACCCAATGAACAACGGAGACTTAATAATAATTAATGTTCCGCCATTAACAGAAGAAAGACGTCTTACACTTGCTAAACAAGCAAAAGCTGAAGCTGAAGACGCTAAAGTTGGTGTTAGAAATGCAAGAAAAGACGCTAACAATGACATCAAAAAATTAAGTGATGTATCTGAAGATCTTCAAAAAAATGCAGAAATAGACGTACAACAAATGACTGATGCATACGTTAAGAAAGTTGATGCTATTTTTGAAAACAAAGAAAAAGAAATTATGACCGTATAATTAAAAAAGCAACTACACTAGTTGCTTTTTTATTCTATTTTTTAAAATCCCTACAATTAATGCTTAAACACGTTGCTGTTGTCTTTTTCTTTTTGATGTGTTTTTGCGCACAGGCTCAAATAACGCCAAAAACCGAAACAGATTCAGTAAAAACAGTTCAGGATTCTCTTAAGCGAGCTAACTTTATTAAGCATTTAGGGTTGGGATACTTCCCTACAAGATTTTTAGATCTTGACTTAAGATACCTAATAAAATATAATCAATACGAAGCCTTAAGAACCGGATTAGGTGGTGTTACAAACAATGCTTTTTCTGAAAAATATAAGATAAACTCTTATGTGGTTTATGGCTTTAGAGATCATCGTTTTAAATATAGTATAGGTGGTGGTTTTAGGGTAAATCCAGAAACAAACACGTGGATAAACTTATCATATACAGATGATTTACAAGAAACAGGTAGTTCGGTTTTTTTAACAGACAAACGCTTTTTTCAGTTTTTTGAACCTAGGCTTTTAAATATAGATTTGTTTCACAAGCATATTACAAAAGCTATTTCTTTAGAGCATGAAATATCAAAAAACTTGCTTTCTGAAACAGAGTTTTCTGTTAGTAATATAAACCCTACTTATGATTACGAATATGTTCTCAACAATAAATCTTATCGGGAATTTAATTTAAGTTTATTGAAATTCTCATTACAATGGGAACCTTTCAACACATATAAGTTAGATCCTAAAGCTGAAAAATACATCTCAAAAGAAGCGTTTCCTAAATTCACCTTACAGGTTACAAAAAACTTAAAAAACGTTTTTAAAAGTGAGTTCAGTTTCTTTAAAGTAGATTTTAGAACTGTTTATGAAATATCAACTACAAGCTTAGGTTTATCAAAATTCACATTAAGTGCTGGGTATGCACATGGAGAAACACCTCTCACCCACTTATATCATGCCTATCCAAACAACATAAATAAAGAAACCATTATGCAACGTTTCTCTGTAGCTGGTATAAATAGCTTTGAGACAATGTATTTTAATGAGTTTTTCTCTGACAGGTATTCAACATTACAATTTAGACATTACTTTAAGCCTTTTAAAATATCTAATCGTTACCGACCACAACTTGTGTTTATTTCTAGGTTTGCAATTGGTGACATGAATAAGGCTGAAAGACATCAAAATGTTACGTTTGGCACACTAAACAAAGGCTATACAGAATCAGGTTTAGAACTTAACAAATTGTTATTTGGCTTTGGCTTGAGCTTTACATACCGCTATGGTGCTTATCATTTACCAAACCTTGATGATAATATTGCGTTAAAGTTCACATTTAACGTGACATTATAAAGAATTCCCTTTATGTAATACATAGGTTTTTCCTAACTTTGCGCTTCTTTAAGAAAAGTATGTTTAAATTATTTACAAAAGGATTTTGGGACGTAATAGCTAGACTCATTTTAAGAAATAAAATTGGGATTCTTGCTAGCATTATCATTGTAACAATACTATTTAGTACGCAATGGAAAAACATGCGTTTTACCTACACCGAAGCAAACTTACTACCAGACGACCATGATGTAAATCAGGTTTACAATAACTTTTTAGATATTTTTGGGGAAGAAGGAAACCTAATTGTTTTTGGCGTAAAAGACTCAACGCTTTTTACAGTTGAAAAATTAAATGCCTGGAATAAACTCTCTGAAACGTTTAAAACTTTTAATGAAGTTGAAACCGTAGTATCTATCAAAGATTTACAAAAACTTGTAAAAGATACAGACAATGAACGTTTTCTATTAGAGCCTTTTATAAAAGACTCGATAACTTCTATGTCTCAAATAGATACATTAGAGCAAGAGCTTTTTAAACAATATCCTTTTTATGACAATTTCTTATATAATAAAGAGACTAAAACAGTTAGAACAGCTGTTTACTTAAAAAAAGACATTGTAAATACTGCTGCTAGAAAAGATTTTGTTTTTGATCTTTTAGTACCCGAAATAGATGCTTTTGAAGCTAAAACAGGTATAGATGTTCGTGTTTCTGGTATGCCTTACATTAGAACATTAAATGCTCAAAATATTGTTGATGAAATTGGTGAATTTATTGCAGCTGCGCTTTTTGTAACCTCTTTAATATTCTTTTTATTCTTCAGATCGTTTAGAGCTACACTTATATCACTTGTTGTGGTATGCCTTGGTGTTATGTGGACGTTTGGTATTATTGGCTTTCTAAACTATGAAATAACAGTACTTACTGCATTAATCCCACCTTTAATTATTGTTATTGGTATACCTAATTGCATTTTCTTAATCAACAAATACCAGCAAGAAGTAAAATTACACGGTAATAAAGTAAAATCACTACAACGTGTAATTACTAAAATAGGTAACGCCACGTTAATGACAAACGTTACTACCGCATCTGGTTTTGCTACTTTTATTCTTACTGAAAGTCAACTTTTAAAAGAATTTGGTCTGGTGGCATCATTAAGCATTTTAGCCATTTTTATTTTGTGCTTATTGATTATTCCTATTATTTACACGTTTTTACCTTACCCAAAAGATCGTCATTTAGAACACCTTAACAAGCGCTGGATTGGTGGTTTTGTAGATTGGATGGAACGTATGGTGAAGCAGCGTCGTATTACGATATATATTTCTGCTTTATTGCTTTTAATAGCAAGTATGATAGGTATCAATCAAATAAAAATTTCAGGAAGTTTGATTGAAGACATGTCTAAAGAAGCACAGTTTTTTAAAGATATTCGTTTTTTTGAAAGCGAGTTTAATGGCATTATGCCTATGGAAATTTTAGTAGATACAAAACGTAAAAAAGGCGTTATGAAGCTATCTACTTTAAAACGCATGAATGAACTTGAAGACCTTATTAACGAAATTCCAGAGCTTTCAAAACCTATATCTGTTGTAAGTCTTGTAAAATACTCTAAACAAGCTTACTACAACGGAAACCCTAAATATTATCAGTTACCAACTAGCCAAGAGAACAGTTTTATAATGAGTTATGCTAAAAACTCATCAGCTGAATCTAACTTACTTGAAAATTTTGTAGATAGCACCGGACAATATGCGCGTATTACTACATTTATGAAAGATATTGGCACAGATAAAATGGAGCGTATAGAAGAAGATCTTCAAGCTAAAATAAACAAGCTTTTTCCTAAAGAACAATATGATATAACTATAACAGGAAAAGCGCTAGTGTTTCAAAAAGGCACAAAATATCTTATTAAGAATTTAGTGATTTCGTTATCACTAGCCATTTTACTTATATCCATTTTTATGGCATATATGTTTAGATCATTTAGAATGATTGTTGTATCACTTATTCCTAACTTATTACCTTTGGTTATTACAGCAGGTTTAATGGGATATTTAGGTGTTCCTATAAAACCATCAACAATATTAGTTTTTAGCATCGCTTTTGGAATCTCTGTAGACGACACCATTCACTTTTTGGCAAAATATAGACAAGAGCTTCAAAGCAACCATTGGAAAATTAGAAAATCTGTTTACGGTGCTTTACGTGAAACAGGCGTAAGTATGTTTTACACTTCTATTGTATTATTCTTTGGTTTCTCTGTATTTACCATTTCTAGTTTTGGTGGCACAGTAGCTTTAGGTGCTTTGGTTTCAGCCACGCTTTTATTTGCAATGCTTTCTAATTTATTATTATTACCATCATTACTATTATCATTAGAAAGAAATATAGCCAATAAAGAAGTTCTTAAAGAACCTGCCATAAATATCATCCCAGATGAAAATGACTCTGATACTAACGAGATTAATTCTAGTACAGAAAAAAACACATAAACATTTATCTTTGCATTCATAAAATATAAATATCATGAACACAAGTACAGTAGCAGAATTACTTGATAAAGACATAACATTACAAGAAATAGAAATTAAAGGTTGGGTAAGAACATTTCGTGCCAACCGTTTTATTGCTTTAAATGATGGTTCTACATTAAATAACATACAATGTGTTGTAGACTTTGAAAACACAGATGAAGCTCTTTTAAAGCGCATTACAACAGGTGCTGCTGTTCATATAAAAGGAGAGCTAAAAGAAAGTCAAGGAAAAGGCCAACGTGTAGAAATTCAAGTAAATTCTATTGAAATTTTAGGTGATTCAGATCCTGAAACATACCCTATTCAGCCTAAAAAACACTCATTTGAATTTTTACGTGAAAATGCACATTTACGCACAAGAACAAACACATTTAGTGCCGTAATGCGTTTACGCTCGTCGTTATCATTTGCTATTCACAAGTATTTTAATGATAATGGCTTTTACTACATGCATACACCAATCATTACAGGAAGTGATGCCGAAGGTGCCGGAGAAATGTTTAGAGTTAGTGCTTTAGATGCTAAAAACCCACCATTAAATGAATCTGGTAGTGTAGATTATAAGCAAGATTTCTTCGGAAAAGAGACAAACCTTACAGTTTCTGGACAATTAGAAGCTGAAACTTACGCTATGTCACTTGGTAAAGTGTATACTTTTGGACCAACGTTTAGAGCTGAAAACTCAAATACATCGCGTCATCTTGCCGAATTCTGGATGATAGAACCAGAAGTAGCCTTTATGGATTTAGCAGGCAATATGGATCTTGCTGAAGACTTTATGAAATCAGTTTTAAGCTATGTGATGGAGCACAACCGCGAAGACCTTGAATTTCTTGAAAAACGTTTGCTTGATGAAGAAAAAACAAAGCCTCAAGCAGAGCGTAGCGAGATGAGCCTTATAGAAAAAATAAACTTTGTTATAGATAACAACTTTAAGCGTGTAAGCTATACCGAAGCGATTGATATTCTTAAAAACTGTAAACCTAACAAAAAGAAAAAGTTTAAATATCTTATTGAAGAATGGGGCGCAGACTTGCAAAGTGAACACGAACGTTACCTTGTAGAAAAACACTTTAAATGCCCTGTAATTTTGTTTGATTACCCTGCAAACATTAAAGCGTTTTATATGCGCTTAAATGACGACGGAAAAACAGTAAGAGCTATGGATATTTTATTTCCAGGTATTGGTGAAATGGTTGGTGGTTCTCAACGTGAAGAAAGGCTAGATGTCCTACAAGAAAAAATGAAAGCTTTAGATATTGATGAGAAAGAGCTTTGGTGGTATCTAGATTTACGTAAATATGGAACAGCTGTCCATTCTGGGTTTGGCCTTGGTTTTGAGCGTTTAGTTATGTTTGCTACAGGCATGACAAACATTAGAGACGTCATTCCATATCCAAGAACACCACAAAACGCAGAGTTTTAAAAAAATAAGCTATAATATTTTCATAAAACAATCTACTTAACCTTATAAGTAGATTGTTTTTTTTATACAAGTTGGACCACAGTCTTTGGTGTCGGGTTGTTTATAAAATGGGAAGCTCATTTAATAATAATTCATATAAGTATCATTAATCTATTGAAATTATTTCAATTCCAAAGTCAAAACATTGCTCTCTTCGCTGACTATATCCAGCTTCAATCCAACTATTTTCATTCGCCAAATAATGTTTTTTATATTCTCTAAACTGTGATCTTTCTTTAATTTGTACTACACCAAAAGATGGTCTCTTATCAAATCCACTTTGTAAATAAAACTCTTCACTATATAACGATACAAAAATACAGATTCCTTCTTTTGGAAAAATTACCTCTTCTTGATTCTTTAAATCAATCTCTACTAATTTCTGATTTTCTAACTTACCTACTGATAAATCCTCTTTAAAAATTTTTTTATCAGGTAAGTGTGTGGTGGTATCGATTGTCATTAAATTTACCTTGAATGGAATATATTTATTATCGCCTTTTTGAGCTTTGTTTTTTGAATTAAGAATTATTTTATTTATAAAATATTCCTTTTTCTTGTAATTCGGGATGTAAACTGCAATCTCTAAAGAATTAGGAAAAGTCACGTCTTTTCTATCATATAGAGGATCTAAAACTGATCGTTCTGGCAATAATCTATTAGTTTTTTTTCTTTTTCCTGTTTTTAATATAACTTCATCTAAAGAGTTTATTTTTTCATTGAGATAAATGTTTTTAGTTCTTTTTAAATCTTCATAACGAATTGTTATTTGTGAATATGTTAAATGAGATAGTTTCAAAACATCATTGTCCTCTGGAATGTTTTCATCAAATATAATCTCTCCTTTTTGATTTGAATATGCTAAAATTTTTTCATTTAAAAGAATATGTGCATATTCTATACTTGTTGAATCTTTAGCACTCAACACTTTATACACAACTTTAGATTGACAAAAACAATTTAAAGTAAATGCAAAAAAAAGTATAACTTTAATTTTAAGAATTTTAAACATAATTAGTGTATTGTATAGTCTAGAGTGCTAATACAACACCCTAGACTAATAATCAATTATTCAGGAACACAACTTAAAGATTCCATAGTTTGAGCAGGGCATGGTCCAGTTTGCTGTTGCCAAGAGCCAAATAATCCCTCTTTAACTTCCCATGTACACTCACAGGCATAAACGCCACCATTATACACCATAATATTGCCTGTACCTTGTAAATTACGTATTCTACGTCCACCTGTAATTTCTTTTTGCTGCTTTTTGTCGAGAACAGCAACACCTTCTAAATCTAAAATGTTTTTTAACATAATGTAAAAAATTAATAAAATTATATTTGCTGTGAACATTTTAAGACACTCACAGTTTGTGTCTATTCCTCGCGAAAGAATATTTTAATATTTCGTTTGCTTTAGAATAAAAAGTTAAGATTATTAAACACCCAATACTTACTCCTGTATCGCTTCAATTCTATTAATCACCTCATTAAATTGAACCGTATTACCTGGTGATGGCGCATTCATTAAAAACACATTATTTTTTCCATCAAGAATAGCATAATGCGGAATAGAACTAACATTAAAAAACGTTCTTAAGGCTGAATTATTCGTTTCGGGTATTAAGTATTGATACTTATCCATGCCAAACTCTTCCAATTCTTCAACTTTTTGCTTCCATTTTTCAGGGTCTTTATCAATTGAAACATATATAAAACTTATGTTTTTTTCTTTAATCAATTGCTGTCTATATTGATAACTATTTTTAATTTCCTTGATACAAGGCGCACACCAACTTGCCCAAAAATCAATAATTTTTGTTTTATCTTTTTGTTCCTTCAGTACCTCTTTAAAGGTCAGAATTTCTCCTTCTGGATTTATAAGTGTATCAGAAAAGACCTTATCTATTAACTGGTTGTTTATAGTATTTAACCGTCTATTTACTTTTTGTAAAACAGCTTTAAACTTTTCATTTTCAATTTGTGGCAGGTAGTTGTCAATTTTATCTTGAAGAATATCTATGTTTTTTAAATCTAGTTGTTTATTAAATACAGAAAGCATTTTTGTAATGGCATATTCTTTTGTTTCGCCCTTGAGGTGCTTTTCAATAAAATTTAATTGGAATTCAAGTACTTCTCTTGAAAAGGCATTATCTCCGAATTTCATTTCTGTTATAACCTTAATATAATTAGTTAAGGCCAACTGAAAATACACATTATCATCTTGATCATTACGGTTAAAAATTTCAACATCTATATCTTTTAAATAATCTGTATAATCTGTTATTGCTCCTTTAGGTAACAGTTTTGTGTTTAACATACCATTAATGTACTGAAACCTTAAAACAGCTCTAATCTTTTGATAAAATGAATTGGAAGTGTTTCTGTCTTTTGCGTATTCTTCTAAAAAATCCAATCGCTTTTGATAGTCTGTTTTTCTATTCTCAATAAAATCTGAAAGTCCTAATTTTTCATCATAATCCGGATATTTTAAATTTAAATCATTGAGCTCCTTAAAAAAATTGTAATGTGCTGCATTTGTTCCCTTAAATATTATTGTATTATTCTCCAATCTGTAAACTAACGAATCTCCGGGAGTAACATATACCATAAACGGAATAGACATAGGTTCAAAGCTGTAAAACTTAAACAATCTTGGTGTTTCTAAATTAAAATGAAAGTTTAAATCTTCTTTATCACTTTTTCTTTTTAACATTGAAAACTCATTATTAAACTCCACATTAGTTTCATCAAGTAGTACGGACTTTATTAGAGTATCATTCTTATAGCGATAGTATAAATTAACTTGCTCTAAATTGACATCCTTTTCATACGATGATTTTTTTTTCTGACAATTAGATAATCCAATAACTATTATAATTATCAACAATAATTTAATAAATTTTTGATGTTTTTTCATAGAAATATAATTTTGTACTACAATTAATTTAATGAGAAAGCAATGTACATAAACTAATATTAAAACAAGTTTTGTAAGAATTATTCTCAAACGAAAAACTATCTTCGTTATTCTAAACAAAGAGTAGATTATTTTTTTATTTTTATAAAAACAGGAAATCAATAATGCTAAAGCAGTATTTACAATTCAAATTATCACAAAAATTATCGCCTCAACAAATTCAGTTGATGAAGCTGATACAATTGCCTACACAAGCTTTTGAGCAACGTTTAAAGCAAGAATTAGAAGAAAATCCTGCACTTGAAAGCGGCAAAGAAAGATCAGATGATTTTGATGATACATTTGATAATAGTACTGATGAATACAATGATAATGAAAGCATTAATTCAGAAGACATTAACGTTGATGAATACTTAAGTGATGATGAAATTCCTAGTTATCGTACGCAAGCTAATAATTACAGTAGTGATGATGAGGAAAAAAATGTACCCTATGCAGCTGGAACATCATTCACACAATATTTAACCAACCAACTTAATACCTTTAGGCTAACCGATGAAGAACGTGACATTGCCGAATTTCTAGTTGGAAGCGTTGATGAAAGCGGTTACATACGTCGTGATCTTCTTGATATAGTTGATGATTTAGCATTTACTCAAAATGTGTATACTGATGAGGCTACCGTTGAAAAAGTACTGCATAAAGTACACCAATTAGATCCCGCAGGTGTTGGCGCTCGTAACCTTCAAGAATGTTTGAGCATTCAACTACATAGAAAAGAAAAAAACGCTGATACCGAATTGGCTATTGAAATTATTGACACTGCTTTTGAGCAATTCACTAAAAAACACTACAAAAAACTCCTTCAAAAGTTTGATATCACCGAACAACAACTAAAAGATGCCATAGATGAAATTGAGCACCTAAACCCTAAACCAGGTGGCTCTTATTCTGGCAATAATAGAATTGTAGAACATGTTGTTCCTGATTTTGCCATTAAAATTGTTGACGGCGAATTAGAGTTAACACTCAATGGCAGGAATGCTCCAGAACTTCATGTATCTGCCGAGTATAACAATATGTTGAAAGGCTATAAAGCATCAAAAGAAAAATCAAAATCGCAAAAGGATGCTGTATTGTTTATTAAACAAAAGCTAGATGCTGCTAAATGGTTTATTGAGGCTATTAAACAACGTCAACAAACGCTGTTTGTAACCATGAGTGCTATTATGCATTATCAAAAAGAATATTTCTTAACTGGTGATGAACGTAAGTTAAAACCAATGATTCTTAAAGATATTGCTGATGAAATTGATATGGATGTATCAACCGTTTCTCGTGTAGCAAACAGCAAATATGTAGACACGCCTTACGGTACCAAATTAATTAAAGAATTCTTTTCAGAATCAATGACCAATGATCAAGGTGAGGAAGTTTCTACAAGAGAGATTAAAAAAATTCTTGAAACAGTTATAGAAGAAGAAAACAAGAAAAAACCGCTTACAGATGAAGCTCTTGCTAAAATTCTAAAAGAAAAGGGATATCCTATTGCTAGAAGAACAGTAGCTAAATATCGTGAACAGCTTGATATTCCTGTGGCTAGGTTGCGTAAGAAGATTTAATGGATCGTCTTTTTAAATGCATATCGTTGGTTTTTCACCCTGTTTTAATGCCGCTTTTTGGGGTGACTTTTTATTTTGCTAAATCACCAAGATTTATACCAACTCCTATTATACAAGCCAAGATAATATCACTTTTTATTCTTACGGTATTACTACCTATTCTTCTTTACTTTTTATTAAAAACTATTGGGAAAACTAAAACCATTTATTTAGAAACTCCTGAAGAACGTGTTTTACCGTTATTATTAAACTGTATTATAACCCTTTTAATACTATTTAGAGTGCTTCCTAGCACTGAAATCATTGAGTTATACTACTTTTTTGTGGGGATTCTTATATCGTCTTTAGCATGCTTAATATTGGCTATACTCAAATTTAAGGCTAGTATTCACATGATTGGGGTATCTGGTGTTTTTATGTTTTATGTTGCCTTAAGCATTCACTTCAGCATCAATATTATTGGTACATTAGCGTTAATGTTTATTATAATGGGAAGCGTTGCTTCTTCTAGACTACACCTTAAAGCCCACAATGGAAAAGAGTTGTTTACAGGGTGTTTTTTAGGGCTTTTACCTCAACTAATTTTAGTTAATTATTGGTTATAGGATGTAAAATATCAAACCTAATTTTATAGCACTTACATCTAAACTTTTATTATTTATCATAGCATCATCACTAAAAATAGTATTCAAACCATAATAAAAATGTAAGTTCCAGGTATTGTAACCTGCACTTAAAGTCAATCCATACTGAAAATCATTCATATCAGACAAATTGGTGTGCTTTATAGCTCCTATATCACCTTTAAACTTATATGTATCTGCTAACACATACCCTAATTTAATACCTGTATAAATACGCCAAAACTTATACTCATTTGCCGTTGATGTTCGCCACCTAAACTCTATAGGTAATTCAACCTTGTACGTTGTTAATTTATTTTTAGAATAGGATATATCTGAATCACTTAAAATACTATAGCTATAATTACCTAAAGCATCTTTATTAATAAACATATTATTATTAAAAGAGTTTGATGCTAAACCTAGTCCTAAACCAATAGCTACATTTCTACGCTTATTAATAGGCATATCTTTAATAAAACCAAGTAAAACACCGATTGAAAACCCACTTTGAGAAAGATTAGCTGGTTTATTTACTAGTATATTGTAAGTAACTCCTGCATAAAATTGATCCTCTTTATAAGATGCATACCTTGTCTTTAAAGAATCTGAAACAGCTTTATCATTCAATGTTTCTTGTGAAAAAGAATGCGTGTAAACTAGCGAGAATATAAAAACCAAAAAAGAATATTTCATATAACTAAAAATAATATAACATTTACAATAAAACAAAAGGCGTATTGATTTCTCAAAACGCCTTTGTAATATTTAAAATTAAGATAAAATTAATTATCACTTACACCTTGTAAGGCATCACCTTTTCTGGTTTTATAATTAATTTTAAGAGCATTAACTTCTCGTAATTCTTGCTTAATATCAGAAACAAGTCCCATATTAGTTTCCTTATCAACACTTAAAACGGTTGTTAAGAAAGGAACTTCTTCTTCTCTTTTAGCAGCGCGCTCTGCAGCTATAAAAGCTTTAATCTCATCTACTCCAGCAAATTTATCATTTAACTGAATTCTAGATAATGATCCGTATTGCTTGTAACTACTGCTAGGCTTTCCTGCATAAATATACATAAGTAAATTACGCTTGGCTAACTTTTCTACTTGGTTAGCTGCAGGTAAACGGTTTTCAATTTTCAACGTGTTTTGACGCATAACCGTAGCCACCATAAAGAAGAATAGCAACATGAATACAATATCAGGTAATGATGCTGTAGATATTGCTGGCAAATCGCCACTTTTTTTCTTTTTAAATTTAGACATAATATTTATTTATCTAATTAGACTTTTTCGGCTCTGCTTCAGAGAACTTTTGAGGAATTAAAACTTTTATTGCTTCAATTTTATCCTTTAATCTTGCTTTGTCTTCAGCTGATGTTCTTGGGTCAGAATACATCTTATCTGCTTCAACATAACCCATATTTAAATTTGGGTAAGCTAATTTAAATTCTCTATCTCTCAACTCATTGTAAGCCGCTATGATTTCATTTTGAACAGCTATATAGGTATCATACCTTGTTAACCTATCATTTTGTAATGAAATAATGGCTTTTTGAAAGTTATCAGAAGATTGCGGGTTACGCTTTCCTTTACATTTCTCACATCTATCTTGTCCAGTTCCTCCACCATTATCTAAAAAAGCAACGGCTTTTTTACGTAAATCTTTAAGTTTAACAACTTCTCCATCGTTACCATTGGCTTTTAAGAAAAGTTGATTCTTTCCGTTTACGGTTAATTGAAAGATGTTACGCTCCTTAATAATAGGAGGTTCAGTCTCTTCAATTGGAGGCAACTTTCTATTTAAACCTGAATCAATTTCTATGGTTGTAGTAACCAAGAAGAAAATTAACAGTAAGAAAGCAATGTCAGCCATAGAGCCTGCATTAACTTCTGGTGCTGATCTTTTTGCCATAATTATTATTTATTCATTATTTTTTTAACTCCAGAGAATAGCATTGATATTGCTGCTACAACAATTAATATGTAGAACGCTAATAAACCAGCTCCTACCATAGTTGATTCTCCTTCTGTAACTGCTTCTCCATTATATAGGTATTGTGTAGTGTCGCCTCCTGACATAGCATAAGAAATAACTAATATAGCGGCAAAAATACCTACACCTACTAATGTATTTTTTAATGTTGCTGCATTTGTAAATAGGTTTTTAAATACAAACACTACTACAAACAATATGACTAAAGCCATAATTGCATAAGCAACATATGCGATTGGATCTACTATTGCAGTATCTCCCATAGCAGCATCAGCTTTGATAGCTTCGTCTCCAGCAGAAATAATTCTTACTAGAAAGACAATACCTAACAAACCTAAAACGGCTGCTACAATTTTTAAAATTTTATGTAAACTCATAATGTTTTATTGAATTTATGATTATTACTTCTTGTTTCTGATTAACAAGTCCATTAATGTAATTGACGCATCTTCCATATCGTTTACGATGCTGTCAATTTTAGCAATAATGTAGTTATAGAAAATTTGAAGAATAATCGCTACGATAAGACCAAATACTGTTGTTAAAAGTGCTACTTTAATACCACCTGCAACAAGTGATGGTTGCATATCTCCTGCAGCTTGAATCTTATCAAAGGCTTGAATCATACCAATTACCGTACCCATGAATCCTAACATTGGTGCTAATGCGATAAATAAAGAAATCCAAGATACGTTTTTCTCTAATTGTCCCATTTGAACACCACCGTAAGCTACAACAGCTTTTTCTGCAGCCTCGATACCTTCGTCAGTTCTATCTAATCCTTGGTAGAAAATAGAAGCAACAGGTCCTTTTGTGTTTCTACAAACTTCTTTTGCAGCTTCAACACCACCTGACTGTAATGCTTCTTCTACATTTTGAGTTAATTTTTTTGTATTTGTTGTTGAAAGGTTTAAAAAGATAATTCTTTCAATAGCTATCGCTAACCCAAGAATTAAACATAATAAAACGATTCCCATAAATCCAGGGCCACCTTCTATAAAACGTTTTTTAAGTTCTTGGTGGAATGATTCACTCTCTGCTGTTGCTGCTGCATCATCAGTAGCTTCATCTTGAAATGTAGTAACAACAGTTGTAGCACTTGTTAATGCTGTAGTTGCTGCGTTAGCTGTTCCGAATGCCATAAAACACATAATGGCAAGGATAGAAAATAATCTTTTCATTGTTCTTGTTCTTAATTTTATTAGTTAAAGTGTTAAAGATATAAAAAAAATACGATTAAAAAATAAAAATAACTGCAGAGAGGAAGGGATTCGAACCCTCGATACGCTTGTGACGTATACACACTTTCCAGGCGTGCGCCTTCGACCACTCGGCCACCTCTCTGTATTTTAATTTTTAATACAGTGTAGCAAATAACAAAAAAACTTTTGAAAGCTAAAAATTTTGAAAGTTAATTTTAAGACAATTCTCCTCTTAAACTCGTTTCAAATATGGTTTTGAACGTGTTAGAGGCTACATTTTCTCCTAATAAATACATGAGTTTTGCAATGGCCGCCTCGGTTGTTATGTCTTTTCCTGAAATAACACCTATGGTTTTAAGCTGAGAACTAGTTTCATATTGCCCCATATTTACACTACCTCCTGAACATTGTGTGACATTTATTACTTGAACTCCTTTTTTTATTAACTGCTTAATCACATCTACAAACCAATCTTCGGTAGTGGCGTTTCCTGCGCCATAGGTTTCTATAACAATACCTTTTAAGTTAGGGTTGTAAGCCATACACTCTAACACAGATTTTGAAATACCCGGAAACAGCTTTATTAGAGCTATGTTTGTATCAAATGTTTTATGAACTACTAGTTTTTTTCTGGCGTTGGGTTTGTATAAATCATCATGATTTACCTTAATATGAACACCAGATTCTGCCAAATGCGGGTAATTTAAAGATTCAAAAGCCTCAAAATGTTCGGCATTAATTTTTGTGGTTCTATTACCTCTATATAATTTATATTCAAAATAAAGTCCTACTTCTCTAATTACTGGACGGTTTCGTCTTTGTAAAGATGCCATTTGTATAGACGTTATTAGGTTTTCTTTTGCATCAGTACGTAAATCTCCTATTGGCAATTGAGACCCTGTAAGTATTACTGGCTTAGCGAGGTTCTCTAACATAAAGCTCAATGCTGATGCTGTATAACTCATTGTATCGCTACCATGCAAGACTACAAAACCATCATATGACTCATAATGTGTTTCAATAATTTCAGCTATTTGAACCCAATATTTAGGACACATGTTTGAAGAGTCTATAGGCTCATCAAAAGAAACAGTAGAAATATCACAATCTAAAAGTTTTAATTCAGGAATTCGTTTTAATAGATTATTAAAATCAAAGGCTTTTAAAGCGCCTGTATTGGGATTTTTTATCATCCCAATGGTGCCTCCGGTATAAACTAAAAGTATTTTAGGATTGTTTTCCATACTTATATATTAAAGATATCTTTTGAATTTTTCGTGGTAACTTCAGCTATTTTTTCTTGCGGAAGCTCATAAAGATCTGACAGTTTTTCTAACACCTTTATAATATAGGCGCTTTCATTACGCTTACCGCGATATGGTTTTGGTGCCAAATATGGTGAATCTGTTTCTAAAACAATATGCTTTAAATCTATTTGATTTAAAAATTGATCTATTTTACCATTCTTAAATGTAGCCACACCACCTATTCCTAGTTTCATATTGTAGGAAATAGCTTTTTGAGCTTGTTCTAATGTCCCAGTAAAGCAATGAAAAATCCCAAACAAATCATCTGACTTTTCGGTTTCTAATACTTCAAAGATTTCATCAAAAGCATCTCGGCAATGTATTACTATTGGTAATTTATAATGCTTTGCTAATTTTATTTGATGTTTAAAAGCGTCTTTTTGAATAGCCAATGTAGATGTATCCCAATATAAATCTATTCCTATCTCACCTACCGCATAAAAATGACGTTTAGCAAGCATCTCTTCTACATGTGCTAACTCTTTTTTGTAATTTTCTTTTACTGATGTTGGATGCAATCCCATCATTAAAAACACATTGTTTGGAAAATCTTGCTCTAACTGCAACATAGAATCTGTATACCCTGAATCTATTGCTGGGATAAAAAAACGTGAGACATTATTATCTATAGCACGTTGAATCATTGCTGCTCTATCATCATCAAAAGCGTCACTATATAAATGTGTATGTGTATCAGTTACTATCATAAAGCAAAAATAAAAAAGTCATCAGCAACCTGATGACTTTTTTACTACTATTTGTATAATATGTTTAATCTAACTTTTTGATAAGCTTTTGTGCTTGTTTATAGTCATCTGCGTCTTTAGGTAGAGTTTGAAGTATTTTTAAACAAGCTACATTATCTTCTTGTTTAAGCTTACTTAATGCCAAATACCAAGTAGCTTTATTACGATATACTGATGGCGAAGCAATTATGTTTTCAAAAACAGCATCAGCTTCATCAAAACGATCTAGCTCTACAAGAGCCACAGCATTATAAAGTTTTAACTCAAGGTTGCTTGCATCGGTTTTTAATAATTCTGAAAAATACTTATTAGCGTTTTGATAGTTTTTATTGTTAAAAGCTGTTTCGGCTTTTGTTAATACATCTTGTTGTGAACCTCTTACGGTTAAACTTATTGATTCATAATTAGCAAAATCATCATAAACTGGATTTGAAAATTGCTGGCCAATAAAAAATCCTATTAATAAAATAGCTGCTGCTGCCACAGAATAATACCAAGGATTTATACGCTTTACTTTGTTTTTGGCAACTGCTTTGTTTTGAAAATATGTATTTGAAACCGATTCTAGATTTGTTTTAAAAGCCTGATTTTTTTCATCATTCTCTATATGATGTTTTAAAAATTTAGAAGCATTTTTATAGCTTTCAAAAGCCAACTTCACATCTGCATCAGTGTTTAAGCGTTTTTCAAAAGCCAACTGCTCTTCAGGTTTTAAATCACCTGTTAGGTATGCTTCAAATGTTATATAATCTTGTTCTTGCATGATTACTGTTTTAGGTTTTGATACTTGGGAGACTCTTGAACCATTTTAGTTAGTTTACCAATACATAAGGATTTCTTTTTTCTGGCATAGGCATAGGTAACTCCTAGACTTTGAGCAACAGCTTCCATTGATTTAATTTTAAAAGTTGCTTTTAATAAATCTTTACAAGCTTGCCCTAACTTTTGAAACATCTCTGTAAAAAGATGATGTTGTTGTTCAAACAAACTGCTTTCAAAGGCAAGTTCTTGAGCATCGTCATCTTTAGATAATACTTCCTCATTAATTGTTACCTCTTTATTGTTTGTTTTTTTTAATTGATTGAGCCATTTACGCTTACACAGTAAAAAAAAGTAAGCATCAAAAGGACATGTTAACTGCAAGCCTTTTTCATTTGCTTGGTTATAAATAGTTATTATAGTTTCTTGAATAATATCTTTTGCTTGGGATACATCACCACTATTCTGCTTAATATAGTTTATCACTTTTGGTGCAAACTTATTATAGATGGTTTGTATAACAAACGTGTTGTTTTGTACCAACCCATCTATATATTTCTGGTCTTCGTGAATTTTTTTTTGGCTCATGAACCCTTGTATTTTCTACTAATTTAAAAAAACTTTCAATTAAAAGGGTAACAAACTTTAATCGGTTTTGATATAAGGGTGTAACAACAAAACTGTTGCATTTAAAAAAAAGAAACTCAAACTCAAAAAACATTAAAGTCATGAAAAATTCAATTTTAATTATCGCTACAGTAGTTTTTACTTTTCTTAATGTAAACGCTACAAATGAAAAAATGATCCTTAACACTTCTAATGAAGTGATAGAAATCACAAAAGATAAAATCGTAAAAGTTTATGATTGGACAGTAAAAACAAACAAAGGCACTTATTCTGGAACATCGCTAAATCTAGAACACGCCAATAATATGATAACGCTAGTAAGCTCTGGAGAAATCATTTTAGAAAAAAAAGTAGAAAGCTTCTTTATGCTTAATAGCGAAGTAAAAAACAAGGAAAAGAGAAATTACTTTTGGGAAGTAACAAGTACCAAAGGCTATGCTAAAGGTTATTCATCTTCAGAGAAAGATGCTCACAAAATGATAAAACTTGTAGCATCTGGCGACATTATCACTTCAAAAATAATTTTCAGTCAGCCAAGACAATAAATAACCTTTAACAACATACAACAGGGTAACAAAATTGTTGCCCTGTGTATATAAACATGAATACTAATATAAAACCGTATTAATTATGAAAAATTCAATTTTATTTCACAACCCATTAAAACACTTTAATGCTGTGAGCAAAACATTAAAAACCTTATTTGGAACCCTACTTGCACTGATTATATTAAGCAGTTGTAATGTAAATGATGATGCTGACCCTATTTACATTGGTAGTAATGCACCAACATCTCAAGAATTTGAAAACATTAGAGAGCAAGCATTAGAAAATATTAAACAAAATTTTCAATTTAATGCAGACGATGGATTCATCACGTTAACGTCAGATAATAATGTTACCATTTCTATAAACGCAAATTGCTTAACAAAAAACGGTGATCCCGTAACTGGCATGGTAGATTTAGAATACATAGAGATTTTTAACAAAGGGAACATGTTTACCACAAACAAACCTACCATGGGCATTATGCCAAATGGAGACAAAGCCCTATTAATTTCTGGTGGCGAATTTTACCTAGAAGCTACACAAGATGATGTTGTTTTAGCTACCAATTGCCAAATACAACTTAATGTTCCTGCTAGTTTAACAGGTGGTCCAGATAACGACATGAGCTTATGGACTGGCGAAATTGACGAAGATGGAAATCTTGCTTGGAGAGAAGCTGAAGATGTTACAGGACAAGGTGGCGTTTTTGCTGAAGGAGGCGAATATTATGCGTTTTTAGATAATTTTGGTTGGACAAATATTGATCGATTTTACAATGATCCTAGACCAAAAACAACCATTTATGTGCAAGCGCCATTTGGTTACGATTATGAAAACAGCGCTGTTTATTTATCTTATGATGGAGAAGATTCTGGACTTGCTGCTCTAGATACTTATGAAAGCGGTTTGTTTAGCGAACATTATGGACAAATTCCTATAGGATTAGAATGTCATGTGATTTTTGTTACTGAACTAGATGGCTTATGGAGATATGCTATAAAATCTGTAACCATAGCTGAAGATGATATTATAACTTTTACCCTTGATGAAACAAGCACAGCAACAGAAGCAGAGCTGATAACAATAATAAATAATCTGCCTTAATTTAACCTTGAGAAAAGTGGCGGCTATTATTGCCGCCGCTTTTTGTATTTTAGCTGTAACCATAACCTCAACGATATGAAAACATTATACACTACAATTGTTGTTTTTTGTTGTTTCTTTTCTGTTTATGCTCAAGAAACAATAACAAATGATTCTATCTCTAGAATAGCCACAATAAAGCATCGTATAGAAGGCACTCATGTTGAGTTTACTCCCGAAACTCCAACGCTAGAACAAATAGCTGGTGCGCCAAAAGCATTTTACTCCTATTATTGGGAGTTTGGAGATGGCACTTACAGTAAAGAAAAAAATCCAAAACACACATATAAAGCCACAGGTGATTACGATATTAAATTCTGGGCAACAAACAATTACGATACCGGGAAGCCACCAACTACAAGACCCAAGAAAATAAGTATATCTCAAGCAGACTCTTCTACACTTGATGAAGCCTCTATGACCGAAGATTTCACCCTGCAACGTAATAGAGAACCAATGCCTAATGAAGAAATAGCGGTCATTATGAGTTACAGAAATTATCTAAACTACACGACTAATGGCAAACTATATATATTCTACAACGAGCAAAAGTACAAGGCCAACAACTTTGAAATTACCGATGTAAGAGCTCATCATGGTGAAAAACAAATCTCTACAGAGGGTTTTGTTTACACCAATACTATAGACAATACTGAAAACACCCTACTTGCTTCAGCAGAAAACAATTTACTACAACTCAAATCAAAGCCTCAAGACACAACCATAAAAACAAATCTTCCATTAACACTAGAAGCGTCTAAGCTTTACTATAAAGACTGGAATCTTTTTGAATTCGACAATATGAAACCTAATGAAGAACGCAACTTATTCTTCACTATGAGAACACCACAAGAAATGCTAAAAGACACAAGCGCTATTATTTCTATTCGAGGTGTTTATGTTCCTGACGCTAATTATGACAACCATAAAGTAAAAGATATGGAGATGGAAATTGTTACATCTCACGACCCGAATAAGATGTCTAGCAATGGTACGTTTATGAATTATAGACTTGTTAGATTTAAAACTTTAAAATATAAAATAAAATTTCAGAATAATGGCGAAGGCCCAGCAAGAACCATAAGGCTAGAAACTGATATTCCAGAGATGCTAGACAAATCAACAATTGAGGTAAAAGATATGTACCCAAAATGTAAAATATGTCCTAAAGAAGAAGTTCGCTATAGCTGTCTAGACACAACTTTTACTGATACGCAGGCTATTTTTACATTTAAGAATATATACCTTCCAGGAAGCGAACAGAAAAATGTAAAAGAATATGATTCTACTAAAGGTTTTGTAAAGTACACCATTAAGTTTGCTAAAGATTTTCATAAGAAAAAAACCAAAAGTAGAACAGCTATTATTTTTGACAAGAATGAACCAATAATCACTAACTATTCTACTACCAGATTTGTTCCTGGATTATCTATTGGTGTTAAAGCTGGGTATAATTCATTTTCAGATTTAAAAGATTCTGAAAGCTACTTTTTTGGAGCCACATTATCACCTTACAAATCCTATCGCTGGTATTGGCAAGTGGAATTACTAAATAGTTTTCATCGTTATAAAGATGACACAACCATTCAAGAGTCTTTCACTGATGGTCCTCAAGGTTTTCAGTTTTTACAGCGTACTACAACCAATACTAGCTATGAGAATATAGATTGGGAAATCCCTGTGCTTATTCGCTACAACATAAATAATTTTATTGGCGTTGGTGCAGGCTTGCAAGGCATGCTCACAATAAGTGAAAAAGCATCACAATCACAACTAGTAGAAAATTATGAAGGCACAGATCCTGATGCTCCTATTTTTGAGTCGTTTGAGACAAGCTCTGAAAATTCAGAATCATTTGCAAATTTCAAAACCGGATTATTGCTTGATGTCACTGCTGGATTTGCTAGAATTGGTCCAAGTGTTGGCGCACGTTATGTTATCAACTTTAAAGAAAATTATAACTACTGGCAGTTATATGCTATCTGGAAATTTTAATCTGATGCAAAAGGCGTTAGTCATATTTATCACCTTTTTAAGCTTTACATGTTTTTCTCAAGATTTAGAAGAACAAATATACTTGGCTACAGAGACTTTTATTGCTAACAAAAATCCTGAAACATTTCAAAAACTTAACAAACAGGAAGCGCTTTTCTTAAATAAAGTCACGACTAAAGACGAACAACTTGCTTTAATTTTTTTATTGTGCAACAAAGCGTTCTACCAAAAAGACATTAACAAACAAAATGATGCTATAACCACTTATGAAAAAGCATGGAAACGATACAATGATTTTAAAATAAGTACCATTTCTGATTATGATATTATAGAATATTGTTTAAAACCACTAGGAAATTTATATACCAAAACTAATGATTACACCAGTGCTGAAAATACCATAAAACAATACATTGCTATCGCTAAAGCGAAAAACAATATTGATCAGGAAATTTCTGGGATTATTAATTTATCTGCCTTGTATCAAGCTTTAGGAAAACATCAATCAGTTTTATCTTTAATAGAACAAACGCATCAAATTTCAAAAATAAAAAGCGCTCAAAAAGAAAAACTACAACGCTTAAAAGCAACAAGTGTGCTAGCATTAAACAAAAACTTACTATCTAACGATATTGTGCTTCCTAATTTTAACGTGTTACATAATAAACATCAAATTGCTTACGAAAGTGCTTTGAGGTCGCACGATTATAAATCGGCATTAAAACACTTTAATCTGTTAAACGCTTATTCTAAAAAAGACACGCTTTCGGTTCGTCAACTAGCAAAAAAGCATCTTGAAAAAGCGCAATTACACTATTTGCTTAATGAAAAAGACAAAGCTAACACCAGTTTACAATTGGCTTTAAAGCTTTTACTTCCTAACCATAAAAAAAATAGTATTCCTGAACCCACAAGTTTGTATACTGAAAATACTTTTATAGATATTTTTGATTTTTTAGCAAGGCTTGAACTTGATTCAAAAAAGGCACTAGCTTATTATGATTTAAGTTTTTATGTCTCGAAATTACTAACTAAAAACATCACTTCGCAACAAGCCAAAATAACCAACCAAGCCATTAATAGAAAACGTAGCGAACGCTGTATTGATTTGCTATATTATAGCTATCAAGAAAATTCTAAATCAACATATTTTTATAGCGCTTTGCAATATGCTGAAATGAATAAAGTATCTGTTTTAAAAGATAACTATGTAAAGCAATCTTTACTTGAAAAACATCCTAATGATTCTTTATTACTTAAGGAACAACAACTTTTAAAAACACAAGAACTACTTACTAGCAACTTAATAAAAAAACAATTAGGTTATGAGGCTACTAAAAATGATAGTTTAAACAAACAACTACTAGATGTAAGCATTGCCTTAAAAGCTGTTCAGAAAGATATTGAACACACTTATCCAAATGCAACAAACATCATAAATATTGAAAAACTTCAAGAACAACTTAAAACTGATGAGGCGATTCTTGTTGAGTATTTTTATGGTAGTCAAGCCATTTATCAGTTTATTATTTCAGAAAAACATATTGATTTTATTAAAATACCGTTGCACGAAACCACTCAAAACTCATTGGTAAATTTTATTCATTTATTTGATAATGCTTCTGCTATAAATAATAATATAAAAGCATATACAAGTGAAGCCTTTACTGCTTATAATGTATTAGGAATAGAAAAAATGTCTTCCAAAGAAAATTTAATTATCATTCCTGATGGACTACTTAACTTTTTACCTTTTGAAGCATTACTAACCAAGGAAACTTTAACAACCAACTTTACAAGCATGCCTTTTTTGGTAACTTCTCATAATGTGGTTTATAATTCTAGTATTGATTTTTACTTAAACAACAAACAACTACCAACTCAAGAAAAACATATACTGGGCATATTTCCTGTTTTTGAAAACACAAGTCAGCCACTTACCTATTCTATATCTGAAGCTAAATCGTTAGAAAAACAAACAAACGCAACTCTTTATATGCATGATAAAGCAACTAAACAACAATTTTTGAATTCGGTTGCCGAATACAACATGCTACATCTGTCTACACATGCCACAAGTGGAGATTTCATAAATCCTGCAAGTATTGCTTTTTATGATGAACCTATGCTACTAAATGAGCTATACAGTTTAAACATAAAACCGAATTTAGTTGTTTTAAGTGCTTGTGAAACTGGTGTTGGAAAATTACAAAAGGGAGAAGGCGCTATGAGTATAGCACGTGGCTTTCAATATGCTGGCGCGAAAAACGTTTTATTCTCATTATGGCAAATAAATGATGCGTCTACCACTGAAATCATGAATCGTTTTTATAAAGTTTTTTCTAAAAATCATGCTATAAGTTATGCCAATAGGCAATCAAAACTATTATATATAAACGATGCATCTATCAGCAACTTAAAAAAATCCCCTTACTATTGGAGTGCCTTTGTTTACTATGGTAGCATATCAAAACCTCAAAAAACATCTTATGTTATTTATTATATAGTTGGGATTTTTCTGGTTTTAATTATTGTATTTTTGATAACAAGAAAAAGAAGAAAACATGAGTGATACAGGTATTACAAAAGATGTACCTCTTAAAGATTTTTTATTAGAAAAAGGCTACACAAAAATTAAATTACATCTTACCAAAACCAATCATTTTGAAATAAAAGCCAGTATAAATGGTGTTAAAGGATTGTTTATATTAGACACAGGCGCATCAAGCTCTTGTGTTGGATTTGAAGCCATTAACACATTCAAACTTAAAGCTAAAGATTCTGAAATTAAAGCTGCTGGCGCTGGTGCTATTGATATGTTAACCCAAATTTCTAAAAAAAACCAACTACGTATAGGTAAATGGAAAAAAGACAAAGTTGCTTTAATTCTATTTAATTTAACTCATGTAAACACAGCTCTTACTAATCACAACTCAAAACCAGTTGATGGTATTATAGGTGCTGATATATTAAAAAAGGGAAAAGGCATTATAGATTATGAAAAAAAATACCTATATTTAAAATTGTAGTATAATTCTTTCTGATTATCTTTATAAAAAATTCTTCCCAGCTATTAATTCATGCATAATTCTATTATCATAGCAGACGACCACCCGTTGATGTTAAGAGGTTTAAGTGACTTTTTAAAATCTAAAGGCTACAATATAATTGGTAGTGCTAAAGATGGTAAAGAAGCTTATAATCTTATTGTAAAACTAAAACCAGATATTGCTATTCTAGATATAAGAATGCCTTATAAAACTGGACTTGAAGTTGCTGAAGATTGTAAAAAAAATGGTATCCCTACTAAAATCATCCTTATAACGTTTGATAAAGGTGAAGACTTATATGACAAGGCTAAAGAACTAAACATCTTTGGGTATATTCTTAAAGAATTTGCCATTGAAGAAATTGAAACATGTTTAACTCATGTCAATAATAATGAGTCTTACTTTAGCGAAGAAATAGCTGATTACCTTAATGCAAATACCAATTCTAGACCAGAGATATTAGATACGCTCTCTAAAACCGAATTGAAGATTCTACATCTCATTTCAAAAAACAATACAGCAAAAGATATTGGCGATATACTTTCAATATCTAATAGAACTGTTGAGAAGCATAAAAGTAACATTATAAAAAAGCTTGATATACCTCCTATTCAAAACAGTTTACTTATCTGGGCTAAAGAAAATCAGGAGTTCTTAAATTAAATTACGTAACGTTACGTATTTCATAACTACTTGTTTTACAATATATTTACAGTATTATTTTCAGTGAAAAGGCTGTTAATTAACAACATACCTCTAATAATTAAAACAATATGTCATGAAAAGCAAATTCAACTTATTTCATTCATTAATAATAACTACTTTCATTTTTATTATTGTTGCTGTTGTTTTCCTAAACATTATTGTTTTTTTCAAATAATACCTAATCACTTTTATACAAAAAATACGTAACGTTACGTATTGTCCAATTTTCATACTTTATAGATATTTGCTGTTCTATTAATTAGTTCTTAGGGAGAACAAAAAGGTCTTAAACACACTTGTTGTTTAGGGCCTTTGTTTATTTAAGACCTTTGTTTTCTTTAAAAAATACGTAACGTTACGTATTGTTTTAATAACATTCTTTAGTGATATTTACAGTGCTATTAATCAAGTACTTTTATAAAGGGAATTACAGGCTCTGTACTAGAAATTAGTGCAGAGTCTTTTTTTACAAAGGCACTACATCACTCAAAATCAGATAAATTATTCAATCATGGATGATAAAAGCTCATTAAACAAATTCTTTATTGTAGGATTAATTGTATTAGTTATCATTGTTATATCAATAAACATTTTTGTTAATTTCTTTTAGTTAGTTAGTTATTACCAAGAAAAAAGCGCCACTTAAATAAGTGGCGCTTTCTTTATATAAAAATTATAGTTTTTAAGCTATTATAGTTCTAGAGCTTTCTTAACATCGTTATTCATTAATAACTCAACTGGGTTTTCAAGTGCTTCTTTAATTGCAACTAAAAATCCTACAGACTCTCTACCATCAATAATTCTGTGATCATATGATAATGCTAAATACATCATTGGGTGAATTTCAACTTTACCATCAACAGCAATTGGACGCTCAATAATATTGTGCATTCCTAAAATACCACTTTGTGGTGGATTAATAATTGGTGTAGATAACATACTCCCAAATACACCTCCATTTGAAATTGTAAATGTACCACCTGTCATTTCATCAACAGTGATTTGACCATCACGTGCTCTTAATGCTAAACGTTTTACTTCAGCTTCAACACCTCTAAAAGTTAAGTTTTCAGCATTTCTTATTACTGGAACCATAAGTCCTTTTGGTCCTGATACTGCTATACTAATATCACAGAAATCGTAAGAAATCATTTCTTTTCCATCTATCATAGAGTTAACAGCTGGAAATTCTTTTAATGCTCTTACCACTGCTAACGTAAAGAAGCTCATAAACCCAAGACCTACACCATGCTTTGCTTTAAACTCTTCTTTGTATTGTTTACGCAATTCAAAAATAGGTGTCATGTTAGCCTCATTAAAAGTGGTCAACATTGCTGTTTCGTTTTTAGCCGATACTAAACGCTCTGCTACTTTACGACGTAACATTGATAGTTTAGAACGTGACTCTCCACGGCTTCCTCCTGTTGGAGTTCCCATAGATGGTTTTGCGTTTACAGCATCGTCTTTGGTTACTCTACCGTCTTTTCCTGTGCCTTGTATTTGAGAAGCTTCCATTCCTTTTTCAGCTAAAATCTTTTTTGCTGCAGGACTTGCTGTTCCTGTTACATACGTTTTGTTTTCAGCAACTGGTTCTGCTTTCTTTTCTTCAGCTTTAGGAGCTTCTTCTTTTTTCTCTGTTTTTGCAGGTGCATCAGCTCCTTCTGGTTTTGCTGCACTTGTATCAATTAAACAAACCACTTCACCTACTGCAACTGCATCACCTTCTTCTGCCTTTAAGGTAATCGTTCCGCTAGCTTCAGCTGGAAGTTCTAGAGTTGCCTTATCACTATCTACTTCAGCAATGGCCTGATCTTTTTCTACATAATCACCATCTTGCACTAACCATTCTGCAATTTCTACTTCTGTAATAGATTCACCTGGTGAAGGTACTTTCATTTCTAAAATCATTGTTCTATAATTTTATATTGTTGGATTGTTTTTATCGTTGATTATTTTTTGTTTTGTCAAAGACATAGTCTATCACTTCTTGATGACGTTTTTTAGAACGCACTGAACTTCCGGCTGCTGGTGCACCATAAGCACGACGAGATGCTGCTCTAAATGTTTTTGCTTCTTCAAGATGCATTAAGATATGACTATAAGCTCCCATGTTTCTTGGTTCTTCTTGAGCCCAAACAACATCATTAGCGTTTTTATATTTACTTAATATATCTTTTATTTCTTGTTCAGGTAATGGGAATAATTGCTCAACTCGTACTAAAGCAACATCGTCTCTACCTAATTTTTCTTGTTCTTCAAGTAAATCGTAATAGAATTTTCCTGTAACAAATACTAAAGTTTTTACTTTATCTGCATTTGCATTTTTATCGTCTATTACCATTTGGAAACTTCCGTTTACAAACTCATCAACTGTTGATACACATAGTGGATGACGTAATAAACTTTTTGGTGTAAACACAATTAATGGTTTACGGAATTTTGCTTTTACTTGTCTACGTAATAAATGGAACATATTAGCAGGTGTTGTACAGTCTGCTATATACATATTGTCTTTTGCACATAATTGTAAGTAACGTTCCATACGTGCTGATGAATGCTCTGCTCCTTGACCTTCATAACCATGAGGTAGTAACATTACCAAACCATTTTGAAGTTTCCATTTATCTTCTGCTGCAGAAATATATTGGTCTAGCATAATTTGAGCTCCATTACTGAAATCTCCAAATTGTGCTTCCCAAATGGTTAAGGTTTTAGGGCTTGCCATAGCATAACCATAATCAAAACCTACCACACCATATTCTGATAGTAGCGAGTTATAGATAAAGAATTTTCCTTGTTTATCACTCAACTTATTAAGTAATACAATTTCTTCTTCACTATCTTCTACTTTTACAACGGCATGTCTGTGAGAGAATGTACCACGTTCTACATCTTGACCAGATATACGAACATCGTGACCTTCTTCTAGTAAACTACCATATGCTAAATGTTCAGCCATAGCCCAGTCTAACTTGTTTTCATCAAACATAGTTTGTCTGGATTGTACTAAACGTTCAATTTTTCTGATGAATTTTTTATCTTCAGGTAATGATGATATAACCTTTGTGATTTTTTCTAACCCTTCTTTTGAATAGGTTGTATCAATTGGTTTCATCATTTTATCTTCTTCAACAGTAATATAGTCTGTCCATTCATTTTGCATAAATGGTGTAATTACTGTTTTATCCTCTTTACGAGAATCTTCTAAATCGCCTTCTAATTTAGTTTTATAATCTTGTTCTAATTTTAAAACATGATCATTATCTATAACGCCTTGCTCAATTAGTTTTGCAGCATAAATATCTCTTGGGTTTTTATGCTTTGCAATAGCTTTGTATAATAATGGTTGTGTAAATTTTGGTTCATCACCTTCGTTATGACCATACTTTCTGTAACCAAGTAAATCTATAAATACATCGCGTTTAAATTGCATTCTGAAATCTAGAGCAAACAACATAGCATGTACTACAGCTTCTGCATCATCAGCATTTACATGTAATACTGGCGATAAGGTTACTTTACCAACATCTGTACAGTATGTACTTGAACGGCCATCAAGATAGTTTGTTGTAAAACCTACTTGGTTGTTTACTACAATATGAATAGTTCCGTTTGTTTTGTAACCTTCTAATTGTGCCATTTGAACCACTTCATAAACTAATCCTTGTCCTGAAATAGCGGCGTCACCATGTACTACAATTGGTAATACTTGTGATGGGTTTTCTGGGTACTTATCGTCTTGTTTTGCACGTGTTATTCCTTCTACAACAGCGCCTACTGTTTCTAGATGAGAAGGGTTTGGTGCAATATTTAAGTTTATCTTATTTCCGTTTTCGGTTTCTCTATCGCTTGTCCAACCTAAATGGTATTTAACATCGCCATCAAAAACTTCTTGTTCGTAATCTTTACCATCAAACTCACTAAAAATATCTTTAGCAGATTTCCCAAATATATTTGTTAAGGTACTTAAACGACCACGATGCGCCATTCCCATAACAAACTCTTTAACTTCATATTCAGAAGCTCTTTCTATAAGCGCGTCAAGTGCTGGAATTAAAGATTCGCCTCCTTCTAGAGAAAAACGCTTTTGACCTACATATTTTGTATGTAAGAAATTTTCAAAAGAAACTGCTTCGTTCAATTTTCTTAAAATATGCTTCTTTTGATCAGCGCTAAACTTTGGTTGATTATCGTTTATGTTAAGCTTTTCCTGAATCCATTTTATCTCTTCAGGATTTCTAATGTACATATATTCAACACCTATGGCATCACAATAAATGCTTTCAAGGTGTTTAATGATTTCACGTAAAGCTTGTGCGCCTATACCTAAAATTTCTCCAGCATTAAAAACAGTGTCTAAATCAGAGTTTGATAACCCAAAGTTTTCTAATGCTAATGTTGGTGCATATTTTCTGCGTTCTCTAACTGGGTTAGTTTTTGTAAACAAATGCCCACGAGTTCTGTAACCGTCTATAAGTTTTACTACTTGAAACTCTTTTTGAACGTGTTCTGGTATTTGTGTAGAAACACCTTCTATAACCTCGCCTTGCATGCCGTAGCTTTCACTACCAAAATCGTAACCTTGAAAAAAGGCTCTCCAACTTGGCTCTACAGAATCTGGGTTTTGTAAATATTGTTCGTATAAATCAGCAAAGTATGCTGTATGTGCTGCGTTTAAAAAGGAATATTTATCCATAAATAATTTAAAGCTGAATAGTTCAGACAAAATTTATACAAAAGTACAACTTTTACTAAAATTAGATATGCTTTTATTATTTTTATAACATAGTGTTTATATGTAAATAGTGAATTATGAAAAATGTGCTTGATTTATTAATAAAAAAATGGTTGTTTGGAGTTTTGTTTTGCTTGTTTTCAATAACCCTTAATGCGCAAAATGAACAACGTGATTTTTGGAGTCATGTTCGTTTTGGCGGAAGTCTTGGTTTAAGCTTTGGTGATGGCTTTTTTAGCGGCACATTAGCTCCAAGCGCCATTTATGAACTGAATCAATATGTTGCTCTTGGCGTGGGACTTAATGGCACATATAGTTCTAGAAAAAATTACCATAAATCTACAATTCTTGGCGGTAGTCTTATTGGACTTTTTCGCCCTATTAATGAACTTCAGCTTTCAGCAGAATTTGAAGAACTTCACGTTTCTAGAAACTGGGATAGTAGATTAGCAATTCAAGATGAAGATTATTGGTATCCTGCTTTGTTTATTGGCGCAGGATATCATGCTCAAAATGTTACAATAGGTATACGTTATGATGTACTTTATGATGACAATAAAAGCATTTATGCTAATGCTTGGATGCCATTTGTAAGGGTATACTTTTAAGAATATTGCTGTCTAAACCAGACTTTTTGCCACTCTCTTACTAATATTAAAAAAGCAACATTTTCAGCCAGTTGTAGTGTGTCGTTTCCGTCTAGCTGTTTTATTTTTTCTTCAGAAACATCTATGATGTAAAGCAGGTTTAAATAATCAGCAAATTTTTCTTGAATGAGTTTATATATGGTTTCGTGTAAAATTAACTTTAAACTCGTTGGAGGTATTTCGTCATCAAAGTCTAAATCAATATTTGCATAAAGAAAGTCTTTATTGATTTGTTTGATAAGTTTTCTATACAACTCGTGCTTGTTAGCCTCAAATATTAATGCATCAAATGTTTCTGGTAATTGCATTATACATTTCTATTCATTAACTCTTTACCAAATGTTTTTAAAACAGCTTTTTTGTCGGCAGAAATATTTAAGCTGTCTAAAACTTCAAAAGCTTTATTGGTATACTTTTCAATCTCTTTTTTTGTTGCATCAGCAGAACCACTTGATAAGAAAAACTGCTTTACGTCTGTAATTTTATCTGTTGCGTCTGTAGGGTTTATACCAAATAAATGCTGAAGCTGTATTTTGTCTTTTTCAGACAAAAACTCTATAGCTTTTAAATACAAATATGTTTTTTTGTTTTCAATAATATCACCACCTACTTGTTTTCCAAACGTTTTTGGGTCTCCAAAAGCATCTAGATAATCGTCTTGTAACTGAAACGCAATACCAAGGTTTTTACCAAAATTATAAATACCTTCTTGATCTTCTAAAGAAGCATTAGCAACAATAGCTCCCATTTGCATTGCTGCTCCTACAAGCACAGCTGTCTTGTATTCTATCATTTTTAAATACTCTGCAATGGTAACATCATCACGTGTTTCAAAATCTATATCATATTGTTGTCCCTCACAAACCTCTAACGCTGTTTTACTAAACAGCTTTGCTAATGCCTGAAATGTCACGGCATCATAATTTTCAAACAGTTGATATGCCATAATTAGCATAGCATCTCCAGAAAGAATTCCGGTGTTTATATCCCATTTTTCATGTACTGTTTCTTTTCCTCTTCGTAATGGAGCATCATCCATTATATCATCATGAACTAACGAAAAATTGTGAAAAACTTCAATACTTAAAGCCGCATCTAGCGCCTTTTTATAATCACAATTATAAATCTCTGATGCCATTAATGTTAAAACTGGTCGTAAACGTTTTCCTCCCAATTTTAATATATAGTTTACAGGATCATACAAGTTTGCCGGCTCTCTATCTTTAGAAAAGCCTTCTAAATATGCTATAAACTCTCTTTGGTAATCTTGTACATTTTGCATGAAACAAAAGTCGGTATTTGTCGTCATTATACAAAGCATAAAGTAACAATATTAAATAATCGTTAAAACTTTGGAAACTTTTTTTGTTTTTAAAGTTTCCTATTGTACTTTTGCCATCAAATTATGAAAGAAGATATTTTAAAAACAGCAGTTGAATTATTCTTAAACTACGGGTTTAAGAGTGTAACAATGGATGATATAGCAAACGCTCAAGGCATTTCAAAAAAAACAATTTATCAATATTTTGAAAATAAAAATGTCCTTGTTGAAGAAGCTGTTATGTATTTATTTCAAACTATTTCAACAGGTATAGAGAATATTCGTGGTTTAGAAAAAAACCCTATTGAAGAAATTTTAGAAATCAAAAAGTTTTTAATGCTTAACCTAAAAGATGAGAAATCTTCACCTCAATATCAATTAGAAAAATACTATCCAAAAATTTACAAAGACATAAAAGAGAAACAGTTTTGTGTTATGGAAGACTGTGTTGCCTGCAACCTAGATCGCGGTGTTAAAGTAGGTTTATACAGAGAAACTATTAATGTAGATTTTATATCAAAAATATACTTTACATGTATGATGGCTCTTAAAGATAAAGAGCTTTTTCCTCTAAACAATTTTTCTATGCACACACTTATGAATAATTATTTAGAGTATCACCTTCGTGGCATATGCACTCAAGAAGGTCTTAAAAAATTAGAACATTATTTAACAATCAATCAATCATAAAATGAGCAACAAACCCATATTATTTATATTTCTATTTCTATCGGGCATTGCGTTTTCTCAAGAAACACCAACTAGTTTTAGCTTACAAGAAGCTATAAACTACGCACTAGAAAACAACCGAACTGCAAAAAATGCAGAAAGAGATATTGAAGCTGCACAACAACAAAAATGGGAAACCACCGCATCTGGTTTACCTCAAGTGAGTGCAACAGTAGACTACCAAAACTTCTTAAAACAACAAGTTACTCCGGTAGATTTTAATGGTGATGGCATAAACGAAGAACTTGTTTTAGGTCAGCCACAATCTCTAACAGCAACCGCTACATTATCTCAAAAAATATTTGATGGTTCGTATTTAGTCGGTTTACAATCTGCAAAGGTGTATTTAGAAATCTCTAAAAATGCCAAAGAAAAAACAGATTTAGAAGTTAGAAAAAACGTTATTAACGCCTATGGCAATGTACTTCTTGCTGAAGAGAGTCTTACTATTTTAAATAAAAACATAGAAGTGTTACAAAAAAACCTTGATGACACAACTAAAATTTATGAAAATGGTTTAGAAGAAGAAGAAAGTGTTGAACAACTTCAAATTACATTATCTGGTGTAGAAAGTCAGCTTAACAATACCACGCGTTTAAAAGATATTGCATACCAAATGCTAAACATTACATTAGGTATAGACTTAAATTCTCAAATAACTCTAACAGATAATTTAGAAACATTAACAACTCAAAACATAAACCTAGGGCTTCTAGAAACTGATGACAGTGTAGAAAACACTATTGATTACAGAATAGCAGCCAATGATAAAATATCTAAAGAGCTTTTATTAAAATTAGAAAAGAGCAAATATTTACCAACATTAAACGCTTTTATAAATGGTGCTTATGCTGGAAACAGTGACACATTTACATTTGCTCAAGGCGACCAAAAGTGGTATGGTTCTTCATTATTTGGAGTAAGCTTAAACATTCCAATATTTAGTTCAGGAATGCGAAATGCATCAACACAACGCGCAAGAATTAATCTTGAAAAAGCTGAAGCTGACTTAACCGAAACCGAACAACAATTAAAACTTCAAATTGCATCTGCAAAAAGCGATTACCAACTTGCTATTGAAGAATACGACAATAAAAAACAAAATTTGAGTCTTGCTGAACGTATAGAACGTAAAAATCAAACCAAATTTTTTGAAGGTATCGGATCTAGCTTTGAATTACGCCAAGCACAAACACAATTATACACAGCACAACAAGAGTTTTTACAAGCCATGCTAGACGTTATCAACTCTAAAGCAACTTTAGAAACCACTTTAAACACCGTACAATTAAATTAATCAATCAAAAAAACCACACTATGAAACATATATATTCATTATTAATCGTGACGCTTTTAATCGTTTCGTGTTCTGGCGAAAAAAAGAAAAATTCTGTAGAAAGCGTTTTAGAGAGTAACAACCTTGAAACCATTCGTCAAAAACGTGCTGATTTGGTAAGTGAACAAGAAACTATTCAAGGAAAAATAAAAATGCTAGATGCTGCTATCTCAAAAATTGATACCGTTAAGCATGTACCACTTATAACAACACTTGTTGCAAAAGAAGAAGTATTTAAGCACGTATTAGAAATACAAGGAAACGTTACAACAAAAAACTTATTAGTAATTACTCCTGAATACAACGGAATTCTTACTAATGTATATGTAAAAGAAGGTCAAAAAGTAACTAAAGGCCAAACCCTTGCTAAAATAGATGATGGCGGATTAAGTCAACAATTATCTCAATTACAAATTCAAGCAGATTTAGCTAAAACCACTTACGAACGTCAAAAACGTTTATGGGAACAAAATATTGGTAGTGAAATTCAGTACTTACAAGCAAAATCTACCTACGAATCGCAAAACGAAGCTGTAAACCAACTAAAACAACAAATAGCTAAAACCACTGTAAAAGCACCATTTACTGGAACTATAGATGATGTTATAACAGAGCAAGGAAGCGTTGTTGCCGCTGGTCAAACGCAACTTATGCGTATTGTAAACCTAAACGATATGTACATAGAAACAGATGTTCCTGAACGCTACGTTACAGATGTAACAAAAGGAAAACATGTAAATGTTGAATTTCCAGTTTTAGGAAAAACTTTAGATACTGAAATAAGACAAGCTGGTGATTTTATTAACCCAGCAAACAGAACTTTTAAGGTAGAAGTTGCAATTCCAAATGCTGACAAAACTATAAAACCTAACTTAACGGCCAAACTAAAAATTAATGATTACACAAACAAAAATGCCATTTTAATACCTCAAAGTATCATTTCTGAAAACGCTGAAGGCGAACAATATGTTTATGTTGTTAATGATAAAAATGCCAAAGAAGAAGGCGTAGCAAAAAGAGTTATCATTAAAACAGGTAAAACTCAAGGCGATGTTATTGAAGTACTTGACGGCATTGAAAACGGTATAGAAATCATACAAGAAGGTGCTCGTAGCGTAAAAGACGGACAAACTGTAAAAGTGATCAACTACTAAACCAAAAAACATGACAAAAAAGAAAAAACAAGTCGATAAAGAATTTGGTTTATCATCTTGGGCAATAGACAACAAAACCACAATGTATGTCTTAATTGCAGTAATTTTCTATTTAGGTATATCTGCTTTCTTTAGTATGCCTCGAGAAAATTTCCCTGAAGTAAACGAAACCAAAATTTATGTAAACTCTGTATTTCCTGGCAATACAGCAGAAGACATAGAAAAACTTATAACAGATCCTCTTGAAGACAAGCTTAAAACAGTAAGTAATGTTGTAGAAATAACTTCTACATCTCAAGAAGATTACGGAATGCTAATCGTTGAGTTTGACGAAAACATTACCGTTGAGCAAGCCAAGCAAAAAGTTAAAGACGAAATAGATAGCGAAACTGCCAGTGAAGATTGGCCTACATTCAACGGCGCAAAAGTTGAGCCTGATGTATTTGAGTTAAGCCTATCTGAAGAAATGCCTATTCTTAACATTAACCTTTCTGGAGATTATCCTATTGAAAAACTTAAAGAATATGGCGAATACCTTCAAGACGAAATAGAAGACTTATTAGAAATTAAAAAAGTTGATATTCGTGGTGCACAAGAAAAAGAAGTTGAAGTTGCCGTAGACATCTACAAAATGATGGCTGCCAATGTCACCTTCAATGATATTATTGGAGCCATTAACAGTGGTAACGTTACAATGTCTGCCGGAAACCTAAAAGCAAGTGGTCAACGTCGTACTATTCGTATTCTGGGTGAAATTGAAAATCCAAATGAACTAGAAAATTTTGTAGTAAAATCTGAAAACGGACACGCTATCTATCTTAAAGATGTTGCCAATGTTTCTTTTAAAGAAGAAGACAAAACAACATACGCAAGAGAATTTGGTCACCCTGTAGTTATGCTTGATGTAAAAAAACGTGCCGGCAAAAACATGGTTGCTGCTGCAGAGCAAATTCAGGTTATAGTAAAAGATGCTGTTGAAAATGTTTTTCCTCAAGATTTATCTGTAACTATTGCCAACGACCAATCATCTGTAACTATTGGTCAAGTAGATGATTTAGTAAACAACATCATTTTTGGAGTTATTCTAGTAGTAACTGTTTTAATGTTCTTTTTAGGATTTAAAAACGCCATTTTCGTAGGGTTTGCAATTCCTATGTCTATGTTTATGTCCTTAATGATTCTAGAATTATTAGGTCAAAGCTTAAATACCATGGTGCTTTTTGGACTTATCATGGGATTAGGAATGCTAGTAGATAATGGTATTGTAGTTGTAGAGAACGTATATCGTCTCATGGACGAAGAAGGCTTGAGTAGATTTCAAGCTGCAAAAAAAGGTATTGGCGAAATTGCATTTCCAATTATTATCTCAACAGCAACAACCGTAGCCGCTTTTATACCATTAGGATTATGGCCTGGAATTATGGGTGAATTTATGATGATTCTACCTATTACACTTTCCGTGGTATTAGGTTCCTCTCTTATTGTAGCTATCTTTTTCAACTCTGTTTTAGTATCTCAATTCATGAATACTGAAGACAAAGATATGCCGCTCAAAAAAATAATCAGAACAACCGTAATTATGGCTGTTATTGGCATTCTTGTTTTAATTGTTGGTGGTGAATACCGTGGTTTAGGAACACTTATGGTCTTTACAGCTGTTATGCTTTGGGTATACAGATTATTCTTAAGAAAATGGGCTAATAACTTCCAAACAAAAGCGTTAGTTAAACTAGAGCGTTGGTATGAGCGTCAATTACGTTGGGCGCTTTCAGGAAGAAAGCCATACGCATTAAGTATTGGTACCTTTGTTTTATTAATTCTCTCATTCATAGCTTTCGGAGCATCACTAGCTACTCAAAGAACCAAAGTAGAATTCTTCCCAGACAATAAGCCTAATCAGATTATTGTCTATATAGAATATCCGCAAGGAACAGCTATTGAGAAAACAAACGCCATAACAAAAGAAATTGAAAAACGTGTTTACGATGTAATTAATCAAGATCAATACACTGACAATGGTTATAATTTCCTAGTAGAAAGTGCTGTTTCTCAAGTTGGTGAAGGTGCTGGAAACCCACAAACAGATGGAGGTTCTAGTGCTGAAATGCCACACAAAGCAAAAATAACAGCTTCTATGCGTGAGTATAAATACCGTCGTGGCGAAGACAGTGAGTTATTACGTCAAAAAGTACAAGAAGCATTAGTTGGTATTTATCCTGGTGTATTAATTTCTGTTGAAAAAGATGCCAATGGACCACCTGCTGGATCACCTATTAACATAGAAATTGAAGGCGATGACTACAATGAGCTAATTACTACCGCTGAAAACATGCGTGAATTTATCAATAACAAGAATATTGCTGGTATTGATGAATTAAAAATAGACGTTAACAAAGACAAGCCTAGCATGCAAGTTGTTGTAGACCGTAAAAAAGCTGGTGAATTAGGCGTTAGCGCATCGCAAGTTGGGCAACAACTACGTAACTCTATCTTTGGATCTAAAGCAGGTATTTACAAAAAAGATGGTGACGATTATGATATTTATGTTCGCTTTAATGAAGAAAATAGATATAACACAAGTGCCTTATTTAATCAAAATATCACATTTAGAGACAATACCGGGCAACTAAAAAGCATACCTCTATCTGCCGTTGCTAAACACGAAAACAACTCCGGTTTTAGTGCTATAAAGCATAAAGACACAAAACGTGTTGTAACTGTTTACTCTGCTTTATCTCCGGGATATACTGATGCTGGTGCTATTGTAACTCAAATTCAAAATGAAATGAAAAGTTACGAAGGGTTACCAGAAGGCATAAAAATAGATTACACAGGTCAAATTGAAGAGCAAAACAAACAAATGGCTTTCTTAATGGGTGCATTTTTCACTGGATTAGGTTTAATTTTCTTTATCCTTATATTTCAGTTTAATTCTATCTCAAAACCAGCCATCATTATGCTTGCTATCTTTTTAAGTTTTATTGGTGTATTTGGAGGTATTGTAATTACAGGAAGCGCTTTCGTAATTATGATGACTATGGTTGGTATCATTTCTTTAGCCGGTATTGTAGTAAATAACGGTGTAGTATTATTAGACTACGCTCAACTATTGATAGACAGAAAGAAACAAAACTTAAATCTTGATGGAGATGATTATTTAAATACTGAAGACTTATACGAAAGCATTGTTAAAGCTGGTAAAGCTCGTTTAAGACCTGTACTACTAACAGCAATAACAACCATTTTGGGTTTAATCCCGTTAGCCATTGGACTAAACATCAACTTCTTTACATTATTTGCAGATTTTGATGCCAATATTTACATGGGTGGTGACAACGTAGTATTTTGGGGACCATTAGCTTGGACCGTTATTTACGGACTATTAATAGCAACATTCCTAACACTTATTGTTGTTCCAATATTATTCTTCTTATCCGTAAAACTAAAAATGTGGATTAGAAGTAAAACATCTTCTGACTTACAAGAAGAACAAATCGCTTTTTCTATGAATAAGCGTATAGAAGAGTAGTTAAAGCTCACCCAAGAGCTTAATTAATAGCAGGAAAAAGCTTCAACAAATGTTGAGGCTTTTTCTATTTATAATCATTTAACTTCATTAAATTTGCACATTAAATTTTTTAGTATGTATAGAAGTCATAACTGTGGTGAATTACGAGCATCACACATAAATAACGAAGTAACACTAGCTGGTTGGGTTCAGAAATCTAGAGACAAAGGATTTATTGTTTGGGTAGATTTACGTGACCGCTACGGTATTACACAATTAGTTTTTGATGAAGAACGCACACCAAAGAACATGATGGAAAAAGCTCAAAAGCTAGGTCGTGAGTTTGTAATTCAAGTAACAGGAACCGTTATAGAACGTGCTTCTAAAAACCCTAATATCCCAACAGGAGATATTGAAATACTAGTATCTAAACTTACCATTTTAAATGATGCTTTATTACCTCCTTTTACAATAGAAGATAAAACAGATGGAGGTGAAGACATCCGAATGAAATACCGCTATTTAGACATTCGTCGTAATCCAGTAAAAAACAGTTTAATTTTTAGACACAAAGTCACTCAAGAAGTTAGAAACTACTTATCTAAAGAAGGTTTTATTGAAGTAGAAACTCCATATCTTATAAAGTCTACACCTGAAGGTGCTAGAGATTTTGTTGTGCCAAGCCGTATGAACGAAGGTGAATTTTATGCCCTTCCGCAATCACCTCAAACATTCAAGCAGTTACTTATGGTTGGCGGTATGGATAAGTATTTTCAAATCGTAAAATGTTTTAGAGATGAAGATTTACGCGCCGACAGGCAACCTGAATTCACACAAATAGATTGCGAAATGGCGTTTGTAGAGCAAGAAGATATTTTAAATGCTTTTGAAGGCTTAACACGTCATTTACTAAAAGAAGTAAACGGTGTTACTATTGATAAGTTCCCAAGAATGCTTTATGACGATGCCATGCGTTTATACGGAAACGATAAACCAGACATTCGCTTCGGAATGCAATTTGGCGAGCTAAACGAGGTTGCGCAACATAAAGATTTTGGTGTTTTTAACAATGCTGAACTTGTTGTTGGTATTGCTGTACCTGGCGGAAATAGTTACACCAGAAAAGAAATTGACAAACTTATTGATTGGGTTAAGCGTCCACAAGTAGGTGCTTTAGGTATGGTTTACTGTAGATGCAACGATGACGGGAGTTACAAATCATCTGTAGATAAATTTTACGACCAAGACGATTTAGCTAAATGGGCTGAAACAACCGGTGCCAAACCTGGTGATTTAATTTGTGTTCTTTCAGGCGATAAAAATAAAGTTCGTGCGCAATTAAGTGCTTTACGTATGGAACTTGCAGAGCGTTTAGGCTTACGCAAACCAAATGAATTTGCACCACTTTGGGTTATTGATTTCCCTCTTTTAGAATGGGATGAAGAAACCGAACGTTACCACGCTATGCACCATCCTTTTACATCACCTAAACCAGGACAATTAGAATTACTTGAAACCAACCCAGGAGATGTTAAGGCCAATGCTTATGATTTAGTACTTAACGGAAATGAAATTGGTGGAGGTTCTATAAGAATTCACGATAAGAAAACACAATCATTAATGTTTGATTATTTAGGGTTTACACCTGAAGAAGCTAAAGCTCAATTTGGCTTTTTAATGGACGCTTTTCAATATGGAGCGCCTCCTCATGGTGGTTTAGCCTTTGGTTTAGACAGACTAGTAGCTATATTAGGTGGTCAAGAAACCATTCGCGATTTTATTGCATTCCCTAAAAACAATTCAGGGCGTGATGTCATGATAGATGCACCAGCCCCAATAGACGACGAACAGCTTGAAGAATTAAGTTTAAAACTTAATTTAAAATCATAACTTTATAAAATCCTGCAACTTGCAGGATTTTTTAGTAGATTTAGTTTATGCCAAAAAAAACATTTTTTAAGAAACTTCTTATTTGGAGAGCCAAGTACATCTCTCACAAACAATTTGTTTATTTATTAAGTATTGTTATTGGCTTTACATCTGGTGTTGGTGCAGTGGTTTTAAAAAACCTTACGCACTTTATACAGCATTTATTAGAAGGAAATCTAGTGCAGTATTACCATCATGCGTTTTACTTTTTATTCCCAATTATAGGTTTTACACTCGTGTATTTCATTATGAAATATGTTGTAAGGCACAAAGTAAGCCACGGTATCCCTTCAACACTTCTTGCTATATCAAAACGAAAAGGGATTATGAAACGCTATCAAATGTTTGGCTCAATTCTAACCGCACCAATTACAATTGGTTTTGGTGGTTCTGTAGGTCTTGAAGGACCAACAGTTGCCACAGGCGCTGCTTTGGGGTCAAATATTTCCAGACTGTTTCACATGAATCAAACTACAAGAAATTTACTTGTAAGTTGTGCAGCAGCAGGCGCTATGTCATCAATTTTTAAAGCACCAATTGCAGCAATTATTTTTGCTATTGAGGTTTTTAGTTTAGATCTCACAATCGCATCTTTATTACCCTTACTTCTGGCTTCGCTATCTGCTATTTTAACATCATTTTTCTTTTTTGGCGACGATGTATTATTACCGTTTCAACTTGAAGACAAGTTTGATGTTGCTGATGCTCCACTTTATATGATATTGGGTGTTACCGCCGCATTAGTGTCTATATATTTTACAGATATATATGAACGTGTTCAAAAAATATTTGACAAAGTAAAATCACCAGCCAAACGTGTTGTTTTTGGAGGTATTGCTATTGGTATTTTAATTTATTTCATTCCACCATTATATGGAGAAGGCTTTGATGTAATTAACAATTTAGTAGCAGGAAATCCTGAAAAAGCGCTTGAAAATAATTTCCTAGATATGGATTTATCTAATATTTGGGTTGTTATTTTGTTATTAGCTGGTTTGGTTGTCTTTAAAATTATTGCAAGTGCCATAACATTTGGCGCTGGTGGTGTTGGCGGAATTTTTGCTCCTACACTTTTTATGGGAAGCATTATGGGTAACTGTTTGGCTAAAATCATAAATAATAGTGGCCTAATAAGCACTCCTGTATCTGAAAGTAATTTCACACTTGTTGGTATGGCTGGTTTACTTGCAGGAGTTTTACAAGCACCACTAACTGCTATTTTTTTAATTGCTGAACTAACAGGCGGATATGACTTGTTTATTCCCTTGATGATTACAGCTGCGATTTCATTTAGTATCACAAAATATTTTGTCCCTCACTCGGTTTACACAATGGAGTTAGGCAGGAAAGGTGAGCTTATTACACATGATAAAGATCATGCAGTTTTAACACTAATGGACATAAACACTGTAATAGAAACAAATTTTAAAAAAGTAACTCCAAATATGACACTTGGAGATATTGTTCACAAAGCTGTAATAAAATCTAACAGAAATATTTTTCCTGTGGTTGAGGACAAATCAAACAAACTAAAAGGCATTATTTTACTTGATGATATTAGACCTATTATGTTTGATCAATCGCTTTATGATGAAGTTAAAGCAAAAGAAGTTATGCAAAATCCTCCAGCTATTATTAATATGGAAACCGATAAAATGACTGTGATTATGAAAAAATTTCAGGATAGTAATGCTTGGAACCTTCCTGTTGTAAAACATGGCGAATATGTTGGTTTTATTTCAAAATCTAAACTACTTACGGCTTACAGAAGAAAATTAATAAACTTAACACATTAACAATGAAATACATTATAGCTGTAGCTACAATAGCATCTTTAGCAAGTATTGTTTGTGGATATATAATAGATACTGATTATTCTCAAAAATTAATCGGACTAGGAGTAGTTGGGCTTTTTATTATTGTTTTTCCTTTGTTTTCTTACTACAGATGGAAAGATAAAAACATAAAAGATTACATGCTAACAAAAGAGAATTTTGAAAAAATGCGTGAAAATGAAAGAAAAAACAACTATTAGTTTAAGTTTCTTTTTTCAATAAAAAATCGTTTAAGTAGTTGTGATGCTTCATCTGCTAAAACACCACCTTCTATTATAGTTTTAGGATGAAGTTTTGTTTTTAAATTGATACAACCCCTATTTTCATCTCTAGCCCCAAAAACAATTTTACTTATCTGACTCCAGTACAAAGCACCTGCACACATTTGGCAAGGCTCTAAAGTAACGTACAACGTGCAATTTTGAAGGTATTTGCCTCCTAAAAAATTAGCTGCTGCTGTTATGGCTTGCATTTCGGCATGAGCTGTTACATCATTAAGTAGCTCGGTTAAGTTATGAGCGCGAGCTATTATCCTATTATCTATTACTATTACTGCACCAACAGGTATTTCTCCTTTACGAAAAGCTTCTTCGGCTTCTTGAAGTGCTCTTCGCATAAAATAAGTATCATCAAAAGGGTTTTCCATAGTATAAAAATAAAAAAAGGCAACTTCATGAAGTTGCCTTTTTCATAGATTTATTTAAAAAAATTATTTTTTAATAATCTTATTATTTGCATTAAGCGAATCTCCGTTTATGTTAAGGATATAAATTCCTGTTTGAAGATTACTTATATTAATTTCAATTTGTCCAGATAACTGTGTTTGTTTTGAAAGCACTCTACGTCCATTAATATCTGTAACAGTTACTGTAACCTCTCCAAAGTTTTTAGATGTTTTAATATATAACACATCATTTGCTGGGTTAGGGTATACTTTGTAATCGCTAGTATTAAACTCGTCTACACTTAAGCTTGTACAGTTTGATAAAGATGGGTCTGTATCTAAAGGCATATTAAAATCTTCAACTTGATCTGTCATAGAGGCTGAAGATCCTTGAGATGCATTTACACCCAATCCTCTTGCTGCAAAAACTTCCCATATCAAACACTGATCTTCTCCTCCTGTTAAAATCATATCGGCTTGTAAAATAGCATCTCTACCATCAACAAATCCTGGTCCACAAGGCTGAAGTTTAAGACCGTCCATTACTATCTGCATTACTTTGTTGTTTCCTCCTGTACCATTATATAAATCAGGATCAAAACCATATTTATCAATATAAGCCCAAGTTAAATCCCAAAGCATTGTAGCCCAAACAAATCCTATATTGTGTTGACTATCATTCCATCTTACAATATTACCGTTAGCATCTGTACCTAGTTGAGTATCATCATTAGTAGCATCATAAGTAAAATCATTTACAGCAAAATCTGTACTATATTTTGCTGGTCTAATACCAATACCATCAGTACCTTCACCATTAGCAAAAACAGCGATACCTTTCCCGACTTCTGGAGAGTCTCCTGCTTTCATAGTTAACATTAATCCAAACCAATCAGACCAACCTTCTCCCATTTGCTCTCTGTTTGTAAGACAACTTGCAGCACTTGGTCCTCCAGTTAATCTATTTGAAATACCATGTCCATATTCATGAGCAATAATTCCATTATCAAAACTTCCATCTCTATCAAATGGCCCATTATTTACAATTGTAGCATTTATTGATTGATTAGCCATTAAAGCAGCTATTATTTGCTCTCCATCTGCGTTATTTACAAATATTGAAGGAATTGTAAACGCAGGATTACTTTGCCCAGCCATATTAACATACTCTACATACTCTGGATCATTATCAGGGTTATTATGATTTACCATAATTACTCCAACAGCACCAGCGTTTTGGGCATTTTGAATTTTATCTACAAAAGGACAATTTCCTCTTTTTATTACAGCTATTTTTCCAGCTACATTACTTGCATTTATAAGAGCACTACAACCTTCGGTTGGGTTTATAGTACCATCATTTACTAAAACTAAATCTGCAGTTACTGGAATATCAGATGGTCCAGTAATGTTATTACCAACTCCTGTTGCTGGTGTTGCAGCCACATAACCTCCTGCTAAATCTGTATTATTGATTGTTAACGGTGTTGGTAAACCTATTGCTTGCCATAAAAACATTTGCATTCTTGGGTTACTTCCATCAGCTGGTGTACTAAAGTTAGCATTGTTTAAACTTGAACCATCTTGACCATCAGCAAACACATAGTCATTCCCTAAACCTCCATTGTTATAATTGTTTTGTTGGAAATTTCCAGCTGCTTCATCAAATCCATAATGATACCAAATGTCATGCATCACATTATTCATATAGAATAAATTTGTTAATGACGCTTCTTGATATCCGCTAGGTTCTTGATTTAGATTTAAATCAAAATCAAAATTTAAACTTGCTGTACCATTTGCTGATAAACCAAAACCATTGTTACCATTAGCATCTTCTTGCGCCCAAACATTATTTCCTCTAGTAATAGAAAATTCTGCTCCCATTACACCATTGGTATCATGCCATCCGTAAGGAGAGGCTGTATCGTCAGAAGGGTTTGTTAACAAAGCTCTATCCCCATGAATTGGGCTCTCTTCTGGCAACGGAAAAACATTGTATTGAGAACCATCATCAGTAACTAAATAGTTTTCATTAAAAAGGCTAAATGATTCTTCTACTTTTAAAGCAGTAGCAGTATGGTTGTGTTGAGAATGATTGTCATTACTAAAGTTACATGACACAACCCAATCATTAAATTCTAAAATATCTCCAGAAGTAGCATCTACTCTTACACTCCACCAATGTGAGCTATCATTTGTGTAAACACTTAAATCCCAAGCTAGTTTCAACTCATTTTCATGTAAAACATAAACTTGCTCTACAGGTATATTTTCTTGAGAAATACTACCATTACTATAAATAAACTTTTTTCCACTAACAGCTAAAACACTTAAGTTTTGTGGTGCGTTTAAGTTAAAACGAGTGGCTACATTTTGAATTGCATTTTCAGGAGATAATGTTGCAGACTGTGTATTGATTTTATCTTCTATTTGAGAAATAAAATTATTTGCATAGTAAGAAACTCTGCCATTTTTTATTGCAACACTAGATAAAGCATTAAATATTTTTACTCCATGATATCTTTGATTAACATACACATGAGTTACTTTTGTTTTTTTTGTTAGATATTCGTTTGTTACTAACAAATCTGAAATATCTTCAGTCTGTAGATTAAGTTTTTCTTTATTAACATTCAGATAACCTTCAATTAAAGTTCCGTATTGGGAATTTTCTAAACGGTTTTGAGAAAAAACCGTTAAACTTACAGAAAGCACCAATGATAGAAACAATAATGGTTTTAAGTAGTTTTTCATCATTTAAGTATTTATTAATCAATTTTTTTAATGAATTCTACAAATATAGCCACAGAAGCTCAATTTTTACAACAAAAACTTAAAATTATTCTTTTGAATTTCATGAATTCAAACATTAATTATCATAATTTTGCAAATAATTAATCTTAATGGCAACGTCTCTTTTAAATTCTATTAACATTCCAAAAGATTTAAGAGCTTTAGAAAAAGACCAACTTATAAAACTTTCTAAAGAGCTCCGCGATTTTATTATAAATATTGTTGCTACTAAAGAAGGCCATTTAGGTGCTAGTTTAGGTGTTGTAGAACTTACCATAGCTTTACATTATGTATTTAATACTCCTAATGATTTATTAGTATGGGATGTTGGCCACCAAGCTTATGGTCATAAAATATTAACTGGAAGAAAGTCTACTTTCCACACAAATCGTCAACTTGAAGGCTTAAGCGGATTTCCTAAACGCGAAGAAAGTATATATGATACTTTTGGTGTAGGTCATTCTTCTACATCTATTTCTGCTGCTTTGGGTATGGCTATGGCATCAAAACTAAAAGGCGATACACAAACACAACATATCGCTGTTATTGGTGATGCGTCTATTGCAAGCGGCATGGCGTTTGAGGGTCTAAATCATGCAGGAGTAAGTGACACAAATCTGCTTGTAATTCTTAATGACAATGCTATAGGTATTGATCCTAGTGTTGGTGCTTTAAAACAATATCTTACTAACGTAAAAAAAGGCACTCAAAAGCAAGACAATATCTTTGAAGCTCTAAATTTTGAATATGCAGGCCCTATTGATGGACACAACATTTATAAGTTAATTGATGAATTAGAGCGTTTAAAAACCATAAACGGTCCTAAACTTTTGCACGTTATCACTACAAAAGGGAAAGGCTTAAAACAAGCTGAAACTGACCAAGTAAAATATCATGCTCCGGGAAAATTTGATGCAAAAACTGGTGAGTTACTAAAAAAAGCTTTTATAAATCAACCTCCAAAATATCAGGATGTTTTTGGAAAAACCATTTTAGAACTTGCAAAGACAAACAAAAACATTGTTGGAATAACTCCAGCAATGCCAACGGGAAGTTCTTTAAAATATATGATGAGTGAAATGCCTGACAGAGCTTTTGATGTAGGCATAGCAGAACAACACGCTGTAACACTGGCAGCAGGTATGGCTACACAAGGTCTTATTCCTTTTTGTAACATATACTCAACATTTTTGCAACGCGCTTATGATCAAATAATTCATGATGTAGCATTACAAAAACTGCCTGTGGTTTTTTGCTTAGACAGAGCTGGATTAGTTGGTGAAGATGGAGCTACGCATCATGGAGCCTTTGATTTGGCCTATTTACGATGTATTCCTAATTTGACAATTTTTGCACCTAGAGATGAGATTGAGTTACGAGACATCATGTTTACAGCTCAAATGGGAAATTTAAAACAACCTATTGCGATAAGATACCCTAGAGGTCGTGGCATAACTTTAGACTGGCAAAAATCATTTAAAGAAATTAAAATAGGAACAGGAGTGCTTTTGAAAAAAGGCAACAACATTGCTGTTTTAAGTATTGGTGCTATTTCAAAAAATGTTACAGAAGCGATTAACAGTATTAATGATCATGATAAAATTGCTCATTATGATATGCGCTTTGTAGCTCCTCTAGATGAAACATTATTACATGATATAATGAAAAATCACACCTCTATAATTACAATAGAAGATGGTGTTATAACTGGCGGTTTTGGTAGTAGTATTTTAGAATTTGCCGCTGCTAAAAACTACAAAAACAGTATTAAAAATTTGGGCATACCTAATAAGTTCATAGAACAAGGCTCTATTGATGAACTACAAAAACTTTGCTCTATAGATGCTGAAAGCATTAAACAAACACTTTTAGCTTACTTGTAAAACGTAACACTATAAGTGATTACCTCTTAATGTTTTAAAAGTTAAAATAGCGTTACTATCAGAAAGTAATGATACATAATTACAGATTCTTAACAAACATTCATAAAGTGAATCAGACGCATTATAAATAGAAGGATAAGCTTTCAAAATTAACTTATCATAATTAGACATTTCCTGATTGTGCTTATTTGTAGCTGCAACCACAAAAACGTGCAAAAGCTCTTTTAAAACTTCATAGCCAGCTATTTCTTTATCAATAACCTCTTTAGATTCATAAATGTTAGCTACACTTATTTTTATAATGTCATCTATTTGTGCTTCATACTTGCTCTTATCAAGTAAAGACACAGAAAATGTTCCATTTAATATATCTGCTTCATTAGCAACAAAAACCTCAACAGCTTCATTAATTAAGGTGTTTATAGCTAGTGCTCTTAAATAACTAACACGATCTTTGGTGTTAGTAAGTTGGTTGTATTTTTTTATTTGTATAGAATCTTTTACAAGATTTATCAAATATTCTAAAGCAAAATCTTCATTAATCAAGCCTAGATTAATTCCGTCTTCAAAATCAATAATAGTATAACAAATATCATCAGCTGCTTCAACCAAATAGGTTAAAGGATGTCTTGAGAAACTTATCGCATCATCTTGCTCTTTTTTTATAAGACCTAAATCATTTGCAACATCAATAAATGCAAATTTATCCTGCTGAAAAAAACCGTATTTTTTATCAGCAATATGTTGAGTTGGCTTTTTAGGTAACGACTCTTTGGGGTATTTCATGAAAGCACCTAAAGTTGCGTAGCTTAAACGAAGACCTCCTATTCTACCTGAACGACTTTCGGTTAAAATCTTAAAACCGTTGGCATTGCCTTCAAAGTCACACAAATCTTGATATTCTTTTTTTGTTAGCTTATCTTCAAAAAAATTACCGCTACCAGACTTAAAATACTCTCCAATAGCTTTTTCTCCAGAGTGTCCAAAAGGCGGATTACCTATATCATGAGCCAATGCTGCCGCTGCAACAATAGCACCAAAATCATTAGGCTGATATCCATGAACACTTTGCAAATGCGGATGTTTTTCAAGAATTTTTACACCTACTTTTCTTCCTAATGTTCTTCCTACAACACTTACCTCAAGACTATGTGTAAGTCTTGTATGAACAAAATCAGTTTTTGACAAAGGAATTACCTGTGTTTTATCTTGAAGGCTTCTAAATTCTGAAGAAAATATAATACGATCATAATCTACCTCAAAACCAAGTCTTGTTTCGTCTTGTTCTTTTCGTAATCGTTTATTAGTATCTCCAAATCGTTTTAGTGAGAGTAGTTGTTCCCAGTTCATAATGTAATTTAAATGAATTGCAAGATACTATTTTCAATGTTAAATAATTGTTTCGAATCATGAAAACAATCAAATAATAGGTAACATTAATCTAACCTTTTCATCACAGATGTTTAATTCTTGCGTAACTTAAACTTTACACTTTAAGAGTTTCTTTGCCGAAAGATTTTTACTTAAAAACCATAATTAAAAAAACGCAAAACAAAAACACAATGAAAAAATTAACATTAGCCGTTATAGGCCTATTATCAATAACTTTAACAGGTTGTTTTAAAGATGATGACACACCTATAGTTATAGAAGAAACTACTATTTACCAAAACAGTGGTAATGAGGAGACTTGCCCAACTATTATTAAGGCTGGTGGTATTGCGATAGATGAAACTTGGACAAGTGACAATATTTATATTCTTGACAGAAAAGTTGTTGTGCAAAATGGTGTTACCCTAACTATTGAGCCTGGTACAATTATAAAAGGTAGAGCTGGTCAAGGTTCTTTATCTTCTGCATTAATCGTTGCTAGAGGTGGTAAAATAAATGCTGTAGGTTCTCCTACTCAACCTATCATCTTTACTTCTGAAAGTGATAATATTTCTTGTGGACAAACTTCAGGAGATAACCTAGATGAAGACGATCGTGGTCTTTGGGGTGGTGTTTTAATTCTTGGATATGCTCCTTGTTCTCTTTCAGGAGATATTGAAGAAACTCAAATTGAAGGTATCCCTGCTGATGATACTTTTGGTCTTTACGGTGGTACAGATGCTGATGATGATTCAGGAAAATTCAAATATGTTTCAATCAGACATGGTGGTACTTTAATTGGAGATGGAAATGAAATAAACGGATTAACACTAGGTGGTGTTGGTAGAACTACAGAAATAGACCACGTTGAGGTTGTTGGTAACGTTGATGATGGTGTTGAGTTCTTTGGTGGAACTGTTGACGCTTCAAACCTATTAGTATGGGCTCAAGGAGATGATGCTTTAGATATTGACCAAGCTTATTCTGGTACTGTAAGCAATGCTGTTATCATTTTAGGAGCAAGCTCTGACCACGCATTAGAAATTGATGGTCCAGAAGGATCTGCTGTTGGTTCTTACACACTTGAGAATGTTACAATGAAAGGTAATCTTGATACTGCTGCTGGTGAGTACGCTGACTTTAGAAGTAACGCAATGGGAGCAAACAACAATATTTATGCATTCGGATTTAAAGATAGCTCTGATGTTGAATTAGATAACGATGGTGTTGCTACTAACTATAACAATGGAGACTTAACATTATCTAACTGGGAAGTTGTTTTACCAGCTGGTATTTCAAACGTGTTAGACATATTTAACAATACAGCTTCAGGTACTACACCTACTCCAAACTATGGTTCTGAAGCAACTGCAGTAACTGAAGGTTCTCAAACTGTAGGAGCAGATACTTCTGTATTTACTTGGACATACGCTAGTGAAGCAGGAGCATTAAACTTCTAAACAATAATATAACTATAAGCACTAAAGCTATCCTTTAAGAGGCTTTAGTGCTTTTTTAAAATCTTTCTTAAAGATTAGGAAACACTATAGGAATGTAAACTCTATTTTTTTATAGTAACACCTGAAAGTTAAGAAATAACAAAAAGCTCAGATGAAAAAAAACAAAATACTAATCACGCTATCTTTGTTGTTTATTACTTTGTTTGGTTATGCACAAACTGGAAAGGTGACAGGCACCGTAATTGATGGAGAATTTGTTGATCCGCTACCATTTGCCAATATTTTAGTTAAAGGCACAAGCAAAGGAACATCTTCTGATTTTGATGGTAAATACACTTTAGAATTAGAACCTGGAACCTATACCATTGTATTCTCTTACGTTGGTTATGAAACCAAAGAAGTTAGCGATGTAGTAATTAAAAGTAATGATGTTACTGTTTTAGATATGACATTAGCGCCTAATGCTCTAGATGAAATTGTAATTACAACAAGTGTAAAAAGAAACACAGAAAACGCTGTCCTTAATATGCAACGAAAATCTGTTGTTGTATTAGATGGTTTATCAGCTCAAAGTATAAAAAAGACAGGAGCAAGCAATATTGCTAGTGCTGTAAAAAGTGTTCCTGGTGTATCAGTTCAAGGTGGAAAATATGTATACGTTAGAGGTCTTGGTGATCGCTACACTAAATCTATTTTAAATGGTGTAGACATCCCTGGTTTAGATCCTGATAGAAATACAATTCCTATGGATATTTTTCCAACCAACATTATAGACAACGTATTGGTTGTTAAATCTGCAGCAGCAAATAACCCTGCAGACTTTACAGGTGGTATTGTTGATGTGGTTACCAAAGACTTTCCTACAAAAGCAGAATATAGTATTTCAGTAGGTTTTGGTTTTAACCCAAGCATGCACTTTAAAGACAACTATTTAAAATACGATGGTGGAGACACAGACTTTTTTGGATACGATGACGGAACAAGAAACAGACCTATAAACAGATACCAACCTATTCCTGGAACCTTTGAAAACAAGCTTTTATTAAATAGCTTAACAAATAGATTTCAAAAACAACTTAAAGCAGAACAAGCAACAAGTAATCCAAACTTCAGTTTAGGGTTTACTGCAGGAAATCAATACGAGCTTAAAAACGGTAACAAAATTGGGTATTTAGCATCTGCTTCATACAAAAACAATACAACGTTTTATGAAGATAGAATTGATGGTGGAACCATAAAAGCTGCAGATAAAAACAATTATCAACCTCGTTACTCTCTTTACACAAAAGGTTCTGAAGGTATAAACGAAGTACTTGTTAATGCATTAGTAGGTTTGGCATATAAAACAGATTTATCTAAATATAAATTTACAACATTACACATACAAAACGGAGAGTCTTCTGCTGGTTATTTTGATCAAGACTTATCTCAAGATAATACTGGTGGTGCTTACGAAGATGTTGTAAAAGACGCTTTACTTTATACTGAAAGATCTATTACAAACTTTAACTTAAGCGGTAGCCACAAATTAGGTGTTGATACTGGTTGGGGACTTGACTGGACACTATCTCCTTCTTTCTCTAAAGTAGAAGATAAAGATCATAGAATTACACCTTTATTAGTAACTCAAGAAGGTGAATACATAATCAACCCAAGTACAACAACAAACCCTACCAGAATTTGGAGAAGTTTACTTGAAGAAAACTGGGTGTTTAAAGCAGATTTAGATAAAAAATACGAATTATTCGGAAGACCTGCTAAATTTCAAATAGGTGGTAACTTTATTTACAAGTTTAGAGATTTCAGTATTGATGAATTCTTTATGACAGCCACAAACTTAACAGTTCCTAATGGCGATACAAACTTGCTACTTATGAATCAAAATTTATGGACTCCTGAAAATGACAACGGAACCCATTTAGTAGCAACTTCTAACAATCAAACATTTAAGCCTTCAAATGCTTATGAAGGTGAACAACAAGTTTATTCAGTATATCTTTCTAATGAGTTTAACTTAAGTGAAAATCTAAAAACTGTTTTAGGATTAAGAACGGAGTTATACCAACTTTACTATACTGGAGAAACAGCGCAAGGAGATGTTTATGATAGAGCAAATACTATAGACAAGCATGATTTTTATCCATCTGCTAATGTTATTTATTCACTATCAGAAAAATCAAACGTTCGTGCTTCTTACTCAAGAACAACAGCAAGACCTTCTTTTAAAGAAGCTTCTAGAATACAAATATTTGACCCTATCACCAATAGAACATTTATTGGTAATGGTTTTGGTATATTTGACCAAGATGGATCTGTTATTTATGACGCTGTAAAACCTACATACATTAATAACTTTGATGTACGCTATGAAATGTTTAGAGACAAAGGGCAAATGTTTGCTGTAAGTGGTTTTTACAAAGGTTTTAAAGACCCTTTAGAAACTGTATTTTTCCCAAACTCTTCTGAACAATTTACGGTAGCTAATTTAGGTGATGCCACAGTTTTTGGTGCGGAGTTTGAGTTTAGACAAAACTTTGGATTTGTTACTGAAAATTTAGAAAAATTAAAGCTTAATTTAAATGTTTCTTATATCTATTCAGAATTAACAATGTCTGATATTGAGTATGAAAGACGTCTTCTTGCTGCAAGAACAGGAGAATCTATAGATAACAAAAGAGAGCTTCAAGGGCAATCGCCATATTTAATAAATGCTGGTTTTGATTACGATAATGAAGATATCGGTTTTCAGGCAGGTTTATTTTACAATGTACAAGGTAAAGCTTTAGAAGTTGTTGGTTCTGGTATTGTTCCAGATGTATATAGCCAACCTTTCCATAGCTTAAACCTTACAATAAACAAGAAGTTTGGTAAAGAGAAGAAGTCTTCTATCGATTTAAAGATAAATAACATACTTGGAGATGAAAGAGAAAGTCTTTATGAGTCATTTAGAGCAAGTGATTTAATTTTCACTCAAAGAAATCCAGGAACAGAATTCTCATTAGGATACAGCTATAAATTCTAATTACAGAACTCATTATATAAAAAAACCCTTTTCATAACTTGAAAAGGGTTTTTTTATTTTTTCACTAACGAATTAGTCTCTTAACGCAATGTTAGATTTACTTTTCCATTCATTCACACTTGTTATTTTAGAGTCTTTAAAATCAACTTCATTCAGTGTTTCATTTGTCCAAAATAACCACTTACCTACTTTCTTACCATTATCATAATTTCCTATAGCAAGTTTATTTCCTTGTAAATCATAACTCGTCCAAGTACCTTGTAATTTACCTGATTCATTAAAGAAACCATGTTGTTTTACAACACCATTATCATAATAATAAGTTACTTCTGTTTTATCACCAATTTTTTCTACTTTAGGACTAATCTTTTCTTGAGCAAAAGAAAAACTAACACATAACACAATAACTACTAATACTATCTTTTTCATAACTTAATATTTATTAATTAAACTTCTCTTAACAAATATATGTATTAATTTACATTTAAAAAACATTTAGTTAACACTGGCTTAACATTGAAGTTATAATTAATTGATTTGTAGGTCTTTAAAAAATTCAATAATTAAAAACTTAACATTAGAGCTATAAAATAAGGCAGAAAAATGCGTTATTTTGAAGCATTTACTCATATACAAATAAAAAGAACATAACATTGGCTTAACATACTGTTGCTAATAAAATAGGAAATTTGCAACCTAATATGTCTATTTTTTATTGATTAAATGGAAAACGTTTACATTTATATGCTTGTTGCTCTTGCTGTTTTAGCAATAGCAGATCTTGTTGTTGGTGTTAGTAATGACGCTGTTAACTTTCTTAATTCAGCAATTGGTTCAAAGGCTGTTTCTTTTAAAACAATCATGATAGTAGCCAGTTTAGGTGTTGCTATGGGAGCAATGTCATCTAGCGGTATGATGGAAGTTGCAAGGAAAGGTATATTTAACCCTAGCCAATTTATGTTTGATGAAATCATGATTATTTTCATGGCAGTCATGATAACAGACATTCTCTTGCTAGATTTCTTCAATACGCTCGGCCTTCCAACATCAACTACAGTTTCAATTGTTTTTGAATTATTAGGAGCTTCAGTATGCGTTGCTTTACTTAAAATCTCTGCTAACGATTCGCAAACATTATTTGATTTAAGCCAATATATTAATAATGAAAAAGCCATAGAAATTATCCTGGGAATCTTACTCTCTGTGGTTGTTGCTTTTTCTATAGGTGCCATAATTCAATACATATCAAGAATACTTTTATCATTCAATTTTCAAAAAAAACCTTCTTGGTACGGAGCTATTTTTAGTGGCTTTGCAATAAGTGCCATCATGTACTTTATTCTTATAAAAGGTTTAAAAAGTGCTTCTTTTATGGATGCTGGCTTTATTGAAGCCATTACGCAAAATACATTTGCATTTATAGGCATTAGCTTTATTGCTTGGTCTTTAATCTCAATGCTTATTATTTCTTTCTTTAAAGTAAATATTTATAAAATTATTATTGTAATAGGAACGTTTGCTCTAGCTGTTGCCTTTGCTGGTAACGACTTGGTAAACTTTATTGGTGTACCAATTGCAGCTCTTAATTCATTTGAAGCTTGGTCTGCTAGCGGTATATTACCTTCAGAGTTTAGTATGGAAATACTTGCTGAAAAAGTGCAAACACAACCTTACTTGCTACTTATTGCAGGACTTATTATGGTACTTACATTATGGTTTTCAAGCAAAGCTAAAGCTGTAGTTAAAACATCAGTAGATTTATCTAGACAAGAAGATGTTAAAGAACGCTTTGAGCCTAACTTTTTATCTAGAGGTATTGTAAGAGTTGCTATAGCTATGTCAAAAGGGTTTAACAGTATTCTTCCTGAAAATACAAGAAAGAAAATAGATACCAAGTTTACAAAACCAAAAATGAACTATGCAGCTACAAAAAGCCAAGATTTACCAGCTTTTGATTTAGTTAGAGCTGCTGTAAACCTTATGGTTGCTAGCGTACTTATATCTATTGCTACTTCTATGAAATTACCTCTTTCTACAACCTACGTAACATTCATGGTTGCAATGGGTACATCACTTGCTGATAGAGCCTGGGGAAGTGAAAGCGCTGTATATAGAGTTGCTGGAGTATTAAATGTAATTGGCGGATGGTTTTTCACGGCATTAAGTGCCTTTGCTGCTGCTGCTTTAATGGCTTTAATTTTATTTTATGGCAAAGCTTATGCATTAACAGCTTTACTTACAATAGCCGCTATATTACTAGTAAAAAACTATTTATCACACAGAAAAAAATCTCTTGAACAAAAAGCTGAAGATAGCCTTGAGCGAGCAGAAAGTAGTTCTACACAAGGAGTGATTCATGAAAGTGCAAAAAACATTGCCAATGTTGTAAAACGAGGAAACAAGATTTATTCAAGTGCTATAAATGGGTTAGCAACACAAAACCTATCATCGCTAAAAAAGAATAAAAAGAACATTGAAAAATTATCTAATGAAATAGATGATTTGAGAGATAACCTATTTTATTTCATAAAAAACCTAGAAGAACCTAGTCTTACAGCAAGTAATTTTTACATCAACATTTTAGGTTATTTACAAGATATGACACAATCTTTAGAGTACATATCTAAAGCAAGTTACAAGCACATAAACAACAATCACAAAAAACTTAAGTTTAGCCAAATAAAAGAGCTTAAAGATGTTGATGAACGTTTAGAAAACTTATTTAAAGACACTAAAGCTGCTTTTGATTCAGAATCATTTGAAGAGATAGGAAACATCTTAAATAACAAACGTGGAATTTTTAATTTAGTTACCGAAAAAATTCAAAAACAAGTTGAAAGAACACGTACTGAAGAATCGAGCCCTAAAAACACTACACTGTATTTTAGCTTACTTTTAGAAACTAAAGATCTATTAACGGCTACTATGAATTTACTTGAAGAGTATCATAATGCTCATGATGACACTGTAGAACCAGCTAAAATAATAGAAAAAGCTAAAAACGAAGAAGAGTAATAACAAACTCACATACCTATTAAATATAAAAAGCCAGAAATAATTCTGGCTTTTTTAATAGTTTACCCCTTTAAAATAAACTACTGCGTTTTTGATTAATAGCAACGCTAATATCTATAAATTATCTGAAACACTAATAAAAAATGTATAATTGGTACAAAATAATGTACTATTGGTAATTATAACATGTTTAATTTTAATTTTTCTTAAAATAAATAGCGCTTTACACACAAAACACTACCAACCTTACAACAACTAAAAACAAAACCCTAGATATTATTATATTTGATAATATGATAAAAGCAATAATTGTAGACGATGAACCTAAAGCTATAGAAAGCTTAACTTGGGAACTCACTCATTTTAGAGAAGACATTGAAATAATCAGCAGTTTTAACAAGCCCGAAGAGGCACTAGCTTATTTAAAAACCAATAGGCCAGACTGTGTTTTTCTGGATATTAATATGCCAACTATGGATGGCTTTCAGTTTTTAGAAAAATTAGAAAAAAAAGACTTTGCTGTTGTTATCACTACTGCTTACAACGAATATGCGCTTAAAGCTCTAAAAAATGAAGCCATAGATTACTTGCTTAAACCTATAGATTCTGATGACTTACATGACACTATAGTAAAATTAAAAAAACACAAAACCAATTATTTAACCGTATCAAAGGTTGAAGAGGTTCTTTTAAATTTTAATGAATCATTAAATCAAAAGAAAATAACCATAAACACCGATGGTAAGCTAATATTTTTAAACACAGAGGATATTCTTTTTGTAGAATCTGATGGTAATTACAGTACCTTTAACATGGTAAACGACAAAAAAATAGTTGTTACAAAAAAACTTAAAGAAGTCAACACCATACTTCCTGAAACCTGCTTTTTTAGAATACATAATTGTTACATCATAAACCTAAACAAAATAAAAGAGTTTATAAAAAGTGATGGTTATGTTATTATGGATTCTGATGACAAAATACCTGTAGCTAGACAGCGTAAATCAGATTTTTTAGAAAAATTATAGTATGCCATTTCACTCTACATATTATAGCTTATTTATAAAAGTGTTTTGCTTTTTTATAAGCATGAGTTTTTATCAAGGGTATTCTCAAAACAATTTTGAGACATTAGCAGATAGTATTATAGATATTAAAACATCAAACTATCAAGATATAGACAACATATTTAGAGCTTTCAAAACTGACACTCTAAAAATGATGTATCTTTCAAAAAAAAGTAAAGAAACAAACTATTACGAAGGAGAAAGTTACGCTCTTAACATGATTGGTATTGTATACCGAAACCTATCACTCTATGATAAAGCTATTAACGCACATACAGAAGCTCAACAACTAGCAAAAAAAACAGAAAATATAGAGCTTGAAACCATAAGTTTGAATATGCTAGGAGTTGTATACAGACGTATGGATGCCATACGTTCTGCTTTAGACTATCATAAACAAGCACTTGATCTTGCTGAAACCGCAAACCCACAATCACTTGCCTTAAAAAGAAGTATTGCTGTATCTCAAAACAGCATGGGAAACATCTATTTAGCATTAAAACAATATGATTTAGCCATAAGACTTTTTCAAAAGTCACTAACTATAGAAGTGGGCTCTGATAATAAATTAGGTCTTGCTATAAACTATCATAATATAGGATATGCACAAGAAGCAAAAGGGCTACTTAAAAGCGCTCTAAACAATTACCAACGCTCATTAAAATATAACAATGATATAAACTCTGAAATAGGTCGTGTAATCTGCTACAATAGTATCGCTGGTATTTATATAAAACAAGGGAGAAACAAAAAAGCTCTACCATTGATTAATAGCGCACTAAAAAAAGCTTTAAATATAAACGACCAGTATTACATAGCTACTTCTTATTTAAATTTAGGTCTTGTAAACTTGAAATTAAACAACTTAAAAAACGTTGAGAAAAATTTAAACACCGCATTAAATATTGCAGAAAAATACAATTTAAAATCCTCTAAAATTGAGACTTACAAAACTCTATCTGAATATAATAACGAGGTAGGAAACTACAAAGAAGCTTTAAATTACTACAAGAAACATATTGAACTTGACAACACACTAACCAATGAGCGCAACTTGCAATATGTAAATGATTTAATCATTAAGTATGAAAGTGAAAAGAAAAACAATCAAATTAAAGCTTTAGCCAATGAAAATGAGTTAGTAAAAATAAGATTAGCTCAAAACAAACGTGTACTCATATTATGTCTTGTTGGTATTGCATTAATAGGTGCTATATTATTTATATTACACAGGCAACATCAATTAAGAAATGAAAAAAAAATAATCACTTTAGAGCAAGAAATGTTGCGAAACCAAATGAATCCACATTTTATTTTCAATTCATTAAACTCTATAAAACTCTACATAATAAATAACGAGAAAGAAAATGCTGTTTACTATTTAAATAAGTTCTCAAAACTTATCAGGAAAATTCTCATTGCTTCAACCGAAAAAGAAATTTCTCTAGAAAATGAATTAGAAACAATGACGCTATACATGAATATTGAAAATATTCGGTTTTCAAATAAAATACATTACAATGTAATTATAGATGAAAACGTAAGTCTGTCTAATATAAAAGTGCCTTCACTTATTTTACAGCCTTTTCTAGAAAATGCCTTATGGCACGGGCTTTCGTCAAAAAACGGAGAGAAAAAAATATCATTACAGGTAAGCAAAAACCCTAACAAGTACGTTACCATTTCTATTACAGACAATGGCATTGGCCGTGTTGCCTCTCAAAAAATAAAAAGTCAGAGTAAATTACAACGAAAGTCTGTTGGTTTAAATATTACAAAAGCTAGATTAGATAACTTTTCAAAAAACTTAAACGCTCAATACAGTATTCAAATAGAAGATTTATACTCTGATAATAATACACCTACAGGAACAAAAGTTATAGTAAAAATACCTTTAAAAAACCTTGCAAGCAAAGCTTCGTGATTATCGGTAATTATTTGATACTTTTTCAAGCTCCATATACCAATCTTCACCAAACTTTCTAATAAGAGCTTCCTTTACAAACTTATATATTGGCACTTGAAGTTCTTTTCCTAATGAGCAAGCATCATCACATATATGCCATTTATGGTAATTTACAGCCGAAAACTCACTGTAATCCTTAACTCTTATTGGGTATAAGTGGCAAGAAACAGGTTTTTTCCATGAAATTTCACCTTGGTTATAAGCTTCTTCAATAGCACAAAGTGCAGTTCCTTTTTTGTCAAAAATCACATAAGCACAATCTGCACCATCAATAAGAGGTGTTTCTAGCTCGTCATCTTCAGTAGTAATAAATGTACCTTGTTCTTCTATGGCTTGAATACCTTTTTTACGCAAAAAGGGTTTTACTTTTGGGTAGATTTCTTTTAAAATATCAGCCTCTTCTTTTTCAAGTGGTGCTCCAGCATCGCCATCAATACAGCAAGCGCCTTTACACGCAGAAAGATTACAAATAAAATCCTTTTGGATTATATCTTCTGAAACTATGGTTTTTCCTAATTGAAACATGTTGCAAAAATAGGCAAACTTTATTTTAAATCTTATTGTAAAAAATTATTAATGGTTACTTTTGCAAAAAAATTAAACCCATAATATTATGCAACTCAATTTTAAAGAAATATTTACAGCCTTTATGGTTTTATTTGCTGTAATAGATATTATTGGAAATATACCAATTGTTATTGACTTAAGAAAAAAAGCTGGTCATATACAAAGCGAAAAAGCATCTCTTGTTGCTGGTGTAATAATGATTGTTTTTTTGTTTTTAGGTCAGAATATTTTGTCACTAATTGGTGTTGGCGTAAATAGTTTTGCTGTTGCTGGTTCTTTTATTTTATTTTTTATTGCTTTAGAAATGATACTAGGCATAACATTATATAAAGATGATGAAAATGCAGCTATGACAGCTTCTGTATTCCCTTTAGCGTTCCCTTTGATTGCTGGACCAGGAAGTTTAACCACGCTGTTATCATTACGTGCCGAATTTAGAATAGAGAACATTATTGTTGCTGTAATATTAAATGTTTTAATTATCTTTATTGTATTAAAAACATCTTCAAGAATAGAGCGTTTAATTGGTCCTAACGGGATTAATATAATTAGAAAAGTTTTTGGAGTTATTCTACTAGCCATTGCAGTAAAACTTTTTGCTCATAACATAAAAGCATTATTCATTTAGTTTATGAAAATAGCCATTCCATTACTTACAGTTGTTGCGTGTATTTTAATTATTTACAACCTAACAAATTTAAATTATGACGCGTTACTAGAAGGTGAAAGCGTAATTGCATTAATAACAATTTTTGCATCATTATGTGCTATTTTGTTATTACAAATATTAAGGGTTTCAAAAAAAATTGAAAAACTAGATAAAAGAAAAAAATAATGTTTGATGTATTAATTATTGGTGGTGGCGCTGCAGGTTTATCTTGCGCATTAATTTTAGGCTCTGCAAAAGACAAAGATTTTGCAAAAGATAAACGCATTGGAATAATTACTCATCAAAAAACTTCACACTTAAACACGGCATTATTTAATAATGTTTTAGGGCTTAATCCTGGTACAACTGGACTTTCTATTTTAAATGATGGCAAACAGCAATTGGCTGATTTATATCCTCATGTTGAACAAATTGAAAAAGAAAAAGTCTCTCAAATAACCCAAAGTGATACTGGCTACACCGTTGTAACAAACAAAAATACATACACAACAAAATTAGTGGTTATTGCTGTTGGTTACACAAACTTATTAACCATAAAAGGTCTTGAAAATTATGTTGGTCCTCACCCAAGAGCAGCTATTGAAAAGGATAGAATTTGGTTAAAAAACGAAGATCATTTAGTAACTAAAGGCATGTATGTTGCCGGTACTTTGGCAGGTTGGCGTAGTCAATTTGCAATTGCGGCTGGTAGCGGATCTCAAGTTGGCACAGATATTTTAACGCTTTGGAATAACGGAAAGCACACCAAGGTTCATGATAAGATTTAATCAGCTGAATTAAGCTCTAGAACTTCATCAATCATAATATCATCTTGATTTATAACTTCTTCAAAAGCGCCACTACCAAATAATTGATTTGCTAATGTAGCTTTTATATATAGTTTCACTTCATCATTATAAGCTACAAAAGTGATATTTGCTTTAGTTTTAAAGTTTAAATAATCTTGAAAAGCAATTACCATTTCGTCATCAACCTCATAATCAGAAATAAAGTTTTCTCTTGTTAAATTTTGATAAGCTTCTCTATTTTTATCTAATTCTTCAAACACAAAATAACTAATGAATCCGCGCCTTTGCAGAAATGTTAGGGTTTCATTTTGCATGCTTGTATCTAGAGGAACAAATACATCAGGTATAATTCCGCCGCCGCCATATACAACTTTTCCTTTTGGCGTTGTAAATTTTAATGAATCTGCTACTTGAATTTTTTCAGGATCAAGCAATTCTCCTCGTTCTAATCGTTCAAAATAATCATCATAGTAATCTTTGTTACCATGTTCATAAGAGCGTTGTATAGAGCGACCTGTTGGTGTGTAATAGCGAGATACTGTTAATCTTACAGCACTACCATCTCCTAATTCCATTTCACGCTGTACCAATCCTTTTCCATAAGAACGGCGACCAACTATAGTCCCTTTGTCATTGTCTTGTAAAGCACCTGCCACAATTTCGCTGGCAGATGCTGAATTTTCATCAATTAAAACATAAACTTTGCCTTTTTCAAAATCACCTTTTTTGGTGGCAAAACTCTTCTTTATATTACCGCGTTTATTTTTTGTAAAAAGAATAAGTTTATCTTCTTCTAAAAACTCATCAACAATACTTTCGGCAATTGTTAAAAAACCTCCAGGATTACCTCTTAAGTCTAAAACAAGTTCTGTTGCCCCTATTTTTTGAAGGCTTTTTAGTGCTGTTTTAAATTCCTTATAAGTAGACTCTGCAAACCTGTTTATTTTGATATAACCAAGCGTATTACTTAACATATAGGCAGCATCAATACTTTTTATTGGTATATGATCTCTTTTTACGGTAAAATCTAACAGTTCTGATTCGCCTTTTCTAAATACTTTTAGTTTTACATTTGAGTTTATAGGACCTTTAAGCTTTTTTATTATTTCGTCATTGGTGATGTCTTTACCAAAAACAGGTTCATTATCTGCCATGATTATACGATCTCCACCAACAATACCTGCTTTTTCACTTGGACCTCCATGAACAGCTCGTATTACCGTAATGGTATCATTATAGGTATAAAAACTTACGCCAATACCTACAAAATCTCCTTTCATGTTTTCTGTAACACGCTGCATATCCTCTTTAGGTATGTACACAGAGTGAGGATCTAGATTTTCTAAAATCCCGTTTACAGTAACATCTACAATACTATCTGTATTAACATCATCAACATACTCATAGTCTATATAATCTATAAGTCTATTAAGCTTGTCTTTTTTACTATTTGATGAGAATAATCGATCAGAATCATCAGAAAAATTAAGTTTACCCCCAATAAAAATACCGGCTGCAATGGCAACACCTAAAATAAGTGGTAAATATTTTTTTCTAATTTTCATTATTAATTCTGTTTAAATAATCAATTAAACATCCTATACTTGTTAAGCATTAAGGTCATCAATTAATGTAAGTTCTATGCCTGCTTTTTTTAGAAAGCGTAATCCAGAGTCGTCTTTATAAGCTTGTTTATAAACAACTCTTACTATACCAGCTTGATGAATTAACTTACTACACTCTTTGCATGGTGATAACGTAATATACAAGGTAGCGCCTTTACAAGATTGAGTTGATGCTGCAACTTTTAAAATAGCGTTGGCTTCAGCATGTAAAACGTACCACTTTGTATATCCTTCTTCATCTTCGCAAAAGTTTTCAAATCCAGAAGGCGTACCATTGTATCCATCTGATATTATCATTCTATCTTTTACAATAATGGCACCTACTTGTTTTCGTTTACAATATGATAGTTTTCCCCATTCTGTAGCCATTCTTAAATATGCTTTATCATACTTAAGTTGTTTATTATCTGTCATACGCATAAATCATTATAACGAAGATACAGGCTTCGTATTTTAATTACAACCTTGATTGTAGAAGTTTATGAAAACTTTAGGTTACAGTTTTACTTATTTTAAGAAATAAAGTCGCTATTAAGTATCATAGGTATAACCAATCCCACTACAATTGATGAGATTACCATAACCCAATCGCGTTTTGAAAACCTAAAAATTGTTTGCATTATGTATGCTAAAAACAGCACAACAATTACCACAATTATTTGCGCAATTTCAATACCTAAAGCAAACTCTAATAGGGTTAATATTTTGTTATCTGATTTTCCTACTAAAATTTGAAACTCTCTAGCAAAGCCTAATCCGTGTACCAAACCAAAAAATAAGGTTGAAAAAAATAAAACACCTACTTTTTCTTTTTGAGCGCCTTTTCCTGCTGTAAACACATTAAACAACGCTACTACCAATATTGTAACCGGTATAAGAAACTCAACAATGATGCCATTAACACGGACCACATTGTAAGCAGCCAAAATAAGCGACAAAGTATGTCCTAATGTGAAAGTTGACACTAATAACAATACACGTTTCCAATCTTTAAACAAGTAAGGAACTGTTAAAACAATTAAAAATAATACGTGGTCGTAAGCATTTATATCTAGAACATGGTAAATACCATACTCTACATTAAACCAAAAATTTTCTAGCATAGTTTTTTATTGTAGGGTTTGGGTTGAGTTTCAAAAATACAATTTAAAATGAATTCTTCTTCATTTCACATGAAAAACAACATGCTAAAGATTAGAGTTTGCTATAAAAACTATTTGACAAACACTAAAATGGTTTAACATTTTCACAAACACACTCATAAATGCAAATGCTAACACCCTTTAAATCAACTAACACCTTTCTGAATATTCACAGCACTTGTGATTATAAAAATGAAGTCCAATTATTACAAATGCAGGTATATAAACAAAAAGTTCTGACACTAAAACTATCTCAAATGTTTCATTAACTATAGCTAACAACAATAATAACCAAGTAACCCAAAAAACATTTCGCAGCCAATTTTTAGTTACTTTTTTTGTTGCCTGTTTAATAGCTACAAATGATACAATTAAGAATCAATAAGCTGCCACCACATAGGCGCATGAGAACAAGTTGTAGCAGAACATGTTTTAGCTAAAAACAAAAAAGGCATTGCCAAACAATACACAAGGCATAAACCACTTGAAACTATTCCTAATTTGTCTGCTTTAAGTTTTAATATCATTCAATTAAATATTATTGCAACATTGTATCATTAATATTTTACTCGGGTCATAATTAAGCAATGTATTTAGTATACTGCTATCAATTTTGCGATTAAAATTAACTTATGAAAAACGGCGTTTTATCAACATATCATTAACACTTTTGTAGGTTTTTTTTGTTTAGTTTTGAATTATGATGTTTTATAAAGATTGATTAGAAAAAACAACCATTATTTTGAGTTAAATTACAATCTTCAAACAACAATTACAGCCTTTATATTTAAGGTTTAACAACACATTTAGACCTAAATTAAATCTAAAAAAAACAGATAAAAAATCAAGTATGATTAAAACAGAAAACATATCATACCAATACAACACAACAGAAAATATTCTTAAATTCCCTGATATTTCATTAAAAAATCAAGAGTCGTTATTAATACTGGGTAAATCTGGAATTGGTAAAACAACGTTATTACATCTTATGGCTGGTTTACTAAAACCAAAAACCGGCAAAATAACAATTGGTGATGTTTGCCTAAAAACATTAAGCAGAAAACAACTAGATTTATTTATTGGTAGGAATATTGGTTTAGTTTTTCAAAAAAATTATGCTGTAAAATCATTAAATGTTATTGAAAACATTAAAACACGCTTACTATTTTGTAATAAAAAAGCTGACGATTCTACGATATCAAACTTACTTCAGCAACTTGATATAGAACATTGTAAATCCAAAAAAATTAATGAATTAAGCGAAGGTCAATTACAACGTTTAGGCATTGCGCTTTCAGTAATTCACGAACCGAAATTAATTTTGGCTGATGAACCCACAGCAAGTTTAGATGATGAAAACTGTAAAACAGTTATGGAGCTACTATTAAACCAAGCTAGCAAAAGTAACGCCAACCTTATAGTAATTACACATGATCAAAGAGTAAAACCGTTGTTTCAAAACATCCTTGAGTTATGAATATTTGGAAAATCAGCATAAAAAATCTATTTCACAAACCACTATATACGTTTTTAAGTATTCTTTCTTTAGCAATTAGTATCGGATTACTTTTAGGCATAAAGCAATTAGACGCTTCAGTAAAACAACAATTTGATAATAGTTTAGGTAATATTGATTTAGTTATTGGCGCCAAAGGAAGTCCATTACAATTAGTATTAGCTTCTATTATGCATATAGATAATCCTACTGGCAATATCTCTTATAAAGAAGCAAAAAAAATAGGTAAAAACCCATTAATTAAAACAGCAGTTCCTATATCATATGGTGACAATTACAAAGGGTATAGAATTGTAGGAACAACAGAATTATTTGCGAATTTTTATGAAGCTGAACTTGAAGAAGGAAAGCCAATAAAAAAACCTAGGGAAGTTATTTTAGGCCATACCGTTGCACAACAACTTGGTCTTAAAATAGGAGATACCTTTTTAAGCTCTCATGGTTTTAAAGACAACACAATGGATGTGCACACTGAACCACTAACCGTTGTAGGTATTTATAAACCAACACAAAAAGTTATAGACAGACTTATAGTAACAAATTTAGAAAGTATTTGGGATGCTCATGATCATGAAGCGCATGAAGCCGGAGAAGCTCATGAACATCATGAAGATGAAAACAAAGAGGTAACATCATTACTTATTTCTTTTAAAAGCCCAATGGGACTTTTAACAATTCCTAGACAGATTAACGAAAAAACAGATTTTCAAGCCGCTTTGCCTAAATATGAGATACAACGCTTATTTCAATTTACAGGAATTGGTGTAAAAATCGTTTCTTGGATAGCTTATATCATTTTAGTTATTTCATGTATTACTATATTTATTAGCCTATTTAAAATGGTAAAAGAACGTGCTTTTGATTTAGCGCTATTAAGAACCTATGGAGCTAGCAATTTTCAGTTAATTAAAATTGTGGCTTACGAAGGATTTACAATTGGATTCCTTGCCACAATTTTAGGGATACTTATATCACAATCCGGTTTAATCATAGTATACAACATGATAGAAAATCAATACAAACAAAATATTGTACAAAGCATATCATATACAGATATATTAGAAACAAGCTTATGGGTTTTTATAATGATTATTGTGGCAATTTCATTATCAATACTCCCGATAATAAAAATGAACATTTCAAAAATATTAAGCAATGAAAAATAATTTAGTACTTATAATAGCAATAATAACATGCAACATCTTCACATGTTTTAGCCAAAAAGAAGTCACTTGGAAGGATTTATCAAACGTAAAATTTTCTGAAAAATATTTTCCTGCTTTTGAAGACACTTTTTTATATCCAAATTTCAGCCCAGAAGTAAAAGAATTACACGGTAAAGAAATAACTATTGTTGGATATTTTCTTGATGTTTCCCCAGAAGAAAACACCTATATCCTATCAAAAAACCCAATGGCATCTTGCTTTTTTTGTGGAGTAGGCGGACCTGAAACAGCTATAGAATTACAATTTTCTAAAAAACAAACACATAATACCGATGATTTTATCATGGTTACAGGAACTTTAGAGCTTAATGCTGATGATGTAGAACACTTCAACTACATTCTAAAAAACTGTAAAATCATGAAAACGATACCCAACGAAGACTTTTAGGTAAAAAACAAGTAACAAAAAAGCCTGCTAAACATCTGTTTATCAGGCTTAATACGTACTCAAGGTGGGAATTTTTAAGAAAAACAAAAAGTAAACAAATACCAAAGAAACGCAACTATAACGTGCATTTAAGCGTTTTTACAAAATACTCTATTTGCTTTTAATCCACCTTTATTTGCATATTTTTGTTACTAATTTGTTACTGATTTATGAGTGTAAAATTAAGGGAGCGAAAACTCGCTAAAGGAGCAATAAAATACTATTTAGATATTTATCATCATGGAGACAGAGAATACGAGTTTTTAGATATTGTAGTCTTTAAAAATGATAGTAAAGATGTAAAAGCTGAAAAAAAGAACATTGCCAATCTTATTCGTTCTAACCGTGAGTTAGAACTAATTTCTGAAAACACTACCTATGTCCCAAAACATTTAAGGAATATTAACTTCAATGATTTTGCAAAATCCTTTATTGACAATTACAATAAAAAGGACTTAAGGATGATTGAAGCGACTTTAAAGAAGTTTAACGAATACATAAAGAATGATCGTTTAAAATTATCTGAAGTAACACCATCAATCATGAATGGCTATAAAGACTATTTAAATGATTCTGCCAAACTTAATGGGGAAACACCTCATAACTATTTTACAAGGTTTAAGAAAATATTGAAAGATGCTGAACTTAAAGGCTTAATAAAAGATAATCCTGCTCGAAACATCAAATTTCAAAAGAAGAACAATTCTGAAGAGTTGAAAAAGCAAGTTTTATCTACAGATGAATTAAAAACATTAGCTAATACTGAATGTGGAAACGAAAACATTAAAACAGCTTTTTTATTTGCTTGTTATACTGGACTTGGATATGCAGAAATTAAAATTTTAAAATGGAAGCAAATAAAAGATAATAGGCTCATAACCAAAAGAGAGAAAACTTCACAAAAAGTAGAAATCAAACTTAAAGACAAACTAATTAATCTACTTGGAGAAAGAAAAGAAAAAGAGGATTATGTATTTCTTCTTTTGAATGATAGAGGTCAAAGTATTTCAGATAACGGTGTAAATAAATGCCTTAAAAACTGGGTAAAACGAGCTAAAATTGACAAGCATATAACATTTTATTGTGCTAGGCATACTTTTGCTACTCAGTTGCTTATTTATGGAGCAAATTTAAAAACAGTTGCTGATGCTTTAGGACATACTAACACCAGAAATACTATAAAGTACCTAAACTACATAGATAGCCTTAAAGATGAAGCTATAGACAACTTACCAGACATAAACTTCTAGATTTTATATAATGGATAAAGATATACAGCTCTATAAGACAACTTACAATAAGCAATTATTAATTGCATTAAGATATTTTAAAAAGGATTTAATTGAACAAAGCTTAAATGATTTTGACGAATATTACGCTTTTAATAATTCTTTAAATTCACTTTACAGTGTTAAACTTGAAATACAAAAAGAGCTACCTGATTTTAAACCTTTATTTGATGAATTTTATCATCCTAAAATTCCATTAAGAGCTGAAAAATTTTTAAATATTATCCCTAGAAGTTTAAAACCGAAATATCATGAAATTAGAAACCCTAATACTACATTTCTAGATTTTATAGAAAAAATTGCAACAGCAAATGCTTACAACGAAGTCGGAAGAATTTGCCATAATAATAATGCAATTTACCGAAAGATTTATGAATTAAATAGATTTGACTTGTTTAATACAGATGAGTATAAACCATTACTTGAAAACTCTGATTTATATAAAAAACTTTGGGATGGCACCTATAAAGAAAAGCCGTTAGAAGAATGCATAAAAAAAAGTGATTTATTACAAATATCCGAATACATACTCCCTTTTCAGAAAAAAACCTTAACTAAAAACAACTCACTAGAGCAAGAAATAACTGCCTCATTAAATTTTAAAATTAAAGCAAAATATAAAGAAAAGTTTAAAAACCACTACCCTTTTTTTACTGAACACTTTATAAATAAAGATGTTGTAAGCCAAGAAGCTTTCGAAAAAGTATTTTTTGAAGACACTAATTCTCATTCTGAAACTATAAAATTCTATTGCAACACAACTGATGCCTCATATTTACTTTTTAAGCTTAATAAATCAATATTTCAAAATCTTTCTCTAACTAATATTGAAAAATCTAAAAAGTTTATAAGTTGTGATGACAAATACCTAAAGCAGTCAAATTTATCTCACAGCAAAAAAAATGTAACTTATAATTATGAACTTTTGATAAATGATTTCATAGAAAAAATAAAATAAATACCACTAAAAATGTTAAAATTCATTCATACTATGAACATGGTATTCATAATCCATTCATAGTATGAATACCACTACTTTCTTTCCAGATTAAATTTGTTGCCGTTAACAAAAAAGGAATAGCGCTAATCCATTTTATAAATTTTAAAAAACAAAAAAAATGGAACACATTAAAGAAGTTCTAGAAAGAATTGAAGCAACTCTTTTATATCAAAAAAAGAGTTTAACATTAAAGGAGGCTTGTACTTATATGGGTTTATCAGAAAACACTATGTATAAACATACTTCTAAAAACAAAATACCATACTACAAACCTGAAGGAAAGACTATCTATTTCAAAAAAGAAGAATTAGATGATTGGATGTTACGTAATCGTCAATCTTCAAATGAAGAGTTATTACGTGAAGCATCAAAATACTCTCTAACTAGAAAAAGGTAGCAATATGAAAAGTACAGTAATAAACGCAAGAATATCCCAAACATTAAAGGACGACTTAGAAATTTTGGCGATTTTAAAAAACTTATCATTTTCACAAATGACTAGAATAGCCCTTGAAGAGTTCTATAACAATACTCCTATTGATGATATACCCATCAATAAGGACAGTCAAATAAAACCTGTTCTATTAGAAGATAACCTCTTACAGTCTTTTGAGTTTACAGAGTTAATATTCTGGATATATGATAAAAGAATTGACAGTAGCATAAATGAGATTTATGAATTTTATGAACAACATTTAAACTTAATAAATGAAATGCATAAACACCCAAGATTCAACAAAAAAATCCTTACCGAATTTTACAAAATTAGGGATGAGTTAAAATTTCGTTTAGAAGGGAAATGGCATGGAGATGAATTTCATTTTTCAGACGCCTATAATATGGACGGTTTCGATTATGAAGTTTTAAGAAACTTCATGTACGCTATCAGATATGACGAAAATAATAATAAAAATCTCTTCATAAAATAGCTCAAATGATGTATGACAGTATAGAAACCATAGAATCAAATCTAAATGATTTGACAAAGACTGACAAAGATAAAGCGCATGACAAACTTCATGCTATCATTAATAAGCTCCCTGAAGAATACAGGGGGCTTATTGAAAGTAGTTATAATTTTAAAAGGATTCCAAAAGAATACCTATTAAGTTCAATCCTTTTTACAATAGGGACAGCTACAGGAACAACATTTCACATAAAAGCATTAGGTTATCAGAATTATGGTAATCTCTATTACACAATAATAGGTAGCAGAGGGGATGCCAAAACAGAAGCTATTAAAACAGCAACAAAGCCTTTGAAAATTATTGATGACAACAATTACAAAGACTTCACTAGAGAACTGGAAGTTTCATATAATGAAGATGAAAAACCAAATAGAAAACAGATTTTGGTACAAAATGCCTCTATAGAAGCAGCTAACAAAATTCATTATGACAATCCTAGTTCTATTGGAATTTGTATTGATGAAATATATGGGTTAATAAACAACATGGGAAATAGCAATAGTAGAGATGGTGTCGCATGGAGAAATTTCTTATTAGAAGGTTACACTAATGGCTGTATTGATGTTTCAAGAAAAACAACAGATAGTTTTCGCATAAATCAATCCTGCCCTACTCTTGTTGGAGGATTACAACATCAGTTTATTCCAAAACTTATTGCAAATGGCAACTTGGAAAGTGGGTTTATAGACAGACTTTTATTTTGTGTAAAAATCACAAATAATAATAAGCTTCAAAAAGGTTTTGTAGGCATAGAAACACTTGATAGTTATTCATCATCTATAGTTAACATCCTTAACTATAAAATCCAAGCAGAAAAACCTGATGAAGAGATAAAATCATTCGAAATTCAAATAACTGATGAAGCCCATAACATGTTATTTGATTATGTCCAAAACTTAATTGAAAGGAAAGATAAAGCTGAACCAATATTCGAAGAATACATGTCAAAAATGCAAATATCAATACATAAACTATGCATAAATGTTTTTATGATGTTTCATTCATCCGAATCTAATTTTAGGAATCAACCTTTGACTATTGAAAATGTAGAATTAGCAATAGAGCTTAATGAATTTTATTTTTTAAATTTTAAGATCGCAATAGATGAGTATTACAAAAACGCTAATTCTTCAGAGCCAAAAATTGAAGATATAATCAAAATGGCGAAAAAAAATAATGCTAAACAAAAAGATGTGGTTGCTATTACTGGATACAACAAAGGTTCCATTTCAAGAAAATGGAAGGAATTATAAAAACAACATGCAACTTACAACTTTTACAAAAACCCTTGTAATGTTATTTATATCAATCAATTATAACATCCACCTTTTTGGTTACAGGTTGCAAGTTGCATTAAAAAAAGTTAAAGAATGTTACAAAAAGTCGTACATAAATTTACGTTTCACAACAAGCGTAATAGACACATAATCACTCCATGTTGTAAGAGACATAACAAGGATGGCAAGTTTGTCAACTATAGGGAATTACCTGATAATTATGGATATTGTCACTCATGTGGCAAGGTGACTCTTCCGAAAACAAGGTATACAGATAAACAAGGAAATTATTATGTATATAATGATATAACAAAGAACATGGAGAAAACTCTTGAAATATTGTATGACAAAAATGTAATACAACCGTATGACAATGTAGTACAAAATAGTAATACAATGTCTTACAAAGTAAATACTAAACAGAGATACATTGATTTTACGGAAGTTGAAAAGTCATGCAATAGCTTAAATGAGAATAATTTGCTATTATACTTACGTAATACATTTGGTAATACAGTCACAAACCTTGTAAAGAAAATGTATTACATAGGAACAACAAAGGACATGGGAACGGTGTTTTGGAATATCAATAAAGAAAACCGAGTACAAAAAGCTAAAATATCTTATTACAAACTAAATGGAAAGCGAACAAATAAATTTAATGCACCTTATAAAAATTCTGACGGTTACTATAGTTGCCTCTATGGAGAACATCTATTGAACAACTGCAAGGACAAAGCTGTTATACTTGTTGAAAGTGAAAAAACGGCGATAGTTTGCGCAATGCATTTTACAGAGTACCTTTGGTTGGCTTATGGAGGAATAAATGGTCTTACTGAAAGTAAAATTCATGTGCTAAAAGGAAGGAAAACTATAATAGTTCCAGACATGAGTGAAAACGCAGTTTCCATAGCAAACAAAAAGCTTACTGTTTTTAAAAATTTAGGAATAGATGCTAACATTTGGGATTTAACGGAAGGAAAGAAAGATAATACTTTAAAAAAAGAGGGGTTGTATAATTTTGATTTGGAAGATTTAATTAGTCGTTTCACAATGACTAATAATTCTTAAGATTATTATAATCATCAAATTAATTAATAGAAAAACTCCACATTAGTTTATCTTTGAAACGAAAATTCCAATTTAGTATCAGAAAAAACGATAAATTCATTATTGCTGTATGAATGTATTCCTATTTGCAATTGCCGCTTTTAATTTTTTATTCGTGACTTTCGTCATATGGAAGTACAGAAAAAGACTTGACAAATCATTTCTTATATTATCATTCTTTCTTTTAGGAAAAGGCTTAACACTAATCAGTAATTTAATTTTCAATTTAGAAGTAAATCTGCCATTGCTTTGGAGAAATACTGCTATTTTTTTCTATTCATTTCTTTTCTTTTATGCGCCGTTCATTTATTTCTTTTCAAAACAAGTAACAACTGGCATGATATTCAAAACAAAGCAAGCAATTCATTTTTTTCCCTTTGTTATATTCCTTTTATTAAATTCAATATTAATATTACAAATTAATGTATTTCACAATCAAAGCTTTATTACTGATTTAGCTAACATAATTGAGAAATTCACTTATCTCTATTTTGTTCAAGTAATTAGTTATAGTTTGGCTGCTTACTATTTGTTACTAAAAAACGAGAGGGCTGATGTACACTTTAAAAAATCTTTTAAATGGGTAAAGCATTTCATACTATTATTTATCATTGTATGGTTTCTATTTTTATCATCCACAGTTAGTGCTGTCTGTTTTAAAAACTATTCAATAGCCCAATCTTTAGAGATTTTTGGACTAGGTTTTCTTATAGTATTATCAAACATAACACTCTTTACATTATTTAAAAACCCTGAATTGTTCTACAATGATTTATTATTAAAAAAGACTCCTAATCCAAACAATAATGATTTAATAACAAAAGAAAATTACGATAACCTATGTCATGTTATTGTAAAGAAAGAACTACACAAAGAGTCTGATCTAAAAGTGGCTAGGTTAGCAGAAGAGATTGGATTGTCTGCTAGAAATACTTCCTTACTAATAAAAGAATATCATAAAGGTAATTTTTATGATTACATTAATTCCTTTAGAATTGAGGAGGCAAAAAAATTACTATTGAACAGCAATAACGATTTAACCATTTTGTCTATAATCTATGAATCTGGGTTCAATAGTAAATCAGTATTCAATACTGTTTTTAAAAAAAATGTTGGTATGACTCCTTCAGAATTTAGACAACTTCAAACCAAAGATTAAAAACCCTATACTATTATTCAGTATAAAACCTGTTAATTTCTGTTAAACTAGGTTCTAATTCTTGTATTTGCACATATTCGGTCGTGCAACATCTTTATTCAACATAGTTTTGATTCATGTTTATAAATTAGCGTTGTTAAGCACTGCTATTAGTACACCGCAATTCACTAAAGAATACATAAATTACGTTTACAATGAATCTAAAAGGAAAACACAAAAATTCTAAAACAAGTTGTTTCATATTGTTAATATTCCTGATAAGTATTGAGGTTTGTGCTCAAAAAACAGAATATTATAGGCATTTAGTATTTAGGGAAAGCCCGTATTCAGATATTCGAGGAATACACATGATTGATGGACAAACTTCAAAAAACGAAACCCATTATAAGTTTGTATATGATGGTCAAGATAGACTAATTGAGGTGTCACATAGATTGGGCGATTATATAATTAACAATAATGACAATTGGGATAGCTTTATATGGTTTTCTCCAAAAATGACAATCGAATACAAGAACAATCAAGAAATAAGATACTTCTACAATCGTTTAGATAAAAAAATAGAAACACATGGTAAAATGTACAAAGCTGTTTTTGATTTAGATAGAAACGGAAAACGAACTGCTGTAAAATTTTATGATAAGGATAATAATCCATCAGAAAATGCATGGAATATTCACACCTACCAATGGACACATTTAGGAAATGGCAATGTGCTAGAAAAACGATTCAACTTGAAGAGCGAATCACAACCAATTCGTCCAGATTTTACATTCTATACAGTAAAGCTTGAATATGGGAATGATGATTTGCTGGACTTTATTCACCATATTGATGAAAATGGAGAATACATGAACAACACCATGAATGCAGCAATGGACAGAATAGTTTATGATCAAGAAGGTAATTTTTCCCGATGGATGGTTTTTGACGAAGACTTAAAACCGTCAGAAGGTAATGCTCCAGAATTTGCTATTGGCGAACATTTATACGATGCACGTGGCAATAAAGTTGAACTTAGAGGTTTTGATGTAATTGGTAAGCCCAAAGCAATGCCCACTGGAGTAGCAAGAATTTTAAACACTTATGACTCGTATAATAATTTAATTGAAGAAAAAATACTCGACTTGCAAAACAATGTTTTACAGCACATAAAGCGAGAATATAGTAAAGATGGTAAACGTATAGAATGGATGAAATTTATTGGGCAAGATGGCAAATTATTAATGCATCCTCATGCAAAATATGCAGCCATGAAATTTGATTATGCTGAAGATGGAAGTATTTCTGGAAGAATTTTGTATGACGATGACCTAAATAGGATTAAGGGATAAGAAAGAGCCCTAAAAGTGATAAAAAACAAACACTACATAATATTCTTAGCCATTATGTTGAGTTATACAATTAACTCTCAAAACAAACAATCTATTAAGGAAGATTTATTGTTCTTATCTAAACAATTTAGAGATTCATTAAACTTTAACGGTAGTTTATTTGTTGCTAAAAATAACGAGGTACTTCTTGGTAAATCTTTTGGTTATTCCAATTTTGAGCACTGTACTAAAATTACCAATGAGACAACTTTTAGAATAGCTTCAGTAAGTAAAATGTTTACTTCGTATGCTATTTATATTTTGGCATCTCAAAACAAATTGAGATTAGAAGATAAAGTTGTAAAGTATTTGCCTAAGTTAAATTCAAAGTTCAATAATCTAAAGATTAGTCATATTTTAAATCACAGAAGTGGTTTAACAAGAACCGTTGATAATTATCTGGAAAATGTACCTCATTTAACATATAGCTCAGATGAAATAATTAATGTAGTTAACAAAACCGACTTAGCATTCCAGCCAGATGAATCGTTTCAATATTCTAATGTTGGGTATAGTATATTGGGATTAATTATTGAAAGCGTAACCAGTCAAAGTTATGGAGAAGCAATGAAAAGTTTAATTTTTTCACCTTTAAGCTTGCATCAAACCTCACACGAAATTGAAGGGCGTGTAATTAAAAACATTGCATCTGGTTATAATTTTTTGGAAGGAGAAACACTTAAAAGCGAGCATGAAAACAAATCGCATGTGTTGGCTGCGGGATCTATTATGTCTTCTATTAAAGATTTATATCGCTTTTCACAAGAAATAATAAAAGGAACGTTACTTACAAAGGAGTTGCATCAACAATATCTTGCATTAGACAAGAACTTTAGAACTCATGGTGGATTAATTACCTGGAACTATTCTTCTAAACTTCCTTTAGAAGAAAAAGAAGGTCAAATAGTAATGCATTCAGGGTTATGTCCTGGGTTCTCAAGTACAGTAGCTATCTTTTTAGAGCACAATTTAGTTGTTATAGGTTTGTCTAATAGAAACCCAATAGACATGTCTAAAATGTATAATAAGCTTGGGAATGTTGCTTTAGGGTTTGAAAAAGAAATAGTTAATACACCAACAATTAATAAACTTAATGCTCTAATTGTAAAAGGAAAACTTAATGAAGCTTTAAAACTGTATAGAACTTTATTGGATAAAGATGATGCTCATAAAATTAAAGCTACAGAGCTTAATAATTTAGGATATAACTATTTGCAATATCAAATGAACAAAAAAGCGATAAATGTATTTACTTTTTTCACCATGGTATATCCAGAAAACGCAAATGCTTATGATAGTTTAGGTGAAGCTTACATAACAAATAATAATACAGATGAAGCCATTAAGGCTTACACAAAAGCAGTAGCGTTAAACCCAAATAATAACCATGCAAAAAGCGTGTTGAAAAAAATTAAACAGTAAATAAAATCACAATGAAGAACATCGTAATAATTTTATTCCTTATGAGAAGTGTAGCACTATACGCTCAATCAAAAGAATATCCAGCACCTGGAGAGTTTGTTGATATTGGTGGATATAATATCCATTTATTAGTGGAGGGCAAAGACAAAAAAGGACCAACGGTAGTATTTTTTCATGGAGCAGGCGATATTGCATTACATTGGAATCTTGTACTACCAAAAGTAGGCAAGTTTGCAACAGCTGTTGCTGTTGATTTTGCAGGAGAAGGCTGGAGTGAACATGGGCACGGGCTAGCATTAAACCAACAAGTATACGATACCTATCAGGCCTTACAAAAAGCTGGCTACAAAGCACCATACATTGTTGTTGGACATTCTTTGGGCGGTATTCAAGCCAATTTGTTTGCTGTAGAATATAAAGATGAGGTAAAAGGAGTAGTCATGGTTGATGCTACACATTCAGATGTAACACTTAAAATCTTTAACAAGGAAACAAAACAAATGGAATGGAAACGCATGCGTTTAACTGCTGACCAGCCCATAAAAGAAGTGGTAAAAACACCATTGACTGAAAAGCCTGAAATAAAATCGTTTCAAGGGAAACGAGACTTTGGAGATATGCTTAAAAAGTTTTCTGATGAAGATAAAGCGCGCTTCAATTGGATTTATAATGAGCGCCCTTTCACTTACGTAAAAGGACAAAGTAATACTTATGAAGCCGAAATCATGCAAAATATGTATCTAAATAAGGGGAAATACACTTTGGATGTCATTCCGTTAATAGTCATTGCTGGAGGAAATAAAAGTATGCCTGAAGGCGATGAAAATTGGAGTTCAGGGCAGTTAGTAAAACATAGAGATTCGTTACAAAAAGATTTACTCAATCTATCTACAAATAGTAAGCTAATTATTGCTAAAAAAAGTGGGCATTACATACAAATTGATCAACCTGAAATAATTGTTAAACAAATAAGACAATTGGTTAAAAATCAATAAGCACAACTGTAACAATTTTATTATGAGGCTATCTTAATTAAAACAAACAGAACAACAATGAATAAAAAAATCTATTTCAATATCATCACTATAGTCTTAATTACTTTTAACGCTCATTCACAAAGCAATATTACTAACCACTTAACTTTTGGTGAGTTTTCCGTAGGCTATAAAGTGTTTCACACCTACGATAATAGCCGCTCTTTCTTCCAAAAATATGATTATTACGGCAATAGAACAGAATACCCAATAGGAAGGCCAATGCAAGTTTCTATTTGGTATCCGTCGAAACTTGGCAATAAATCTAATTACTTACTGTATAAAGATTATATTGGTTTCACGTCATCTGAAATAGACTTTGAAAAAACATCAATAGAAGACAAAGACACTAGTATCAATGCGCTTGTTAATTCCTTAAACAACAAGACAAAACAAGATCAATTAAAAAAAATACTGAATAGCAATACCCATGCTCTTCTAAATGCTGATGAAATCACAGGCGATTTTCCAATCATCATTTATGCTCCACCTATGAATACTTCTGCTATAGATAATAGTATTATGTGTGAATATTTGGCAAGTAAAGGATATGTAGTACTTTCAGTTATGGCAAAGGGTGAATTTTCACAACTTCAACAAAGAAATTTAAACGCTGTTAAAGTTCAAGCTGAAGATTTAGCATTCCTATTACAATATGCAAAAAGAAAATATCCGAGTGATAAAATTGGTGTTTTTGGGTTTAGTTTAGGCGGATTGTCAAATATTGTATTCGCCTCAAAAAATAAAGCTGTAGACGCAACCATTTCATTAGATGGCTCCATCATGTCCCAAGGATGGTTAAGTGACTTCACAAAAAGTGAATTATACAATCCAGAACATTTTACTTCCAATCTACTATTCATTGGTAAAAATTTAAAGTCACCCGATCAAAACCCAGCAACATTTCTTGAAAATGTAAAATATGCTGACAAAGCCTTGATTAGATACGATATTGAAAACCATAATTACTTTTCAGGGTTATTCTTATTGTATGAAATGGTTAATAACGAAACTCTAACTGAAGATGAAAAGGAAACCCATTATAAGTTTTATGCAGAAATGACTAACTATATAGGGCTCTTTTTTGACCACTATTTAAAGGACAAAAATAGTTTTAAAGAGTATGAGCCTATAAGCCATGATTTTAGTTTTCAATTTAAAAAAGGCAAAAGAGCACCTTTAGATCCTAATTCCATAGGACAGTTAATCATTGAAAAAGGGGTTGACTATATTGAAACCATAATCGACTCAACCTTGACCTATGAAGAAGATTACTTAAATACGGTAGACTGGCGAAGTTTGTTTCAAACCGCTAGTACTTTAAGAAATAACAATCAAGTTAATAAAGCCATTAAAACCTTATTATTAGCAGATCGCGTGATGCCCAACTTTTATACAATCCATCGTGAGCTAGGAAACTTATATTTAGAAAACAATAACTCAAATTTAGCTGCAAAGCATTATCAAAAAGCATTAGCTGACAATCCAAGAGACGTAGAAAGTTCAAATGCTTTAAAACAACTAAAAATCAAAATACCAGATTATCATAATACCCGTATTCAGGACCTACAACCCTATCTAGGTAAATATATTGTTGATAGCGAAAGATATAGAGAAGTATATCTTAAGGATGGTAAGCTTTATCTGGAGTCTAATTACTGGGTGGAACCCATTATTTTATGGCCCTATAAAGCAAATGTATTTTTAGTAGAAAGTGATAACCCAAGAGACAATATGCAGATTCTATTTCAGTTTAATACTGATAAAAAAGTTGTTTCGATGAGTATTCGTGGTTTAAATTCAGGAAGGGTAAATGCTCCAAGCATAAAGGAATAATAGATTTTAAACTTATAACCGTGAGAGCCATTTATTCTTTATTAATCAATTTATTTTTAGTGTTTTGCGTGAATATTTTAAATGCTCAAAACCTTAAATTTAAGATCTCAAATAACTATGTTATTCCTTTTGGCAACAATACCGATTTAGTAAGCTTTAATCCGTTATTTAAACTAAATAGTAATGCTGTTGTTAACAAAACAGAGCGTAAATCTATTAAACGTTTACCAGCACATTTAAAAGGAACAGATTTAGTATATGGTTTTTTATTTTTTAAAGGAAACAGTGTTTCAGAATTTGATAACGAAATCACGTTTATAGTTAAAAATTATAACTCTAATACACCCGAAATATTTATTGATAAAAACGGAAATTTAGATTTTACTGACGATGGTTCTCCAATCACTTTTGAAAATGATGAACTTATTGTAGGACTAGAAAATCAGAGTCATAAAGCATCTGCTTATCACTATAAATTAGGAAAAAGTAATATTGCTTCTAATAATGCAAGTAACTTAAAAAATCGTTTTGCATCTAAATATCCTAATTCAGAGATTGTTGATGCTAAATTTTGGTTGACTAATCAAAGACTGTCGGTTAAATTATCTCATCAAACCTTAAATAATAAACCTATAACCATTCTTTTAAATGATGCCTCAACAGATGGTATATATACGTTTGATACCAGTGATTTTGGTGATAGGATTGTAATTACTGAAGGTCATCTAGATTCAAACAAAGACTTAAATGCTGTTTTGCGATTAGGTGAACCTATTGATAAAAATGCAGTGTTTATGTTGTATGGAAAAAAGTATGGTATAAAACATATCAACCCTCAAGGAAGTGGTTTAGAACTTGAAGAAACCAATGTGCGAACCAGAATAAAGACTAAAGTTGGCTCCAAGGTTACAAACCTAGATGTTGAATTAATTGACGGAAGCACTGTTAATCTTAACGATTTTTTAGCTAATAATAAATTTTTATTGCTGGATTATGGAGGCAGCTGGTGTGGTGGATGTATTATGCAAAAACCAACAATTAAAGAAGTATTTAAAACCAATAAAGTAAATATAGTTGGAGTTTTTGATCACGATACCAAAACATCGGTTGCAAATTATGTAAAAAAGCATAATATAAAGTGGCCAGTGGCTTTAATGACACCAAAATTAAAATCAATGTTTTCTATAAATGCATATCCAACATATGTATTAATTGCTCCTAATAGAAAAATTGTAATGATTGATTTAAAATCAGAAAACATACTTGAATATATCAACAAAAAATAATCTGCCATTTATATCTAAAAAATCAATTTTATGAAAAACGCAATCATTACTTTATTTCTTTCATTTATTCCAATCTTTACGTTAGCACAAGCAATTGAGGAAACCATTGACAACGTTTTTTATTCTGAAACAGATACGGTGTATTATAAATGGTCTAACCATCCAAAATTATTTTCTGATGTTTTACGTATAGGAAAATCTATAAGCCCAGGAACGAATACTCAAAAAGGATTAGTGCTAACAGCTTACATAGGTGAAGACAGTTTAAAAATCGTAGCAGATAATTACCCATTTACTAAATATACTTGGGTACAAGTAAAAACACCTAAAGGTGATGCCAAAATAAAGTTTAGGTTTAATTCAGTAACCAATAATTTTTCAAATTTGTATGTTAATGAAAATAAAGACATAGCTACGTTTGAAATCCCTGAAGTATATGAACTAGCCAATATTATTTGGGCATTATCCCCAAGTGGTCAAAGGGCAAGTGATTTAGCATTGGACACAAAATACTACCAAAAGGTTAAGGATTATTTCAGTCCATTTTTAGACCATCCTATTTTTAAAAAATTGAATTTTTCAGGAGATGAATATTTCTCTAAATATTATAGTTTTCGGGAGAATAGTTATATGTATACATTTAATGATAGCAAGATAATTCATAATAATGTTTATTATTATGTTATGGGTGATGATTGGCACAGTTTTACCAATTTATTTTCAGAACTATTGCCTTTGGTTCAAGATTTTTCTGATAAAAGTAACTTCCAGAAATTTTATAGAGAAAACAAACCATATTATAATAATTCGATAAATAAAATGAAAGATCTTTTACCAATTAAGAATATGTAGAATTGGTTGGAGAAAGAGTTTCCAGTAAGAGAATATAATACCTACAGAGTGGTTTTTTCGCCATTAATTAGGAACTCTCATAGCACACAAAATTATGCCAAAATAGTGAACTTCGATACAAAGGAAATTTACAGAGAGTGTTTAATGTTTGTTTGTGGATCAGAGCGATACGACACTCAAACCAAATTAAACCAAAAACAAAAGTCTGGACTAATATCTGGAATTGTTTTTACCGAAATTGACCATAATTATGTAAATCCTACTTCTTCAAAATTCAGAAAAGAGATAGATGAAATTTTTAAGAATGATACTGTTTGGGCTAAAAAAGATCGTTTGACTTACAAAAACCCAATTGAAGTTTTTAACGAATATATGACGCATGCAGTATTTTGTACTTGGGTAAAAGAAACCTATACTAAAGAAAACGCAAAGTTTATTATTCGTGAAAGGGAAGCATTAAATGTAGAAAAAAGAGGTTTTTTTAAGTTTAAAGCATTTAATCAAGAATTACTTAAGTTACGAAGTCTTCATCCAAACTTAACAATAACTCAATTGTACCCTTATATGTTAGATTGGAGTAAACTCCAAGTTTAATTGATTAAAATTTTAATTTTTTAATGCTTAAAGTATATAGTCTTGTTGGCAAACATTATAAAAAACACAATGATAAAATCAATTTATATAGTTGCTCTCTTATTCCTTACGACAGACTCAGCTAATTCTTGTGAGTGTATATGCCCTGATGATTGTTCTTTCAGTGTAGTGTATAATTCAAGAAGCTTTGTAGCTCTAATAAAAGTTGTTTCTTATGTTGACTATCTAGACGAAGGGAAAACACCTTATTCAATGAAAGTTGAAATAAAAAAGAAGTATATGGGAGAAAAAACTAAAGACACAATAAAAATTTGGGGAGATAACGGTCAAGAGTGTCGACCATATATTTCTCATTTCAAAATTGGCGATTATTACTTAATTGCTCCCAAGCAAATAGGTTACCATAAATTAAAAAATGAAGAACCCAAGGGCTATGAATTTTTTAGTTGCTCCACAGATTATTTAAAAGTGGATATTGAAAATGAGAAAGCTTATGGGAATTATTCAAGAAAAAAATCTAAAATAAAACTTTCTGACTTTGAGGAAGAAATGAATAAATAGTAAATTAATAAACACTCAAATGAAACCACTTAAACTCGTAATGATAACAGCTTTGGCTTTAGGGTTTTGCACAGATTTATTTGCATGTGATTGTCCTGAATATCAAATATCTGAAATAGACTCAATTAGTTTTGATAAAAATGAAATTGTGCTAATTGGTAAAATTATAATTATTCAAGAAGACCTTTATGAAATTGAAATTAAAGAAGTATTAAAAGGGAAAGTAGAAAATAAGAAAATAATTGGTGTTTTCTCACTTCGGCAAGGATTTAGAAGTAGCTGTAGTTTTTACCCAAAATACAAGACGGACTTTTTACTATACTTAACTCCAGTACTATTTGACAACCAAATATATTATTATGCTAGCCAATGTAGTGGCAGCAGATCATTAGATCAAAAACAGAAACCTGTAGCTAGTTACGAATCTGATAAACATTTAAAAGATTGGACTGAAGAGTGGTTAGAACAAATGAAAAATAAATAAAAATACTTGCCAGCAAAGCTTATAGCTTATGTTGTGTGAACAGTTATCAGGAAGGTGTTCTGAAACCATAAAAGCAATATTCAAACCGTTAATTTCTGTCAAAATTAGGTTCTAATAGTTGTATTTGAAATTATTAGGTCGTTAAAACTAAATTTAAGGCTTATGTTTGAAGCTTTCATCAATCTAATTTATATCATCATTAAATCATGGCTTTTAATAAACAGTTTATAGTTTTTATTTCATTTCTGCTTTTTGCTTCAATTGTTAATAGTCAAAATAACTCTCTAAATTATAAAATAGCACTTAATGAAGTTGAAAATAAAATAGATATTACATTTTTATACTCACGAAAACAAGTTAATGATACGACTAGATTTGTTATACCTACTAATTTTGATAATAATACACTTGACACACTATCTATTGCTCAAAATATCACACTTAAGTCAACTGGAAGACTTATAAAAAAGTCATTAAGCAATTATGATTATATAGGTACAGCAGAAACTATTGAAATATCTTACACTATTAGTGTCAATAATGGTAATGAAGATTTTTTACCATGTAATGGTAATGACTATTTTTTGCCAATTTTAAATGATAATTTTTTTCACTTTTATTCAGATAAAAGCTTAATACTTCCAGATGCAAAGAACAATTTAAAAAGTCTATATGATGTAAATATTAAATGGGAAAATTTCCCAAACCATTGGCAAATAGCCAATGATTTAGGAGTAATTAATAAAAAGCATAGAGAACTTCAACAATCCGCTCTTAATATAACCTCAGGCAAAATAGGGCAAATGTTATTTTTTGGAGGCGATTACAAAAAGACAACATTTAGAGTGCAAGGTATAAACTTTCACACCTTTGTTTACGGTAAATATAAGTTTCAAAATAACGACGTAATTGCATTGTTAAAAAAGGTAGCTATGACTAATCTAAAACTTTGGAAACAGTTTGATAAAAAGAAAGACTACGTTATAAGTTTAACCCAAAAGGGTGCTGATTGTGGTAAAATTGGAGGTAGAAACATGACTAATTCGTTTGCCGTTTATATGTCTGGAAATTTTACAAAAGAACAACTTCCCTTAATTTTTACAAAAGCATTTACGCATGAGTTTACGCATACTTGGATTGGAGGGAATTTTGTTAGTAATCATCCTAAATGGGAATCCATGCGCTGGTTTGTAGAAGGGTTTTGCGAATACTATTCTATTATAATTAATGGTAAATCAGGAATTCTTCCTAAAGAAAAAGTTATAGAACTTATAAACCAAAATTACATTAAGTACAGAACGTCTCCATACGCACAAGTAGATTTAAATTATTTCTCAAAAAACTTCACTTTTAGTAACGCTTTAGATAAAATAGCCTACACAAAAGGTGCTTCTTTTGCGTTTTATTTAGATGGTTTTATAAGAAATAAATCTAACTCAAAATACACATTAACCGATTATATGCGAGCATTAATACAATCTAATAAAAGTATTAATGGCAATTTAGATTTTGATTCAATGAGCAACTTTGCTAACCAATTTTTACAAATAGATATTTCTGCATTACTAAACACTTACATTCAAAAAGGAGAAGTATTTGCTTTAGAATCTCCGTTAGTAAAATCTTATAAAAAGACAAAAGTTACCTCTTTAGATTATGGCTTTGATTTTATTGAAAGTGCAAAAAATCAAACTATTATAGGTGTTAAAAAAGGTAGCGAAGCTTATAAAAATGGCTTACGAAATGGACAAAAATTAATAGCTATTAAAAGTTTTTCAAACTCTATTTCTGATGCTATAACTCTAGAGGTTGAGCATGCCAACAAAACAGTAGAAATAACATATTTACCTAAAGGAAAAGTCCAGGAAATTGAAATTATTAAAGACTTAAAAGAATTTTATTAAGCATTTAAAAGCAAGATTATAAATTTAGATATGAAAAGAACAAGATTACTATTAAGCACAAAGGAGACCTTTTTAAAAAAGGAAGCAAAAGTTAAGAACTTTATATTTTTTATATGTCTCATCTGTTTTTCAAAAATCAGTGTAGCTCAACAATTTAAGGAGTTTAACGATAGTACTACAAACACAAAAAGTATAACCACTAGCTATTTTAATGCTTATATGGATTTAAACTTCGAGTCCATGAAAAAATTAATGCATAAAGATATTTCATTTTATGACCCAACATCAAAATACATTTTTGGTAGTATTAAAGTTATAGGCAAGGATGAAGTTTTTAAAAACTTTGTAGGTAATTATTCTGCTATTATAGATTTTAAGAAAAGTAATTTAGAATCATTTTTTTCAAGTAACACAGGCGTATTCAAATTTAATTTATCATGGAAATTTAAAGAAGCCGATAACAAAGTAGTTACAATTAAAGACATGCCTCTTGTTGTTGTATTAACTGTAGAAAACAACAAAGTAATTTCACATGTTGATTATGGCGACTACACATATTTTGTAAAACAAATAAAGAAGTTAGACCAATAGGTACAAAATGAAAATTTCAATAAAATAATTATTTCTTGCTTGAAAGCGTTACTTTATTAATTCATAAGTTTAAATTAGTTTTTCAGATTGTAAAAATTCATGGAGTTAACTGGAATTTTTGAAATAATTCTTTTAGGTCTTGGAGTATCTTTCATCGGTATATTTGTAAGTCCCTTTTTTTTATCAAAGACTAATTTTAAAATACAACGATATTTCTTTCTGTATCTATCAATTTTAAGTGTTGTGCTTGAGCTAGTCTACAAATCGCTATTATATAGCGGTATAATTAGGTACTATCCTAATTTATTTTTACCTGAACGCTACTTTAATCTTACAATATACCCCTTGCTTTTATTTTTTGTGTGGACGTTTACTAAAAAAGATTTTAAACTTAAGAAGCTACATATTGTATTGCTATTTATAGTACTTTTTTTTGGTGTATACCCTTATATAAACAGTTTATTGATACCAACAGATTTAAAAAGGCAAATGATAGCTAGGTTTTATGAAGATAGTAGGCCTGGCCCTTTTAATTACTGGTCAACCTTAAAAACCTTGTTTCAAGGTACTCTACTGCCCTTGTTTTTTTTAATCACTATGTTCTGGTCATTTGCACAATTTAAAAAAGCAAACATAAATATTAAAAATGCACGTTTGGTTAATTTAGTTCTGACAACAGTTATTATATATTTTTGTTATAGTCAGTTTTCAAATCTTATTTACAAAGGCTTATATGTTTTAACACAATACTCAATGATAGAATGGCCAGTAGATATTATTTTTTTATCATCATTATGCATCCTGTTTTGTGTGTTAGCTATGAAAGTGAATACAGGAAGCACCTTTTTTCCTGAACAAAAATATGCCAATAGTTCTATAAAAAGTAATATCTATGATGGCCTTATTACAAAAGTTAAAAATAGCATTGAAAGCAAAAAATTATATTTAAATGGTAAGCTTACATTAAACGAATTGGCAAAATCAGTAAATACCAACCCTAAATATTTATCACAAGCCATCAATCATAGTTTAGAATTAAGCTTTGTAGACTTTATCAATAAGTATAGAGTTGAAGAGTCAAAAAAACAGTTGTTAAAAGCAGATAATTCTATACTTACTTTGGAAGCCATCGGACTAAAGTCTGGATTTAATTCTAAATCATCTTTTTTTAGAGCATTCAAAAAGCACACCAATCTTACGCCTAAACAATTCATAGAAACGAAAACGAGTATCAATTCTTGAACTGCCTCTTGTTAGCTCAATATTTATCATGCTTCTTGGTTACTTCTAATGATATTTGACTAAAATTTAAATTATTATTAGTCATGAAAAAATTACTGTTGCTGTTTTTGCTTATTGCAGGTAAAACGACTCTAGCATCAAATTCATTAAATAACACCAGAGTAGTTTATTATTCTACTGTTGAGTTTGCTGAAACACCACTATCAGAAATTAAGGGTAGCATCCCATTACATAAAGATATTGCCATTAAACGAAACCACTATAGGTTTGAGTATGATGAATTAAACAGATTAAAGACCATCTCATTTTTTAATGGTAAGGAACCACAACATCCTAACCACACAGCTAACCTATTTACTTTGGCTCATAGAATGGAGTTTACCTATGCCAATAAAAGTGAACACATTAATTTTTTTGATATTAGAGGAAACCCTGTTGATGTGTTGGATAATGTACATCGCTTTACTTATAAATTAAATGAATTGGGATACCGAAGCCAGCTCATCTTCTTTAATGAGAATCATGAGCAAGTTGAAAATGGATGGAACATATTTGAGTATAATTGGGCATATCATTCTGATGGCTCTATAATAGAAACAAGAGTTAATAAAAACGGCGACGAGGTTGCCATAAGACCAGGCTTTGAGTTTTATAGGTTGCATTTGTTTTTCAATATAAAAGGGCATATCGCATTAATGCAGCAAATTGATGCTAATGGGAATATGATAGAAAACGAGTCTGGTGCAGCACAAGATAACATTACAACAAATGCCTATGGTAATTTTATAAAATGGGAAGTTTTAGATAAAAATCATCAATTAGAAAAAGGTAATGGACCAGATATTGCCATAGGAATCCAGACGTTCAATGAATTTGGCTATGAAACAGGTTTGGAGCATAGAGACGAAAACAATAAATTGGTGTATAGTGCTTATGGAATATGCATTAGTAAAACCCAGTTTGATGCTTTTGGAAATATTAAAGAAAGGAGATTTTATGGCCCAGACAGTAAACCCGCTAATCATGAATTTGCAGGTTATCATAGCCTTAAGATACAATGGGATGCTACAGGAAATAGAAGAACTAGTTTAACCTATTATGGATTGGACGGACAACCTACCTTGCATAAATCTAGAGGTTATCACAAGGTGACATATGAATACACAAAGAAAGGCTTATTAAAGAAAATACGGTATTTAGATATCAATTTGAATCTAGTTAACAGAATGGATAATGGTGTTGCCCAAATAGTTTATGACTATAATAAAAAAGGTAAACTGGTATCCACCGAAAGATTCAATACTAAACATCAAAAAGTAAATTGAAAATGCTTAACATAAAAATAATTCTTCTTCAATATTTTTTATTGTTTGCTTTTAATGCATTTTCACAAAGCAACCAAAAATTACTTGAACATGAACTGGATAGCTTGTTGTACCAATACCATAGTATTAAACAATTAAATGGGGTTGTTCTGGTAGCAAAACAAGGAAAAGTATTATATCAAAAATCGTTTGGTAAAGCAGATATAAGTAAAGCAATTGATAACACTCTTGAAACTAAATTTTCAATAGGTTCTTTAACAAAGTCGTTTACGGCAATTGCCGTGATGCAGTTACATGAAAGAGGACTTTTAAATTTACATAAGCCTATTAAAACCTATATACCAGAGTTAAACGCTACCGTTGGAAAACTAACACTCCATCAACTCATGAAAAATGCTTCAGGGTTACCTGTACACCTCAACAGAATAACGGACCTTGAATATAGAGATATCACCTCTGAAGAACTCATAGAGCTATATAATAACAAAGCTACATTGGCTTTTGAGCCAGAAACAGAATACAGTTATTCTAACCTCAATTACCAATTGGCTTCAGTAGTTGTAGAAAAGGTATCTGGATTGTCTTATAAAGCCTATTTAAAGCAGCATGTTTTTGACCCAATTAACATGAAAAACAGTGGTGTGGAAAGAACATTTGATTATCCAAAAGATAAAGCAAAAGGGTACGATGTGAATGATGGTAAACTTGTAAAATCTGAACGAAATTATATGGCTTATGCTAAAGGAGGAGGTGATGTTTATACTACAGCAAAAGATCTTTTAAAATGGGATCAGGCATTATATTCAGATAAGTTAGTGTCAAATAATTCAAAACTCTTGTTATTTAATGGAACTCTTGAAGACTATGGTGGTTATGGTTACGGATTTAAAATCAAATACTATAATAGACATTCAACTTCTAAAGGTAAAATTGTGAGACATGGTGGGTCAATGTATGGGTATATATGTAATATCAATAGGTATTTAGACGATCAAGTGACCATTATCATACTAGGAAATATTAGACCATCCCCTATTATGGAAATTAATAAGGTAATTGAAAACAAACTTTTTAATCATAGCTTCATCTAGTTAGGCTTGATTAACAAAACTGTTTAACCTTTCATACAGACCATAAAATCCATACTCACTTCCATACTCGCTCCTATACTCACTTTTGAAATCAGCAGAACATATTTTTGCCTTTTTTACATCTTTTCTTACAGAATAAGAATATTTTTTGTTACTTTCGTGTTACTAATAAAAACAAAAAAGCCTGAAAAACAGTTGTTTAACAGGCTTATTATGTACTCAAGGTGGGAATCGAACCCACACTCCCGAAAGAACTGGATTTTGAATCCAGCGCGTCTACCAATTCCGCCACTTGAGCTAATTCTAAAAACGGGATTGCAAAATTATAAAATAAATAGCTACAAACAATCAAAATAGTCTCTTTTATCTTTTAGCAGTTAAAATAAATTTCTAAATTTGCACCTTGTTAAACAAGAATGAATATAATTCATTATTAAACGATAGATTAACAATGCCTAATTTAAATACCGAAGCTAAAATTTTCGCTTGCGCTCAAAGTAAAGTACTTGGAGAAAAAATTGCCGCAAATTTTGGAGAGAGTTTAGGAAATGTTATTACTTCAACATATAGTGATGGCGAATTTCAACCATCTTATGAAGAATCTATTAGAGGGACACGAATATTTATAATCGGATCAACTCATCCTGGACCAGAGCATTTAATGGAAATGCTTTTAATGATAGATGCTGCAAAACGCGCATCTGCAAGGCACATAACAGCCGTATTGCCTTACTTTGGTTGGGCCAGACAAGACCGAAAAGATAAACCTAGAGTTCCTATAGCTGCAAAATTAGTAGCTAAAATGCTTGAAACAGCTGGAGCAACTAGAATTATAACCATGGATTTACACGCAGATCAAATTCAAGGATTTTTTGAAAAACCAGTAGATCATTTATTTGCATCTACAATTTTCTTACCTTATTTGAGAAGCTTAAACCTTGACAACCTAACAATAGCGTCACCAGACATGGGAGGTTCAAAAAGAGCCTACGCATATTCAAAAGCACTAGAAAGTGATGTTGTTATTTGCTACAAGCAACGCGCTAAAGCAAATGTTATCTCTCATATGGAGCTTATAGGTGATGTTACTGGAAAAAATGTTGTTTTGGTAGATGATATGGTTGACACAGCTGGCACACTAACAAAAGCTGCCGACTTAATGATGGATCGTGGTGCAAAAAGCGTAAGAGCCATTTGTACACACCCAATATTATCTGGCAACGCATATGAAAAACTTGAAAACTCTAAGTTAGAAGAATTGATCGTTACTGATTCAATTCCTTTAAAACAAGAAAGCAAAAAAATTAGAGTATTAAGTTGTGCTGAACTATTTGCTGATGTTATGTATAACGTACATTACAACAAGTCAATTAGTTCTAAATTTATAATGTAATTAATAATTAATATAAACAAAGAATGAAATCAATTACAATTAACGGATCTAAAAGAGAAAGCGTAGGCAAAAAGTCAACAAAAGCCTTACGTAATGCTGGACAGGTACCTTGCGTATTATACGGAGGTGATAAGCCATTGCATTTCTCTGCAGATGAAATAGCATTCTCAAAACTGGTTTATACGCCTAACGCGCATACAGTTGTGATTGCTTTAGACAATGGTGAAACACTTAATGCTATCATGCAAGACATTCAGTTTCACCCAGTAACAGACAGCATTTTACACATAGACTTCTATGAGTTAAATGACGAAAAACCTATTACTATGGAGGTTCCTGTACACTTTATTGGAAACTCTAGAGGTGTTAAAGCTGGTGGTGTTTTACGTAAAAACTCACGTCGTTTAAGAGTAAAAGCTTTACCTAAAAACTTACCTGATTTTATTGAAGTAGATATTACTCCTTTAAAAATTGGTGATAAGTTATATGTAACTGCTTTAGAAAACGAAGCTTACAAAATAATGCATACTGATAGCACTGTTGTTTGTCAAATAAAACGTGCAAGAGCAGCTATGGCTTTAGCAGCACTTGAAGACGATGAAGACGAAGATGAAGAAACAGAACAAACTTCAGCTGAAGCAACTGATGCTCAAGAATAGTAAAAACTAATCTAGTTTATTTAAAAAGCATTCTGATTCTATTTCAGAATGCTTTTTTTATTTTTACACAAACTACTAAAATGTGTAAATTTCTATACCGTTTATTTAAAAAGCAGACAACATCTACTTTAATTAATGAAACAAATTCTATGAAAAAATTTTTAATCGTCGGACTTGGTAACATAGGAGAGAAATACGCAAATACCAGACATAATATTGGTTTTAAAATTCTTGATCATTTAGCACAAAAAGAAACACTTACTTTTGAAACTCAAAAATTAGGAGATATAACCACCTACAAATTCAAAGGAAGAACATTTATCTTGCTAAAACCAAGCACTTATATGAACTTAAGTGGTAAAGCTGTACAATATTGGCTTACTAAAGAAAAAATACCATTAGAAAACTTACTTGTCATCACAGATGATTTAAATCTTCCTTTTGGTAGTATTCGATTAAAAACTAAAGGAAGTGATGGTGGCCACAATGGATTAAAAGATATTCAAGATAAACTACAAACAAACAAGTACAACAGATTTAGGTTTGGTATAAGTAATGAGTTTAGTAAAGGCAAACAGGTTGACTACGTATTAGGAGACTGGAATGAAGATGAATCGCTTAAACTACCTGAAAGATTAAATACCTCCGTTGAGCTTATAAAATCTTTTGGAACAGCAGGCGTAAACAACACTATGAATTCATTTAATGGTAAGTAAAAAAAAGGAAACTCCAATGAGAGTTTTCTAAATTATTTTTTTTAATCTAAATAACTCATTACAAAAAACTTAATTCACCTTAACATACAAACAACAAGCTTGAATTTTAATTTAAATGTTTAATTTTAGTATATAAATCTATAAAAAGAAGAACCAACAATATATTTTATACATTTTTAATTGTATTTTTTAAATTATGTTTAGTTTTTAACTTATTATTTCTATATTTTTATAATCTTATAACACATTTTAATAGATTATGAAAAAAACTACTTTCTCAATTAGAATGCTTCTTTGGCTTTTATGTATACCGAGCTTTTTAATTGCACAACAAAAAAACTCTCAAAATCCTGAAAAGTGTTTTACAGACACATACAACGCTAGACTTTTAGGAGAGCACCCAAACATGATGGGTTCTGAAACATTTAGACAGCAATTAAACACGAAAATTGAACAAATGAACAACTCTTCAGAGCGAAGAATTGTTATTTCAATTCCTCTAGTTGTTCATGTATTACATAACGGTGAAGCTTTAGGAACTGGCCCTAACATTTCTGATGCCCAAGTTATTTCTCAAATTACGGTTATGAATCAGGATTTTAGAATGATGATGGGAACACCTGGAGAAAGCACAGAAGGTGGTGTTGATGTTGAAGTTGAGTTTGTATTAGCTCAACGCACACCTGATGGATGCCCTACAAATGGTATAAACCGTGTTAATATTTGTCAAGACGGAACTAATCAATCTGATGTACAATCATGGAAAGCACAAACTTCTTGGGATCCTAGCAAATATATGAATATGTGGTCTTCAAAATATGTTGGAGATTTAGATGGTATTTTAGGCTATGCTCAATTCCCTGGCGGTCCAGCAAGTACAGATGGCGTTAGTGCGGGTCACACATATTTTGGAAGTTCAGATTATGATGATGGCACATTTCAGTTAAGCCCTCCTTTTGATAGAGGAAGAACAATGACTCACGAAGTTGGTCATTATTTAGGTCTATATCACACATTTCAAGGTGGCTGTTTTGGAGCTGGTGATGAAATTGATGACACTCCTGCAGTTGACTCCCCTAACTATGGTTGTCCAACAGGTCACACCTCTTGCGGAACTCTTGACATGATTGAAAATTACATGGATTATACAGACGATATCTGTATGAATACTTTTACTAGCGGTCAAAAAACTAGAGTACAAGCTGTACTAGCTACATTTGCAAATCGCTCTACTCTTGCAGCATCAGATGGAGCTGACCCATTACCTGCAGTTAGTGTAGATGCTTCTGCTGAAATAGAAAGCACTAATATTTCTTGTGGTACTGAAGCAAACCCTGTAATAAGAATAACCAACTGGGGCACAAACACTCTTACAAGTGCCACAATTACATATGATATTGATGGTGGGACATCAGAAACATATAATTGGACTGGCTCATTAGCAGCTGGAAACTTTGAAACAATCACACTTCCTTCATTAGCATCTAGCCCAGGGTTACATGACTTAAACATATCTATCTCTGCTTCTGGTGATGCACGTGCTTGCAATAATAGCAGTAGCACTTGTTTTACTTTAACTGCTGAATCAGGAACTTGTGCTTCTGTTGCTAATACAACTTATGAAACTAGTACTGAAGGCGTTGTTATTAATGATGGCACAACAGATATCTTAAGCAATCTTAACACCGGAAAACCATCTGGCTATAGTGATTATACAGCAACAACAACAGACCTGATTAGAGAAGAGTCTTACGACTTAAGTGTTTATGTTAACACAGATGGTAATTACTTTGTAAGCACTTACGTGTGGATAGACTGGAATCAAAACTGTTCATTTGATGATAATGAGGAATATGACCTAGGTGTTACACAAAACGTTTCAAACGGTTTAGCATCAAATTCTCCACTAGAAATTACAGTTCCTTCAAATGCAACTTTAGGAAACACAATTATGCGTGTAACTACAATGTGGGCTGGTAATGCTGGTACTGAAACTCCAACTGCTTGTGATAATGGTCATGATGCTGAAGTTGAAGATTACACTATAAATGTATTAGGAAGCTTAAGCGTAGATGAGTTTTCTGTTAACAGCATTAGCTTATATCCTAACCCAACAACAAACGTGCTAAACATCTCTTTAGCTAATAAAAATGAGCTACCTGAAAACTATGCTGTTTATAACATGTTAGGTCAAGTTGTTCTTAAAAAACACATAACAAATGACTCTGACTTGTCAATAAACACATCAAGCTTCAGTAATGGAATGTATTTTATTAAAATAAACAAAGGAACTAGCCAAGTTTCTTTACCTTTTATAAAGAAATAAACCTTTTAAAAAGTAAACTTATAAAGAGGATTGAAACTTATTCAATCCTCTTTTTTATTTTTGTATCATCAATATTTGTAATTTGAAAATAATAAAATCTAAAAAAGAATCTTTTCATCAAGCAACTGCTATTACCATTGGCACCTTTGATGGTGTACATATTGGGCATCAAAAAATTATTTCCAGGTTAATTAATACTGCAAAAAAACAAGGTCTAGATGCTGTAATTCTAACGTTTTTTCCTCATCCTAGAGTGGTATTGCAAAAAGATACTAGTATAAAACTTATTAATACGTTAAATGAAAAAGCCGAGATTTTAGAAAATCTTGGTTTGGATATTTTATATGTAAAAGAGTTTACTCAAGAATTTTCCAGACTTACTGCTGAAGATTTTGTTTCTAAAATTCTAGTAAATCAATTAAACGTAAAAAAAATAATTATAGGTTATGATCATCATTTTGGAAGAAACAGAACAGCTAATATTGATGATTTAATTGCTTTTGGGAAACAATATAATTTTGAAGTTGAAGAAATTACAGCACAAGAAATCAATGATGTTTCTGTAAGCTCTACAAAAATTAGACAAGCATTACTGCAAGGAGATATTAAAACCGCAAATAGTTATTTAGGTTACCACTTTATGCTTAATGGTAGTGTTGTAAAAGGCAAAGGCCTTGGTCATACAATCGGTTTTCCTACGGCAAATATACAAATTGATGAAACCTACAAGCTTATACCAAAACATGGCGTATACGTTGTGTCATCTATCATAAATAACAAAACATATTATGGCATGATGAATATTGGTGTAAACCCGACAGTAAGTAATGATATTAAACAGTCTATTGAAGTACATTTTTTTAATTTTGACAATAGTATTTATGGAAATGCATTAACAATAAAACTCCTTCATAGACTTCGAGATGAAATAAAGTTTGAATCTGTTGATGCTTTAAAAGAACAACTAAAGAATGATGAAATATCATCAAAATTATATTTAGAAAACAATGAACCTAAATAATGTGTTATTTAAACATATAGACAATAGCCCTTTAATTATTTTCAGGATAATTTTTGGATTATTATGTTTTTTAGAATCGGTTGGGGCCATAGCAACTGGTTGGGTAAAACGCACATTAATAGATCCTCAATTTACATTTTCTTTTATTGGTTTTGAATGGCTACAACCATTACCTGAAAATTGGATGTATGCCTATTACCTTGTAATGGGTGTTTTTGGTTTTCTTATTATGCTTGGCTACAAATACAGAATGAGCACCATTATGTTTACGCTTATGTGGCTTGGCACCTATCTTATGCAGAAATCATCTTATAACAATCATTATTATTTACTGATTTTTTTAAGTGCTATCATGGTTTTTCAACCTGCAAATAAATATTTTTCTATTGATGCCAAACAAAACCCAAGTATAAAAAGTATATCTATGCCATATTGGTGTAGCTTACTGCTTATCATACAAATGTTTATTGTTTACACCTTCGGCTCAATTGCAAAAATATATCCAGATTGGCTTGATGGTACCGTCATGGAGCTTCTTATGAGAGGCAAACAAAACTATTACCTTATAGGCGATTTTTTACAGCAAACCTGGTTACGATACTTTTTGGCTTATGGCGGTATTCTTTTTGACGGACTAATAATTCCTTTATTACTTTTTAAACCCACAAGAAAATGGGCTTTTTATGCATCTATTTTCTTTCACCTGTTCAACTCTATTGTTTTTCAAGTTGGTATTTTCCCTTACCTATCACTTGCCTTTGCCTTATTCTTTTTTGAACCAAAAACTGTGAGAAACATTTTTTTGAAAAAGAAACCATTTTATAATAAAGGCGAAGTAATAATACCTGCATACCAAAAGCCTTTAATTATTATTGGTACCATATATTTCATCATTCAAATAGGGTTACCATTAAGACATCATTTTATAAAAGATAATGTTTTATGGACAGAAGAAGGCCACAGAATGTCTTGGCGCATGATGTTACGCACTAAGCATGGTATTGCTACATACAAAATTGTAAATAAAGAAACTCAAAAAGCTACAGTAGTAAACCTAGATGACTATCTTACAAAAAAACAACAACGACTAGCTAGCGCAAAACCTGATGTAATTTGGCAGTTTGCCCAACACTTAAAAAAAGAATATGCAAAAAAAGGAGACGATATTTCTGTATATGTAGATTCAAAAATTAGTGTAAACGGAAGACCTTACAAATCACTAACAGATCCTAAAGTAGATCTTGCTGCACAAAAATGGCTTACTTTTAAGCATAGTCCGTGGCTTTTACCGTCAAGTTTAGAAGAAAAAACATCTAATTAAACCCTTTTTTAAAGATTATATCTCTTTGTAATTGTTTAAATTTGTCGCTTAAATTTTTAAACGTATGTTACAAATTCCTTTTATTAGAGAAAACAAAGCATTGGTTATTGAGCGTTTAGCAAAACGAAATATTGATGCAACACAGTCTATCAACGACGTGATTACTTTAGATGAAGACAGACGTAATCTTCAAACACAGTTAGATACCCTTAAAGCAGAATCTAACAGTATCTCCAAAGAAATAGGAAATTTGTTCAAATCCGGGAAAGCACAAGAAGCAAATGCTTTAAAGGAGAAAACAACGCAAATAAAAGAAGAGACAAAACAACTTGAACAAGCTTTAAATGATAAAGCCGAAGCATTAAGTAATTTATTATACCAATTACCTAATGTACCTCATGAATCTGTTCCAGCTGGTAACACAGACGAAGACAACGAAGAGATTTTTAGAGAAGGTGACATTCCAACACTTGTTGATGGTGCATTACCGCATTGGGAATTAGCTAAAAAGTATGATATTATCGATTTTGAATTAGGTAATAAAATTACTGGAGCAGGATTTCCTGTATACAAAGGCAAAGGTGCAAGATTACAACGTGCACTTATTGCTTACTTTTTAGATAAAAACACAGCTGCAGGTTATACCGAATACCAGTTACCACATTTAGTAAATGAAGCTTCTGGATATGGCACCGGACAATTACCTGATAAAGAAGGACAAATGTATCACGTTACTGGTGATAACTTATATTTAATTCCAACTGCTGAAGTTCCTGGAACCAACCTTTTCAGAGACACGCTACTTAACGAGAGTGATTTACCAATTGGTATTACAGGTTATACACCATGTTTTCGTCGTGAAGCAGGTAGTTATGGCGCTCATGTTCGCGGATTAAATCGTTTACATCAATTTGATAAAGTTGAAATTTTACGTGTTGAGCACCCTGATAATTCTTACAAAGCGTTAGATGGTATGGTTTCTCATGTAAAAGAGATATTAAACGAATTAAAACTTCCATATAGAATTTTACGTCTTTGTGGTGGAGATTTAGGGTTTACATCTGCATTAACTTATGACTTTGAAGTATTCTCAACCGCACAAGACCGTTGGTTAGAAATTTCTTCAGTATCAAACTTTGAAACCTTTCAAGCGAATCGTTTAAAATTACGATTCAAAAACAGTGAAGGTAAAAACAAATTAGCGCATACACTAAATGGTAGCTCATTGGCTCTACCAAGAGTGCTTGCCGGAATATTAGAAAATTACCAAACAAAAGATGGTATAAAAGTTCCTGAAGTTTTAATTCCTTATACAGGATTTGATATGATAGATTAAGATTATTACTTCTGTAATATTATTCTTGTTTTATCGGTAAAACGCTAAAAATTAACGTTGTTTAACGATTTTTTAGCGTTTTTCTTTTTTTTATAAATATTTTTTTTGAAGTTCGTTATACCAAATCTAAAATGAAATCTAACATTGAAAAATCTGAAACGAATTTTTCTATTAATAACTGTAATTACTGTAGCAAGCATAGTGCTTTTTTCTGATTTAGACAAAGACGAAACTAAAAGCAATGCCTTATCTACTACAGCAGTTATAAAATAAAAATAGTCCCAATCGAGTAATTGAATCATGTTTTAACTTAACAGTGATTAATAGCACATTTATTTTGATTGGCAAAATGCCTGAATTAATATTCAGGCATTTTTTTTATAATAACATTTACATTTTCTACCCATAGCATTTGCTATATTTACACAAAGTTAAAATATGAGACTAGTTGTTTTTTTATGCTTTCTTTTAAGTTTTAATGCCTTTTCACAAGAAGACCTTGAAGCTAAAGAATATTATAAAAACGGAGAATTTGAAAAAGCACTTCTCTCCTATCAAAAGCTATACAAAAACAACCCTAACAGCAATTACTTTATTCAGTTAATAAAATCTCATCAACAACTTGAACATTATAATACGGTTGAAAATTTACTTCAAGAACGCTTAACAAAAATTAAAGATCCCAGACTATTTGTAGAATTAGGATATAATTTTAAGCTTAAAAACGATACCATTTCAGCCAATGTAAACTTTAATAAAGCGATAGATTTTATAAACCAAAACCCCAATTACGCTTACACTATAGGTCGTACTTTTGAAGACCACTCGCTACTTGAACAAGCTATTCAAGTTTATGAAAAAGGATTAGAATTAAGTCCTAATCCTAATTTCAAACTTCAACTTGCCAGAATTTATGGTGAGCAAGGACATATTGAAAAAATGTTTAAAAGCTATCTGGAATTTGTAGAAATTAATGAAAATGAAACTTATATAAACTCTATAAAAAGAGCTTTTAATGAATTTATTAGTGAGAATAGCGAAAACGAAAACAATATTATGCTTCGTAAAATTCTTCTAAAAAAAATTCAAGAAGAACCTAAACTACTTTGGAATGAAATGTTAAGCTGGTTGTTTATCCAACAGAAAGATTATAACAAAGCATTTGTTCAAGAAAAAGCTATTTTTAACAGACATCCAGAGTCTCTTGACAGAATAAACGAGCTGGCTTTAGTAGCTCTAAACGATAAAAACTATGACATTGCTCAAGATATTTACACCTATTTATCTGAAACAGCACAAGAGCTAGACACAAAACTAAACGCGCATTATAACTTATTACAAATTGAAACACAGCTAGCAACTTTAAAAGATTTAGATGCTATTGATACTAAATACCAAAACCTATTCAAAACCTACGGCAAGTTTTCTCAAACTTTACAACTACAAATAGCTTACGCTCATTTTTTAGCATTTAACAAACACCTACCTAAAGAAGCAACAACATTTCTGAAAGAAACCTTACAACTGCAACTTACAGTAATTCAAGAAGCCCAAGTAAAAATAGAACTTGCAGACATATTAGTCCTTCAAGAAAAATTTAATGAAGCTTTAATTTATTACACACAAATACAGCGTAGCTCAAAAAACAGTACTATTTCTCAAGAAGCAAGATATAAAGTTGCAAGAACAAGTTTTTTTAAAGGCGATTTTAAATGGGCAGAATCTCAACTTAAAGTCTTAAAAGCATCAACATCGCAGCTTATTGCAAATGATGCACTAGACTTGATGTTACTAATTACAGATAACAAATACGAAGACTCAACACAGTTAGGACTTAAACTCTATGCAAAAGCAGATTTAATGGATTTTCAAAACAAACCACAAGAAGCCATTACCTTATTAGAGGAAATTTTAACACAGCACAAAGGCAAAACAATAGAAGACCAAGCATTATTTAAACAAGCCCAACTTTTTGAAAAAAACAAACAATACGACAAAGCCATAAAAAACTACCGGGCTATCATCACAAATTTTAAAGATGATATTCTTGCTGATGATGCCTACTATTATCTTGCTGAACTTTATAACAACATCTTAAGCGATCCAGAAAAAGCCAAAGAAAATTACGAGCAAATAATCTTTAATCATCAAGACAGTATTTATTTTGTTGAAGCACGAAAAAAATTTAGAATGCTTCGCGGTGATGCTATTAACTAGTATAATTGTATTTTTGAGCCATAAAACATTAATGCGCTTAAAAAATGATTGTTTACAACGTAACTGCAAACATAGATGACAGCATTCATAACGAATGGTTAAACTGGATAAAAAACCACATTGCATTGGTTTTGGCAACAGGTCATTTTACTGAAGCTAAATTAACTCGTGTTTTAGTAGAAGAAGAAATGGGTGGCTTAACCTACTCTATTCAATATAGAGCAAAATCTCGTGAAGATTTAGATGCTTATTATAAAAACCATGCTGATGCTTTACGACAAGACGGACTAAAACGTTTTGCTGACAAAATGCTAGCCTTTAGAACCGAACTAGAAATAGTTGATGAATTTTCAGTAACTTTTAACTAACAACAATGTCTGTAAAAGCAAAAAAACATTTAGGTCAACACTTTTTAACCGATGAATCTATTGCCCAAAAAATTGCCGATAGCTTATCGCTTAAAGGTTATAAACACGTTTTAGAAATTGGCCCAGGAATGGGTGTGCTTACTAAATATTTGCTCAAAAAAGACATCACAACCCACGTTATTGAGATTGATACAGAATCGGTTGAGTATCTTAAAGCCAATTACCTAAATCTTGCTGATAGAGTTATAGAGCAAGACTTTTTAAAATACGATATCACAAAAGTTTTTGGCGAGCAGCCTTTTGCTATCATAGGCAATTACCCATATAATATTTCATCACAAATTGTATTTAAAACTTTAGAAATGCGTGACCAAATTCCAGAATTTTCTGGAATGTTTCAAAAAGAAGTTGCGCAACGTATTTGCTCTAAAGAAGGCAGTAAAGTATACGGTATTTTATCTGTTTTAACACAAGCATTTTACAATGCTGAATATTTATTTACAGTTCCACCTTCGGTGTTTAATCCACCACCAAAAGTAGATTCTGGTGTACTTTTATTAACAAGAAAAGAAAACTACACCTTACCATGTGACGAAACCTTATTTTTCAAGGTTGTAAAACAAGGATTTCAACAACGCCGAAAAACACTTCGTAACAGTTTAAAAACATTCAATTTGTCAGATAATTTAAAAGCAAATGCTATATTTGGCAAACGCCCAGAGCAATTAAGTGTTAGCGATTTTATCATGCTTACACAATTAATTGAAAACGATAATTCATAATTCTCTAAAAAAACATTCAATTTGTCTGAAGAAAAAGAAAACATACAATTTGAACTCACAGATGAGCTTATAGAACGCGTAGAGCTTCTTATAGAAGAACAAAACGATAAAGAACTCCGCAAGTTTTTAAGTGATTTTCATTATGCTGATGTCGCCGAAATTCTAGATGAATTAAATCTAGACGAAGCCATTTATGTCATAAAGTTATTAGATTCTGAAACCACTTCAGATATCTTAATGGAGCTTGATGAAGACAATCGTGAAAAAGTATTAGACCAATTATCTTCTAAAGAAATTGCTGAAGAAGTTGAAGAATTAGACACTGATGATGCTGCTGATATTATTGCTGAACTCTCTGAAGAACGACAGCTAGAAGTAATCTCTCAAATTGAAGACGAAGAACATAAAGCTGAAATTAGAGAACTTCTTGCCTATGACGAAGATACAGCTGGTGGACTCATGGCTAAAGAACTTGTAAAAGTTTATGAAACCTGGACTGTTGCTGGTTGTTTACGTCGTATTCGTGGTCAAGCAAAAGATGTAAAACGCGTACACTCTATTTACGTGGTTGACAAACAAGACAAACTTATTGGAAGACTTTCTTTAAAAGACTTAATTGTTGCTAAAAGCGATCAAAAAATTGCTGATATCTACATAAAAAGTGTTGACTATGTTACCGTTGATGAAGATGCAGAAGAAGTTGCAAGAGTCATGCAAAAGTATGACCTAGAAGCCATTCCTGTCATTGATGAAAACCAAACACTTTTAGGTCGTATTACCATTGACGATATTGTAGATGTTATTCGTGAAGAAGCTGATAAAGATTACCAAATGGCTGCCGGTATCTCTCAAGATGTAGACTCTGACGATAGCATCTGGAAACTTACCAAAGCCCGTTTACCTTGGTTACTCATAGGTGTATTTGGAGGTATTGGAGCTGCAAGTATCATTAGTGGTTTTAGTGAAGCTATGCTTAAATTTCCTGAATTACTTCTTTTTATACCACTTATACAAGCAACAGCTGGAAATGTTGGTGTACAGTCTTCAGCTATTGTAGTTCAAGGTCTTGCCAATGACACCATAGACGGCAACATTGTAAAACGTCTATTTAAAGAGTTTGGTCTCGGTTTAGTAAACGGTCTTGCCATTGCCTGTGTAGCCCTTGTAATTAGTCATTTTGGTTTTGGTACAACCTATCATGTATCTATAACTATTGGTGTTGCATTAATATCTGTAATTGTAATGGCGGCTCTTATAGGAACATTTATTCCTATTGTTTTAGATAAGCGAGGTATTGATCCAGCAGTTGCAACAGGTCCTTTCATCACAACAAGCAATGATGTATTTGGTATTTTAATTTACTTTTTAATAGCTAAACTTATTTTAGGATTTTAATTAGGGCGTTACCCTTTTGGGTCGCGCTTTTGCCAGTCGCTTTTTTTTAAAAAAGAGCTCCAACAATGGCGCAATCGCTAACGCAAAACTTCGTAATTTTACAAAGCAACAACCATTTCATTATGCAAATATTACATCTAGATACCAATCACGAGCTTCTCATTAATCAACTTAATGCATCAGGATTTACAAATCATGAAGATTACACGGCATCAAAAACTGATGTTGAAGCAAAAATTCATGAGTATGATGGTATTGTAATAAGAAGTCGTTTTACTATAGACAAGCAGTTTCTTGATGCTGCCACAAACTTAAAGTTTATAGGTCGTGTTGGTGCTGGTTTAGAAAACATAGATTGTGATTATGCCGAAAGCAAAGGCATTTATTTAATTTCAGCACCAGAAGGCAACCGCAATGCTGTTGGCGAACACGCTTTAGGAATGTTACTTTCCTTATTCAACAAGCTCAATAAAGCTGATAACGAAGTAAGACATGGTCAATGGTTACGTGAAGCTAACAGAGGCATTGAGCTAGATGGTAAAACTGTTGGGCTTATTGGTTATGGTAACATGGGAAAAGCCTTTGCTAAAAAACTTCGTGGGTTTGATGTTGAAGTTTTTTGCTATGATATAAAACCCAATGTTGGCGACAATAACTGTAAACAAGTGTCTCTTGAAACTTTACAAGAAAACGCTGATGTTTTAAGTTTACACACACCACAAACACCACTAACGCTCAATATGGTTAATGCTGATTTTATTAACGGGTTTCAAAAACCGTTTTGGCTCATTAATACAGCACGCGGAAAAAGTGTTGTCACTACCGATTTGGTTTCAGCTTTAAAAAGTGGTAAAATTTTAGGTGCAGGATTAGACGTTTTAGAATATGAAAAAGCCTCTTTTGAAAGCCTTTTTTCTTCTGATATGCCAGAGGCATTTCAATATATCATTCAAGCCGAAAATGTATTACTAACACCTCATGTAGCTGGTTGGACAGTTGAAAGCAAAGAAAAACTAGCGCAAACCATCGTTGATAAAATTAAAGCTAGATTTTGTTAACTTTCATCTATGAAAAAAACAATAGCTGTTTTTGCTGGTTTAATTTTTGCCTTGTTACTACTTTTTCAGGTTAGCAAATACGCTATCATATCTGGAAATGTAAACATAGAAATTGTAATTGCTGTTACTGCGATTGTTTTCCTAATTGTTGGTATTTACCTCAACAAAAAGAGCCTTCAAAAAGAAACCGTTGATACAACCGAAATTGATCACAATAAAATAAAAGAATTAGATATTACATCACGAGAATATCAAGTGCTTCAACATATTGCTCAAGGATTATCAAACAAAGAAATTGCCGAGACATTATTCCTATCAGAAAGCACTATAAAAACGCATGTGTCTAACTTATTGGTAAAACTAAATGCCAAAAGACGCACGCAAGCACTTCAAGTTGCAAAAGAACTTCAAATACTATAAAATTATGTATTTTAGACCAAAGTACTAACGGTTTGGTACTTTAGTATGAGTCGATTTTTAAAGGCTTCTCGTAGTTTTGTATTAATAATTAATCAATACCACACAATTATGGAATTAGGCGCATTTTCAATTAGTTTAAGCGTAAAAGACATTACTGTTTCAAAAGCATTTTATGAAAATTTAGGATTCACCGTTTTTGCTGGTGATTTAGAAAAAAACTACCTCATTATGAAAAATGGGAAGGCTTTAGTAGGCTTGTTTCAAGGTATGTTTGAAAACAACATACTTACCTTTAATCCTGGTTGGGACGAAAACGCAAAAACATTAGATACATTTACTGATATTAGGCAAATTCAGCAGCATTTAAAAAGTAAAAACATAGCGTTGCAAAGTGAAGCAGACGAGACAACTTCAGGGCCTGCAAGTTTGGTTGTAACCGATCCTGATGGTAATACCATATTAATTGATCAACATATTTAAAACCCGTTTTTAACTTATAAAACTAACTGACAATATGAAAAAAACTGTATTAAAATATGGAGGCTACGGACTTATAACTGCCGCTGTTTTATTCTTTCTAGCATTAACCTTTGGTAAAAACTTAAGCTATTCGGCCCAAGAAGTTATTGGTTATACGTCAATGATTGCATCATTATCATTTATATTTTTTGGGATAAAACACTATCGCGACAAAGTAAATAATGGTGCTGTAAGTTTTGGAAAAGCTTTGGTTATTGGCTTATTAATTTCAGCTTTAACAGGACTTGGAATTGCTATGGTAGATTACATTTATACAACCGTAATTAATCCTGATTTTGCTTCAGAATATTTAGAAGTCACTTTAAAAACTTATGAAAGCACTTACTCTGGTGCCGAACTAGAAGCTAAAAAAGCTGAACTCACACAACAAATGCAAGATTATGGTGGCTCTGGATTTATGGCTGCCTTAATGTTTGTAACCGTTGTATTAATTGGGTTTGTACTATCTTTAATATCTGCTTTAATTTTACAACGAAAAAAATAAATTATTATGCAATACAAAGCGTCATCTCCCGAAGATTATATAAGTCAAGTTCCAGAAGAACGTCAAGATGTTTTAAAAACATTACGCAAAACCATTAAGGCCAATTTACCAAAAGGCTTTGAAGAAGGTATTCAATATGGTATGATAGGCTATTATGTGCCACATAGCAAATATCCTGATGGTTACCATTGCACACCAGAAGAACCATTACCATTCATGAGTTTTGCTTCACAAAAAAATTCAATAAATCTTTACCATAGTGGTATTTATGCTGTACCAGAAATACACGATTGGTTTGTAAACGAATACCCAAAATACAGTAAGTACAAGCTAGACATGGGAAAAAGTTGCGTGCGTTTTAAGCGTATTAATGATATTCCAATGGAATTAATTGCTGAACTCTGCACAAAACTAACTCCAGATCAATGGATAGACATATACGAAACCAACCTTAAAAAGAAATAAAATGAAAAAACGCGTTACAGGCATTGGCGGATTGTTCTTTAAAACAAAAGATCCAAAAGCAACAAAAGACTGGTACAAAAAGCATTTAGGTTTTAACACCGATGATTATGGCTGCACCTTTTGGTGGAAAGATAAAGAAGGCAATGATTGCTCAACACAATGGAGTCCGTTTACTGAAGACACAGCCTATTATCAGCCTTCAAAAAAAGATTTTATGTTTAATTATCGCGTAGAAAATCTTGAAGAATTACTAAAAACATTAAAAGACGAAGGTGTTACCATTGTTGGAGAAATGGAAGAATACAGCTACGGAAAATTTGGTTGGATTATGGATAACGATGGCAACAAAATTGAACTTTGGGAACCTATTGATAAAGCTTTTTTGTAAACCAATATTTTTTTTTTTTAACTTTAGACTTCTAACCATATAAACAGATTTACAAATGTCAGATGAAAAAAATTTAAGCGACGATCTTAACGATATGTTAGACGACGCTAAAGATGGTGCAAAAAAAGCAGCAGACAAAGCAGAAGATACTGCTGATGGCGCTAAAGAAAAAGCAAAAGAATTTGCTAGCGAAGCAAAAGAAACTGCAAAAGAATTTTCTGATGGAGCCAAAGAAGCTTTTGGTAAAGCATCAGGAGATAACAAAAAACTATTAGCTGGTATTTTAGGTATCATTTTTGGAGGCTTAGGCGTTCATAAATTTATTCTTGGTTATAACAAAGAAGGAGGAATCCTTTTAGGTGTTTGGCTATTAGGAGCAATATTATCTTGTATAGGTATTGGTATTTTAATTGTTTGGATTCCTGGAGTTATAGGATTAATTGAAGGTATTATTTACCTAACAAAATCTGACGAAGAATTCTACAACACATACCAAGTGGGTAAAAAACCTTGGTTTTAATTATACCTTAAAATAAAAAAAGTCGCAAACACTGTTTGCGACTTTTTTTTAAACGATACCTGTTATTTCTTGATAGAAAAGATTAGAAATACAAAATAGCAACGCTATATATGTAAACTTACTCTTCTTCATTTTGCTCTGAAAGTTTTTGTTCTAATTCAGCTTGAAACTCTTCCATAACGGGTCTGACAGTACTCTCAGGTAAATCAGCAATTTTTATATACATCAAACCATCAACAGAGTTATTAAATAATGGATCTACATTAAATGCTACAAGCTTTGCATTTTGCTTGATGTATTTTTTAAGTAAAACTGGCAATCTTAAAGCTCCTGGTTCTACTTCATCAATAATTTTATCAAACTTGTTTAAATCTGCTTCTGTCTCATCAAAAACAAAGTCTTTATCGGCATCTTTTAGTTTTACTTTAAACTCTTTTTTAGGATGTACATACTGTGCTATGTAAGGATCATAATAATGAGATTTCATAAACTCTATCATAAGAGACTTTGAAAAGTTAGTAAACTGGTTACTAATACTAACGCCTCCTATTAAAAACTTGTGCTCTGGATACCTTAAGGTTGTATGCACAATACCTTTCCATAGTAAAAATAAAGGCATTGGTTTTTGCTGATATTCTTTAATGATAAAAGCGCGTCCCATTTCTATAGACTGGCTCATCATTTTATGTAATTCAGGCTCAAAACGAAATAAGTCTTGAAGGTAAAAACCATCTATACCAAAACGTTTAAATATTTCAGAGCCTAATCCCATTCTGTAAGCACCAGCTATAAGTTGTTGTTCACTATCCCATAAAAACATATGATGATAATAGGTATCAAAAGCGTCTAAATCTATGGCTTCATTAGTTCCTTCTCCCACTTCCCTAAAGGTTATTTCACGTAAACGACCTATTTCTCTTAATACATTAGGTATAACATTTGCTGGTGTTAAAAACACCTCGTAGTTTTTACTTTGTAGTAGTCTGTAATCACCATCTCTTGCTGCTTCAACCTCTTTATTCATAACAGCTTTATCTATTGGTGTTGCAATACGTTTAGGTGGTTTAGGCACTTTTAATGTTGACGAAATATTGCTTAAAAACTTCCCTTTTTCATCAAAAGAATTTGATAGCATATATGTTTTTCGCCTTAAAAACTCTGAAAACTCTGGTAAGGTTGCGTGTTCTTTTTGATCATTTACTGATATAGGTCTTCCTATTCTTACTTTAATAACACGTCGTTTTTGTGTAAGTAGTTCTGACGGAAGCTTGGCTGTTCTAAATGTATCGCTAATTTTGGATAGCTTATAAAACAACTGACTGTTCTTGGCATGGAAATATATAGGAACAACTGGAACTTCAGCTTTTTTTATTAATTTCATTGCTGCTTCTTCCCAAGGTTTATCAACTACTAATTTGCCATCTTTGTAAGTAGAGACTTCTCCTGCCGGAAAAACACCAAGCGGATGTCCTTCTTTTAAGTGAGAAATAGCACTTTTAAAACCTGAAACACTAGACTTTACATCTTTCCTGCTTTCAAAAGGGTTTACAGGCATTATATATGGCTTTAAAGGCTCTATTCTATGCAAAAGAAAGTTGGCTATAATTTTAAAGTCTTCGCGTTGCTCTAACATTAATTTTAGCAATAAAATGCCATCAATTCCACCTAGAGGATGGTTTGAAACTGTTATATAAGCACCATCTTTTGGTAAACGTTTTAAGTCTTCTTCAGGGATTTCAAATTTGATTTGAAATTCATTCAAAATACTATCTAAAAACTCTAATTTCTCTAAATGTTTATTTCTATTGTATATGTTATTAAGTGTCGATATTTTTAACACTTTCATAAGCATCCAACCAAAAAAAGTTCCTGCAATTCCGTACTTATCTAACTGTATGGCTTTTGCTACTTCTTTTGCGGTTACTAATCCTTTATCTTGAGGTTTGGTCATAATTGTAAATGTACTAAATGTTTTATTTAGTTACTATTTGCACTGTTTTTTGTGTCAGCTGCTTTAATAATACGTTTTTCCCGGTTTCTATCTGCTTTACAGAAGCGTCGTTGTAATGCCTAATGGTATAAAGCGATACATTTTCGTTACAGGTTACTCTAAATCTAGCTCTTAAATGCTGTAGTAATTTCTCAAGGTTTCTATACATATCGTCAACACAAACGGAAAAGCTAATAGCTGAATTCTGAATCATGTGTACTTTCATTTTGTATAAATGTAATAGATTAAAAATATCGCTAATATTCTCTTCTACAATATAAGAGAAGTCTAATGATGATAATGAAATTAACACTTGGCTTTTTTTCACTATAAAACAAGGAACTGCAGGCTCTATACCATAACCTTTGCATACTATTGTGCCTTCATTCTCTGGTTTTAAAAACGACTTTACCTTTAGCGGAATTTCTTTTTGTTGTAAAGGCTGTAATGTTTTAGGGTGAATTACTGATGCTCCATAAAAAGCAAGTTCTATCGCTTCTCTATATGAAATTGTGTTAAGTAACTGCGCGTTTTCAAAATATCTTGGATCGGCATTTAAAACACCTGGAACATCTTTCCATATGGTAACACTTTTTGCATTGAGACAATATGCAAAAATTGCAGCGGTATAATCACTTCCTTCTCGCCCAAGTGTTGTTGTAAAATTATTAGCATCACTTCCTAAAAACCCTTGAGTAATGTTTAAAACACCTGTGTTAAAGTTTGTTGCTATTTGAGCTTGAGTAAGCTCCCAGTTTACATGCGCGCTACGATAATAATTATCTGTTTTTATAAACTCCCTAACATCTAGCCAATAATTATTAAGACCAATATCATTCAGGTAACAACTTACAATCGTTGTAGATACAAGTTCTCCAAAGCAAATTGTTTGATCATAAACAAAATTATAGTCTGGAGATTTATTTCTATCAAAAAAAACTCCTAGCTCATCAAAAAGCGTCGCAACTTTTTTAAAGACTACATGCTGTTCATTATCAAATAAATCTAATAAAATAGCATTGTGGTATTTTTTTAAATCTTGAATTGAACTTTGAAGTTCAGCTTTATTATTAAAATAGTTATCTATAACTCCTTCTATAGCATTGGTGGTTTTTCCCATAGCAGAGATAACAACCAATGTGTTTTCATACCCAACTGTTTTTAATACAGTTGCCAAATTTTTTACTCCGTTAGCATCATTTATTGATGCACCTCCAAATTTAAATACTTGCATTATAGTTTTGATATATACGCTTTAATAGCATTTTCATCAAGTTGAACAACATCCCAATCTCTCATAACGTTGGCACCCTTTTTTTCATAAAAAGCTATTGCAGACTCATTCCAGTCTAGCACTTCCCAGCTTATTCTTTTCACGCCCAACTGATTCCCATATTTTACAACTTCATCAAGCAAAAGAGTTCCTAATCCTTGACCTCGCATATCTTGACTTACTATTAAATCTTCTAGATGTAAAACAGCGCCTTTCCAAGTAGAGAATCGCATATAAACCAACGCTATCCCTACTATTTTAGTGTGATACTCTGCAACAAAACAATGAAAAGATGGATTATTAGAAAAACCATAATTAACTAAATCATTTACAGTCACCTCAACAGCATCTGGTTCTTTTTCAAAAACTGCAAGTTCATTAATTAAGTTTAACACAGCAGGCATATCACCTTTTTCAGCGACTCTAATTGTAAAATTCATGAGAATTATTTTAATACCAAATATAACTTAAAGTAAGTGATTATCTATTATTAATCTTTGACGAAAACGTTGTAGTTTCGTAAAAAATACGATATTTGTAAAAACACAACACTACAGGTTTCATGTCTCGAAAAAATCAAACTCTAGGAGAGTTTATCATTGAAAATCAAGCATCATTTAAGTATACATCTGGAGAATTATCTAGACTTATTAATTCAATAAGGCTAGCTGCAAAAGTTGTAAATCACGAAGTAAACAAGGCTGGTTTGGTTGATATTATTGGCGCAGCTGGTGATACTAACATTCAAGGTGAAGACCAACAAAAGCTAGATGTTTATGCGAATAACAAGTTTATACAAACCATGACCAAAAGAAATATTGTTTGTGGTATTGCTAGTGAAGAAGAAGATGATTTTATAACCATAAACAGTCAAGATGAAAACAATCAGAATAAATATGTGGTTTTAATTGATCCGCTTGATGGTTCTTCAAACATTGATGTTAATGTTTCTGTTGGAACTATATTTTCTATTTATAGACGTGTTACACCTGTTGGAACTCCTGTAACTATTGAGGATTTTCTTCAAAAAGGAAACCAACAAGTTGCTGCTGGCTATGTTGTTTATGGAACATCAACAATGATCGTTTATACTACTGGAGATGGCGTAAATGGTTTTACACTTAACCCAGCAATTGGAACATTTTACTTATCACATCCTGATATGAAGTTCCCTGAAGATGGACATATTTATTCCGTAAACGAAGGAAACTACATTCACTTTCCACAAGGCATCAAAGATTATATAAAGTATTGCCAAATGGAAGAAGGTGATCGCCCTTATACAAGTAGATACATAGGCTCTTTAGTATCTGACTTTCATAGAAATATGATAAAAGGTGGGATTTATCTATATCCAAAAAGTTCTAAAAACTCAAATGGTAAATTACGTTTACTTTATGAATGCAATCCGATGGCTTTTTTAGCTGAACAAGCAAGCGGTAAGGCAAGTGACGGATTTACACGTATATTAGACATACAGCCTACAGAACTGCATCAGCGTGTACCTTTTATTTGCGGTAGTAAAAACATGGTGAAAAAGGCTGAAGAGTTTATGGCCAAGTACGCATAGTCATATTTTAAAACAACAAAAAAAGCAGCATAAAATTATGCTGCTTTTTTTGTTCTAAATATACCGTTATCTAATTTTTATTTTCTCCTGAATTTTGAGTTTCTGCAGGTTTTTGTTTTTGAGATAACAGGGCGTTTTTACTAATATTTGCCATATTGAAATTTGGCGCCATTGATAACGCTTGATCTAAAAACGAAATAGCGGTATCAATATTATCTGTTTTATTTTCGTTAAACTTTACCAAACCTTTTAAATACAAAAAAGCTGCTTTTAACGGCACTCTATATGGCTGCTGTGTTTCATAAAATGCTTTTGCCATATCATCTTGAGAGTTCAATAATCCGTATTGAATATAAGTATTTGCCTCTGTTAGTTTTTGAGTTTGTAAATATAGTTCAGCTAACTCGTATGCAGCACCTACATTTGGCTCTCTATCATACATCACTTTAAACTGTTCAATAGCACGTTCTGTTTCTCCTAATGATTTTAACGATACAGCTTTTACCTCTAATGCCATATCAGAATCTGACACGTTTTTTTCAATACCAATAGTATTTAATGCCTGAACGTATTTACCTTCGCTCATGTAAATGTATGACAATGTATCTTTTCTGGCTTGAGATGGTGCTAGCACATTAAGATGCGTTAAACCATTTATCATGCCTTGAATATCGCCTTGCTCTCGCATTTGTTTATAAAAAGCTTCATAATGCTTTAGTAATTGCTGATTTGTTTGTGCATTTACTGAAAAAGCAGTTACTAATACAACAAGTAGTAATAATCGTTTCATTATTATATAATTTTAATTTATCGGCTCAAAACTAAAAAAAATCTGTATGTAAACTCTTAAAGCAATGCTAATTATTTAATAGTAACCGAGCTTTTTATTACTACAGCATCATTTAAAACAAATGGTTTTGGAATCATATTTGCTTTTCTATCTGGAACAGAAAACATAGCATTTGTAAGTAAATCGTATGTGCACTCATAAAACTGCAAACTTGTTTCTTGGCTTTCAGGAACTGTAATAATTATATCTAATGGTTCATTGTCTGTCACAAAATAACTAAACAACCTGTTATTTAGTCTTTCACTGAACACGTATTCAGAATCTGTGTTTTTATAGGCGCTTACACCATTTATTGTTGCGCTATAAAATACATTTGTTGTATCAGAAAAAACCTCAATACGCTCTGCTTGTCGTTTTGAAGTAATACAAATAGCAATTTGTCTTTTTCCATTTACAATGGTATCGTGTGTTATATCTATTACTGGTTTTTGTAACTGTTTTAAAGGTGCTTTTTTAGTATACGTAAACCCTGATTTGTATTTACTACCTATGGTGTTTTGCTTTAGTAAATCGGCATTATCTGGAGTTTTGGTAAGATAAGCTTCTGTCCACGCATCTAAAACATCATCATACGTTGCCCAAACAGCAGTATTTGAGTTCGTATCTAACATGTAAATTAAGCTATTCGGTTTAGGAGTATTCTGTGTAAAATGAGAATTTGTATGGGCTGATATCAAGAACCAAACACTTGCTATTATAAATACAACTGATAGTCTATTTTTATGCTTAAAATATCCGAAAACAGAGATTAATAAACTAAAAATAAACACTACAAAAATACAGGACACAAATAAAATTTTGAGCCCTAAACCAACGGGAAACATTTTTACTAAAGGCGCCATAATTGTAAGCAGTGGCATTCCTAATAAAGCAAGTAAAATAAGGTTTGGTTTTTTTTGTCTAATGACAACAAACAAACTCAATAACGCAAAAAACACCGGAATAATAAAAAAGCTAGCACCTTGTAGTTTAAATGCTACTATTGCACAAATAAGCAACCAAAACGACAACGGAGCAACTAACAAACTAGCTGTATTTTCAACGTTGTAAACTTTATGATATACATAAAAACAAATGGCTAAAGCAATACAAACAAACAGAGCTATATATGTATGCCCGTTGTAAGTAAATCCGTGAAGCATTTCATTGTATTGAGGATATACAATAAGTATAAGTTTCCATAGGCCAAAACCAATTCCTCCAGATACTAGTAGTGCTATGAAAAACGCACCATATCCTTTTCTAATTTCAGAAATAGTCATCGCTTTTCTTTTTAAACCATAAACCAACAACACTATAAATAAAACCAAAGCAATTATAAGCATAGGAATAATCCAAGAAAAAGGATAAATCACCGTTTTAAATAATGGTACATTAAAGTAAATGTAGTCTTCTGTGCTTTTTATATTTGTTAAATCAGCATCAGCAAAATATGTTAAAAGCGGCATTAAATAACTACCTTGATGTTCAAGTGTATTTCTATCTAATCGGTCATAAGTATCCAAAGCTGTGTGATAATCAAAATGATCATCTATAAAGGCGAAATTAAATCCGTCAATATCTTTATCTGCTCTAAAACGTGTTAAATCGGTATCATTTGGAAGCATTTTATAAATACTATAGGCTAAAGAATTAGCTACTGGAAACTCTGGATTTGCCGCAACAAAACCTTTCATTAAATTAGCGTTTCCTTGGTTTGTTTCTATTAGCATATAGCTTGGTCCACCGCTTCCACGAGCTTCAAAATTTAATACTAAACCAACATCTTTTGCCCACGGATGTTTATTAACAAAAATATCAGCGCCATTAAGTCCTAGTTCTTCACCATCGGTTATAAGAATAATAATGTCATTTTTAGGTTGTTTTCCTGTACTTAAAAAAGCACGTATTCCTTCCAAGATTGTAACTACTCCAGATCCAGCATCACTTGCGCCTATAGAAGAATGCGGATTACTATCATAGTGAGACAATAATAAAAGTGCTTTGCCAGAATTGCTTCCGGGTATTCTTGCCAATACATTTTTAGGCTTTGATAAATTACCCCATTGACTCATAGAGTAATCTATTTGCACTTCTGTTTTTAGTTCTAATTTTTCTAATTCACTTATGATATAATCTCTAACTTTTGCATGCGCTTCATTACCTAAATAATGAGGTGCTTTGGAAATTTCTTTTAATTGAACTAAAGCGCGATCTGTAGAAAACGCATTATTAGGCGTATCTATATTTGAGATTTTACTTGGCAAAAGCACGTAAAAACTCCAAAAAACAGTAATAGCTATAAGTATAAGAGCAATCGCTTTTTTTATCATAATGTATGAGCATATTGGTTAGCTGTTATAAAAATACATATTTATAAAGCAAGTTCACACCACAACAATCACTTTAGGATAACTCATTAAAAAAGTGTATATTAGAAACACTAAAAACACGTATCATGGGTATAAAAAGTTTTCAAGGCGCTAGAAAGCAACAGCAAAATTCTATTGTAGATGAACCTTTTAAGGTAAGTGATTATATGACTCGAGACTTAATTACGTTTAAGCCAGAACAGTCTGTTGAAGAGGTTATTGAATCTTTGATAACCAATAAAATTTCTGGTGGACCTGTTGTAAATGACAAAAACGAGCTTGTTGGTATTATTTCTGAAGGAGATTGCTTAAAACAAATAAGTGATAGCCGTTATTACAATATGCCTATGGAACAAGATAATGTAGAAAAACGCATGATTAAAAATGTAGAAACTATAGATGGCAATATGAATGTGTTTGATGCTGCCAAAAAATTTTTAGATTCTAAAATACGACGTTTTCCTATAGTTGAAAATGGTAAACTTGTAGGACAAATAAGCCAAAAAGATATTCTTAAAGCTGCCCTAAAACTTAAAGGGCATAATTGGAAATAAAACACAAAAATGCTTTTTTGTTTAAATGAAGCAAATATGTAATGAAACCAAGCACATATTTAATGAATGCTGTCATTTATATAACACCTATTTAGTGTTATTATTAAAACCCCTATTTTAACTTTTTTATGTTTATATTTAAAACCATTGATATGTTTTAAATATTGCTATTCGCCTTATCTGATAACACATCATCATACAACAACCCATTTTACAGGTTCATGAAGAACATTAACTTAGCCTTAATTTTTTTAATCTGTTTTTTTACAGCATTACAAACTACGTTTTCTCAAAAAACAGCTATAGACAGTTTAGAAAACGTTTTAAAAACACATCAAAAAAAAGATACTATTCGTTTAAATACGCTTAATTATTTAGCGTTTTACAATTACCGAAATAATCCGCCTCAAGCTATAAAATATATAGATGAGGCTTTGTCTTTAGCTGAAGAGTTACAAATTGTAAAGTTTTTAGCGCACAGTTATTACATAAAAGGTGTTGTGTATACAGAACAAGCCAATTTTGAAGTAGCGATTGAAAACTATGAAAAGTCTGTACAACTATATACATCTATTGATGATAAAAACGGCTTAAAGAAGTGCAACAATGGGTTGGGTGTATTAAATGCTTATAGAGGAAATTTTGATCTTGCTATAACGTATTACAAAAAAGCCCTAGAGCTTGCCAAACAAATTGATAATGACGAAACCGTCCATAAATATTTATATAATATTGGAAACATTCAAGCTAACACAGGAAATTACAAGGATGCATTAATCAATTTTAAAAAAGCCTTAAAGGTTAATAGAGAAACAAAGGACTCTTTAGGAATACTTAACTCTTTAAACTCTATAGCCAATATTTATTACAGTCAAGGCAATTATCCTGTAGCTTTAGAGTACCATAATAATTCTTTAGAAATTGCTAAAAGTGCTAAAGATTCTATAGGAATATTTCAATCATTAAATAACATAGGAAATGTTTACCGTTTTCAAGGTCTTAATAATAAAGCGCTACATTTTTACAACAAAGCACTAGAAATTGACAAGGCCAAATTCAATGTTAAAAACGTAACAGCTTTAAAAAATAATATTGCAGGGATTTACTATGATAAAAACGAATTTGATAAAGCCATTACTTATTACAATGAATCTATCGCTTTAAGTAAAGAAATTAATGACAATGTAAATTTAGCTACTGCTCTTAATGGGCTTGGTTTTATTCATTTAGAAATTGACAAATACACACAAGCTTTAAGTTATTTTAAAGAAGCAAATACAATAACTTTAAACAATAACAATTCATACAATTTAGCAGATTCTTATCACGGTATGGCTGAAGCCTACTATCTCATGAAAAAATACGATCTCGCTTTATCTAATGCAGAAAAATTAGGGCAACTATCAGAAGAACAAGAACTTTTATTACATCAAAAAAACGCTTATTACATTCTGGCTAATGTTTACGAAAAAAAAGGAGACTTTAAAGCCGCCTTATTAAATCATCAGCAATTTAAAACTATAAATGACAGCCTTTTCAATGAAGAAAGCATAGAGAAAATCACACAATTAGAGTATGAATATAAATACAAACAAGCGTTAGATTCAGCAAGTATTAGAGAGTTAAAGCTTACAAAAACAGTAATGGCTACTTCTCAACATTTAGAGGAAACACAACGCAATTTATTTATAGGTGTTATTGCATTTTTAATGACTGCTATTGTTTTAGGAGGTATTATTTTTTCATTAAAATTGAGAAATGAAAAAGCAAAAACACAAAACATTGTCATTGAGCAGAAATTATTGCGCTCTCAAATGACACCGCATTTCATTTTTAATTCACTCTCTGTGTTACAAGGCATGATATTAAATAAAGAAGATAAAAAATCAATATTTTATTTGTCTAAATTTTCAAAGCTATTACGTATTACACTAGAGAACTCCAGAGATAAAATGGTTTTACTCTCACAAGAGCTTTTAGCAATTCAAAACTACCTAACACTGCAAAATTTAGAAAATGATGCTTTTAAACATACCGTTTTAGTTGATGATACAATAAATGTCTCGTTGTTTGAAATTCCTCCTATGCTTATTCAACCCTTTGTAGAAAATGCTATTGAACACGCATTTAAAAACAAAACAGACGATAAGCAAATAGACATAAAACTTACTTACAATGATAAAAAATTAATTTGTACTATTGCTGATAACGGCATTGGCATTGATTGTTCTATTATAAAAAGCAATAATAAAAACAAAAGCTCTCTAGCCACAACCATTACTGCTGAACGCCTTGCTGTACTTTCTAAAGATTATAACATGGAAGGATCTGTAACTATTGAAGACAGAAAAAAGTATAATGAACAAGGCACTTTGGTCACTTTAGTAATACCTCATAAAATCATTCTTATATCATGAAAACGTTACTCGTTGAAGACAAAGCATACATAAGAAAAGGCTTATTAAATTTGCTACAGCTTATTGATACAGATGTTACTGTTATTGGCGAATGTGAATCTGTTAAAGATGCCGTTGTAGTTACAAATGCTTGTAAACCAGATTTGATTTTTTTAGATATAAATCTTACTGATGGTAATGCCTTTGATTTTCTAGATCAGACTGAACATCTAAACTTTAAAATCATTTTTATTACTGCTTATGAAGAATATGCCTTACAAGCACTAAAAATTGGTGCTGTAGATTACATTCTAAAACCTGTTGATATAACAGATCTAGAGATAGCCTTACAAAAAGTAGCTGCCTTGACAGTTACTGAACAAAAGCAACAAATAAAAACAGTAAAATCAGTTTGGAACAATGAAGATTCTAAACTCATTTTATCACTTCATGATAGCTTTCAGGTTATAGATCTTAACGAACTTATGTATTGTGAGTCTGACAAAGGTTATACATCATTTTATTGTAGTAATGGCAAAAAACACGTGGTTTCTAAAACGCTAAAAACATTTGAAGATCAACTAAATGCTGCAAATTTCACACGACCTCATCAATCATATATGGTCAATTTAAAATTTATTGACAAGTATGATAAATCGGGAACTATTTACTTAAAAAACGGAAAAAAAATACCCGTTTCTTCAAGAAAAAAAGATGCGTTTGTCTCTTCTTTTTTAAACAAAAACTAGAAAACCTAGCTCAATTCACTTTTCAAATATAGTTTCTAGTGCAACGCTTATGGATTTATAGCCCGTATATATCTATTCACTATTTCACACTCAATATCCGTAGCATACATTTATCATAAGCAACAGATAAAAGTATGTCTATAAACATCTCTAAATCAAACAAAAAAAAGCACATAGCTTTAGTTTTTATTTTATCTCTTCTTTTTTATTCATGTAGAGATAATTTAAGTCAACAACCTACTACTGCCAAAGGTTTTAGTGTTTTAGAACAACACCTTAAAAGCAAGTTTGGTGAAGATGCTTACTATACTAATTTAAGTGTTGTTCATAACTCAACTATAGGCAATAGCTTAAATGTTATTGTTGCTGAAAACCCAGAATCATTAAAAATGGAAGAATGGAATATGGTAAAAAATGATTGGCAGCAAAATTCTGATATAGCAATTGAAGTACCTCAAGGCACTAAAGCTACCGATTACATGTACCAACTGAATAACAATATAAACCTAACAAAATTGGGTGGTTTGGTAGAAACATCCAAACTAAAATTAAAGAAAAGTAAAAACCTTAAAAATCCAAAATTGAGTATCGCGTCTATAAAGTTCCCAAAAAACGGTGACATATCTAAAGCAGAATACTTGGTGACTTTAGAGCCTGAACATGGAGGAACCACTTTTAGCTTTTTCTACACTTTAGATGGCAACCTAATTAAAATAGATTACTAAACATTAAAACAATTTTAAATCAATAACCTTAAATCTTTAATATTATGAAAAACTTTACACGTTTTCACAAACACTTAAGCAATAGATGTTACATGAGTAAAAAAAATCTACTTGCATTAATCGCTTTTTGTATAGCTGTGATTGGGTATTCGCAGACTTTTGTTGATAATTATTTTACTTATCAAATTATAAATAATTCAACTTCGGTTGTAATATCAGATTATGATGCAACCGGAGGTACTGTAGTTAATATACCTGCTACTGTTGACTATAATGGTACAGCGTATAGTGTTACGATTATAGGTTCTAATGCTTTTGAAAGTAAAGGATTGACGAGTGTTTCTATGTCCAATAACATTACAAGTATTTACCCAAATGCCTTTAGGAATAATGCTATTTCTACCTTAAATTTATCAGACAATATTACGTTCTTAGGGGCTACATCGTTTTTCAATAATCAGCTAACTAGTATTACTATTCCAACGGGAATTACTGAAATAGCCAATAGTACTTTTGGTAATAATCAAATAACAAATCTTGTCATTCCAGATAATATTACTAGTATAAATTTTAATGCTTTTACTAATAACCAATTGCAAAGTGTTACTATTGGAACAGGAGTTACAGATATAGGAGATCAAGCATTTTTAAATAATGCGATAACAAATGTTGTAATACCAGATAATGTGACTTCAATTGGCACAAATTGCTTTTCTGTAAATCAATTACAAAGCGTTACCATTTCCTCTAATATCACGAGCATACCAAATCAAGCATTTAGAAACAATCAATTATCAAACGTTGTAATACCAGATAATGTAACAAGTATTGGCTCTAATGCTTTTTCTAACAATCAAATAGCTAACATCGTTATACCTGATAATGTTACTGGCATAGGAACCAGTGCTTTTGCTAATAATAATGCAACAAACCTAACACTTGGAAATAGTGTATCTTCAATTGGAGTTACGGCATTTACGGGCAATAATTTATCATCAATTACTATTCCTGCTAGCGTTACTAATATAGGTTCAATTGCTTTTGGATATAACCCAAATTTAACAAGTGTTACATCGTTAGCAACAACACCTCCAACTGTGGTTACTGGTGGTAGTTCGGATACTTTTGGGAATTACGTATATCGTGGCAATATGCACCTACATATACCTCCTGGTACTATAAGTGCTTATGTGACTGATGCAGGAGCATTGTGGACTGGTTTTAATCCAGTAACTGAAGACGCTTTAAGTGTGGATGAGTTTCAACTTCAAAATACTGTAAAAATCATAACAAACCCTGAAAGCTTAACTATAACATCAACCAATAACCTACAGTTGAATAGTTATACACTATATACTATTACTGGAGCAAAAATACATACAGGTGCAAGTAGCGAAATTTCAACGAGTACAATGTCAAAAGGTGTTTACATCCTAAAATTAGATTTCAATCAAGGAACGCTTGTTAAGAAGGTTATTATTAACTAAAACCATTTCACAACAAGGTTATGTGTTTGCTATAACAACTATTATGCAGTTTTGGTCAATAAAATCGAGCTGCATAATAGTATTAAATTAAAGAGAACCTCAATTTTTTTAAAAAAACAAACTATGTCTAAATTGTTTTATAAATACAAATTAGAATTATTTTTATTGGTGTTTTACAGTATTACATCCTTACTGCTATGGTGGATTTTTTAAGGTAATAAAATTAATTTTCTCGCTTTACCAGGGCATAATAATCACCTTCTAAAGGCAAATAACCTTGGTCATAAACAAAATAATAAACCGTTCCGGCCTTTGTGGTATAAATGCTTGTTATGTAGTTAAAATCAAAACCTTTTTCAATGAGTCTTGCTCGTGAGGTTTTAGTTTTTTTATCAGGATTCAAAGCTTCTAAAATGCGGTAATTTTTACGTAGACGGTTATTCGTATTTCTAATTAAGTTTTTACTATCCTTGTTTATTCGGTTATTATAAGAATTACGGCACGCATCACTACAGAATTTTTTATCAATTCTGCCTACTATTTTTTCACCACATTCTGGACATTGCTTTTGAATCATTTATTTTCAATTTTATACCAACGTAAATCCATAGCTTCTTCTTCAAAATAAAAATCTTCTACATAATGCAATCCTATTTTTAAAAGCGCATTATGAGATGCTCTATTGTCTTTTTCTGTTGTTGCATAAAGTGCTGGTAGCTTCATGGTATGAAATGCATATTGCACTGCAGCTTTACCTGATTCAGTAGCGTATCCATTTCCCCAAAAACGCTCAATTAGTCTGTAACCTACATCATAATATGTCGTAAAACCATTCATATTATATTCTGTATTTAACCGAATACCAGACCATCCCATAAACTCATCTGTTTCTTTGTTGATAACAGACCATCTACCTATACCACGCTCTTTATACTGCTGCTTTACTCCTTCTATTACTTTCTGTGCTTCGGCAATTTTCTTGATAGGTTTATTACCTAAATAACGATGAACATTAGGATTTGAATCAAGCTCAAACATCCCTTCCAGATCTTCGTCTCTCATTTCTCTTAAAAGAAGTCTTTCGGTTTCTATATTAAATTTCATACTACAGAAATAAAGTCTTATAAATATATAAATTATTCACTTACAAACATCTAAATAGAATTTGCAACAACAACAGTGTTAGTATCATTCACTTTTTCGTAAACATCAACCTTATAGACTTTCGTTTTTAAATAACTAATCACAGCTTCTAAATTTTGCTCTATATGTGTTTTTAATGAAGCATTAAAAAGCAAACAACCTTTTGCTGATTTAAGTCTTATAACATTTTGCCAGAATTGATGTTCTAAAAATTGTTTTGGAACTTCTGTGTCTATAAATAAATCAACAATTATTAAATCATATGTAGATGAGTTTTGAGCTACATAATTAAGTGCGTCATCGCATACTATATGTAATTTGTTGTTAGTTTGAAGCGCAAATTCTTCTTTTGCTATTTTAATAATTTCTGGGTCAATATCAACAGCCGTAATAACTCCTTCAAAGTTAAAATCCTCATAAAGGGTTTTTATAACACTTCCGCCTCCTAATCCTAAAAGTAAAACAGAACGCACTTTATGAAGGTCTATTTTCTCTAAACCAAATTTTAAAATACGCTGTAATGAACCGTAGGAATAATTGGCGTTTTTAGAGTTTAAATGTTTTTTCCCATTATACCAGGTTATTTCCAAAACACCATTTACATCAGATTTTATCTTTTTAGTAATAGGATACAAATAGCTTAAAAGTCTTACCATACTTACAAATATAGTGAATAATGATGCTTTATAACGATAGCTTTTATTCGTTTACAAACATTTACAAACGAATTTAAATAGGTAACTACCGACTTTCTATTAGTAGTCATAGCATCTTTGCCTTGTCGAAACGTAAGAACTCGATGGTATTAACTGTTTAACATTTAAAAAATAAAATTATGAACACGCTTAGAAACAAAGTACAGTTGATTGGTAGATTAGGACAAGATCCTGAAATTGTAAATTTTGATAATGGTAATAAAATTGCCAAATTCTCTCTTGCTACAGATGATAGCTACAAAGACAAAAACGGAAATAAAATAGAACGCGCTTACTGGCACAACATCATTGTTCGTGGTGGCCTTGTAAAAGTAGTAGAGAATTATATTTCTAAAGGACAAGAAATTGCGGTTGAAGGTAAACTTACAAATCGCTCTTGGGAAGACAAAGAAGGTAAAAAACACTACACAACTGAAATAGTTTGTAATGAACTTTTGATGTTGAGTAAATAAACTGCAATAAAAAAAACCGCTCATTCGAGCGGTTTTTTTACTATTCAATATGATGATTAAGCCTCACAGCTTGCACACTCTTTTTTCTGTTTGAATTTTTGTGCAGCATTCATACTGTGTTGGTAGTACAATGATTTTAAACCAAGTTTCCAAGCTGTAACATGAATGTTGTTTATTTCTTTTACAGGCATTTCAGGATGCACAATAATGTTTACAGATTGTCCTTGATCTATAAATTCCTGTCTTGCTGATGCTTGATAAACTACATCTAATTGGTCAATTTCAGAGTACGTTTTAAACACGTTTTTTTCTTGCTCTGTTAAAAACTCTAAATGTTGTACAGAACCATCCATATCTCTAATGCTTCTCCAAACTTCCGTTGTATTTTGTCCTTTTTCTTCTAATAAATTTTCCAAGAAAGGATTCTTTATTGTTGTTTTTATTTTAGCAATATCTTTCACATAAATATTTGACCATATTGGCTCAATACCTTGAGATACTTGTCCTAAAATAAACGCCGAAGATGTTGTAGGCGCTACAGCGTTTAATGTTGTGTTTCTACGACCGTAACCTTTTAATACTTTAGGCTCTCCAAATTTTACAGCCAATTCTTCTGAAGCTTTGTATGAACGCTCTTTTATAGTTTTAAAGATTTCACGGTTTAAGTTAAATGCTTCTTGACTATCAAAGGCATGCATTCTAGACTGTAATAATGAGTGCCATCCTAAAACACCTAATCCTAATGCACGGTTTTCTTTTGCAAAGTTGTAAGCACGCTCCATAAACAAGAATGTTTGACGGTCGTCTCTGTTATCAGAATCACGATATACTTCTAGTTTTTCAATGAATTCTGTGATTACAGCATCCAAGAAGTAAATCATAGTTTCTACTGCGTCAGTGCTCTTCCACTTATCGTAGTGTAATACATTTATACTAGAAAGTACACATACAAACGACCAATCATCGTTTGATGGTAACATAATTTCAGTACATAAGTTACTTGCGTGTATGCTGTGGTTTTTATCTTTATAAACTTCTGGTTTACCATTGTTAGCATTGTCTGTAAAGAATACATAAGGGTAACCCATTTCACCACGACTTTGTAATACTTTTGCCCAAATAGTACGTTTTTCAACATCACCAGCAATCATTTCTTCCATCCACTTATTGGTAACTGTTACACCATGTGTTAATTGCTGTATTGGGTTACCTTCAGTACCTATTTCTAAAAACTCTTTAATATCTGGATGCTCAATTGGTAAATATGGAGAAAAACGACCACGACGTACAGAACCTTGACTAACCACATCAACCATAGACTCAAACAACTGCATAATATGAACTGCACCAGATGCTTGCCCATTGTTTTTTACAGGAGCTCCTCTATGGCGAATTTTACCAAAAAACCCAGAAGTACCACCACCTAATTTTGACATCATACCAACTTCAGACTGTGTGTAAAGAATATTACCCATGTCATCATCAATATGAGAACCAAAACAGCTTATTGGTAAACCACGTTCTTTACCAAAGTTAGACCAAACTGGAGATGCTAAAGAGAAAAACCCTTCAGACATATAGTGATAAAACTTATCTGCATATCCAGGAATTTGAAGAATATGTTCTGCGCGTTCAGCAATTTCTCTAATACGTTGCTTGGGCGTTACACCTTCGGTTAAGTATCCTGCTTCTAAAAACTGTTGACTGTATTCGTTTAACCACTCAAATCCTTCTTCCTTTTTCGTGTTGGTTAAAAATTCTTTTCGGGCATTTACTAGTTCATCAGTTGTGTTTTTTTGATCTTGTAGTTGCGGCTGGTGTATTGTTTTGTTCTCCATAGGTTATAAAAAATAGTCTGGTTAAAATAAGTCGTCGCTTGTTATACTTTGTGTTCTTTTACTGTAATTGATAGAGCGTTTTACAAAGAAATCGCCATGTTTTGTACCAATAATCTCGTCATCAAACCATTCGGTTTGTGTAAGTAGTGTTTCGTCTATATCAAATACTTTTTCAATACCAATGCTTTCTAAAGATTTGTTGAAACGGTTTTTAATAAACTCGTTTACAACTGTTTTTGGTAAGAAATCTAATTCGCCTTCTTCAAAAATCCAATCTACAATCTTGCTTTCAGCAACATAGGCTTCTTTACACATATCTTGAATCATGGTATTGTAGCTTGCATCAAACCACTCTGGGTGCTCATCTTTGATGATATTGATGATATCTATACCAAAATCTCCATGAATTTGCTCTTCTTTTGATGTTGCTTCAACCACGTTAGAGATACCTTTAAGCATATTTTTATGCTTGTTGAATGCCATAATGATTAAGAATTGAGAGAATAAAGACACGTGCTCAATAAATAATGAGAACAATAATACAGACTCTGCATATTCTTGATTGTTTTCACTTTTAGCGTTTTTTAATGCAGTTTCTAAATACTGCACACGCTTCATGATTACTGGCTTTTTCTTTAGCTCTTCAAATTCTTTGTTTAATCCTAAAATTTCAAGAAGGTGCGAGTATGCATCAGCATGTCTTACTTCACTTTCTGCAAATGTTGAACCTACAGATCCTATTTCAGGCTTTGGCATTCTGTGGTAAATATCTCCCCAAAACGTTTTTACTGCAATCTCAATTTGAGAAATTGCTAGCATCGTATTTTTTATAGCAGATTTTTCTACTTCAGAAAGATTTGATTTGAAATCTTGTATATCACTTGTGAAATTAAACTCGGTATGTATCCAGTATGAATGACGAATTGCTGGAACATATTCGTACAATTGAGGATACTCGTAAGGTTTTAAGTTTACACGTTTTTCAAAAATGTTACTCTTACGACTTAAAGCTTGTTTGTTTCTGTATATAATGTAAGCTTTTGCAACATCGTGAAAAGAACTTTCCATTAATTTATCTTCTACTACATCTTGCACTTCCTCAACCGTAGGCAAATAATCAGCATCTTGTTCTTTACGTTTTAGTAAAACATCATAGACACTATTTGCTATAAGTTGTGCGTCTCCAAAATCTCCATTTTCAACCGCTTTCATGGCTTTTAATATGGCATTTGTGATTTTGCTTAACTCAAAAGGTTTTTTGCTAAAATTTCTTTTAGTAATGTGTAAAATTTCCATAAGTAATAACGAATTAGAATATATCTAAAATAAGATAATGTAAAAGTCATAAATTATTCCAAACGAAATGAAACACCTCAAATATTGTTCTTAACATTTTATCAACATTCCTGTTAATACACTAGTTTACAGGGATTTAAAAACACCTGATAAAATCACGCAAAAGCCTACAAACACTAGGCTTTCAAAACGATTTTGAACTAATTTTAAAATAAAAAATAGCTTTTTATTGATAAAAAAACACTATGGAAAATGCATTGAGAAAAAAGCAAAAAAGGGGTGATTAAAAGCTCATTTTTTGATTTAAATACAATTATTTTGACAGAATAATCAAAACTTAATAAACATGACAATCGTTTCATAAAGCTTTATTATTTTTATAAAAAAAGATTTATGCCTACGCAACCTAAATTAACAAGATTTAAGCAAAACGTTTTATCAAAATATCAAATATACAACAGTATATTCATGACGCTTCCTTTTGATACCATTTCAAAAACAGGTGTATTACTTCCGCTTTTTCACGAAACTTGCGAAAAAGGTTTTGCAAATGGAGATAACCCAACAACAATTGTTGAGACATTCTTTAAAAAATATCAAGCTAGACGTTCAGAAGAAAGCCAGATAAGCCTATTATTTCGCTTTATTCAATACATAGAGCGTCAAGTTGTATTGTTTGATGCTATTGAAGACGCTGCTTTCCCTATAGTTAATAATATGGATGGTATTGGAACTCTTCGTAGCTTAAAAGAAGCTATAAAATCTGAAGACAAAACAGAAACCTTAAAAGCTTATTTAGAAGAGTTTAAAGTACGTATTGTACTCACTGCACATCCTACACAGTTTTATCCTGGCGCTGTTTTAGGTATTATTACAGATTTAGACAACGCTATAAAATCTAACGACTTATTAAAAATAAACGATTTACTAGCGCAATTAGGAAAAACACCTTTTTTCAAGCATAAAAAACCAACACCTTATGATGAAGCCGTGAGTTTGATTTGGTATTTAGAGAATGTGTTTTACGAATCTTTTGGCCGTATTTTCGACTACATTCAACAAAATATTTTTGATGGCAACACCATTGAAAACGACATTATTAATATTGGATTTTGGCCAGGTGGCGATCGTGACGGAAACCCATTTGTTACACCAGTAACAACACTAAAAGTTGCTACCAGACTAAAACACACGATTTTAAAAAACTACTATACTGATATACGTAAGCTAAAACGCAAGTTAACTTTTAGAGAAGTTGATAATAAAGTAGCAGATTTAGAAGCAAAAATTCACGCTATGCGCAATAATAATAACAGCCATTTATTAACGCCAAGTGAATTTATAAGCAACCTAAAAGATATCAAAGATATTATTATAAAGGAGCACCAATCGTTATACTTAAACGACATAAATAGCCTTATAAACAAAGTGCATCTTTTTGGTTTTCATTTTGCTTCTCTAGACATTAGGCAAGACAGTCGTGCTCACGATGCAGTGTTTAATAATATGGTTGATACATTAATTGAGCATGGAAGCGATATTTTTCCTGAAAATTACCATGATTTATCAGAGAAAGATCAAGTAAAAATTCTTTCAGAAATAAAAGGAGAAATCAATTTAGACATTTTTCAAGATGAAGATGTTTTAAAAACATTACAAACAATAAAAGCCATAAAAACCATTCAGGAAACCAATGGCGAACGCGCTGCTAACAGGTACATTATAAGCAACAACCAAACAACGCTAAATGTTATGCAATTATTTGCCATGCTAAAGCTTGTAGCTTTTCATGAAGATTTAACAGTTGATATTGGACCACTATTTGAAACCATAGAAGATCTTGAAAATGCGCCTCAAGTTATGGAGGAGCTTTATACCAACCCTAATTATGCTGCACACTTAAAAAAACGCGGAAACAAACAAACCATTATGTTAGGCTTTTCTGACGGAACAAAAGATGGCGGTTACCTAATGGCAAATTGGGGTATATTCAAAGCCAAAGAACGCCTTACCGAAGTTTCTAGAAAATATGATGTTACCGTAATATTTTTTGATGGTCGTGGTGGACCACCAGCGCGTGGCGGCGGAAAAACGCATCAGTTTTATGCTTCGTTGGGACCAACAATAGAAGATAAAGAAGTACAACTTACAATACAAGGACAAACCATAAGCTCAAACTTTGGTACTCAAGATTCATCACAATACAATTTAGAACAACTTATTAGTTCGGGAATTTACAACAGATTAAACGAAAACAACATAGGCATGTCTGAAGAAAACAGAATGGTTATGAATGATTTAGCTGTAAGAAGCTATAAAACCTATTCCGATTTTAAAAGTCACCCAATGTTTTTACCGTATTTGGAGCGCATGAGTACGCTAAAATATTATGCTAAAACAAATATTGGAAGTCGTCCTTCAAAACGTGGAAAATCTACAGAATTAGTTTTTTCTGATTTAAGAGCTATCCCTTTTGTTGGTAGCTGGAGTCAGTTAAAGCAAAATGTTCCTGGTTTTTTTGGTGTAGGAACAGCCTTAAAACATTATGAGGATACTGGCAATTTTGAAAAAGTAAAACAACTGTACAATAGTTCTAGTTTCTTTAAAACATTAATTGAAAACAGTATGATGTCATTATCAAAATCATTCTTTGATTTAACTAAATATATGGCTGATGATCCTGAATTTGGTGAGTTTTGGAAATTAATCTTTGCTGAATACGAACTTTCTAAACGTTTAATTTTAAAACTAACAGGTTACAAAGAACTTATGGAAGAGGAGCCTGCAGGAAAAGCATCTATAGACGTAAGAGAGTCTATTGTTTTACCGCTTTTAACTATTCAGCAATTTGCACTAAAGAAAATTCAAGAGCTACAAAAAACAAACCCTGATGATAAAGATCAAATAGAAGTATTTGAAAAATTAGTAACCCGATCTTTGTTTGGAAATATTAATGCAAGTAGAAACTCTGCTTAATTTTAAATAAAAAAACCCTCGATTTTCGAGGGTTTTTTATGCTACTTTTTTTAGTAAATCAAAGCAAGGGCATTTACCACAGCGCTTATTTTCACCTTTTTTATACTTTTTACAACATTTACTTTTAACCTTATCAGCATTGATAATTCCTGCTTCATGTAAGGTTTTTAGTGCCTTTTTTTGTTGTTTCTTTTCTTTTTTCTTCTTGCCCAATGTATACTAACTTGTAGAATATGAGGCAAAAATAAATTATTTTAATTAATTCTAAATAAAATTAACTGTTAAAATTATTCAGGACTTTCTGAAGCTGCTGTACTTATTGTTATTTGTTGAATATCTCTATCAAATAAATACAATCCACCTTTATCATTTCCTATCATATTTATTTTATCTAAAATGGTACGAGCCATAGCTTCTTCTTCTATTTGCTCACTTACATACCATTGTAAGAAGTTATGTGTTGAGTAGTCTTTTTCTTGTAACGCAATATGTACTAACTCGTTAATACTATCTGACACAAATACTTCATGGTCAAAAAGCTTTTCAAACATTTCCTTAAATGAATTAAAAGTCACATTTGGTGCATTTAATGCAGAAACATGAGCATGTCCACCACGTTCGTTTACATATCTAACTAATTTAAGCATATGAGCACGCTCTTCATCAGACTGAGAGTACATAAACCCAGCAACACCTTCTAGCCCTTTTACTTCAGCCCAACAAGCCATTGCTAAATATATTTGAGACGACTCTGCTTCTATTCGTATTTGGTCGTTTAATGCTTTTTCTATTTTTTCTGATAACATAATGTCTTTCTTTTTACGTAAAGTTAAGCATTTTTAAGCGTTAAAGATGTTAGAATAGTTTTAAATTACCTTCGTTGCAGTAATATTATAAAGGCTTTACTTTTGACTTAATTTTTCTAAATGAATATGATGTTAGTGGTGTTTCTTTAAAAGTAATCCCAATACCTAAAAGCAAAATGATTCCTCCAATTACCATTTGAATAGTTACTTGCTCTCCTATAAACATCCATGCAAGAACAGTTGCCAAAATTCCTTGACCAAGTAAACTCACAGAAACTCTTGTAGCACGCATATGTTGAGTTGCGTAACTAATAAGAAGCCAAGCTAGCAACTGACAAACTAATGCTTGAATTATCAACACAATCCATCCCATGTTACTAAACCCATAAAAGGGTTCATTAAGAAAATAGCTTAACACACCTAAATGAATACTTGAAGCTATTAAGTTAAGTGTCATAAAACTTAAAATATCCATCGTTTTTAAAACATATTTACTTATCAGCATATAGAAAGCATAAAGCACTCCAGACAACACACCAAAAACAAATGCCAAATCAAAATCTAATGTTTTAAACACCTGAAAACCTACTAGTAACACCATACCAAAAATAGCAACAAGTGTTCCTATCCAAAAATTAGGTTTTGGTTTATTCTTTAAAAATAGGAATGCTAGAATACCAACCCACACAGGAGATAAATTTGTCAATAGTGATGCTTGCGTAGCAGTTGATTCTTGTATAGCAATATTCCAAACTGTGACATCAGTGCCAAAAATAACACCGCAAATAACAGCTAGTAAACCCGCTTTAAAACTAGGAATTTTTAATGCTCGCTTGTACAGCATATAGGGCAGCAATACAAGTAGTGAAAAAAACATTCTGTAAAATGCAGAAATTACACCAGAGGTTAAACTTAACTTAACCAAAACAGGGAATACAGAAATACATATAATCCCAATAGCCAAAACCATTCTCGCCTTTTTCATAAACTAAAAAAAATGCAAAGCTAAATCTTATATTGAATTTTAAGGCTTTATTTTCACACAAAAAATGTTAAATATTATCAGCTAATGTTGCGAAACAAATTTTAGACCTACAATAGAGATAATTAAAATAACCCAATTCAGGATTTATGTAGTTTTAATTGAATGCGCTTACGCGGAATATCAACCTCTAAAACTTTTACAATGACCTGTTCGTGTAAACTAATATGCGCACTAACATCACTTACAAAACCATCTGATAAGTTTGAAATATGAATTAAGCCGCTTTCTTTAATTCCAATATCAACAAAAGCTCCAAAATTGGTTACATTATTAACAATTCCGGGAAGCAATTGACCTTCTTGAACATCATTGATAGTTTTTATGTTTTGATTAAAGGTAAACACTTTGGCTTGTTCTCTAATATCTAATCCTGGTTTTTCAAGTTCTTTTACGATGTCTTTAAGTGTTGGCAAACCAACTGTGTCTGTACAATAGGGTTTTAAATCAATACCATTTAAAACGGCAGAATTTCCTATAAGCTCTGAAACACGTTTTCCTTCATTTTTTGCAATAGCTTTTACAATACTATAGCTTTCAGGATGCACAGCAGAATCGTCTAACGGATTTTTTGCATCTTTAATTCTTAAGAATGCTGATCCTTGTTCAAAAGCTTTATCTCCTAATCGTGGTACTTTTTTTAAATCGGTTCTTGAAGAAAATGCACCATGTTCATCACGATAACTAACAATGTTTTCGGCTAATTTAGGGCCAATTCCAGACACATAACTCAACAAACTTTTACTTGCTGTATTTAGATTAACGCCAACAGCATTCACGCAACTTTCTACAACCGTATCTAGTTCGGTTTTTAGCTTGTTTTGATCAACATCATGCTGATATTGACCAACACCAATAGATTTTGCGTCAATCTTAACCAACTCTGCCAACGGATCTTGCAAACGACGACCAATAGAAACAGCGCCTCTTACAGTAACATCATAATTAGGAAACTCGTCTCTAGCAATTTTTGAAGCCGAATAAATACTAGCTCCTGCTTCACTTACCACAAATACTTGAATATCATTTTTAAAACGAATACGTCTGATAAGTGATTCCGTTTCGCGCGAAGCGGTTCCGTTTCCAATAGCAATAGCTTCAATTTTATAAGCTTCAGCAAGTGTGCTTATTTTTTTTATTGCGCCTGTGCTATCGTTTTTAGGTGCATGCGGATAAATGGTTTCATTGTGTTTAAGTTGCCCTTGCGCATCTAAACACACTACCTTACAACCGGTTCTAAAACCAGGGTCTATAGCTAAAATTCGCTTTTCTCCTAATGGTGAACCCAACAACAATTGTTTTAGGTTTTTGGCAAAAACAGTTATCGCAGCTTCATCAGCTTTTTCTTTGGCATTTTGTAACGCTTCATTGCTCAATGATGGTAACAATAAGCGCTTGTATGCATCTTTTATAGCAATCTCGATTTGGTCGGAACACGCATTGTCAGATTTTATAATACGCTGCGCCATTTTATCTAAAGCACGTTCATCATCAATTTCAATTTTCACACGAATAAAACCTTCGTTTTCGGCACGTAAAATGGCTAGCAAACGATGTGAAGGAATACGACTCAACGACTCGCTCCAATCAAAATAATCTCGGAATTTTTGAGCATCTTCTTCATCAGCTTTCTTTTTTACAACTTTGGTTGCAATGGTTGAAAAACGTTCTAATTGATAACGCATATTGTTTCTTACGTCAGTACGCTCATTAATCCATTCGGCAATAATATGTCGCGCGCCTTCTAGAGCATCATCAACCGAACCAACAGCATCTTTTACATAGTTATATGCTATGCTTTCAATATCGTGAGCGTTTTGACTCATTATGATTTTAGCTAAAGGTTCTAATCCGTTAGCTTTAGCAGTATCAGCTTTTGTTTTTCGGCTTTTTTTGTATGGCAAGTAAATATCTTCAAGTGTTGTAATATCTTGAGCGTTGTTTACTTTTTGTTCTAATTCTGACGTTAAAACATCTTGCTCTTCAAGTGCTTTTAAAATAGCCGCTTTGCGTTTTTCAAGCGCCTCAAAGAGTTCTTTGTATTTTACAATATCACCTATTTGAACTTCGTCCAGATTTCCTGTAGCTTCTTTTCTGTAACGTGAAATAAACGGAACAGTACAGGCATCGTTAAGCAAGCTAATGGTGTTTTTTACAGAGTTTTCTGATAATTGAGTTTTAGAGACTATATAGGAAATCATATTAAATAGAAAAAGTACTCGCTAAATTTCACGAGTATATTGGTTTTTAAATATAACTAGTAATCAATGAAAATACTTTTTAAAAGGAATAAAATTTATACATTTTTGAGACGTCGCTATAAAAGCCCCAAATGTATGAACCATCATATTTAAAGACTGTTTGAGCACTCATTTCCTTTAATTTTTTATCTTCAATAAAATTATGAATTGCATCAAATTTATTATCTGGAATATCTCCTTGAACATGATTAAAGTTACTATCTAATAAATTTAATATTTTTACAGATTTACTGTTAGAATACGAATCAAACATTGAAAAAATAATGGCTCCTGTAAGACCTCCAACCATAGCGCCAACCATTATTATTGCTCCTGGTTTTGGCTCATAACTACCAATAGTCACAACATAATTAGCATCTAATTTGTAAACAGACAATGCCATTTTAGAATACAATATTTTTCTAATAAATTTTGTTGTCTTTTCAAACTCTCTGTAGTTATCAAAATCACCTCCCTCTTGGATAATTGGGGTATTTTTAAAATAAATAGAGTCTTTTTCAGTAATAGAAAACTGCTTTAATGATTTATGACTTTCTAAATCAATAATATCCATTACAAACCTCTCATTGGTTACATATGCTTCAAACAATTTATCGCCTAACAAAAAACTATTATGAGTATTGTAATAATTCCCTTTTTTAAAGCTTTCATTTGTGATCTTCTTAAAATCATAACGAGGCTCTTTTAAGTTTAATTTAATGATATAAGTAAACTTACCTGTGAGATTAATCGTTAAAAAAACATGTCCGTCTTGAGAAAAAATTTTTGTAGGTAATGAAGCTTGTTCTAAAGAGCAAGGCAAACTGTTATCTATAAATTCAAATTTGGTTAGTTTATTAATTACATACAGAAACGAGTACAGTGAAAATGTTAGTTCATTATCACTCTCAAAAACCTCATCTGACAAATCATAAGATTTCTCAATAAAATCTCCTTGAACATTGAAAGAATATAATTTTAATATTGATTTCTTTTTTTCTACAGTAAGCAAATGGAGTTTGTTTTCATCTGTAATAAATTGGATAGCTTTTTCTCCTTTTATACTTAAATTCAGATCTTTAATTACTGTATAAGCCCCTGTTGTAAAGTCTATTTTAACGCAGCCGATTTTACTCTTTGAACGATTAGAAAAAAACAAAGTATATGTGTTTTTTTCATATATGCAGCCCACCAAATCACCTGAAGAAATGTTAGAAACAACTGTTTCATATAGCAATTCTTTTTTGTCATTATAAAGTTCTGCCACATACCCTTTTTTTACTTTATAAAACAATGCAATATTTCTTGTTTCCTTATTTACAACAGGCACAATATCACTAACAGGATGTGTCTCAAAATGATAATTAGAAGATTGTAACCAAGCATTTTGAGCTATAGACGTGTAACATAATAAGCAAAAAAAGAAGGCTATAAAACTCCTCATAATTAACTTATCTGTAAACCGTTCGCGACATCTTGGTTGGCATCAGGGTTTACAAACACCAATTTGCCTTCAGGACTTTCGGTCATTAAAATCATACCTTCGCTTTCAACACCACGTAATTTCCTTGGTGCTAAATTCACTAAAACGGTAACGCGTTTTCCAATGACTTCTTCAGCAGTAAAACTTTCAGCAATACCAGAAACTATGGTTCTGGTGTCAATACCTGTATCAACTTTTAAGACTAAAAGTTTTTTAGCTTTCGGCATTTTTTCGGCTTCAATAATCGTTCCTACACGTAAATCTAACTTTGTAAAATCATCAAAAGTAATTTCTTCTTTTTGAGGTTCGGCTGCTTTATTGGCAGCTTCATTGGCCTTTTTACTCGCTTCTAGTTTATCTAATTGTGCTTGAATGTCTTTATCTTCAATTTTATTGAATAACAATTCAGCTTTTCCTATTTGATGTCCTGCAGGAAGCAAAACATCTTTAGTTGAAATGTCTTCCCAAGAAGATTCCGTATCAAGTGCGGAATGAGAAAGGATAGATTTCAATTTCTCTGAAGTAAACGGTAAAAACGGCTCGCTTATAGTTGCTAAAGCCGATGCTATTTGTAGTGCTACAAACATAATTGTTTTTGTGCGTGCCTCGTCTTCTTTAATGACTTTCCAAGGTTCTTCATCAGCTAAATATTTATTACCCAATCGTGCAAGATTCATCAATTCCTGACTTGCCTCACGAAAACGGTAACGCTCAATAGAACTTGCTATAACATCTGGATAAGCTTTTACAGCAGCAAGTGTTTCTTCATCAACTTGAGAATAGTCGCTTGGTTCTGGAATAATACCATTGTAGTACTTGTTAGTTAAAACAACTACACGATTTATAAAGTTTCCAAAAATGGCTACCAACTCGTTATTGTTTCTTGCCTGAAAATCTTTCCAAGTAAAATCGTTGTCTTTGGTTTCTGGTGCATTTGCTGTTAATGCATAACGCAAAACATCTTGCTTATCAGGAAAATCTTCTAAATATTCTGGCAACCAAACTGCCCAGTTTTTAGACGTAGATAATTTATTGCCTTCTAAATTTAAAAACTCGTTAGCTGGCACATTATCTGGTAAAATATATGAGCCTTCTGCTTTTAGCATACTTGGGAAAATGATACAGTGAAATACAATATTATCTTTTCCTATAAAGTGAACCAGTTTGGTGTTTTTGTCTTTCCAGTATGGTTCCCAATCTTTTCCTTCGCGTTCAGCCCATTCTTTGGTTGCCGAAATGTAACCAATTGGTGCATCAAACCATACGTAAAGCACTTTGCCTTCGCCACCTTCAACAGGAACAGGAATTCCCCAATCTAAATCACGTGTTACAGCACGAGGTCGTAAACCATCGTCAATCCAAGATTTTACTTGTCCGTAAACATTAGGCTTCCAATCTTTTTTATGACCTTTTAAAATCCATTCTTTTAAAAAATCTTCGTGCTTATCTAATGGTAAAAACCAGTGTTTTGTTTCTTTTAGGGTTGGAGCATTGCCAGTAATAGCCGATTTTGGGTTAATTAAATCGGTAGCATTATGGCTGGTTCCACATTTTTCACATTGATCGCCATAAGCTTCTTCATTGCCGCATTTTGGGCAGGTTCCAATCACAAAACGGTCTGCCAAAAACTGTTTAGCTTCTTCATCATATAACTGCTCGGTAACTTCTTCAATAAACTCACCTTTTTTATACAACTCCAAGAAAAACTCTGAAGCCGTTTCATGGTGAATTTGTGCTGATGTTCTTGAGTAATTATCAAAGGTAATTCCAAAATCTTCAAAAGATTTTTTAATAATAGTATGATATTTATCAACGACATCTTGAGGTGATACACCTTCTTTTTTTGCTTTTATAGTAATAGGAACACCATGCTCATCGCTACCGCAAACAAAGGCCACATCGTTTCCTGTTAAACGTAAGTAACGTGCATAAATATCAGCAGGAACATACACACCAGCTAAATGCCCAATATGAATTGGACCATTTGTGTAAGGTAATGCTGCAGTAATTGTATATCGTTTTGACATTGTTGTATCTTTTTGAAGCCACAAAAGTACGTAATTTAAGAGCGTTTCTGAAAAAAAATGTACATTTACAATATGTCTAAATTTGTCCTTAAAATATGTTTATGTTGTTTGGTTTTTTTCTTCGGAATACAAGCCTTTTTTGCGCAAAATAAACACTCACAAACCACTACTAATTTGATACAACCAGAATATCTTAAAGCAGGCGATACCGTTGCTATTGTAGCGCCTTCAGGAATATTAAAAAATCGCCAAGGCGAAGTACAACAAGCTGTTGATTTAATTAAAAGCTGGGGCTTGCATGCTGTTGTTGGCAAACATGTTTTTAGTCAAGCAAACCATTTTGCTGGAACTGATGATGAGCGTTGTGAAGACTTTCAAAAAGCTATGGACGACCCAACTATAAGTGCTATTTGGTGTGCTCGTGGTGGATATGGAGCTGTAAGAATTTTAGACAAACTGGATTTCACAAAACTTAAAACAAAACCTAAATGGCTTATAGGTTATAGTGATATAACTGCACTTCATAATTTATTTCATAACCAAGGATTTGAAACTATACATGCTATGATGTGCGTGAGCCTTACAAAAGATTTAACCGAAATTCCAGAAACTGTGAGCACGTTTAAAGCTGCTATTTTTGGTGAGTCTCTTTCTTATACTCTAAAAGGTTCAAGCTACAATAAATCTGGTGTTGTAACAGCACCTATTGTTGGTGGCAACTTAACTATGTTACACACAATGTTAGGATCAAACACCAGTATTAATACTTCTGGGAAAATTTTATTTATAGAAGAAATTGGCGAGTATAAATATCATATAGACCGTATGTTACAAAGTTTAAAACGCGCTGGCTATTTTGATAATTGCGCAGGTGTTTTAGTAGGCGACATGACAAAGCTTCGTAAAAACACAACGCTTTGGGGAACATCTATTGAGCAACTTATTTTAGATGCTTTGGCTGATTACGATTTCCCGATTGCGTTTAATATGCCTGCTGGTCATGAAAAAGACAATCGCGCCATGATATTGGGAAGCACTGTAAAATTGACTGTTGACAAGGATAAATCAACGGTGGTTTTTGAAAAGTGAAACGATTTTAAATTGAAGCAGGGATTTCTGCTTTCGTAGGAATAAAATGGCACAACATAACGAACTTGGTAAAATAGGCGAACAGTTAGCTACAGATTATTTAGAATCTAAAGGCTATGAAATTATTGAGCGAAATTTTAGATTTCAAAAAGCAGAAATTGATATCATTGCCAAATGTAAAAACACCATGATTTGTGTTGAAGTTAAAACTAGAAATTCAGCTTTTTTTGGCGATCCTCAAGAATTTGTTACACCTTCAAAAGTTAAGTTACTGGTAAAAGCCATGGATGCCTATATTACTGAAAATGATATTGATCTAGAAGCACGCTTTGACGTGATTGCTGTTTTAAAAAACAATACAACCGAAACGGTTACGCATTACGAAGATGCGTTTTATCATTTTTAATTAATCTTGAAAATACGCTTCTAAATCTTCGGCGTGTTCTGGTTTTGCTAATATAGTTTTGTCGTTATCTAATATAAAATAACTTGGTGTCGCTTGAACTCCATAATCTTCAACCAACGGACTATCCCATTTCCCTAAATCATAAGTATGTATAAAATCTGGAAAGTCAGTAATTGTTTTTTTCCAATTTAAAACACCATCTTCAAGCCCATACGCTATAACTTTAACATCAGGATGTTTTTCCATGATAGCCTTTACTTTTGGCAGTTCCTGTAAACAATGACTGCAAGTACTACTCCAAAAAATCAACAATCCTTTATGAGGCATATCTACCTCGTATAATGAAGTTTTTATTGGTTTCTTTTTTTCTAAATATGTGAACTTAAAATCTGTTGCTTTCTTGCCTATAGCGGTTTTGTTATAATTAACAAGCACCTGTTCTAAATCTGCTCTATTAAATGCTTTAGCCAGCGGTAACAAATAAGTGTCACTAATGTACGTTGCAACTGATGCTTGATTATTATTAAGCATGTGTTGCCAAAGTGTTTCTAGTAAATAAATTTTTGTTTGTGAGTTTTGATCTCCTACAGCCTTTACCACGTGATCTATTGCTTTTTTATACGCTTTTTCATTTTCTGGCATTGCAAACACATAGGCTTCTACTCTATTTATCAAAAAATCTGAACTTTGAATTAATGGATTACCAAAATCTATCGCATCAAAATAATGTGTCATTAAGTTTACTGAATACGTTTCTACATCTTCAAATGCTTTAGGAACATACATTTTGTTTGATTTTACAAAAGGCAAAATCATCATGTTTGCTGCTTGCTTTTCAAAATCATCTTGCGTTTTATCAAGTGTTTTAAAAACGGCTTCCAATGATTTTTTATTAGGTGAATTTGAAGCGTAAAGTTTACTTATCTCACCATTTAATTTTGAAATACTATCAGTATATGTATGCCAAAGTATATTTTCTGAAGATTCTGAAAAGCTTAAACCTTTATCCAAATCAAAGTGAAAAGTCACATGCTCTCTACCGTTGTAAAACACCTCAAAATTGTTATCCTCTGGCGGAATTGCATAAACAATTTTATAAATACCTGTTTCCGCGTTTTGATCTAAATTAAATACAAACGATCCGTCAGATTCAATTTTTGATTGGTTTATATAACTTGCTCCTTCTGGTGTAGACTTGTATAATAATGCAAATGTGAATGATTCGGCAGGTGAAAAAACACCTTTAATATTGTGCTGTGAAAACAGCATTATTGGAAACAAAAGCAGTATTAAAATATGTTTTTTCATCATTGTTTTTTCTTTTACATTCAATTATTGAGCCAAAATTGGTTTTAAAACAGCTAGTGCTTGATCTACAGTTTTTATACGCTCAAAGGTTAGTAACAATCGTAAGCCTGCTCGTGTTTGCTTTTCTTTCATTTTACAAGCTTGCGGATGTGATTGTACAAATTGTAACACTTTAGTAAAACCACTGCTTTGGTAAAAACCACTTTGTTGATTATTGATAAAATAACCTACCATTTTACCATGCTTCATCACTAATTTTTCTAGGCCAATTTTTGCTGCGATCCATTTTATTCTCACACTATTTAATAAATCTACAACTTGTGTTGGCAGTTCTCCAAAACGATCTATAATTTCAGATTCAAATTTTTGTAATTCCTCTTCAGTTTTAAGATTATTTAGTTGCGTGTACAGATTTAAACGCTCTGTAATATTATTTACGTAATCATCTGGAAATAAAAGCTCAAAATCACTATCAATTGTAATATCTTTTACATACTCTTTAGGTTTACCTTCGTCTTGATACAGCTCTTTAAACTCGTTTTCTTTAAGCTCTTCTATGGCTTCGTTTAATATTTTTTGATACGTGTCAAACCCTATATCGTTAATAAATCCGCTTTGCTCTCCGCCTAACAAATCACCTGCTCCACGAATTTCAAGGTCTTTCATTGCAATATTAAAACCACTTCCTAGCTCGGTAAATTGTGATAAAGCTGTAATACGTTTTCTGGCGTCTTCGGTCATAGCAGAATACTCTGGAGTTATAAAGTAGCAAAACGCTTTTTTATTGCTTCGACCAACACGACCACGCATTTGGTGTAAATCACTTAAACCAAAATTATTAGCATTATTAATAAATATGGTATTAGCATTTGGTACATCAAGCCCACTTTCTATAATGGTTGTACTAACCAAAACGTCAAATTCGCCACTCATAAACGACAGCATAAGTTGCTCTAGTTTTTTACCATCCATTTGACCATGACCAACGGCAATTTTGGCATCTGGCACCAAACGTTGAATCATTCCTGCTACTTCTTTTATATTCTCTATACGGTTATGAATAAAGAAAACTTGTCCTCCACGTTCTATTTCATAACTCACAGCGTCACGAATGGTTTCTTCGCCAAAACGAATTACGTGACTTTCTATAGGATATCGATTTGGCGGTGGTGTTGTAATTACCGATAAATCTCTTGCTGCCATAAGGCTAAATTGAAGTGTTCTAGGTATTGGCGTTGCAGTAAGCGTTAACACATCAACATTTTGTTTTAGTGTTCGTAATTTTTCTTTTACAGCAACTCCAAATTTTTGTTCTTCATCAACAATAAGCAAACCTAAATCTTTAAAAGCAACATTTTTATTTGCTAGCTGATGAGTACCAATAATAATATCTATGGCGCCACTTTCAAGATTTTCAAGCGTGTTTCGTTTTTCTTTAGCGGTTCTGAATCGGTTTACATAATCTACTGTTACAGGAAAATCTTTTAAACGCTCCTTGAACGTACGATAGTGTTGATATGCCAAAATAGTTGTAGGCACCAAAACAGCGACTTGTTTACCATTATCTACCGCTTTAAATGCCGCACGAATAGCGACTTCAGTTTTACCAAAGCCTACGTCACCACAAACCAAACGATCCATTGGGCGTTCACTTTCCATGTCTTCTTTAATATCAGCAGTAGCTGTACTTTGGTCTGGTGTGTCTTCGTATAAAAATGATGCTTCTAACTCATGCTGCATATAACTATCAGGATTATACTGATAGCCTTTTTCTAACTTACGCTTGGCATAAAGTTTTATCAGATTGAAAGCAATTTCTTTTACACGTGTTTTAGTTTTTTGCTTTAGAGTTTTCCAAGCTTTACTTCCTAGTTTATAAACCTTTGGTGGTTTTCCATCTTTACCATTGAACTTGGTAATTTTATGAAGCGAATGTATACTTAAATATAACACATCACGCTCACCATAAATAAGCTTTATAGCTTCTTGTTTTTTGCCTTCAACATCTATTTTTTGCAAACCTCCAAATCGTCCAATACCGTGATCTATATGAGTTACATAATCACCTATATCTAGATTTGTAAGCTCTTTTAATGTTATGGCTTGCTTTTTTGCATAACCATTTTTTAAATGAAACTTATGATATCGTTCAAAAATTTGATGATCTGTATAACACGTAATTTTGTTATCGTGATCTACAAAGCCTTGAAACAAGGATAAAACAACCGTTTTATAATGCACATCGTGATCTACATCTTCAAAAATATCATGAAATCGTTTGGCTTGCTGTTCACTTACACATGCTATATAATTTGTATAACCTTTATTATGATGCAGGTTTAAATCATCTATCAACACATTAAATTGTTTGTTGAAAGATGGCTGTGGTGTTGTGTTGTATGTAATAACTTTTGCGGCATCAGAACTACTTGTCAAAATATTTGACGTTCCAAACTCAACCAAAGTAAAATCTAACAATTGTTTTTTTAACAAAGCAGCATTACAAAACAATGCTTCAGGTTCTGCGTGCTTTATGTCTTTAGATAACTTTTGAAAAGCTTCTTCTGCTTTACCATAAAAGTCGTCAATTCTTGAAAATAGCATATCGGCATTTTTTATAAACACCACTGTTTTTTGAGCCATGTATTTCAAAAAACTCTGTCTACTTTCTTCTAAAAACTTATTAGCAACATTAGGAATGATGCTTATTTTTTTTATTTGCTCTGTTGATAATTGTGTTTCAACATCAAAAGTTCTAATACTATCTACCTCATCGCCAAAAAACTCAATTCGGTAAGGTTCATCATGAGAAAACGAAAACACATCTACAATACCACCACGTACTGAAAACTCGCCTGGTTCTGTAACAAAATCTACACGTTTAAACTTGTATTCAAATAACACTTCGTTTACAAAGTCAATAGAAAGATTATCATTAACCGCGATTTTTAAGGTGTTTTTTTCTAATTCACGTCGCGTAACTACTTTTTCAAAAAGTGCGTCAGGATAGGTTACAATGACTGCTGGTTTTTTTTGAGAGTTAATACGGTTTAGCACTTCTGCTCTTAATAACACATTGGCATTATCAGTCTCTTCTATTTGATAAGGTCTACGATAACTGCCTGGATAAAAAAGCACGTCTTTACCATTAAGCATTACCTCAAGGTCGTTAAGGTAAAAAGCAGCTTCTTCTTTATCATTAAAAACAAGTAAGAAAGGCTTATTAGATTGCTTAAAAGTTTCAGATAAAACGAAAGAAAAAGACGACCCTACAAGTCCTTTAAGATGTGTTCTACTTTGAGATTGGGCAATAGCGGTGTGCAAATTTTGCGTTTGCAAAGCCTGATCATACGTTTGCGAGAGGATAGATTTACTCAAGACTCTGATATTTTGATGACAAAGATAAAACTTACATTGTTTTTGACTATTTATTGCTATGAGAAATTTTTGTTAAGAGTTATACTAAAAATCAAAACTCATAGTTACTACTCTATTTGCAAATACTTGCTATTAAAAAAGGGAGAGTTTTCATTTAAATAATGAAGGAAGTTTAATTATATTTGCACGACTTTAAAAAACAAGAACATATGTCAATTTCAGATTTATTTGATAGCGGGTTTAAAAAACGTAACGAAGATCATTTTGCTGCCATAGTTAGAGTAGCTATGGATGATGGTATTATTAGTGAAGACGAAAAGTCTTTTTTAGACCGATTAGCTAGAAATTTGGATATCAGTGAAGCTGATTATAAATTAATTTTGAAGGATTACCAATCTCATCCTATCAACCCACCAACATCTTATGATAAGCGTTTAGAGCGTTTATATGATTTAGCGCGTATGGTTTATGTAGATCACATAAAAGGAGATCATGAAGAGTTGGTTTTAAGAAAGATTGGTATTGGTCTTGGGTTTACGCCAGATAACGTAAAATACGTTGTTGACAAAGCTTTAACGCTAGTAAGCAATGGTGTAGATTTAGAAACTTTTATGGAAGAAATAAAAAATATGAACAAGTAAAAACCTGTTTATATTCTTTTAAATACTAAATAAAAAAAGCGAACTTTTCAGTTCGCTTTTTTTATGCTGTTATGATTTATTACCAAATCTTAACACGTTCTTCTGGTGCTATATACATACTATCTCCTTCTTTTATACTAAATGCTTCATAAAAAGCATCAACATTTAATAAAGGCTGTACAGCACGATTCATTCCTGGTGAATGTGGGTCTGTTTTAATTTGCGTTTTAAGAGCATCATCTCTATATAATGTTCTCCAAACAGTTGCCCAAGACATAAAGAAACGTTGTTCTGGTGTATAACCATCTATTTCTCCTGGATTTCCATTTTCTTTTAAGCTCATTTGTAATGCATCGTAAGCAGCATTAACACCTCCTAAATCTCCAATGTTTTCACCTAAAGTAAATTCACCATTAATATGTACATCTGGTAATACTTCTAAACTACTATATTGATCAGCTAATGCTTTTCCTAGTTTTGTAAACTCTTCTAAATCTTCATCTGTCCACCAGTTGTTTAGGTTTCCATCTTTGTCATAACGTGCTCCAGAATCGTCAAAACTATGAGATATTTCATGACCAATTACAGCACCAATACCTCCGTAATTTACAGCATCGTCAGCTTTGTAATTATAGAAAGGTGGTTGTAATATTGCCGCTGGAAATACAATTTCGTTATAAGAAGGGTTAAAATAAGCGTTTACAACTTGTGGCGCCATATACCACTCGCTTTTATCTACTTGTTTTCCTAATTTTTCAATATCTTCTTGATAGTTCCAAGCTCTTGCATTTTGCATATTTTGAAGGTAGCTTCCTCCTTCTTCAACACTTTGAATTTTTAAAGCAGAATAATCTTTCCATTTATCAGGATACGCTATTTTAATTTGCGTAGCTTGAAGTTTTTCAATAGCTTTTTTCTTTGTGTCTTCACTCATCCAAGGCAATACCGAGATTCTTTGCTCAAATGCTTTAATAACATTTTGAATCATCTCTTCGGCTTTTGCTTTTGCTTCTGGCGGGAACTTTTTATCTACATAAAGCTTTCCTAATGCCTCACCAACTGTCCAGTTTATTGTTTGTAGCGCACGCTCATCTCTTGGTCTTTGCTTTTTAGCACCACGAAGTGTTTTGCTATAAAAATCCCAGTTTGCTTGGTCTAACTCATCGTTTAGCATGCCAGCTGCTCCATTAAGTGCTGACCAACGTAAGTAAGCTTTCCAATTGGATACATTTTCTTTAGCCAAAATATTTTGTAGTTCTTTCATGTATTTTGGTTGACTAACAATAACTGTATCTAAATTTTTAGCACCAATTCCGTCAAAATAAGCTTTCCAATCTATTGCAGGCACCATTTTTTGTAAATCTGAAACAGCAGTTGGGTTGTAAGTTTTTCTAGCATCTCTCAACTCAACTTTATCCATTTTTGGTTTTGCTAGGCTTGTTTCAAATGCCAAAATTTGTTTTGCTTGGGCATTTGCTTGGGCTTCTGAATCTCCTAAAAACTGAAGCATTTTTGTTATATGCGCCACATATTTTTCTCTTTTCTCTTTAGAATCTTCATCGTCTTTTACATAATAGTCTCTATCAGGAAGTCCTAATCCTCCTGTTCCTAAATACCCAACATTCATGTTGCTATCTTTGGCATCAGCTCCTACTCCAAACCCAAAAAACCCAGCGCCTCCTTTAGGCTCCATTTCTATTAAATAAGCTTGAAGGTCTTGAATGTTTTTAATGTTGTCTATTTTTTCTAAAACTGGTTTTAGAGGCTCGATACCTTGTTTGTTTCTAGAAACTGTATCCATAATAGTTTGATAAAGAAAAACAGCTTTTTCTTGATCTGAACCTGGTAATACATCTATTTTTTCTAGATCTTTATTATCAGACATAGCTGCTTTAAGAATTCCTAAAGCGTCTTCGTCTGTTTTTTGTCTAAGCTCATCAAAACTTCCCCAACGAGATCTATCGTCTGGAATTGTGTTTGTTTTAAGCCAATTTCCATTTACATGCTTAAAAAAATCCTCGCTTGGCTTTACCGAGGTATCCATGTATTCTAAATTGATTCCAGGAATTGCTTCTTCCTCTACAATAGCCGTTTCTTTTTTAGCATCTTCTTTACAAGCTGTTAAGCCCATAAACGCTATAGCGCTAAATAGAGAAAGCCTTTGAATGTTGGTTTTCATAAAGTTTGTGTTTAATTTTTGGTAGTACAATTTACTACTATTTAGAGCCTTGAAACTTAAAATTGCTACATATTAACAAAATATTAATAAATAGTTTTTTTGTGTTTAAGGTTTTTGAATTCTTTGACTCTCTCTTTCAACCTGTTTATTCATTTGTAAGTTTAGGTTAGAAAAAGCCACCAATACTTCTTGTACAGATAATAGAAGTTCTTTTTTTTGAATGTTTGATAAGTTTGCAACACCTTCTAACTTATAAAGTTTTGTTTCTAATGCTAAAATTCTAGCTTGTATTAAAGGTGTTTGAAATTTTTCTGGAATGGTACTTTTTAAGTCTTTTATAAGTGCTTCAAGAATTTCAGAATTGTTTTTAAAATATGATATATCTGCTTTTTTTAGATTAGAAACCACTGTTTCTAATTCGTAATATTTCATCCAATTTGAAATAATTTTATCAGCTTTATTGTCTAATGCGTAGTCTACATATTTTAAGGCTTCAATATCGCTAATGGATATAATAGAACTCTCGGTAGTATTTTGAACTGACACTTCTGTACCTGTTGATGTTTTCTTGCAAGAAAACAAACAAACCGCTAAACATAAAATACTTAAAATTTTCATTCTCATCATTTAAGGTAAACACTACAAATATATTGCTTTCATTATTTTTTTGTAGCAATTACACAAATACTTTTAAACTAGGTATTTTATACTAAAAACTTTATTTCATCATTAAATTCTTGCTATTTTTGTGAACTTTTTAATAGGAAATAATGAGTTCAAAAATTTTAATAATAGGCGCCTGTGGCCAAATAGGATCTGAATTAACCCACAAATTAAGAGACATTCACGGTAATGAAAATGTTATTGCTAGTGATATTAATTACGGAAATTTAGACGTTGTTAACTCTGGAATTTTTGAAATTCTTGATGCTCAAGACTATTCTTCTGTAAAAATTTGTATAGAAAAACATAGCATAAACACCATTTACTTAATGGCTGCCATGTTGAGTGCTACTGGAGAAAAATTTCCTATGAAAGCATGGGATTTAAATATGGATTCGTTATTTCATGTTTTAAATCTAGCCAAAGAAGGCATTATTAAAAAAGTGTTTTGGCCATCTAGTATAGCCGTTTTTGGTTCTACAACCCCAAAAGAAAACACGCCGCAATATACCATTATGGAACCTTCAACAGTTTATGGTATTACAAAGCAAGTAGGAGAACGCTGGTGTGAATACTACCATAACAAATATGGCGTTGATGTAAGAAGCATAAGATACCCTGGAATTATAAGCTGGAAAACGCTTCCTGGTGGCGGAACAACAGACTACGCTGTTGATATTTATCACAAAGCTATTGCTGACAAAACCTACGAATGTTTCTTATCTGAAAACACCGAGTTACCAATGATGTTTATGGATGATGCCATTAAAGCAACTGTAGATTTAATGCATGCTGACAGTGATTCTGTAAAAATAAGATCCTCATACAATTTAGCTGCAATTAGCTTTACACCTATTGATATTGCCAACGCAATAAAAAAGCATATTACAGATTTTACAATTTCTTACAAACCAGATTTCAGACAAGAAATAGCAGACTCTTGGCCTAAAAGCATTGATGATTCTCAAGCACGCCAAGACTGGAATTGGACACACAACTTTGATTTAGAAGCCATCACTGAAGAAATGCTTACAAACTTATCTAAAGAGTAAAATATCTTTTTATCGCTTTTCTTATTTTAAAAATACGTTGATTGTCGTATACTTTTTTAGAAAAAGTTCTATTATTTTAGCTGTCTAAATCAATTATTTTTAAAATATTATGAAAAACATTTTATTTGTTGCTGTATTATTTGTGTCTACTACTATTATGGCTCAAAAGGCAAAAGTTACAAAAGGAGATTGGAGTGCCTTAAAAGGAATTTCTGTTTACAATTTAGAATTTGATTACTCTAATTTGGAAATCCCTAAATATGATTCTGAAGAAGAATTCTTAAAAGACAAAATGGCCAAACGTGAAGAGAAAGAAGTTGGCGGTGGTGAAAAATTTAAAAACTCATGGTTTGGTGATAGAGAAGATCGTTACGAACCAAAATTTATTGAATCATTTAACAAACGCTGGAAAAACAACGAAGTTTCTGTAGGTAAAAACATGGGTGCTGAATACACGTTAAAAATTCACACAACCTTTTTATACCCAGGTTATAATGTTGGTGTTATGAGACAAAACGCGAAACTTGAAGCTACAATTTCACTAGTAAAAAGCGACAATCCTGATACTGTATTATTTTCTGTAAACTATACTAAGGTTGAAGGTTACGGTGCTATGGGTAACGATTATAATTCTGGCTACCGAATATCTGAAGCTTACGCTAAATTAGGTAAAGAGTTTGCGGCAAACATTAGAAAAAAGGCTAAATAATATTTTTATTTAAACCAATACTAAAAGCGAATGAACAGTGTTTTATTCGCTTTTTTCTTTTTCCATATTGATTAAATGAGCCATTGTTTTAACAGCTCTGTTATGCTTTTTTACAAACGGATTAGTTTCATCCCAAACGTAACCTGCTAAAACTGCACATATTTGACGTTTTACATCTGGGTTTTCTGGTCTGTGAAAAAACAAAGTTTGTAAATTTCCTGTGTACCATTCTTTTACGTACGTTGCAAAAACATCAACACCTTTTTTAATGTAGCCTTCATATTCTTCTTTCCAATCTACAGTTTCTCCTTTCAGCTCTTTGGCTATAAGCTTGGATGATTGTAAAGCAGACTCGGTTGCAAATGTAACGCCTGATGAAAAAACAGGATCTAAAAACTCTGCACTATTACCGGTTAAAGCAAATCCTTTTCCGTAAAATTTAGTTACCGCTTTAGAATAGTTTTTTATGGTAATAGGTTCAAACAAATAATCTAAACCTTGAAACCTGTCTCTGTAGTATTTAGAATGTTTCAACAAGGCGTTTAAGCGTTGAGCAGTGGTTCCACTTTCAGATTCTATAAATTCGTGCTTACCTACAAAGCCTATACTTGTATTTCCATTAGAAAAAGGAATAACCCACAACCACGTATCTTTATCTAAAACATCAAATGTTATTATTGTACCTTCTTTTCCTTCAGGTCTTCTAACATCTTTTACATGTCCAAAAATTGATGAATGTTCTGGTATTTGAGACGGCTTGTCCAAACCTAAAAGCCTTGGTAATACTCTACCATAACCACTAGAATCTATAATAAAATTAGCGTTTACAAAATATGTATCTCCATCTTTGGTTTTTACAGATGTTTTAGATGTTCCGTCATCTGCAATAACAACATTGGTAACCTCATGCTCAAAAGCAACATCAACACCTTTCTTTATTATTTCTTGTACCAATGTATTGTCAAAATCGGCTCTTGGAACTTGCCATGTCCAATTCCATCCATCAGTATGTTTTTTACTAAAATCAAAATTACAAACAATATCGTCTCTTAAAAATCGTGCGCCAGATTTCACTTCAAAACCTTGAGCTTTTAAACAGTCCAACAAACCAACCTCTTCAAAGTGGTCCATACATCTTGGTAACAAACTCTCGCCTATTACAAATCTTGGAAACTTGCTCTTTTCTAAAACTTTTACACGTATTCCTTGCGAATGAAGATAAGCAGCTGCCACACATCCTGAAGGTCCAGCACCAATAATTAAAACATCTACATTTATATCACTAATAGTCATTGTAGTAAAATTCATTTATTATTTTAAATTTGCAATCCAAAATAACTATTTTAGTTTAAGTTATTAAAATAAATTATCAAAAATAATAGAACAAACACATAGATGCTAACATTTAACGGAACATTAAGTATAGAAGATTTTTATAAAGTTATTATTGAAAACAAGCCTATCTCTATTGATACAACTGTTTTAGAAACAGTAGAAAAGAGTTTCAATTTTTTAAAAGAATTTTCTGAAAACAAGGTTATCTATGGTGTAAACACTGGGTTTGGCCCAATGGCCCAGTATAAAATTAAAGACTCTGAACGTATTAGATTGCAGTATAATTTGATACGTAGTCATGCTTCTGGAACAGGACAACCAATTCCACCAATGTATGTTAAAGCAGCTATGCTTGCCAGATTAAACACATTATCATTGGGGCACTCGGGAGTTCACAAATCTGTTATTGAATTAATGACAGAACTTATAAACAGAGACATAACACCATTAATTTACGAGCATGGTGGTGTTGGTGCTAGTGGAGATTTAGTACAATTAGCGCATTTAGCTCTAGTTTTAATTGGTGAAGGAGAAGTGTTTTACAAAGGAGAAAGACTTGCCACAAAAGACGTTTTTAATGCCGAAGGCTTAAAACCAATCTCTGTTGAATTAAGAGAAGGTTTAGCTTTAATGAACGGAACCTCGGTTATGACTGGAATAGGTATTGTAAACACAATATACACCAGACGTTTACTTGACTGGATGATTTCTTGTTCTGCAGCAATAAACGAAATAGTAAAAGCTTATGATGACCACCTATCTCTAGAACTTAACGAATCTAAAAAACATGTTGGTCAACGCAAAATAGCTGAAGCAATGCGTGAGCATTTAAAAGACAGCAAACTAACTAGAAAAAGAGAACACCATTTATATTCTAAAAATGAAGATGTTTCTGTATTTAAAGAAAAAGTACAAGAATATTACTCATTACGATGCGTTCCTCAAATTTTAGGACCTGTTTTAGATTCTTTAAATAGTATTGAAAAAATATTAATTGAAGAAGTAAACTCTGCAAACGACAACCCAATTGTAAACGTAGACAAAAAACACGTATATCACGGCGGAAACTTTCATGGAGACTACGTTTCTCTAGAAATGGATAAATTAAAAATTGTCACTACAAAAGCTACTATGCTAGCAGAAAGACAACTTAATTATTTACTAAATACTAGGCTGAATGATATTTTACCTCCTTTTGTAAATTTAGGAGAGTTAGGTTTAAATTTTGGTATGCAAGGTGTACAATTTACAGCTACTTCTACTACTGCTGAAAACCAAATGCTTTCAAACCCAATGTATGTACACAGTATCCCTAACAACAATGACAATCAAGACATTGTAAGCATGGGAACAAATGCTGCGTTAATCACAAAAAAGGTAATAGAAAACGCATTTGAAGTTTTAGCTATAGAGTTAATTACTGTCGTTCAAGCCATAGAATACCTAAACGTACAAGACCAAGTATCTACTAATACCAGAAAAATATATAACGATATTCGTAAAATAGTACCTGCTTTTAAAGAAGATATTACTATGTACCCTTATGTAAACAAGGTAAAAGAGTTAATAATGAATAGTTAATAAAGGAGTGCTAGTTTCTAAAAATTAGTTCTTATCTTTACAAAAACCGTTTTATTCCTACCCTACTGTTAACTTTATTATGATAGCGCCATTAACAAATAAAACATAATTAAAACATTCATTATGAAAACAAAGTTACTATTATTTGGACTGCTTTTATTAAGCATAACAGGATTCACACAAGAACTTGCTTTAGCTAGAAAAGACGGTAAATTCGGGTATATCACAAAAGCAGGAGAATGGCACATTAAACCACAGTTTAAAACTGCAAAGAATTTTTCTGAAGATTTAGCCGAAGCTACTAGCAACGGAGACTTATGGGGCTACGTAAACAGAAAAGGCGAATGGGTTATACAACCTCAATTCAACAAAACAAAAGCTTTTAACTCTGGTTTAGCTATCGTTTTAAAAGATAAAGAGTGGATTTATATCAACACAAAAGGAGAACAAACCTTAACCAATGTCTCAACAGATAAGCTATACGATTTTAGCGAAGGTTATGCAGTAATAAAATCTGGAGATAAAATTGGTTTTATTAACACAAAAGGCGATGTCGTTATATCACCTAAATTCACCAAAGCTTTTGATTTTGTAAACGGCTACTCAAAAGTTCTAGAAAACAACAAATGGGGATTAGTAGACCCTACAGGAAAATATCTTGTAAAAACAGAATATGATGGCGTAAGCAACTTTTATAACGGCAACATTGTAGCTAATAAAGGAGAAACTTACGGACTTATAATAAACGGAGAATTCAAACCTGTTTCTGGCGCAAATAAAATTTGGGATTTTTCAAACAACCCTGATTATACATATGCCAAAAAGGGTGAAAAAGTAGGTTTTATAGACAAAAAAGGAGCATGGATTATAGAACCTTCTTTTGACAAAGTAAGAGCCTTTAAAAACGGTTTAGCTCCAGTTTCAAACGAAAAACTATGGGGTTATATTAACCTAAAAGGAGAACTTATTGTTCCAATGCAATATAGAGACGCTGAAACTTTCAGTGATGACGGTCTTGCACCTGTGAAAACTAAAAAACTATGGGGTTTTATAAATAAAAAAGGTGAACTTGTTATTCCAGAAAACTATGTCATTACTGCTGGCGGATTTGCTTCTTTATTCAGCAAAAATCCAGAAAAAGGTTTCATAGACGGACTAGCTAGAGTAAAAGAAAAAAAGTCATGGATGTATATAGATACTCAAGGAAACACCTTAAAAAACATGACATTTGAAAATTTGGAATTATTTAAATAAATTCCAACCCAGAAAACCTAACAAACTAATTACCCCAACTAAACAATACCCAATAAATGAAATGTGCCTTAATTACAGGTGGATCAAGAGGAATTGGAAAAGCAATATGCATACAACTAGCCAAAGATTCTGATTACCATATCTTAATAAATTACAACAGCAACGAATCTGCTGCATTAGAAACCCTAAAAGCGATTGAATCTGAAGGAAACACTGGCGAAATCATAAAGTTTAACGTAACAAATTCTGAAGATGTAAAAACAGCTTTAGACAACTGGCAAAACCAAAACAAAGACGCCATTATAGAAGTTATAGTAAACAATGCCGGTATTACAAAAGATGGGCTATTCATGTGGATGCCACAAAACGATTGGCAAGATGTTATAAACACCTCGTTAAACGGATTTTATAATGTCACAAACCATTTAATTCAAAAATTATTACGTAACAGATACGGAAGAATTATAAACGTAGCCTCTGTATCTGGTGTAAAAGGAACTGCCGGACAAACCAATTATTCTGCCGCAAAAGGTGCTCTAGTAGCAGCAACAAAAGCTCTTGCTCAAGAAGTTGCAAAACGCAAAATAACCGTAAACGCTGTAGCTCCAGGTTTTATAAAATCTGATATGACTGCTGAACTTGATGAAAAGGAATTAAAAAACCTTATACCAGTTAACAGATTTGGAGAACCTGAAGAAGTAGCACACGCTGTTTCATTTTTAGCTTCTAAAAAAGCTTCGTATATTACTGGAGAAGTTTTAAACATTAACGGAGGTATTTACTCGTAAATTTTTAAAAAATGAAGAGAGTTGTGATAACAGGAATGGGGATATATTCTTGTATTGGAGAAAATTTAGAAGATGTAAAGGAATCTCTGTATCATGGTAAATCTGGAATTGTTATAGACGAAAACCGAATCCCTTACGGATATCGTTCCCCTTTAACAGGTATGGTAAAACAACCTAACCTAAAAAATTTATTATCTAGAAGACAACGTATAAGTCTTGGTGAAGAAGGAGAATACGCATACATAGCAACTTTAGAAGCACTTAAAAACGCAAAAATTACAGACGATTTTTTTGAAACTAATGATGTAGGTATTCTTTATGGTAATGATAGTACAGCAAAATCTGTTGTAGATTCTGTAGATAAAATTCGAGACAAAAAAGACACTACACTAGTAGGTTCAGGAGCTATATTCCAAGGTATGAATTCTTCTGTAACAATGAATTTATCTACAATTTTTAAGTTAAAAGGTATCAATTTCACAATAAGCGCAGCCTGTGCAAGTGGTTCTCATGCCATAGGCATGGCTTATCAACTTATAAAAGGTGGCTTACAAGAATGTATAATTTGTGGTGGCGCTCAAGAAATAAACCCAATAGCAATGGGTAGTTTTGATGGATTGGGAGTGTTTTCATTAAACACTGAACACCCAGAAAAATCATCAAGACCTTTTGATAAAAACAGAGATGGCCTGGTTCCTAGTGGCGGAGCAGCAACATTAGTATTAGAAACTTACGAATCTGCTGTAAAACGTGGCGCATCAATATTAGGAGAAATAATAGGCTATGGTTTCTCATCAAACGGAGAACATATATCAACTCCTAATGTAAACGGACCTGCACGAGCTATGAAAATGGCTTTAAATCAAGCAAACATCAATGCCTCTGCTATAGAATATGTCAATGCTCATGCAACGTCAACACCAGTTGGTGATGCCAATGAAGCAAAAGCTATATTTGAAGTTTTTGGTGAAAACGGTCCTTATGTAAGCTCAACAAAATCTATGACAGGACATGAGTGCTGGATGGCCGGAGCTAGCGAAATCATTTACTCAATGCTTATGATGCAAAATGATTTTATAGCACCAAACATTAATCTTGACGAACCAGATGAAGACGCTTCTAAATTAAATTTAGTAAGTAAAACTTTAGATAAAAAATTTGATGTATTTTTGTCAAATTCGTTTGGATTTGGCGGAACTAATTCAGCATTAATAATTAAAAAAACAAAAGTGTAAATGAATAAAGAAGTTATTATTGAGAAAATAAACAACTTTCTTATAGATGAATTTGAAGTTGAGGAAGATGATATTTCACCAGAAGCAAATTTAAAAGAAACCCTAGAGTTAGATAGTTTAGATTTTGTAGACCTTGTTGTTGCTGTAGAGTCTAACTTTGGAGTAAAACTAGTAGGTGAAGACTTTGTGAACGTTGTATCACTTCAGGATTTTTACAACCTAATTGAAAATAAATTAAGCTAAAAAAGCAATTGTAATTTTTTATGGCTGCTGAATGGAAAGGTAAATCCAGAGGAACTGTTCTTGGGTATAGAATATTTGTGTTCTGTATGAAAAATCTAGGATTACGTGCAGCATATTTTGTTCTATACTTTGTTGCTGCTTACTTTGTGTTATTTGCCATGAATAGCTCTAAAGCTATTTACTATTACTTTAATGAACGGTTAAAATACTCACGTGGCAAAAGCCTAATAAGCATTTATAAAAGCTACTACGTATTTGGAAAAACCATTATAGACAAAGTCGCTATATCATCTGGATTACGTGACAAATTCACCTATCAATTTGATGGTGTTCACCACATTAAAGATGCTTTAAAAAGAAAAAAAGGTGGCGTTCTTATAAGTGCACATGTTGGTAACTTTGAAATTGCCGAACATTTTTTTGGGGAGTTAGAAGAAAACGCCTCAATAAGCTTACTTACAACAGATATAGAACACACAGCTATAAAAGAATACATTGAAAGCGTTACAAAAAAATCTAATATTAACTTAATTATTATTAAGGAAGATTTATCACATATATTTGAAATAAATGCAGCATTGGCTAGAAACGAACTTGTTTGTATTACTGGCGATCGTTACATTGACAACTCTAAATACCTAACAGAATCTTTATTAGATAAAGAAGCCAAATTTCCTGCAGGCCCATTCTTATTAGCATCAAGACTTAAAGTGCCTGTACTATTTGTGTATGTAATGAAAGAAACCAATACACACTATCATTTATATGCAAGAAAAGCTAAAGCCAAACAAAAAGATGCACAAGCCTTACTTAAAGAATATACAGAAAGTGTATCTTGGATGCTAGAAAAATACCCATTGCAATGGTTTAACTATTTTGATTTCTGGGGAACCCAAAACAAAAAACAACCATGAAACACGTTTTAGTTTTACATTATTCACAATCAGGGCAACTCACAGAAATACTCAATAACGTTGTATCTGATATGGTTAATCATAGCGAATTAACTATAGACTATCATAAAATTGAAATGGAAACACCATTTCCTTTTCCGTGGAGTAAAGAAGAATTTTATGGTGTATTTCCAGATACTTACAAACAAAATGCAAGACCAGTAAAAGCCGTACCCAAACATATACTAGAAAAAAAATATGATTTAATAATATTTGGTTATCAAGTTTGGTACCTAACGCCATCATTACCTACAACATCATTTTTAAATACCGATGACGCTAAAAAACTATTTAACAACACAAATGTTGTTACAGTAATAGGCTGTAGGAATCTCTGGATGATGGCTCAAGAAAAAATGAAACACAAGCTAAAAACCTTACAAGCAAATTTGGTTGGTAATATCGCTTTAGTAGACAATCATATAAACCACATAAGCGTTATTACAATTGCGCAATGGATGTTTTCTGGAAAAAAAGAACGCTTTCTCGGTATTTTTCCGAAACCAGGTGTAGCACAAAAAGATATAGATAATGCAAGTAGATTTAGCCCTACAATAGTAAAACACATACTTAAAAATGATTTTAGTACATTGCAAAATAGCCTTTTAAAGAAAAAAGCAGTAACCGTAAAACCATTTTTAGTAACTATGGACACTCGCGGAAATGTCATATTCTCAAAATGGGCCCAAATAATCACCTCTAAAAGTGAAAAAAACACACCAAAAAGAGCATTTTGGGTTAAAATATTTAATTATTACCTATTATTTGCTATTTGGATTATTTCACCTATAGTTTTTATCTTATTTTTGTTCACTTATTTACCTTTGTATGGCAAAATAAAAAAAGACAAGAAATACTACTCATCTGTTGTATTAAAATAGAAGATGTTAAAAAAAATGAAGGAAGTTTACATTACCAAAATATCAAAGTTTTTACCAAACCGTCCCATTACCAATGATGAGATGGAAGAAAAATTAGGAACAATCAATGGGAAAACCTCAAAAGGACGACGCATTGTGTTACGTAACAACCAAATAAAAACTAGATATTATGCTATAGATGACAATGGTAACATAACGCACAATAATGCGCAACTTACAAAAGAGGCTGTTGAAAAATTATTTGATGAAAATTTAAAACCATCAGATATTGAAGTGCTTTCTTGTGGAACCTCAAGTCCAGACCAAATATTACCATCTCATGCAGCTATGGTTCATGGGTTTTTAAAAAATGGGAATATAGAAATAAATTCACCATCAGGCGCATGTTGTTCAGGAATGAACGCGATGAAATACGCCTACTTATCAGTAAAATCTGGACAAACAAAAAACGCTGTTTCTACGGGTTCTGAAAGAACATCATCATGGATGAAATCTGATATTTTTGAAGATGAAGTAAAACATTTAGAATCGCTAGAAGAAAACCCAATACTAGCTTTTAACAAAGACTTTTTACGCTGGATGCTATCTGATGGCGCAGGCGCATTTTTATTAGAAGATGCTCCTAATGGTGACATGCCGTTAAAAATAGAATGGATGGAAGGCTACTCTTATGCTCATGAAATTGAAGCATGTATGTATGCCGGCGGAGATAAATTAGATAATGGCTTTTTAAAACCTTGGAGCGAATATCCTTCAGACCAATGGAGTAAAAAATCATTGTTTGCTATGAAACAAGATGTAAAACTTCTTGGTGAAAATATTCTTGTTAAAGGTGTAGATAGCTTAAAAATGGCTCTTGAAAAACACGGTGTAAAACCAGAAGAAATAAACTACTATTTACCTCATATATCTTCTTACTATTTTAAAGAAAACCTATACCAAGAAATGGTTAATCAAGGTGTTGAAATCCCTTGGGAAAACTGGTTTATGAATTTAAGCAAAGTAGGAAATGTTGGTGCAGCATCAATTTATATTATGCTTGAGGAGTTAGCCACTTCTGGAAAACTTAAAAAAGGTGATAAAATTTTACTTTCTGTTCCAGAAAGTGCGCGTTTTGCTTATGCTTATGCGCTTTTAACTGTTTGTTAAAATGACAGCCAGCAATTTACCAATAACAACTATATCTCACCTAATACCGCAAAAAGCACCTTTTGTGATGGTAGATACGTTAGTAGATTTTTCTGAAACTAAAGTTGTATCTTCATTAAAAATATTAGACACAAATATCTTTGTAGAAAACGGTGTTTTTCTTGAACCTGGTTTGGTTGAAAATATGGCACAAACAGTAGCTTTACATACAGGCTATGATTACTTTTTAAAAGGCGAACAAGCACCTACAGGTTACATAGGGTCTATAAAAAAAGTAACTGTTAACAAACTACCAAAACTAAACGAAACCATAACCACCGAAGCTCAAATACTACATGAGTTTATGGGAGTAACCATGGTTACAGTAAAAGCTTTTAACTCCAATAATGAAGAAATTGCTTCAGGGGAAATGAAAACAGTTATTGCTAGCTAATGAATAGGTTTCAAAATTTAGATATCACAAAATTTCTTCCTCACAGAAAACCATTTTTAATGGTAGATAATGTGTTATCTATTGATGACGAACACGTTGCAACCTCATTCAAAATAGAAAGTTCTTGTATTTTTAACGACAATGGCTACTTTAACGAAGTAGGCCTTGTAGAAAATGCCGCCCAAACATGTTCTGCCATTGTGGGTAAAAGTTATTTTGAAGATGACGATATAGAAGGCAAAGGCACAAAACTTATAGGTTTTATTAGTGCGATAAAAAACGTCACAATAAAAGAGTGCCCAAAAGTAAATACAACCATCATATCTAAAGCCAATTTAAAATCTAGGTTTGATACAGATGCTTATAGCATTTGTACTTTAGAATGTATTATCTCTCAAGACGATAAAGAATTAGTATCTTGTGAGATGAATTTAGTCATTCAAGAATTAAAATAGATTTTTTATGAAGAAGAATGAAGTCCCTCAAGACAAGAGTAATTTAGAGTCTGCTAATTTCAAAGAATTATGCTATGCTGTAGATGAAAACGGCGAGTATACAACAGCTCATAGTACAGGTTGGGCGCCAAAAACAATAGCATTAGATAACGCAATCGAAGAGATAAACGAACGCATTTCTACTGCAAAAAATCGCGTGCTAAACAACGAAACTAGCCCTATAGAATACTATATGGAATTCCACAAAATGGATCCTCAAATATTAGCTAGTTATGTAGGTATGTGGCAATGGCGCGTAAAACGTCATTTTAAACCCAAAGTCTTTAATAAATTATCACAAAAAACACTGCAAAAATATGCTGATGTTTTTGAGGTAAACATAGACCAATTAAAAAATATCACTTTACATGAAAATTAATTTCACGCATCATCAATCTGCACATTGCGAAAATGGTGTGATTTCTAATTTAATGAAATACAACGGGTTTAACGTTAGTGAACCCATGGCGTTTGGTATTGGCTCTGGTTTATTATTTTGTTATATTCCATTATTAATGGTAAACCACGCACCTGCAATAACCTATCGTGCAATGCCTGGATTTATTTTTAAAAAATTTGCCAAGCGTGTTGGAATTAAAATAAAGCGTGAGAAATTTAAAAACCCACAGCAGGCCAAAGCTAGACTTGACGAAAACTTAAAAAACAACAATCCTGTAGGTTTACAAGTTGGTGTCTATAATTTGGTTTATTTCCCTGACGAATATAGATTTCATTTTAATGCCCATAACTTAATTGTATACGGCAAAGAAAATGACACGTATTTAATAAGTGATCCTGTTATGGAAACCGTAACAACACTAACAGATAAACAATTAGAAAAAGTACGTTTTGCCAAAGGCGCTTTTGCTCCTAAAGGTCATATGTATTACCCTATAGATTTTCCAAAAGAATTACAGCTAGAAAAGGCTATAATAAAAGGAATAAAACAAACCTGTCGCGATATGCTAGCACCAATTCCAATTGTTGGTGTAAAAGGTATCAGAAAAGTCGCAAAGCTTATAAGAAAGTGGCCAAAGAAAAAAGGCAATAAAGTTGCTAATCACTATTTAGGTCAAGTTGTTAGAATGCAAGAAGAAATAGGAACCGGCGGCGGCGGTTTTAGATATATTTTTGCTGCTTTTTTACAAGAATCAAGCAAAATATTAAACAACCCTAAACTCTCTGAATTGTCTAATGAAATGACTAATATTGGAGACCTTTGGCGTGATTTTGCCCTAGATGCTTCTCGTATTTATAAAAATAGAAGTGCCAAAGATGATGCTTACAACAATGTTGCATCACAATTAGAAACTATTGCTGATAAAGAAGAAATCTTCTTTAAAAAACTAAAGAAAGCCATAAAATAATACATGATTAACGTTGAACAAGTCTCAAAAAAATATAAAGGTGCTGATCATTATTCAGTAACCAATTTAGACTTGTATATTGATGAAAAAGAAATTTTTGGTCTATTAGGTCCTAATGGCGCTGGTAAAACCACACTTATTTCAATTTTATGCTCGTTAATAAAACCAACTTCTGGATCTTTTACAATTGATGGTTTAACATACCAGAAAAATAAAAACGTGCTTAAACAACGTATTGGTATCGTTCCGCAAGAGTATGCATTATATCCATCTTTAACGGCTTTTGAAAACTTACAGTACTTTGGTAGCATGTATGGTTTAAAAGGTTCTAAACTAACATCAAAAATAAACAACACACTAGATTATTTAGGTCTATTACCTTTTGCCCATAAAAAAATAAACACATTTTCTGGCGGAATGAAACGCCGTGTAAATCTTATTGCTAGTATTTTACACGACCCTAAAGTATTATTTCTAGATGAGCCAACTGTTGGTGTTGATGTGCAATCTAAAAACGTTATTATTCAATTTCTTAAAGAGTTAAATAGTAACGGAACCACAATTATTTACACATCACATCACTTAAATGAAGCTGAAAACTTCTGTACGCGAGTTGGTATTATAGACCATGGTAAAATTATTATAAAAGGAGAACCCAAAACCCTAATAAAAAATCAAGAAGGCGCTCATAATTTAGAGGATGTTTTTTTAAGTCTAACCGGAAAAGCCTTAAGAGATCATGCATAAATTACTGGCAACCACAAAAAAAGAGCTCTTATTGCTTACCCGAGACATTGGTGGCATTGCCATTCTTTTTATTATGCCATTGGTGCTTATTGTAACCATAACGCTTATTCAAGACGGAACTTTTAAAACAGTAACAGATGCCAAAATAGCTATTTTAGTTGTTGATAATGATCAAGGTTCTGTTTCTGAAACCATATTAAACGGACTACAAGACTCTAATGCTTTTGAAATCATAAAAAAGAATACCGAAGAAGAAGCAAAGGATCTCGTTTTTAGCGGAAAATATCAGTTAGCCATTATTATTCCTGAAAAACTATCTGAAGGGTTAGAGCAAAAAGTTGCTCAAAATGTTGAAGGCATCATTGCTAAATTCAGCATGAGTGATTCTAAAAATCAAGAAGCGAGCTCACCATTTCAAAGCAAAGAAGTAAAATTATATTTTGATCCTGCCACGCAAGTGTCTTTTAAAAGCTCTGTAAAAAATGGCATTGACAAAATGATTTCAAAAATAGAAACTCAGTCTATTTACAAAGCGTTTCAAGAACAAATCACTGATGATCCTTCAGAAACCATTTTTGCCACAGATAATTTTATCACTTTCAAAGAAATTTTACCAAAAGATGACGATAAAGAAATGATTCCAAACTCGGTACAACACAACGTTCCTGCTTGGACATTATTTGCTATATTTTTTATTATTGTACCATTATCAATAAATATAGTAAAGGAAAAAAGTCAAGGTACTTTTGTAAGATTACGAACAAATCCTGTTTCTTACGCTACGGTTTTAGGAGGAAAAACAGTTGTTTACCTTATTGTTTGTTTAATTCAGTTTGTATTAATGCTTTTAATAGGTGTTTACTTATTTCCGCATTTAGGATTACCAACTTTAGACATTTCAGGTCGTTTACCATTACTCTTTGTCGTTGCTACATTTGCAGGTCTTGCAGCTATTGGTTTAGGTTTATTACTAGGAACCATTGCTAGAACCCAAGAACAATCTGCTCCATTTGGTGCTACTTTTGTTGTTATTTTGGCCGCATTAGGAGGTGTTTGGGTTCCTGTTTTTATTATGCCTAAAATTATGCAAACACTTTCTCATATTTCACCTATGAATTGGGGATTAAATGCATTTTATGATGTTTTTTTAAGAAATGGTTCTTTTTGGGACATTCTACCTGAAATAATTTTGCTATTATTATTCTTTATAATAACCACCTTAATTGCAATTGTTTATAATGAAAAGAAAAATGCCGTCTAAAGAAATAACGCATACCAGTCAAGTACGTGTACGTTTTGTTGAAACTGATCCTCTTGGAATTGTTTGGCATGGTAATTATATTCAATATTTTGAAGACGGTCGTGAAGCCTTTGGAAGGCATCATGGCATCTCATATTTAGATCAAAAAAAACATGGTTTTGCTACACCCATTGTAAAATCTAGCACCGACCATAAATTACCACTTAAATATGGTGATATTGCTACTGTAAAAACAATTTATGTAGATAGTCCCGCTGCAAAAATGGTATTTCGCTATGAGATTTATAATCAAAATCAAGAGTTAGTTTGTACCGGAGAAACCGTTCAGGTTTTTGTTGATAACATTGGTGAAGGCGATTTATGGCTTAATCTTCCAGATTTTTTTAAAACTTGGAAACAAAACGTAGGGCTTCTTGATGAATAACATTTACGCGTCATATAATAATATTATCTCATCATTAGGGTTTGACAGTAATACCGTTGTTGATAACATAAAAAACGAAATAACTGGACTACAACTTGTTAGTGACCCCAATATTTTACCACAAGATTTTTATTCGGCTTTAATAAACAATAACGATTTGGATACTGCTTTTAATAAGCTAAATCCCAAAGAATCCTATACTCGGTTAGAAAAAATGATGATAACCTCTTTAAGTGAGGTTATATCAGATTCTGAAGTTAAAATCACAGATCGTGTTGGGCTAATTATATCTACAACAAAAGGAAATATTGATGCTTTAGACACCAGCAACCCATTTCCTGAAAGTAAAGCTTACTTAAGTGAATTAGGAAAAGCCATAACATCTTTTTTTAATTTCAAAAATGATGCTATAATAGTTTCAAACGCCTGTGTTTCTGGTATACTAGCAGTTGCAATTGCAAAACGCTACATAAACCAAGGTATTTATGACCATGTGTTTATTACAAGTGGTGATATTGTAACGCCTTTTATTTTATCAGGTTTTAACTCATTTCAAGCATTAAGCAGTCAACCCTGTAAGCCTTACGACAAAAACCGCACTGGAATCAATATTGGCGAAGTTGCTGCAAGTATTTTAATAACAAAAAGTAACAACAATCTAGCTAAAGAAGCCGTAAGTATTCTGGGTGAAGGCTCTTGCAATGATGCCAACCATATTTCTGGACCGTCTAGAACTGGCGAAGGTCTTTACAGAAGTATTCAGTCTGCTATATCTCAATCCCAAATAAAACCCGAAGAAATTGATTATATTTCAGCTCATGGAACAGCAACCATTTTTAATGACGAAATGGAAGCTATTGCATTTAATAGATGTCAATTACAAAACATTCCTGTCAATAGCTTAAAAGGTTATTTTGGACACACGTTAGGTGCTTCAGGGTTACTAGAAACTATTGTTGGCATGCATGCTTTAAAAAACAATATGCTTTATGCCTCTAAAGGATTTGATACATTAGGTGTTTCCCAACCTATAAATGTTATAAAAGAAACTAAACAACCAACAAAACAGCTACAAATATTTTTAAAAACCGCATCAGGTTTTGGAGGATGTAATACCGCTGTAATATTTGAAAAAATTAACTAATTACCGATGTCAAATAAGCCAATAAGAGCCATAGATGCTGTTCAAGAAGCAGAAAAAATAGCCTTTGCACCCTTTGTTTTTCAAGCCGTAGTTTCATTAAGAAAACTAGGAATTTTTAATCTTATTTTTGAAAAAAGAAGAAAAGGCGGTATTACTCTTGAAGCTATTTCAAAGGAACTCCGATTAACAACTTATGGCGTTGGCGTACTACTAGAAATTGCTGAAAGCTATAACATTGTTAATAAAGATGAGCAAGGAAATTTTGAATTAACCACAACAGGCTACTTTTTAGCTTTTGATCGTACGGTTGATGTAAACATTAATTTCACACAAGATGTTTGCTACAAAGGATTATATCACCTAACCGAAGCCATAGAAACTGGAAAACCAGCCGGATTAAAAGAACTAGGAAACTGGGACACTATTTATCAAGGGCTTTCTGTATTACAACCTGATGTTCAAAAAGCTTGGTTTGAATTTGACCATCATTACTCTGACGAAGTGTTTCAAGAGGCTTTAGAATTTGTTTTTAGAAACAACCCTAAAACTATTTATGATGTTGGTGCAAACACAGGTAAGTTTGCCATAAGCGGCAGCAAACACAGCGATACTGTTTCTATAAAAATGATTGATTTACCAGGTCAATTAAAAATAGCCCTTCAAAATGTTGAAAAAGCAGGCTATGCTAATCGCGTAACACACCATGAAATAGATTGGTTATCAGAAAATCCAACATTACCAAAAGGCGCTGACGCCATTTGGATGAGTCAATTTTTAGATTGTTTTTCTGAAGATGAAATTTTAACCATTTTAAAAGCCTGTGCAAACGCCGTAAATGATAATGGTGAAGTTCTTATTATGGAAACCTTTACAGATAGACAACGTTTTGATAATGCGAAGTTTATTCTAGAAGCTACATCACTTTATTTTACAGTTATGGCAAACGGAAACAGCAAAATGTATCCTGCAACAGTGTTTAAAAAACTTATTGACAAAGCTGGTTTGGTGCTTAAAGAAGATATTGCTGTAGGAGAATATCATACCATTTTAGTTTGTAAGAAAAAATAATATGCATACCAACCATTACATAACATCTTTTTGTCACATAAAGAATCAAACTGTTTCTTTAAATAATACTGTTGTGTACCAAGATAAAACAGCTGACACCTTTACTAGCTTTATAAAAGGGGCTTATAAATCGCTTAATACTAGCTATTCAAAATTTTTTAAAATGGATAGTTTAAGTAAATTAGCCTTTTTAGCTGCTGATGTTTTACTTCAAAACGAACACTTAAATATTGAAGAAGAAAACAACATCGCTGTTGTTTTATCAAACAGAGCATCAAGTTTAGATACTGATAGGGCTCACCAAAATGCCATTCAAAATAAAAATGATTATTTTCCTAGTCCAGCAGTTTTTGTGTACACATTACCAAATATTTGTATTGGTGAGATAAGTATAAAATATAAGCTGTATTCTGAAAATAGTTTTTTTATATTTGACAGCTTTAATGCGCAACACCTATTTGATTATTCTAATAGCTTGTTAGCATCAAAAAAAGCAAAAAGTGTACTATGCGGTTGGGTAGATTTTGATGAAAATCATTATGAAGCCTTTTTGTATCTTGTATCAGAAACATCAAGCAATATAGAACACAACAAAAACAATATAAACACATTATACAATACATAATATGGAAGCCTTAAAACAAGAATTAAAAGAAAACCTTATCGAGCAATTAAACCTTGAAGATGTAACCGTTGATGAAATCGCTGATGACGATATGCTTTTTGGTGACGGATTAGGGTTAGACTCTATTGATGCTTTAGAACTAATTGTTATGCTAGATAAAACTTATGGTATAAAACTAACAGACCCAAAAGAAGGTCGTGCCATTTTTGAATCTATCAATACCATGGCTGCTTACATTACAGAGCATAGATCTAAATAAAAAACACCTTTAAACAATTAAGGGTTTCTAAGAATACAAACAGAATCATTAAACTAAACAAGAATTTTTCAGCTTTCGCATAAAACTATATGAGTAAAGGCGTCGCAATAACTGGAATGGGAATAATTTCTGCCATTGGAAACAATGTTGCAGAAAACTATCAGTCGCTTATTGATGGTAAAAAAGGGATTTCAAGAATTTCTAAAATACAAACCATTCATAAAGACGACATCATGGTTGGTGAAATTTCCCTATCAAACAGCGAGCTAGAAAAAGAATTAGGTTTAGATTCAAACAATAATTATTCTAGAACAGCCTTACTTGGTGTTATTGCAGCAAAAGAAGCTGTAAAAAACGCAGCTATAACAAACATATCTGCATACAAAACAGGGTTAATCTCATCAACCAGTGTTGGTGGTATGGATATGACTGAACGTTATTACTACGATTACTTAACCAATCCTGAAAATCAAAAATATATTGATGGTCATCATGCAGGTGATTCTACTCAAAAAATCGCTCAACAACTAGGCATAGATCAAAGTTTAGTAACTACAATAAGCACCGCTTGCTCATCAGCAGCAAATGCTATTATGCTTGGCGCTAGACTTATTAAATCTGGGCAATTAGACCGTGTGGTTGTTGGTGGCACTGATTGTTTATCAAAGTTTACTATCAATGGTTTTAAAACCTTAATGATATTGTCTGACACTTACAGTACGCCTTTTGATGAAAACAGAAAAGGGCTAAATCTAGGTGAAGCAGCAGCTTTTTTAGTATTAGAATCAGATACTGTTGTTAAGACTGAAAACAAAACCGTTTTAGGCTATGTAAAAGGTTATGGTAATGCTAATGATGCTTTTCATCAAACGGCTTCTTCAGACAATGGAGATGGTGCAACTTTAGCCATGGAAAAAGCATTAAAAGTTGCCGGATTAAAACCTGAAAACATTGACTATATAAACGCTCATGGCACTGCTACTGGTAATAATGATTTGTCTGAAGGCCGTGCAATTATACGCGTATTTGGAGATAATCACGTGCCTGATTTTAGCTCTACAAAAGCCTATACAGGACATACGCTTGCTGCTGCAGGCGCTATTGAAGCTGTGTTCTCCGTTTTAGCTTTGCAAAACGATGTCATCTATCCGAATCTGAATTTTAAAACCCAGATGAAAGAATTTGATATTACGCCAGAACTACAACTTAAAAAGAAGTCATTACAAACTGTTTTATCTAACTCTTTAGGGTTTGGTGGTAATTGTTCAACAGTCATTTTTTCTAAACAACAATAAATGAAACAGGTTTATATAAATAGCGTTGGCTCCATATCTTCTCAAAAAACATTTGATAACACAATGTTTTTAGATGAAATTACAGCCTATGACGATAATGTTATTTCTACTATAGACCCTAATTATAAAGATTATATTCCTCCGGCTGCTGCGAGACGCATGGCAAAAGGAATTAAAATGGGGATTGTTACCTCAAAAATAGCACTAAATGAAGCTGGTTTAGATAACGTTGATGCTATCATAACAGGAACTGGCATGGGTTGTGTTCGCGACTCTGAAAAATTTGTAAGTGCCATTATAGACAATGATGAACAATACCTAACGCCAACACCTTTTATACAATCTACACACAATACTGTTGGCGGACAAATAGCTTTAGATTTGCAATGCAAAGGCTATAATTTCACGTATGTGCATGCAAGCATTTCGTTTGAGTCAGCTTTAATTGATGCTAAATTACAATTAGAACTAGACGAGGCTAACAATATACTCATTGGTGGTGTTGATGAACTTGCAGATCATACGGTTAAAATACATCATATTGCAAAACATATAAAACAAGACGCGGTAAAGTCTTCTGAAGTATTAACTTCTAATACTTCTGGAGCAGTTTTTAGTGAAGGCGCTAACTTTTTTGTTTTATCAAACAAAAAACAAACCTCAACCTATGCTGAAGTTGTTGCTGTAAAAACATTCAATACACTTCCTGAAGCAAATTTGCATGATGCTGCGATTACCTTCTTAAAAGAAAATAATCTTGATGTAAATGCTATTGATGCTGTAATACTTGGCAATAACGGCGATGTAGATTACGATTCTTTTTACAACACATTAGCTAATACAACCTTTAGTCAAACACAGCAAGTATGTTATAAGCACTTGTGTGGCGAGTTTAATACGGCTTCATCATTTGGCTTTTGGCTAGGAGCTAAAATTATTAAAACGCAATCTATACCTGAAGCTACAAAACACAATCACATTGCGATAAAGCACTTTAATACTGTTTTATTATACAATCAGTATCGTGGAGAAAACCATAGTTTTACACTACTTCGCAAATGCTAAACTTTAAATCAGTAAATATAACCGCGAGTGTTATTTTTATAGGTTTAATAGTATGTCATTATTTTTTTAGCCTTTCACTTTGGTATATTGTTTTACTAATGGTTTTTTGGTTTTTAATTACTGCTTTAGGATCTGGTTTAATTGGTTGGAATTATCATTTAAAAGCAATACTCTCAAATACGTCAACAAAAACTAATCATGTGGCTATTACATTTGATGATGGCCCAAATTCTACCTTTACGCCTCAAGTTCTTGAATTATTAAAAAAGCATCATGCAAAAGCCACCTTTTTTTGCATAGGAAAACATATAGAAAATCATCCTGATATTGTAAAAAACATATTAGATCAAGGGCATACTATTGGCAATCACACCTATTCTCATGCTAATTCTTTTGGTTTTTTTTCAACAGAAAACGTAATTAAAGAGTTGCAGAAAACAAACAGTATTGTACAAAATCAAACAGGATTAAAATTAAATTTATACCGACCTGCTTTTGGTGTAACCAACCCGAATATTGCTCGTGCAGTAAAAGCGTTAAAACTTACCACTATTGGTTGGAATAAACGTTCATTAGACACCACAAAACTTTCTGATGAAGCTGTTTTAAAACGCATTACAACAGCACTAAAAGCCGGCGACATTATCTTGTTGCATGATACTAGTGAAAAAACTTTGATTGTTTTGGAACAGTTATTGTTATTTTTACAACAACAAAATTTAGAGTCTGTTACTGTAGATTCTTTATGCAAAATAAAACCTTATGCGTAACCTTGCTTACCTATGCTTTTTTATAGTTGTGTCATTACAAGCACAAACCCAAATGACTTTGGCAGAAGCAACAGCTTTAAAAGAAACTGTAAAATCTCAAGCAACAACAACAAAAACCATAACAAGTGATTTTGTACAAAACAAACATTTAGATTTTTTATCAAATGATATTATCACTAAAGGATCGTTAGCATTTAAAGTTCCCAATATGATAAAATGGGAATATGTAGACCCTTTTAAATACTCGGTAGTGTTTAAAAACGATATGCTTTATATAAATGACGAAGGCAACAAAAGCGATATAGATTTAGGGTCAAACAAAATGTTTAAACAACTTAATACACTAATCATAAAAAGTGTAAAAGGCGATATGTTTGACGAAAATGAGTTTGATATAGAATATTACAATAAAGACAATAACAGTTTGGTGTATTTTAGCCCGAAAGACAAAAAATTTGCCAAATATATTAAAGCCTTTCATATTACGTTTAACGAAAAAGGAGACGTCATTGCCTTAAAAATGATAGAACCTTCAGGCGATTACACAAAAATTACTTTTACAAACAAAATATTAAACAGCCCGCTTGACGATGCGTTATTTACTAACTAGTTTTTGCGTTATATGGCTGTTTTTTTCATGTAGCTCCTACCCAAAAAAGCAACAGTTTATAACAACCCAAGTGGCTAAAAGCCACATTACAAATTCGTACTTTTCTGATGTATCAAAAGACTACGTATATAAAACACGCATTTCAGTATATGATAATGATTTTGGTGGGTTACTAATCATAAAAAAAGTAGACAACAAACAACATCGTGTGGTTTTTACTACAGAAATGGGAAATAAAATATTTGACTTTTCTTTTTATACTGATGATTTTAAAGTAAATTACATTTTAGATGACCTTAATAAACCGCTATTAATTAATATTTTAAAACAAGATTTTAAGGTGTTAATCAAAGAAGACATTAGTATATTAAACGCATACAAAACCAGCAATACGCATATTTACAAAACAACAATAAATAATAAAGAACATTACTATTTTGTGCAAGATGCTATTTTGAATAAAGTGGTACGCGCAAACAACGGAAAAGAAAAAGTGCGTTTTCTGTTTTCAGAAATTAGTGATACTATTGCAAAACATATTGAAATAAAACACAATAACATACAATTACAAATCAATCTTAAATCAATTAAATAACCAATCTTAAAAACATGAAAAAAACAATTTTATTTTTCGCATTACTTACCGCAAGTATTACGGCTTTTTCACAAGTAAAAGTACGTCCAGGTGTAAGATTAGGGCTTAACGCCGCTAACATCACAAACATTAGTGATTCAGACACTAAAATTGCTCCTAACGCAGGGCTTTTTGTAAATATTCATTTATCAAACTTTTATGAGTTACAAGTTGAAACTAACTACTCTAATCAAGGAGCTTCTAGGGACAATAATGCTTTACACTTTACAACAGTAGATCCATACGATCCATATTATAGAAACTATTTAAACAACGATATAAATGTTCACTATGTGTCATTAGCGATTGCAAACAAGTTTTTTGTTATTCCTGATGTAGGCTTACACCTTATTGTTGGTCCTAGCATTGATATTAATGTTTCTGATGATACTTTTTTTGATGTGACTCCTGTTGATTTTGCTTTATTTGGAGGTATTGGTTATGAGTTTCCGTTTGGTTTAGGTATTGAAGCGCGTTACAAGCAAGGACTTATTGACACAAGAGATAATTATGATGGAGACAGCTTCTATGCTGGAAGTGATGGTTATTATATAGAAACCGATGGTGATTATTATGATGGTGACAACTGGTTAAACAGCGTTTTTCAATTAGGTGTATATTATAAATTCAACTTTTAGTAAAACATGCTGTTAAAAGATTTTTACACAGTAAATAAATTAGCTGTTGCCAACAATCAGGCAACAGCTAATATTAGCATAAACAAAGATCATGATGTTTTTAAAGGGCATTTTCCAGGAAACCCTGTAACGCCTGGTGTTTGTATGATGCAAATAATTAAAGAATTATCAGAACAAATTGTTGAAAAGGCACTATTTATGGAGTCTTCAACCAATGTAAAGTTTATGGCCATTATCAACCCAGAAAAAACACCTGATTTAGAGCTTACGCTAGATATATCAGAAACTGATGAAGGCTACAAAGTAAAAAACATTACAAAATTTGAAGACACGGTTGCTTTAAAGCTATCAACTACGTTCAAAATAAAATAACAACATGAAATTTCTTGTTTTTCTTATTACATTTTTTACTTTAAACACACTCTCTTTAGATATTAAAGATGTGCGTGTTGCTTACAGAGATGCTGCGCACAACGATGATAAAGTAACTGCTTTTAATAATTTAGTAGCCTCTGTAACCAAAAACGATGATGTTGCCCTAGTTGCCTACAAAGGCGCCGCAATAACAATGAAAGCAAAAATTGGTGGTAGCATAAAAGAAAAAAAAGAATTTCTAAAAGAAGGTGTAAGTTATATTGAGTTTGCTATTGAAAAAGCTCCTAATGACATTGAACCGCGTTTTGTACGCATAGGTGTTCAAGAAAACACACCCAGAATCGTGGGCTATAAAGACAATATAGATGAAGACAAAGCCTTTATATTAAAGCATTATAGCAACATAAAATCTACCGACTTAAAAAACCACATAAAAGACTACATACTAGAGTCTAAACTGTTTTCTGACGAAGAAAAACAAATCACAAATTAAATGAGAAGTACGATTACCTTTCTTACATTACTAATATCTTTTTCTTTATTTTCTCAAGACATTATAGTTACCAAAAATAATGATGAAATTTCATCAAAAGTTTTAGAAATAGGCATCAATAAGATTAAATACAAAAAACAAGAAAACCTTACAGGTCCAGACTATTTTATAGAAAAAGATCTTGTTGAAAAAATAATTTTTGAAAACGGTACTGTTGAGGACTTTAACATCATTCGTTCACAAGAAAAAGAAATTTCTCTACAAGAAACCAAAGCTTTTATAAAAGAGTATGTTGATAAATATGCCTATTCAGACAATGGCTTTTTAGTAAAAAGCTATAAAGTAAGTTATGAAGGTGACTTTTTGAGGTTAACACTTTTAAACAAAAAGAAAAGCAAAGAAATAAACAGCATGCTTTTTGATGTTAAAAATGCTTATGCCTTTAAGCGCGCTTCAAGACGAGATAATAACCTGGCGTACTTAAATATTTATTTACCTTTTTTAGCAAACGAGAAAAAAAATAAGTGGGAGAAAACAAAACTAGTTATAAGTGTTGAAGGTTATGAAAACGCCGTGTCTATTCTAAAAGCCATGAAACACTACAAAACACTTTTAGTAAATAAAAACAAAACTGAAAGCAAGTTTTAGGTAAAAATTAGTACTTTCGATATAGTAATACTAATAGCCCATTACGTTAGTGAATACCGTTCCAATCAAACAAAAAATAGCTAATTTAAACGTATGTGTTCTCATTCCAACATACAACAATGAGCGCACTCTAAAACGTGTAATAGATGGTGTTTTACAATATACTGACAACGTTATTATTGTAAATGATGGCTCTACAGATACCACAAAAACCATTTTAGATAGCTATACAGGCATAGAAACCATTCATTTTAAAGCCAATCAAGGCAAAGGTGTTGCGCTACGCAAAGGTTTTAAACATGCCGTTTCTTTAGGATATGATTTTGCCATAACTATAGATTCTGACGGACAACACTTTCCTAGTGATATTCCTGCTTTTATTGACACGCTAGAAACTAGCGAAAACAAAGACATTTTGCTAATAGGTGCTAGAAATATGGAACAAGAAGGTGTTCCTGGAAAAAGTAGCTTTGGTAATAAATTTTCTAATTTCTGGTTTTGGTTTGAAACAGGAATAAAACTTCAAGATACACAATCTGGATTTAGACTTTATCCGCTTCAAGTTCTTGAAAAATTAAATTTTTACACCACCAAATTTGAATTTGAAATAGAAGTTATTGTAAAATGTGCTTGGAAAGATGTTGTTGTAAAAAACATCCCTATTCAAGTACTTTATGATGAGTCCGAACGCGTTTCTCATTTTAGACCATTCAAGGACTTTACGCGTATTAGCATCTTAAACACTTGGCTGGTTTTTTTAACGCTTATTTACTACAAGCCTAGAAGCATTTTTAGAAACTTAAAAAAAAAAGGGCTTAAACGTTTTTTTTTAGAAGACTTTTTGGGCAGTTTAGATTCGCCTAGAAAAAAAGCACTATCAGTAGCATTAGGTGTATTTATTGGGTTATCTCCTTTTTGGGGATTTCATACTGCTTTGGTTATTTTTTTAGCTATTTTTTTTAAGCTAAACAAAACCATTGCGTTTGCTTTTTCAAATGTAAGTTTGCCTCCATTTATTCCTTTTATTGTCTATGCAAGCGTAAGAATAGGAAATGCCCTTTTAGGATTAGAGCACACGTTTTCTATAAAAGATTTTACCACCAACTTTGAAGTTGTTACGCATTTAAAAATGTATATTATTGGTAGTTTATCACTTGCAACAATTTCAGCCATAGCTTTAGGATTAATTAGTTACCTGATATTTTTTATTGTTGACAAGAAAAAAGTAACTTTAAAAAATGGCTAATCTTTTCTATAATATTTATAAAACAATTTCCCTTAAAAAACGTGTTGGTTTTCTAGTGGCCATTGTTATATTTTTAGGTTTAGGTTACCTAGCATCTTTTATTACTTTTGAAGAAGACATTACCAAACTAATTCCAACAAACAACAAAAACTCTCAAGCACAAAAGGTTTTAAAAACTGTAAACTTTGCCGATAAAATCATTGTAAACTTCACAAAAGAAACCAATGGCTCTGTGGATGATTTAACAAGTTATGCGTCAGAGTTTATAGACAGCCTAAAAACAACATCTGGTGATTATTATACAAAAATTCAAGGCAAAATTGCTGATGAAGATGTGCTAAACACTTTAGATTTTGTCTACGAAAACTTACCCTTATTTCTAGACAATACTGATTATAAAAACATAGAAGAAAAGCTTCATGCAGATAGTGTGAAAGCTATAACAAAGGCTAATTATAAAACACTTATTTCTCCTTCTGGATTTGTAGCAAAAGAAACCATTTTAAAAGATCCTTTTGGAATCTCTTTTATGGGACTAAAAAAACTTCAGCAATTAAGCTTTGGAGATGCTTTTAGTTTACACAATGGGTTTTTATTAAGTAAAGACAAGAAACATGTGCTTCTTTTTATATCGCCAACACATGAATCTAGTGAAACTGCTGAAAACAGTAAGTTTTCAGAAATTTTATACCGAATAAACAACAACCTAAACGATAAATATAAAACCAAAGTAAACAGTGAATACTTTGGTGGCGCATTAATAGCTGTTGAAAACGCTAAACAAATAAAAAAAGACATACAACTTACAGTAAGCATTGCAATGAGTATTTTACTCATAATTCTTATCGTTTTTTATAGAAAGCTTGCGTTACCCATTATATTATTTGTTCCAACAATTTTTGGTGGTTTGCTCGCTGTGGCACTTTTGTTTTTAATCCGAACAAAAATATCTGCTATATCACTTGGTATTGGTTCTGTTTTGCTAGGTGTAACACTAGATTATTCGTTGCATGTATTAACACACATACGAAGTAATAATAACGTAAAAGCGCTTTTTCACGAAATCACCAAGCCTATTTTAATGAGTAGCTTAACAACTGCTTTGGCTTTTTTATGCTTGTTGTTTGTAAAATCTCAAGCATTACAAGATTTAGGCATTTTTGCAGCAATAAGTGTTATTGGCGCTTCAATTTTTGCGCTTATTTTTATTCCGCAAGTTTATAAAGATGTTCCTAATAAGGTCTCAAAAAACACCTTTATAGACAAACTTGCTTCTTTTCCGTTACACAAAAGCAAATGGAGTTTTATAGTATTAGCCATACTTTTAGGAGTAAGTTTATTTACATATAAAAAGGTGACTTTCAATCATGATATCACTAAACTAAATTACGAACCGCCAGCTTTAATGGCTGCACAAAAACGATTAGACGCACTTACTAATGTCTCTTCAAAATCGGTTTACCTTGCATCTTATGGCAATACTAAACAAGATGCAATAAATGCCAATGATGCTGTTTTAAATAAGCTAAAGTCACTTAAAGCCAATAAGCAAATAATAAATTACAGCTCGGTTGGTGCTTTAGTACAGTCTGATATTACACAAAAAAACCGCATTCAAAAATGGCAATCGTTCTGGAATGATTCTTTAGTAAATAAAACCAAAACAAATCTTATAGAAAATGGCGCTTCGTTTGGTTTTAAACCAACCACGCATAATGACTTTTACAGCTTACTAGAATCCGATTTCAGTCCATTACAAATAAGCGATTATAACGCATTAAAAACGGTTGCTCTTGATGACTATATAACAACAAAAAACAATTTTACTACCGTTACATCACTTGTCAAAGTTAGTACAGAGCAAGCTACTGATGTTGTAAACGCGTTTAAAGACCAACCTAATGTGCTAGTCATAGACAGGCAACAAATAAATGAAACTTTTTTAGGAAACTTAAAAGATGATTTTAACCGATTGGTACAATATTGCTTTGTTGTTGTTTTGGTTATTTTATTGTTGTTTTACAGAAGTGTTTCCTTAACTCTAGTAACAGCAATTCCTATTGCTTTAACTTGGTTTTTAACCATAGGATTAATGGGGCTTTTTGGTATAGAGTTTAATATTTTTAATATTATTATATCAACCTTTATTTTTGGGTTAGGTGTTGATTACTGCATTTTTATCACAAACGGTTTATTACACGAATACCGTACAGGAGAAACAGCATTACCTACCCATAAAACATCTATTATACTATCTGTTATCACAACTATATTAGGTGTTGGCGTACTTATATTAGCAAAGCATCCTGCATTATACACAATGTCTTTAGTTTCTATTGTAGGAATATTATCTGCAATAACAATTTCATTTATTATACAACCTTTACTTTTTAAACTTCTTATAGGATCAAAAAACAAAAAACCGTATCCGCTATTACTACTTATTCAATCTACCATTTCATTTACTTATTATGGTCTTGGCGGCTTAGTTTTATCTATTATTGGTGTCATTATCATTAAGGTTGTTCCTGTAAGCATGAAGAAAAAAATGGCTTGGTTTCATGGTATTATGTCAAAATTTATGAAGTCTGTTTTAGATTCGTATCCATATACCAAAACTAAAGTCATAAACAACCACAAAGAAACTTTTGACAAACAATGTGTAATGATTGCAAATCACACTTCGTTTCTTGATATTCTGGCCATAGGAATGCTTCACCCAAAAATTATTTTCTTGGTTAATGATTGGGTATATAACTCTCCTATATTCGGAAAAGCCGTAAGACTTGTTGGTTTTTACCCTGTTTCTAGTGGTATAGAAAATGGTGTTGCTCATTTACAGAAAAAAGTAGATCAAGGTTATTCGTTAATGGCGTTCCCAGAAGGAACACGATCGTATACTAATAAAATTCGTCGTTTTCATAAAGGTGCTTTTTATTTGGCTGAACAGTTTAAATTAGACATTGTACCTATTGTTATTCATGGAAATTCTGAAATTTTACCCAAAGGGCGTTTTGTTATAAAACGCGGTACATTAACGGTAGAAATTCTTAAAAGAATACAGTATGGTGACTCTCAATTTTTTGGAGAAACAACAAAAGAAACAACCAAAAACATAAGTACGTACTTTAAACAAAAATTTCAAGACATTAGAAAACGCCTAGAAAATGACACTTATTTTCACAATGTAATTCTTGAGGATTTTAGATACAAAGGCTCAAACTATCTTAAAGACATAAAGCAAGACCTAAACACTTACAAAAGTGATTACAAAAAAATTATTGATACTGTTGGTAAAAGAGACCGTATTCTACATATTTCTAAAGATAACGGACAATTAGATTTTTTACTTTCTCTTGATAGCCCTGATAGAAGCATAACAACACTTATTGAAGACACTCAAAAACGAGCAATAGCAAAAAACTGTTATATTAGCAACAATCACAGTAAGATACAGTTTACAAACTCTTTTAGTGACATGTTAAATATTGAGGCAAACACGATTATTATAAATTCAGATGACATATCTGAATTAGAAATAGAATCGGTACTAAAAGAATCTGTTACATGCATTATTTTACTTAAACAAAGTTGTTTACTATACCCAAAAATAAACACTAGTAATTTTACAAAAACACTTGAAAACAATCAGCTTATTATGTTAACCAAATAAGCTATCATTTACTATGAAATCGCACTACGATGTTGTTATTACAGGAAGCGGATTAGGAGGCTTAGTTTCTGCTGTGGTTCTTGCCAAGGAAGGTTATCGTGTGTGCGTTTTGGAGAAAAACCAGCAATTTGGCGGCAATCTTCAAACATTTGCTAGAGACAAATCTATTTTTGATACTGGAGTACATTACATAGGCGGCTTAAGTAAAGGTCAAAATCTTTATACCTATTTTAAATATTTAGGTATTATGGATGAGCTTTCTTTAGATAAAATGGACGAAGACGGTTTTGATGTTATCACTTTTGATAATGATGATTCTGAATATAAATATGCTCAAGGCTATGACAATTTTATTGAGACATTAAGCAAAATGTTTCCAGAAGAAAAAGAAGCCATTCAAGCCTACTGCCATAAAATTCAAGAAACTTGTAGCAAATTCCCGCTATATAATGTAGAGCAAGGAAAACAATATGATATTAGTGTTTTTGGTGAACAGGCAAAAACCTTTATAGAGTCTATAACTTCAAACAAAAAACTACAAGCAGTACTTGTAGGAACAAATTTTCTATATGCTGGTGATGGCGAAAAAACACCTTTCTATGTGCATTCGTTATCTGTAAATTCCTATATAGAAAGCGCTTATCGCTGTGTAAACGGAGGAAGTCAAATTACAAAGCTTCTCATTAGAAGACTTAAAGAATTGGGCGGCGTTGTACATAAATACCATGAAGTTGTAGATTATAACTATAAAGATGGTAAACTTACATCTGCCATTTGTTCTAATGGTAATGAATTTTATGGTGATATTTTTATATCAAATATAGAACCCAAACTTACTCTAAAACATGTAGGCAAAGATAAGTTTAGAAAATCATATGTTAACAGGATAGAAGGTATTGAAAGCACAATTGCTGCTTTTAGTGTTTACATTGTTTTAAAACCTGAAACATTTAAGTATTTAAACAAAAATTACTATCATTTTAAATCCCCTGAATGTGTTTGGACGGCACAACATTACTCACAAGAAAGTTGGCCGGAAGGCTACATGCTTTCTATGGGACGCAAAAAAGGTCAAAGCGTTTATGGCGACAATATTACGATAATGACTTATATGCATTATGATGAAGTAAAACCTTGGGAAAATACGTTTAACACAACGGCGTGTCAAAATGATAGAGGACAATCATACGAAGCTTTTAAAGCTGAAAAAGCCGAAAAGGTTATTATTGAATTAGAAAAAAAATTCCCAAATATAAGAGCTTGCATACAAGAAGTATATACATCATCGCCTTTATCTTACAGAGACTACATTGCCACTAACAATGGCTCTATGTATGGTTATGTAAAAAACGTGAATAAGTCTATGCAGTCTTTTATATCGCCTCGTACTAAAATAGAAAACTTATTATTTACAGGGCAAAGTTTAAATATGCATGGTATATTAGGCGTTACAATAAGTGCTATTGTTACCTGTTCTGAAATATTAGGTATGGATTATTTAGTATCCAAAATAAAAAAAACAAACAGTCAATAAAATACATTGTAAGCGAATGATTTTAAAAAGAGTATTCATAGTTATATCCGTATTTATTTTGATTACATCCTGTGGTGTTTCAAAATCAAAACACGATATCCCAGATGTTAGCCACTATGATACGTCTGTTCCTAACCGCATTACACTATCAGACTCTACATTTAGCTCTGGCGCCAACTACTTAACAAAAAACCAACAACAACTTTGGGAATTATATGTTCAGGGCGATCCTTATCAAATAGGTTTAGAAACAGGAAGCTTAACCAGAGAACTATTTGAAAAACAAGAACGAGCTTTATTAAGCAAAGTTGCCGAAATGGTACCGTCAAAAACCAAACAATACCTACTACGTAAAGTTTTGGCTTGGTATAACAGAAAAATGTACCTACATATTCCTGAAGAATATAAAGCTGAAATTTTAGGACTTTCTAAATATGCTGGAGATGATTATGATTATATAGCAGATGATTATTTACGCATACTTTACTTACACGGCGCTCACGATATAGGTCATGCCTTTCAAGATTTAGCGCTTGTAGGCTGCTCATCATTTGCTGCTTGGGGAGACAAAACCGAAGACGGCAGCTTAATTATTGGACGTAATTTAGATTTTTATGCCGGTGATGCCTTTGCCGAAAATAAAATAATAGCCTTTGTAAGTCCTACAAACGGCCACAACTTTATGTCTGTTACTTGGGCAGGAATGATTGGTGTTGTTTCCGGTATGAATGATCAAGGACTAACCGTTACCATTAATGCAGGAAAATCTAAACTACCACTTATTGCAAAAACGCCAATTTCTATTGTAACTCGAGAAATCCTGCAATATGCTTCAACTATTGATGAAGCCATAGCTATTGCAAAAAAACGTGAAGTATTTGTATCAGAATCTATCTTTATAGGAAGTGCTAAAGACAAAAAAGCTGCCGTTATAGAAGTTTCTCCAGGTAATTTTGGTATTTATGAAGTCCCAAATTCTAATCAGTTAATTTGTGCCAACCATTTTCAGAGTGATGCCTTTGCTAATGATGAAAGAAACTTAAAACAAATAGCCGAAAGTCACTCGCAATACCGTTACGAGCGCATGGAAGAACTTCTTAATAACACACCAAAACTCACACCACAAAGAGCCGTTGATATTTTAAGAGATAAAAAAGGATTAGAAAATAAAGCCATTGGTTACGGTAATGAAAAAGCATTAAATCAATTGCTAGCGCATCATGGTATTGTTTTTAAACCAGAACAAAATATGGTTTGGGTATCTTCAAACCCATATCAGTTGGGCGAATTTGTTGCTTATGATTTAAATGATGTTTTTGAACAAGCACCTAATAACACTAATAAAACTTCGCTGCAAAACGCCAATTTGCTTATTGAGGAAGATCCATTTTTATACACAAAAGCCTATGAAAATTATGAAGCATATCGGGTTTTAAGCAGGCACATATCAAAAGCTATAAATAATGACGAACATATTGAGATATCTTCTTTAAAAGAATTACAAAATCTCAACCCAAACTATTGGGAAGCCTATTACTTAACCGGTCGTTATTATTATGAAAAGGGTTATTACACTGCAGCTTTGACTGCTTTTGAACACGCTAAAACAAAAGAAATTACAACAGTTCCTGATACGCGAGCTGTAAACGATTATATTAAAAAATTAAAGAGGAAATTAAACCTATGATTCCTGATATAGAAAAAGCATCAAAAGAAAAAATTAAAGCATTACAAGAAGACAAGCTACAGGAATTATTAAGCTATCTTCAAACACATTCTGCATATTATCAAGATGTTTTTAAAAAACACCAAATAGATATAAAAACCATTACGTCTCTAGAAGATTTAACCCAAATTCCTGTTACTACAAAAGACGATTTACAAAAGCATAACGATGCTTTTTTATGTGTTCCAAAACACAAAATTATTGATTATGTAACCACTTCGGGTACCTTGGGAGATCCTGTAACATTTGCCTTGACAGATGCAGATTTAGAACGACTAGCCTACAATGAGGCAATTTCGTTTGCGTGTGCTGGTGTAAAAGAAACAGATGTTTTACAACTTATGACAACAATTGATAGGCGTTTTATGGCTGGTCTAGCTTATTTTTTAGGAGTAAGAAAACTTGGCGCTGGTATAATTCGCGTTGGTGCAGGAATTCCAGAGTTACAATGGGATTCTATTTTAAAATTTAAACCTACCTATCTCATTGCTGTGCCTTCTTTTTTATTAAAGCTTATAGAATATGCCAAGCAGCACGACATTGATATTAATTCTTCTGGTGTAAAAGGTGCTATTTGTATTGGTGAATCACTGCGAAACCAAGATTTTTCTTTAAATACATTGGCTGAAAAAATCACCTCGCAATGGCATATTGATTTATACTCAACCTATGCTTCAACCGAAATGAATACGGCTTTTACCGAATGTGAAGCGCAACAAGGAGGACATCACCATCCTGAATTAATTATTGCTGAAATTTTAGATGATGACAATACCCCAGTTACACCCGGAAATGTTGGCGAACTTACAATTACAACTTTAGGCGTTGAAGGCATGCCTCTATTACGATTTAAAACCGGAGATATGGTTAAAGCACATACCGATGCTTGTTCTTGCGGAAGAAATACCATGCGACTGGGACCACTTGTAGGTAGAAAAAAACAAATGATTAAATATAAAGGGACAACCTTATATCCACCAGCAATGGATAATATTTTAAACGATTTTAATGAGGTTTTAAGCTATGTTATTGAAATTTCACACAACGACATAGGTACTGATGAAATATGTATTAAAATAGCAGCTTCTAACCCTGAAGAGACGTTATTATCAAAAATTAAAGATCATTTTAGAGCTAAATTAAGAGTATCACCTAAAATTGAGTTTCACGACAAAAAAACAATTCAAGCAATTCAGTTTCCAGCAATGAGCAGAAAACCCATATTGGTTATTGATAAAAGGGCTTGATAACATGTCGTTTTATTTTTATGTTATAATTTAATCTTCAAAAATGAAATTGCTCAAAAGGCATAAGCTGAAATGAGCTTTTTCTATTCATAGAAGGACAAATATATATTTTTAAACCAACGATTTCTTCTTTATTAAAAACAACTTTTTCTTTTTTATTATTAATAATTTCAATCCTTTCATCAAACAATCTCACTTCGTTATTAGCATTTACATAATAATCTATTAACAAGAAGCATGCTATTAAAACAGGGGACAAAAAGAAAATTGACATCAGGATAACATTTACTTCTACCTGATTTACATATGCATATAAAACTATAGAAATGAAAGCTAGAATAATAAAGAAACTAAATCCCATATTTTTACAAACACTCTTTATATTTATTCTATAATATGTCAATTTTTGCTTCACTCATTAATATTAACTAGTCTTCATATTCCTTAAAATTACAACAAAAAAAGCCTTACATTTCTGTAAGGCTTTCATTTTGCTCCCCCTCTTGGGCTCGAACCAAGGACCCTTTGATTAACAGTCAAATGCTCTAACCAACTGAGCTAAGGAGGAGTGTTATTCGCTTTTGCGAGCGCAAAGATATATTATTTTTTAATCTCTGCAAACTTTATCATTAAATTTTTTAATTAAAAATAGCTTTAAAGATATCATTACCGTTCGCAAACAGTACTAATGCTATTAAAATGATGAATCCAACTAATTGTGCGTACTCTAAAAACTTGTCTCCTGGCTTTCTTCCAGATATCATTTCGTATAATAAAAACATCACATGACCACCATCTAACGCTGGTATTGGAAGCAAGTTTAAAAATCCTAGCATAATAGATAAGAATGCTGTTATTCCCCAAAAATACTGCCAACTCCACGTAGTTGGAAATATATCATAAATGGCTTTAAATCCTCCTACACCTTTGTAAGCTCCTGTGCTTGGTGTGAAAATTGCCTTTACTTGCTTAATGTAAGAAGCTAACTTATCTTTTGTTTTCACAAAACCAACTGGGATTGCTTCAAAAAAGCTATAGTTTTTTGTTTCAAACTGATAGTACCCTATTTTTTCTAATGTCTCTGGTGTTGCACCAGTTGCGTAAACAATTCCTAACTTACCTTTTTCATTGATAGTAAGTGGCAATGTTACTTCATTATTATCTCTTAAAACAGATGCTTGTACTTGTTGTCCTTTGTAAGTTTCTAGTAAAGGGATTAATTCATCAGCATATTTAGTTTTTGTACTGTTTAAACCAGTAATGATATCGCCTTTTAATAGACCGCTACTTTTATTGAAAGAAGAATCCGGAACCTCTGCTACTAAAAATGGCATGCGAAGATTAATGAATGATTTTTCTTTAGAATCTATAAGTTGCGCTAAAAAATCTTCTGGTAATGTCACTGTAGATGTTTGCCCATTACGTGCTATAGTTATTTCTTTTCCAAAAAGCACCTTTTCTGATATTTCAGAGTAGTTCTCAATCTCTTGACCATCAACCGCAATTATTTTATCTCCTGTACGTAAACCGGCATTATTTGCAACTGTGCTTTCTATAAGCAAACCATCTTTTACATTATTGTTAGGCAAAAATTTATCTCCGTAAAAATAACTCATACCTATATAAATAATAATTGCTAGTATAAAGTTTACTGTAACTCCACCTAACATTATGATAAGTCGTTGCCAAGCTGGTTTTGTTCTAAACTCCCATGGTTGTGGTGGTTGAGCCATTTGCTCTTTATCCATACTTTCATCAATCATACCAGATATTTTTACATATCCTCCTAAAGGTAGCCAACCAATTCCATAAACGGTTTCTCCTATTTTCTTTTTAAATAATGAAAACTTCACATCAAAAAATAAATAGAACTTCTCTACTCTAGTTTTAAATAATTTTGCAGGGATAAAATGTCCTAATTCGTGTAATACGATTAGTAAAGAAAGGCTCAATAAAAATTGAGATATTTTGATTACAAACTCCATGTAATTTTATGTCTTGTTAAAATGAACGCACAAAAGTAATGTTTTAGCACCATTTAGAAAACTATAATTCGTTTATTACTAATTTTTTAACAAGGTTTTATTAATAACTCCCTGATTAGTTTGAAACTGAACAAATAGCAACCCATCTGAAAATGAAGAGACATCTATTGTTGATTGCCACGGCGCCACATATACTTTTTGTCCTAGTGTATTGTAAATAGTAACCTGTTCAACCATTAAATGGTCAGGCTTTGTAATATGAAATACACCTGTTGTTGGATTTGGATAAACGTTTAATATATCGTTTTTTAAATCAAAGCTATCAATACTTAATGTCACTGTATTGTTTCTAGAAATTAGATCATATTCAGGATCAAAAATAACATCGGTAACAGTAAAATTAACAGCACTTGTAAAACCTTGATTATTTACTGTGTTTTCTAAAACAATATTGAGCTCTTCTCCAGAGGCTCCTAAAATTCGTATAGGCACAGGAGCTTCAAAAAATGATACAGATGCGTCACTTTGTGTTTGGTTTAATGCAATATAAATTGATGATTCGTCAACTTGATGCCAAGTAACGTTGTATGTTGGATAACCTTCATTATATAACCAATCATTAAAAAACTCGGTTAAATTGGTTGCTGTAGAAGTTTCTACACTATTTATGAAACCTTCAGTTTTTGCATAATCATAAGCAAAATCTGGATGGTTTAGATAATCTCGCATAGCTTGATAAAATGCAGTATCTCCAAGTTTTTTACGAAGCATATGAATAACCATTGCTCCTTTGTTGTAGGATAATCTACTACTAAAAATTCTACCAATACTTAATGTATCTGTGTCTGATAAATACACAGCACCATTAGGCTGTGATGTAATGGAATTTACGGTTTGTTGTTTCCAAGTTGTGAAATAATCATTTCCATCTAAATGCTCTACCGTCAAACCAGATAAGTACGTAGCAAAACCTTCGTTAAGCCAAATGTCTTTCCAGCTACCACATGTTACTTTATCTCCAAACCATTGATGTCCTAATTCGTGAGCAATCAACCCTCTACTAAAAGATCCCATAAATGAAACAGTAGTATGCTCCATACCGCCGCCCCAACCAAATTGTGCGTGGCCATATTTTTCGTCTGAAAAAGGGTACTCCTCAAAAAGCGAGCTAAACAAATTCATAATATCTACGGTAACTCCTGTATTTGCTTGAGCATATGCTAAACTTTCAGGATAAACATAGTTTACAATATCAAAAGGTTGCCCATTATTATCAACCTGATGACTATATACTTCGTAATTGGTAATGGCAATAGCCACCAAATACGCAGGTATAGGATACTTGTGTTTAAAGCGTGTTGTTTTTTCTCCTGCTTGGGTTGTTTGCGATATTTCTAATCCGTTGGCAACTGCAATATACGCTTCATTATCAGGATTAAATTCAGGGGTATTTAAATACACATCTATTGAATCTATTTTATCTATTAAATCTTGCTTACAAGGCCACCAACCTTTGGCTCCGTAAGGTTCAGAAAGTGTCCAAATAATTGGGTCTCCACTATGAGTTGTTTGTTCAAAAGAGCCAAACCCAGAACTTTCAGGGTTTCCAGAATAGCTTACTGTCAAAGAATCTAAAACACCTGCATTTTGTGTTTCTGGAAGCGTTATCACTATTTCATCATTGCTGTTTTGAGAAAAAGCCAATGAATTACCACGCTGTATTACTTGAGAAACAACCATATTATCAGTAAGCTCTAAAGTTATTTGATTTAGGTTTTCTTTAGCTTCAAAATATGTTGTTACATCTCCAGAAATAAATGCAACAGAAGGGTCAATATTTAACTCTAACCTGTGATACTTAACATCATAATTACCTGTATTTAAATTGACGCGCTGCATCATTTGCCTAAAAGCGTTTCTTGCTTCGGCTTTTTGAATATCACTTTGAGTTTTTAAGTAATCCTGGCTATAAAAAACTGTTGTAAATAAACAGCAAATAACAAGTAGTTTTGTTTTCATTTTTCTTTCTCTTAAAAAGATGTAACATCTTAATTAGCATGTTAAAAATAGTGCTTTTAAATCTATTGTATTGTAATTTTGTATTTGAATTTTATATGACAACACATTCAAATTAGTTTTATGATTTCTTTTTTTAAACAATACAAGCGCTTCGGGATTGTTTTTTTTATATTATCTGCTATTATCATTTCTATCATGTATAGCATTTTAACACCTAAAAAAGTACTTCCTATTTATCAACCTACTATGGTAAATGCAGAATTGGTTGACAGCACACTTTTAGACACAAGAAAATATCATAAAATAGCCGATTTTAAATTACTTAATCAAAATGGCGAAACCATAACTCAAGCTACTTATAAAGATAAAATTTATGTTGCTGATTTCTTTTTTACTACATGCAAAACTATTTGTCCTATAATGACAGATCATATGTATAAAATACAAAAGGAAATAAAAAATGATGATGAAGTCATGCTACTTTCTCACACAGTAACTCCTGAAATTGACAGTGTTGCACAGCTTAAAAAATACGCTAAACTAAAAGGCGTAATAGACGGGAAATGGAATTTGGTTACCGGTGACAAAAAACAAATTTATGAGCTTGCCAGAAAAAGCTACTTGGCTGTAAAAACTAGTGGAGATGGCGGCCCTTTTGATATGATTCATACCGAAAATTTTATGCTTATTGACAAAAAGCAACAAATTAGAGGCTTTTATGATGGCACCAACCCTGATGATATATCGCGTTTACTTGATGATATTTCCACTCTAAAACAGGAATATCAATAGTTTTATTTGTAAGCATTTTTTTAGCCTAAATATTTCTCTTATTTTTGCTTTTTTAAAATCAATCTAAATAAGCTTGCAAACGACTTTAGCACAATTAAAACGTGGCCAAACGGGTATTATAAAAGATGTTTCATCTATACATATCCCGTTAAAACTATTAGAAATGGGTTGTCTGCCTGGCAATCAAGTAGAGCTTGTTCAAGTTGCTCCGTTTTCAGATCCTTTATACCTAAACATAAACGGTTCACATCTTGCAATTAGAAAAGAAACGGCTATCCATATTTTAATAGACATTGTATGAGTAAGCAAATAAATGTAGCCTTAATAGGAAATCCTAATACCGGAAAAACATCGGTTTTTAATGCCTTAACAGGTTTAAACCAAAAAGTAGGAAACTACCCAGGAATTACTGTTGAAAAAAAAGAAGGAATTTGTAAGCTACCTCGTGGCGTAAAAGCTCACATTATTGATTTACCTGGAACTTACAGTTTAAACGCTTCCTCTCTAGATGAAAGTGTTGTTATAGAATTACTTCTTAACAAAAATGATAAAGATTATCCTGATGTAGCCGTTGTGGTTTGTGATGTAGAAAATTTAAAACGAAACCTGCTACTTTATACACAAATAAAAGATTTAGAAATTCCTACCATTCTTGCCATTAACATGTCAGATAGAATGGTTTACAAAGGTATTTCATTAGACATAGAAACTCTTGAAAAAGAGCTTAACACTAAAATAGCATTAATTAGCACTAAAAAGAAAACAGGTATTTCTGAATTAAAAACACTAATTACAGATTACAAAAACCTGTCTACAAAACCTTGCTTAAATGCTAATGATATAGATCCAACCTATTTTAAGGATTTAAAAAGCGCTTTCCCAAACCAGTTACTATACAAACTGTGGTTAGTTATTACACAAGATGTTAATTTTGGAAAAATAGACCGTCAAGCTTTTGATGCTTTAGAAGATTTTAAAACCAAAAGCAACTCTGATTTAAAAAGGTTACAACAAAAAGAAACCATAAAGCGCTACCAGTTTATAAACAATATCCTAAAAAAAGGACAAACTATAGACTTAAGCTCTGCAAAAGATTTACGAATACGACTAGACAGAATATTAACGCACAAAGTTTGGGGTTACTTGATATTTGCTGCAATATTACTGCTTATTTTTCAAGCTATTTATGACTGGTCTGGTATTCCAATGGACTTTATTGATAATACATTTGCTTCTTTAAGCGAATGGGCAAATAACACACTACCAGAAGGTTCTTTTACAAGCCTATTGGCTGATGGAATAATTCCAGGTATTGGAGGCGTTGTAATTTTTATACCTCAAATTGCCTTTTTATTCTTTTTCTTGGCACTTTTAGAAGAAAGTGGCTACATGAGTCGCGTCGTGTTTTTAATGGATAAAGTTATGCGTCCATTTGGTTTAAGCGGAAAAAGTGTTGTTCCTCTTATGTCTGGTACAGCTTGTGCTATACCTGCTGTTATGGCAACACGAAATATTGAGAGCTGGAAAGAACGATTAATAACCATTTTAGTCACACCGTTTACTACGTGTTCTGCTCGTTTACCTGTATACTTAATTTTAATAGCTTTGGTTATCCCTGAAGGATCTTTTTTAGGGTTTAGTCTTCAAGCATTAACCCTGTTGTTGCTTTACATTATTGGGTTTGTTGCTGCCATTGGCTCTGCATTTGTTTTACACAAAACACTAAAAATAAAGAGTAAAACATTTTTTGTAGTAGAAATGCCTAACTACAAAACACCTTTGTTTAAAAATGTAGCTATAACTGTTATTGAAAAAACTAAAGCTTTCGTTTTAGGTGCTGGTAAAATTATTTTAGCTATTTCAATTGTATTGTGGTTTTTAGCTTCTTATGGCCCTGGAGATAATTTTAATAATGCTGAAACTATAATAAGCGAGCAATTTGCTAATGATAATATATCTGAAGATGAACTAAATCAACATATTGCTTCATTTAAATTAGAAAACAGCTATATAGGTATTGCTGGCCATGCTATTGAACCAATGATTTCTCCTTTAGGTTACGACTGGAAAATAGGGATAGCTTTAATTACATCATTTGCTGCCAGAGAGGTTTTTGTAGGAACACTAGCAACTATATACAGTGTTGGTAGTGATGACGAAGATACTATTAAAAACAGAATGGCATCTGAAATTCATCCGGTTACAAAAAAACCTGTTTTTAATTTTGCTTCAGGAATTTCTCTCATGCTATTTTATGCTTTTGCTATGCAATGTATGAGTACATTAGCAATTGTAAAACGAGAAACTAATAGCTGGAAATGGCCAACATCACAATTAGTTTTCATGAGTTCATTTGCTTATGTTGTTGCTCTAATTACATATCAACTATTAAAATAAAACTGTTATGAATCCTTTTATTCAAGAAGTACTAGTCATCACAGCTTTAGTTATTGCTGTTGGATTTTTAGTTATGAAATTTGTTTGGAATCCAAGAAAAAAATCTTCTTCAAAAAACTGCGGAAGCGGTAATGATTGTGGTTGTCATTGATTTGTTTTCAACCTTACCTATTGGTAATTATAATCTATTCAACAAGCTTGGTTACCAGCTGTAAGTAATATTCTTCTGGTTTAATTTTTATATCATATTCTGGATATGGAGCTAAATTCATTACATGTAGTTCTGAACCATCTAAAACAGTAACCAGAGACGCATTGCTTAAATAGCTGGAAGAAACTTTTATAATACGTTGCTCTTTTTTTACACCGTTTTTAAAAACATCAATTAAAACTTCTGCTTCTCCTGCCCAAATACAATTAACGCCTTTAGGACAACGAGAATCTGAAATTACCTTTACAAACTTAACAGAAATACCTTCCTTATTTAACATTTTACCATAACCCAACTTCGTAATGATTTTAGGCGATCTCACCTGAATGGTATCTTGAGAAAATCCAGATAAAGCAAAGAGAAAAATAAATATATAGATTAATTTATTCAAGACGTAATGGTTTATAAAGTCTTTAATTTTTCTTTAAATATAAGTTTTTTGCCACACTATTAGACACTGTAAATTCATTGTTGTTTACCTTTATCTTGATAGATTTATCAAATGGTTCTATGTACATGATTTCTATTTCAGATCCTAGTCGAATATTATTCGTATCTAAATATTGTAAAAATTCCGCAGAACTATCGTTAACACCAATACAACTATAAATATGACCCACTTGTGCTTGAGACAGTAGTGTTTTTTCAACTATTGGCATATTTCCGTTTATATCAGGTATTGGGTCTCCGTGAGGATCATGTTTAGGATAATCTAAAAAGCGATCTAACTGATTAATTAACTTTGGAGATTTTATATGCTCTAACTGTTCTGCTACTTCATGCACTTCATCCCAAGTAAAGCCTAATTTATCAACTAAAAAAACCTCCCACAAACGGTGTTTTCTTATAATACTAAGAGCTACTTTTTTTCCTGAATCTGTAAGAATAACACCTTGATATTTTTTATAATTAGCATAACCTTTTTCTGACAGCTTTTTAATCATATCTGTAGCAGAAGATGCTTTAGTATTCATTGCTTCTGCTAAATCATTGGTACTGACGGTCTCTTTCCCTTGCAAACTCAAATGAAAAATAGCTTTAATGTAGTTCTCTTCTGTTAGTGTTATCATAATTACTTTTTCTAAAAACAAATATACGTTATATAATTTTTTAAATATATTTTTAGTCTAATCTAAAAATATATTTATATTTGATTAAAATTAATTTAAAATGAAGCTAATTTATATATGCTTAATAACAATAATCACTACAGTATCGCAAGCGCAAAACAAAGCTGACATTTCAGGGAATATTAAAAACGACGAAGGAAACCTTACGTATGCTAATGTTTATTTAAAAAACACAACTCAAGGCGATATAACAGATGAGAATGGTAATTACACTATAAAAAATGTTACTGAAGGAGATTATATCATTGTCGCTTCATTTACTGGTTATAAAACCATTGAAAAAAAGATATCTATAAACTCTAAAAACCTTGAAATTAACTTTACGTTTGAGCAAGCTGAAAATCTTGATGAAATTGTTGTCACAGGCACACTCAAGCCCGTAAATAGATTAGAAAGTCCTGTGCCCGTTGAGATTTATTCGCAGGCATTTTTAAAGAAAAATCCAACCTCTAATATTTTTGAGGCATTACAAAACGTTAATGGTGTTAGGCCACAACTTAATTGTAATGTGTGTAATACTGGCGACATTCACATTAACGGACTAGAAGGTCCATACACATTAGTTTTAATTGATGGTATGCCTATTGTTAGTGGTTTATCCACAGTTTATGGATTGTCTGGAATTCCTAATTCACTAATAGATCAAGTTGAAGTCGTAAAAGGCCCAGCTTCCTCACTCTATGGTAGCGAAGCTGTTGGTGGTTTGATAAATATTATAACGAAACATCCTGAAAACGCACCAAAATTTTCAGCAGATGGCTTTATTACTGGCTGGGGAGAAGCCAATCTGGATTTAGGATACAAAGCTAAAATAGGACAAAAAGCAACCTTGTTACTTGGTACAAATTATTACAACTACTCTAATCCTATAGACAATAACAACGATAACTTTACTGATATAACACTACAAGATAGAATTTCAATTTTTCAGAAATGGGATTTCAAGCGCAATAATAACCGTAAGTTCTCATTAGCAGGTAGATATTTTTATGAAGATCGTTGGGGCGGCGAAATGCAGTGGAACAAAAACTTTAGAGGTGGAGATGTAATTTATGGTGAAAGCATATACACATCACGATTTGAGATTATTGGTAATTATCAATTACCAATTAAGGAAAAGGTAAACTTTCAGTTTTCATATTCAGACCATGACCAAAACTCTGTGTATGGCAACACACCATACATAGCTCAACAGCGTATAGGCTTCGGGCAATTGGTTTGGGACAAAACGTTAAAAAAACATGACTTACTTTTTGGCACGGCAGCTCGTTACAATTTTTATAACGATAATACTACTGCTACAATTAAAGCTGACGAAGTCGTAATTCCATCATTATTTGCCCAAGATGAAATAACACTTTCAGCAAAACAAAAATTATTGCTAGGCGCTAGGTATGATTATGACAAACGTCACGGCTCTATATTTACTCCAAGAATTGCTTATCGATATAAACCCACAAACAATGATATCATTAGATTAAATGCTGGTACCGGATTTCGTGTAGTAAACCTTTTCACTGAAGAGCATGCCGCTCTAACAGGTGCAAGAGATGTTGTTATTGAAGAAACATTAAAACCTGAAAAATCATATAATATAAACATTAACTACCTTAAAAAACTTTACACCAAAAATGGGATGATATTTACATTTGATGCATCTATTTGGTATACACATTTCACAAATGCTATTCTTCCTGATTATGATACCAACCCAAACAAAATTATTTACAGCAACTTAGATGGTTATGCTACATCAAAAGGAGCTAGCTTAAATATAGACACTGTTTTTGAAAATGGTATAAAAGCACTTCTGGGAGTAACATATCAAGATGTATCACAAACCGAAAATGACAACACAATAAATCAAATTCTAACCGAAAAATTTTCTGGAACTTGGGCTATATCTTATAAAAACTATAAAACAAACTTAACTTTAGATTACACAGGAAACGTTTATGGACCAATGCGATTACCAACACTTGGAAAATTAGACCCTAGAAGTGACAAATCTCCAACGTGGAGCATTCAAAATATACAACTAACTTATGATGGACTAAAAAATTTCGAGTTTTATGGCGGCATTAAAAACCTGTTAAACTGGACACCTAATAAAGGAGAACCTTTTATTATAGCACGTGCTAATGATCCTTTTGATGAGCAAGTAAGCTTCAATCCTGATGGAAGCGTCATACCTACTCCAAATAACCCTTATGCACTAACTTTTGATCCTTCTTATGTTTATGCACCTAATCAAGGTAGACGCTTATTTTTCGGAATACGTTATAATCTTAATTAAATTATTGAATATTTAGTAAATTCGCAATAAATATTTAGACCTATGAAAAAAATATTTTTCTTACTACTATCTATACCGCTGATGTTTTCAAGCTGTAAACAAGAAAAACAAAGCAACGGCAAATTAAATGTAGTAACCACTACGACTATGATCACCGATTTAGTAAAAAACATTGGCGGCGATAGTATAAATGTACAAGGACTTATGGGAAGCGGTGTCGACCCACATTTATACAAAGCTAGTGAAGGTGATGTCACCAAGCTTGCAAATGCTGATATCATATTTTATGGCGGATTGCACCTTGAAGGTAAATTGGTTGAAGTATTTGAAAAAATGGCACACCAAAACATTAAAACAATTGCTCTTTCTGATGCTTTAGATCCTAAAACACTCATCAGATCAGAATTGTTTAAAGGTAATTATGATCCTCATGTTTGGTTTAATATAGACTATTGGAAATCTATCACCAACTATGTTGTTGAGACTCTTTCCGAAGCAAATCCAGAAAACAAATTAATATTTGAAACCAATGGTAAAGAGTACATATCAAAACTAAACGCTTTAGAAAGTGAAATAAAAACCCGCATTGAAACTCTTCCTAAAGAAAAACGTATTTTAGTTACCGCCCATGATGCTTTTAGTTATTTTGGAAAAGCATACGGATTTAATGTTGTTGGTCTTCAAGGTATCTCAACTGCAGCAGAAGCCGGTGTTCAAGACGTACAAAAATTAGCTGCTTTTATTATAGAAAACAAAGTAAAAGCCATTTTTGTAGAAAGCTCTGTACCAAAACGTACTATTGAGGCATTACAAGCAGCCGTAAATTCAAAAGACCACCATGTAGAAATTGGCGGTACATTATACTCGGATGCATTAGGTAATGCTGGCACTGAAGAAGGCACCTATATTGGGATGTTTAAATACAATGTAAACACAATTGTAAACGCATTAAAATAATGAAAAAACTAGCCGTAAAAGTTGATGACTTAACTGTTGCTTACAACTACAAACCAGTACTTTGGGATATAGATTTAGAAATTCCTGAAGGCGTGCTTATGGCTATAGTAGGACCTAATGGCGCAGGAAAATCTACGCTTATAAAAGCTATTTTAGGCATTTTAAAACCCATAGCAGGAAGCGTTTCAATCTACGGGAAACCTTATGAAAAGCAACGAGAGCTTGTAGCTTATGTTCCTCAAAAAGGAAGTGTTGATTGGGATTTCCCCACTACAGCTCTAGATGTTGTTATGATGGGAACTTACGGAAGTTTAGGCTGGATAAAACGTCCTGGCCAAAAAGAAAAAAAAGCAGCGTTAGAAGCTCTAGAAAAAGTTGGTATGCTTCCATTTAAAAACAGGCAAATTAGCCAGCTCTCTGGGGGACAACAACAACGTATTTTTTTGGCAAGAGCTCTTGTACAAGATGCTGCTATTTATTTCATGGATGAGCCTTTTCAAGGTGTTGATGCAACAACCGAAGTCGCCATTATCAATATTTTAAAAGAATTACGAAAAGCAGGAAAAACAGTCATTGTTGTACATCATGATCTACAAACTGTGCCTGAATATTTTGATTGGGTAACATTTCTAAACGTAAAAAAGATTGCCACAGGTCCTGTTATGGATATTTTTAATGATGATAACTTAACTAAAACCTACGGAATTAATTACAAAGTAAGCATACAAGAGTAATGAATTTACAAGAGTATTTTTCTTTAATCATTAACGATTACACCTTAAGAACCATTACACTTGGAACCGCAATTCTAGGTGCTATTACAGGTATGCTAGGAAGTTTTGCTGTGCTACGAAAACAAAGCTTATTGGGTGATGCTATTTCTCATGCAGCATTACCAGGAATCGCCATTGCCTTTTTAGTCACAGGAATTAAAGACACTCATATACTCCTTTTAGGAGCCTTGATTAGTGGATTGATTGGGACCTTTTGGATTAGAGGTATCATTACAAAAACACATTTAAAATCTGATACGGCATTAGGACTTATTCTTTCTGTGTTTTTTGGTTTTGGAATGTTGTTACTAACATTTATTCAAAAACAACCTAACGCTAACCAAGCCGGATTAGATAAATATTTGTTTGGGCAAGCCGCAACACTAGTCGTAAATGATGTTTGGCTTATGGCAATTGTAACAGGAGTTTGTTTAGTTATTATGCTGTTATTCTGGAAAGAATTTAAAATTTTACTCTTTGATGCTGATTACACGAAAACACTAGGGTTCAACACAAAAACTATTGATGTTTTAATCACGTCATTTATTGTTCTAGCAATTGTATTAGGCTTACAAACCGTAGGTGTTGTTTTAATGAGTGCTATGTTATTAGCTCCTGCAGCAGCTGCAAGACAATGGACAAATAGTTTATCAACTATGGTTATTCTAGCAGCTATTTTTGGTGCCTTCTCTGGGGTTTTTGGAACAGCCATTAGTGCCAGTCAAAACAACCTTTCAACAGGACCTGTAATTGTACTTGTTGCAAGTGTATTTGTCCTTTTTTCATTTGTATTTTCACCAAGTAGAGGCTTATTGTTTCGTCAAATAAGGTTTATAAAAAACAGACGTGATTTAGAACTTCATAAAACTTTAGCTTTTATGTATCATATAGCAGAAGGTCACGAAAACATATCGCATCCGCATGCTATTAAAATATTAAACAACTTTCAAGGGTTTACAAGAGGAACACTTCAAAAACTAGTAGACAAAAACTATGTAATCATTGAAGGAAATATGTGGAGCTTAACAAAACAAGGGTTTGAAAAGGCGGCAAACCTATATAATCAACAAACCAAAGACGATGAGTAGCGCACAAATAGAAATACAGTTAATTGCTAGTTTAGTGGCTATTGCTTGTGCTATTCCTGGTACATTTTTAGTGCTTCGTAAAATGGCTATGATTAGCGATGCCATTAGTCACTCTATTTTACCAGGAATTGTTATTGGTTTTTTTATCACGCAAGACCTCAACAATCCATTACTTATATTTTTAGCTGCTTTTACAGGCATTATAACCGTTGTGTTAGTAGAACGTATTCAAAAAACAGGATTAGTAAAAGAAGATACTGCTATTGGACTTGTTTTCCCAGCACTGTTTAGCATTGGTGTAATTCTCATAGCAAAAAACGCCAATGATGTGCATCTGGATGTTGATGCTGTACTTTTAGGCGAACTTGCCTTTGCTCCTTTTGATAGATTAATGATTTCTGGAACGGATTATGGTCCGAAATCTTTATGGATAATAGGCAGCATATTAACAGTAACCATAACATTGCTTTTTGCTTTTTTTAAAGAACTAAAAGTAAGCACTTTTGATGCTGGTTTATCTGCGGCTTTAGGGTTTTCTCCTGTGGTAATACATTATGGCTTAATGACCGTTTCTTCTATAACCACAGTTGGTGCATTTGATGCTGTTGGCGCAATATTAGTTGTTGCATTAATGATTGCACCTGCCGCAACGGCCTACTTACTTACCACAGATTTAAAAAAGATGTTATTACTTTCTTGCTTGTTTGGTGTTTTAAGCGCCATTACTGGCTACTGGTTTGCCCACTGGTTAGATGCCTCGATAGCTGGTTCAATCACAACTATGCTTGGTGTGATATTTTTTATAGTATATCTTTTTGCTCCAAGCAAAGGCATAATCGCTGTATTATACAGAGAAAAACAACAACGTACTGAAGTCTCTTTACTTACATTCTTATTGCATTTAAAAAATCACAACGAAGAAAACGAACGCCATGTAAATCACCTAAACGAGCATATTAATTGGCAAAAAGTACGAAGTAAAACCGTTTTAGATTTAGCATTAAAAAACAATATGATAGAAATTAATAATCGGATTGTTTCTTTAACCGAAAAAGGTGATGCATTCACGTCAAAAGCCATTGATTATATTATAACCAATGAAGACGCTCAAATTGAAGACATGAAAGATGATTTCTTTTTGTTTAGGGGTTAATTTATTTTTTTAATAAGTCTCGTCCTTTTACCCAAAAAATATTCGACTTAAAAAACCTTAACGAAGTCGGTACTTCCCTATTCGTTTTATCTCTTGGAGATTTTGTAATAAATCTTGCTTTAGAATTATTGAAATTTAATGTGTGTGTTTTATCAATATCTGAAGTGGTTGTCTTGAAAACAACAATATTATTTTCAAGTTTCCAGGTACCCTTTCCATACATGTTTCTTTCTGGCGGAATACCTCCATCATGCTTGTCGTATACATGATAAACAAACGTACCATCATTGTTTAAAACTAACGTATCTACAACTAAAGCGTTACTAGAATCTAATCGCATTTCATAAGTCCCAACAATACCTTTTGTTTGAGCAACTGATAAAAAATGTACAATTATAACGAATAAAGAAAGAGTGATTTTCATATGATTGGTTTTTTAGTTTATGATCTACCAAAAAAACAATTACTATGCCACAGTTTTACTTTATTGGTTTTTCGTCTTCACCTAAACGCTTATCAACCATTTCAATATCTTGTTTTTTAAATGTACTTGGATGATCCATAATACCCAATTGAGAATCTGGGTTTTCCTTTGTATTTACTGTTAGCTTAATGAGAATATAAGCTATTACAAACACTGCTATGGTTCCTAATAAATAATACATTTAGAATCCTTTCTCTTTTTGAAGTTTTTCGTAAGCTTCTTGTACTTGTCTAAATTTTTCTTCGGCGCCTTCTTGATGTTCTTTGCCTAAATGCACAACTCTATCTGGATGATATTTTTTTGCCATCTTTCTATAAGCTGCTTTTATTTCAGCCACTGAAGCGTTTTTATCAATTTCTAAAATTTTATAAGCATTATCACTACTATTATAAAACATGGCTTTAATGCTTTCATAATCGCGAGAGCTTATACCTAAATACCCAGAAATGGTATAAATTTGTTTTACTTCAGATTCAGTAACATGACCATCTGCTTTAGCTATTCCAAAAAGAAAATGAAGCAATTGCAATCGTGATGGATGATCCATCATACGCTGTATTTGCAAACATACTTGGCGTGTAGGTATTTGTTGCTTATTAATTCCTTTAAAAAGCTTAAACGCATGATTAGCGCGTTCTTTACCGTACATATTAACAAACTGTTGACGTACAAAATCTAATTCGCGCTGATCTTGCTTGCCATCGGCTTTTATAACAACTGAAGCTAATATTAATAAACTCACCTCAAAATCTCCCGATTGTGTTTGCGGACGCTCTTGTCTAGATCTATAAGTTGTACGCTGCCTTTGTCTTGATTGGTCTTGCCCTAAAAACGGACGTTCCTTTCCATCAGATACTGCATCTACCATGCTTCCTAATGCCATACCAATAATAGCACCTATTGGCCCACCAAAAGACCATCCTAAAGCTGCACCAATCCATTTTGTAAAACTCATATAACTATCAATTTTATTTATCGTCAAATATACTATTTGTTAGTAGAACAGATGTGCTGTTTGTTACACAATTGGTATCTTTGCCATATTAAACAATAATCATAAAAAATATAATATATGTATCCAGCAGAATTAGTAAAACCAATGCGCGAAGATTTAACAAGTGTTGGCTTTGAGGAATTACAAACAGCAAGTGCTGTTGACGCTGCTTTAGCTAAAGAAGGAACTACGCTTGTTGTAGTAAACTCGGTATGTGGTTGTGCCGCTGCAAATGCACGCCCAGGAGCAAAACAAAGTTTACAAAATGCAAAACGCCCAGATCACACCGTAACTGTTTTTGCAGGTGTTGACAAAGAAGCTGTAGACAAAGCTCGTGAACACATGATTCCGTTTCCTCCAAGCTCGCCATGTATGGCTTTATTTAAAAATGGAGAATTAGTTCATATGCTTGAGCGTCATCATATTGAAGGAAGACCAGCTGATTTAATCGCTGAAAACCTTATGGATGCTTACAATGAGCACTGCTAAACAGCTGTTAAATAAATTAAAATAAAACCACGTTTTAAAACGTGGTTTTTTAATTTTGTATATGATTAAAATTCTCTCATACATATTAACCACAATATATTCTTTATGTTTTTTAGGAATATTGGTTATTTTTCATGCGATTCAGTGGTTTTGTCTTAAACTTTTTGGTTACAATGCTCATAAGGTAAGCGTTGATTGGTTACAGTTTTTTATAATGAGGTGTACTAATATTTTAGGAACCCGATATACGTTTACAAACCCGTATGATATAGAACCAAACCAACCACTAATTATTGTAGCTAATCATCAAAGCATGTATGATATTCCTCCTATAATATGGTACATGAGAAAATACCACCCAAAATTTATTAGCAAAAAAGAATTAGGTAAAGGCATCCCTAGTGTTTCTTTTAATTTGCGCCATGGTGGCTCTGTTTTAATAGATCGTAAAAACCCAAAACAGTCTTTACCTGCCATAATGAAATTTGGAGAATACATAGAAAAGAACCATAGAGCAGCTGTTATTTTTCCTGAAGGTACGCGAAGTAAAAACGGAAAACCAAAAGCTTTTCAAACTAAAGGTTTAGAAGTTTTATTCAAGAAAATTCCTTCTGCCACTATTGTTCCTATTACAATAAACAACTCTTGGAAATTATTAAAATACGGCAAATACCCAATGGGATTAGGTGCCAATGTATCATTTACGGTTCATAAACCAACAAAGCTTGCTTCTGCAACAGATAAACAAGAGCTCATAAAAAACATAGAGGCCACAATAACCTCTAGTATAAACCCATAAAAATCTAAACATGTCCTTAAAGAACGTAAGATTAGAAGTCATGCAGTTTTTAGAAAAAGATGTTGACTCTCTAATAAAAAAATATTTAATGCCTATTGAAAAAATTTGGCAACCTACAGATTTTTTACCTAACTCTGAAAGCGATAGCTTTTTAGATGACGTAAAAGAAATACGTGAATTATCAAAAGAGCTACCATATGATTTTTGGGTTGTTTTGGTTGGCGATATGATTACTGAAGAAGCCTTACCTACTTATGAATCTTGGCTTATGGATGTAGAAGGTGTAGATCAAGTAGGTAGAAATTCTTGGGGAAAATGGGTAAGACATTGGACTGCTGAAGAAAACCGTCATGGTGATGTGCTTAACAAGTACCTTTACCTATCTGGTCGTGTAAATATGAAAGAAATAGAAAAAACCACACAGTATCTTATTGCTGATGGTTTTGATATTGGTACTGATCGAGATCCTTACAAAAACTTTTTGTATACAAGCTTTCAAGAGTTAGCTACTTATATATCACACAATCGTGTGGCAAAAATTGCTAAAGAAAAAAGCAATAAACAATTGGCAAAAATGTGTAAAATAATTTCTGGTGACGAAATGCGTCATCATCACGCATATTGTGAATTTGTTGAGCGTATTTTTAAGGTTGACCCAAGCCAAATGATGCTAGCTTTTCAACACATGATGAAGCTTAAAATAACTATGCCAGCACATTTTTTAAGAGAATCAGGAGAAAAAATAAGCACTGCATTTGAGGAATTTTCAAATACTGCACAACGTATTGGTGTTTACACATCTCAAGATTATGTAGATATATTACAAAAACTCATCAAGCGTTGGGAAATAGATAAAATAACAAACCTAACTGATGAGGCTGAAAAAGCTAGAGATTATTTAATGAAACTTCCTAGTCGTTTAACGCGCTTATCTGAGCGTATGAAAGTCCCTGAAAATTCATATCAATTTAAATGGGTTGAACCTGCTATTTAGCCATGAATCATTCAGAAATAATTTTAAAAACAATTGCTTTCGTAAAACAAACGCTGAAAGACGCTGAAGGTGGTCACGATTGGTTTCATATAGAACGCGTTTATAAAAATGCATTACTTATTGCCAACCATGAAAATGTTGACACTCTTGTTGTTCAGCTTGGTGCATTACTTCATGATATTGCTGATAGCAAATTCCATAATGGAGATGAAAGTATAGGTCCTAAAATAGCTAGTGAATTTTTAGAGAACCTTAATGTTGACACAGCAACTATTCAGCATGTAATTAAAATTATTGAAAACATTTCCTATAGTTCATCATTAGATATCAATAAAACGTTTCGCTCTCCTGAACTAGATGTAGTTCAGGATGCTGACAGACTTGACGCGCTTGGAGCTATAGGAATTGCTAGAGCTTTTAATTATGGCGGGTTTAAAGATAGAGCTCTTTACAATCCGGAAATAGCTCCTAATTTAAACATGAGCAAGGCTGAATATAAATCATCAACAGCACCAACCATCAATCATTTTTATGAAAAGCTTCTTTTGCTTAAAGATAAAATGAATACAAAAACAGGAAAAAAACTTGCTGAAAAACGCCATACATTTATGCTTCAATATTTAGAACATTTTTATGCTGAATGGGAAGGAAAACAGTAATTAATACTGAATAATATGTTTTATTTCTGCGCGGTATTTTGAAGCACTTTTCCCTGTAATTTCATTAAACAGTTTATTAAAATGAGAAAAGTTATTAAAACCACTTTCAAAGCAAACATCGGTAATACTCAATTGACTTTCGTTTAAAAGCTTTGTAGCATGAACTACTCGATACTCATTTACTAATTTGGTAAAGGTTTTTCCTGTTGCTTTTTTTAAATACCTACAAAAAGCAGGCTCTGTCATGCTTACTTTATCAGCAATTTCCTCTAAAGTAATTTGACGCGTGAAATTGTTATTTATATACTTAAAAATAATGTTAAGCTTATCATTGTCTTTAGGTTCGGTTTCAAAAGCAATACCATCAACATTTAATAATGTATAGTCTGTAGATTTACCTAAATCATTTAATATTTCTAGTAGTTTGATAATGCGTTCAAACCCTTCATAATGAATAAGGCTTTCTATTTTTGGACCAACATACTTTTTTGTTTCAGGTTGAAAAAGGATGCCTTGTTTCGCTCGCTCTAAAAGCTGTTTTATTGCTGCCATTTCAGGCTTTAAAAAAAATAGCTCTCCAAGAAAATCAGGCTTAAATTGAATAATTGTTTCTGATCCTTTACTTGTTAACCTATCTGTAAACCCATAATGAGGCAAATTAGAACCCAATAAAATAAGCTGACTATTATTAAAGTAAGATAAATGATTTCCTATATGCCGCTTTCCTTGTCCTTTATTTACATAAACAAGCTCCAATTCAGGATGGAAATGCCATTTACCATTATTACTACGTACAGCCTCTAGAGATTCGGTATGTTGCTTTACTAAAATAGAACTCCCAAAACTGGTACTTACTTTCTCATATGTTGGTTTTATCCTCAAAATTAGATAGTTAAGTTTAAAACAAAGGTAGCACATAAAATGGTAAACTTCTATGATTTATTAACCCTTTTATGTGTTATTTTAACTTAATAATTAATTAACATTATAATAACGGTTAATTTTACATATAAATTAGAAAATTTTGATGTTTTTAATTCTTTACTTCTAGCATAATTTTGGACTATAAATTTTTTGTATAACCTATAAAAAGTAATGTCATGAAAAGATTAATTAAAAACAGTTTAGTGCTTGTAGCATTATTTACTACATTACTAAATTTTGGAAACGTAAAAGCAAAAGAAACCTATGTTACATTCTCTAATGTAAAAAAAGGGTCTTTATTAAGCCTTAAAGATGAAGACAACCAAATAATTTATAAAGAAGAAATACAGGCTGAAGGCTACTATTCAAAAAAGTTTGATTTCACTTTATTGCCTACGGGAAATTATTACTTTGAATTAGAAAAAGATCTAGAAATAAACACAAAACCGTTTAGCGTAACATTAGAAGCTATAGATTTTCATGAAGAAAAATCTGTAAAATTCTACAAACCTATAGTGTCACTAAAAGGCAGTAAAGTGCTTATCTCACAATTAACGCTAAACAAAAAGCCTCTTGATATAAAACTTTACTATGAAGATGGTATTGGGGGTTTTGAAATGATATACGCAACAACCCTAAAGGACAAATTAATTTTAGAAACTATCCTAAAACTTTCTGAAGAAAGAACTGGAACTTATAAATTAATCCTAAAAACAGAAAACTACAAGTTTGAAGAAATCTTAAATCTATAACCATATAAACAACTTAACGACTTTAGTTAGCTTGAATATAATTTGTTAAGTCCTTAAAAGCCTCTTTTATATCATGTACATATTTGAGGCTTTTTTAACTAAAAAAACATATATTTTATCATACCTTTAGGGCGTGTAAATGTTATTTATTAATGCATCCTAATTTTGAGTATTTAAAATCTTATTTTGATATTTCAGAAGAATCTTTCTATTTATTACAGCAAGTATCTTCTAAAAAGATATTAAAAGCAAATACAAAAATTGCCGAAGCAGGTAAAAAGGGTACTAAATTATATCAGCTAAATTCTGGTATAGCCAGATCTTTTATTGTTACTGAATCTGGCAAAGAGTGGAATAAAAATTTATATTCTCCTACAAGTTTTGTTGGTCCCTTAACAGCTATTTCTTTAGATAAACCATCTTTACTTACATTTGAAACTCTAACAGATTGTGAGGTTTACGAGGTAGATTTTATCATGTTTTTAGAGCATGCTAAAAAGCATATAGACATCAGTAATCTCTATAATAAAATTTTAGAAAAGGTTTATATAGCCTACGAAAAAAGGCAAATTGAGTTTATTACACTAAACGCTATAGAACGTTATAAAAAATTGCAAAAAAACATTCCTGAAATTGATTCACTTATACCTCAATTTCAAATAGCATCATACTTAAATATCACGCCTGTTCAATTGAGCAGAATTAGAAAACAAATATAAAATTCCTACAAATTAACATATGTTAATTTATAGGTAGGTTAAATCTTATATATTGCCGCTACTATTAATTTTTCTCCCAAGACTAGTTTAATAGTTATCAATAATAAGAGCAGGTTTACGCCTGCTTTTATTTATTAAAATAACTTCAACTGTCCATCTTTATATTGCTCGTGCAATTCTAAATTAAGTTTAGGCATACTCTTACTTTTAAAGTACTTGAGCTTCGCTAAATGAATTAAATCATTTATCTGTTTTGCTATTTGCCCTTCGCCTCTCATACGGCTACCGTATGTAGAGTTGTTTAGACTACCTCCATGACAACTTTCTATTTGGTGCAGTACTTTTTCTGCACGATCCGGCATTGTTTTTTGAATCCAATCGGTAAAAATTTCTCCAATAGCACCATTAAGCCTCACAATAGTATGACCTATACTTAAAGCTCCAGCTTCTGACACTGCTTTTGCCATAGGTAATATTTCATGACTATTTATTGATGGGATGATAGGCGCCAGCATCACATTTACAGGAATGCCATTATCACTCAATATTTTTACAGTTTCTAATCGTTTTTTTATGGTTGCTGTTCGTGGCTCTAAAACACGACGTGTGTTTTCAGATAGTGATGTAATAGATATATTTACGTTTATAAGGTTATGCGTTGCTAATTCTTTTAAAATATCTAAATCACGAAGTATTAAAGCGTTTTTTGTAATAATTGCTACTGGATGTCTATACTTTAAAAACACTTCTAGACATTGCCTTGTTATTTTGAATTCCTTTTCAGCAGGCTGATAACAATCCGTATTACCAGACATTACAATTGGATACGCGTGCCATTTTTTTCGTGTTATAAAAGCCTCTAGTAGTTTTGGCGCATCTTTTTTTACTAAAATACGTCGTTCAAAGTCTAATCCTGCACTATAACCCCAAAACTCGTGAGTATTCCTGGCATAACAATAAATACAGCCATGTTCACAACCTTGATACATATTCATAGAATACGCCATACCAACATCTGGACTTGCAACTTTGTTGACAATGGTTTTAGGAAATATTGGTAAATAAAGTGTTTTGTTTTTGTCTGGTTTCTCTCCTTCTTTGGCACAATACTCCAAGAAATCATCACGCATTTCATGACGCAATTCAAAGAATTTGTTGGGCACATTAATTTGTGCGCCACGACCTTTTATAGAAGACTTGGAACTCATTAAAAAATAAAATAAGGTGTTGTTATAGAAAATACGACACCTTAAAATTACATATTATTGTTCCTGAAAACTGTTAAAGAGAAAATGGGTTATCAACAAACTTGCACCAAACAATCTATAAAAAACTTAAAAACTATTCCCCTGGGAAATCAGCTTTACGTTTTTCTAAAAAGGCTGTGGTACCTTCTTTAAAATCAGCTGTGCCAAAGCAGTTACCAAACTCTTCAATTTCAACAGCAAAACCATCAACACCATCTTTATAATTAGCGTTTACGGCTTTAATAGCTTTACTAATCGCTACAGATGAGTTTCTCATAATTTTGCCCGCAATTTTTTCGGCTAGCGGTAATAATTCATCTACCGAGGTTACGTGGTTTACAAGTCCGTAATTGTGCGCCGTTTGAGCATCTATCATGCCAGCAGTCATAACCAATTCCATAGCACGACCTTTACCTATAAGTTGTGGCAAACGTTGTGTACCACCATAACCAGGAATAACTCCTAGCGATGTTTCTGGTAAGCCCATTTTTGCATTGTCGCTCGCTACTCTAAAGTGACATGCCATAGCTAGTTCTAAACCACCGCCAAGGGCAAAACCATTTACAGCAGCAATTACCGGAGTGCTTAAATTTTCAACAAAATCAAATAACAATTCTTGACCTTTAGCGGCAAGTTTTCCGCCGTTTTCTACATCAAAATCAGCAAATTCACTAATATCTGCACCAGCTACAAAGGCTTTTTCTCCACTTCCTGTAACAATTACAACTTTGGTGTTTTTATCTGCATCTGCAGCTTTAAACGCTTCATGAAGTTCTTGAATAGTTTCTTTATTTAACGCGTTTAGCTTTTTAGGTCTATTTATTATAATGGTTGTTATGCCGTTGTTAAATTCTGAAAGGATATTGTTATATGTCATTGTGTTTATTTTTTTGGAAAATTTACGACAAAAGCAGTGCCTTTATCTTTTTCAGTTGTAAAGGTAATACTTCCGTTATAAGTTTCCACAATATTTTTCACCATAGCAAGACCAAGCCCCATTCCACTTGTTTTTGTGGTAAATTTCGGTTCAAAAATCTTCGTTTTATTAGCTTCAGAAATACCTGTACCATTATCTGATATAGAGATAACCACATCTTTTTCTGTTTCTAAAACACTAACAACTATTTTTTTGTTCTCTTGTTCGTCTGGAATGGCTTGAATACCGTTTTTTACTAAATTGGTTATTACCCTAATAAGTTGTGTTCTATCAAAATTTGCCCAGATTTCATCTTTTTCTGAAACAAATACTATATAATCTTCACTAAAAATATCAATAGCAAGTTTTGATATTTCTACCACGTTTAGTGATTCATTTTGTTGCGCAGGCATTTTAGCAAAATTTGAAAATGCCGAAGCGATTGAGCTCATTGTGTCTATTTGTTGAATAAGCGTTTTTGTGTATTCATCTAGCTTTTGATGAATGTTTTCATCTTGTGGGTCAAATTTTCGCTGAAAACTTTGCACGCTTAATCGCATAGGTGTAAGCGGATTTTTAATTTCATGTGCTACTTGTTTTGCCATTTCTCTCCAGGCTTGTTCACGCTCATTAGTTGCTAACTTTACTGCACTTTCTTCTAATTGGTCAATCATAGCATTGTATGATTTTACCAATGTTTCAATCTCCTCACTTGAAGACTCAACCTCTATTTTTTTATTACGCTTTTCTAACCTAGTTGCATTCATTTTATCGCTAATGGTTTTTAGCGATCTGGTAATGTATTTTGACAAAAGATAAGCCAAAATAACTGCTATAATTAGCATAAAAAGATAGGCATAAGCCAAGCGCTCTAAAAACTCTTTAAGTTTATTATCTAAAAAACCATCGTTTTCTAAATATGGTAAATTTAATATAGCTAGTGGTTTAAACTTCTCATCTGTTATGTAAGAAAATGACGTTTGATATGTTTCTCCGTTCTCTATATGCTCGCCTACATAACGATGCTCAACAGTGTTTGCTAATGTGTTTAAAACTTCGGCTTGAATACATTTTGGAATAGAATCTAAAGACAAACTCGCTTTTGATGATTTTAACAAACTTCCTTCTAAATCATACAAATTAATCTGAAGTTTATGAATAGCTGCTATTTCGCTTAATTTCTCTTTAAATATTAATGGAATTCGTTCTGTTTTGACCTCATAAGTAGTTTCACGAAGCGTGTAATTTATACTTTCACGAATGTTTTCTTCTTTTCTATCTAAACGGTCTTTATGGTAGTCTTTTGCTTCTTCGTTATATTGATAAATAGTTACTATCGCTATCAAAATAGACGCCATTAATACTAAAAGAATCATGGCGATAAAAATTCTAAATCGTAAGGATAGTTTTCTTAATTGCATTTAAAAATATTTGTGATGAGATAAATATAACAATAATCACACCAAAGATTTAAAGCTGTTTATGCATCTGGATTTTTAGCACGAATATTTTTGTAAATCTTAAAACCTAACATTAATAATATTCCTAAAACCAAGATTCCAATAACACCAAAAATCCAATTTATTGCATTTTTTAGAATAACTAAAAAAACAACAGCAAATAGAATGAATGTTGCGCCTTCGTTCCATAAACGCATAAAGTTTGATGATTTTTTAACCTCATCGCGTTGTAACTGTTTATAAAACTGATGTGTTTTTAGGTGGTAAAAAATCAATAAGATCACAAATGTAAGTTTTACATGCATCCAACCTTGTTGCAACCAAAACGGCTGTAAAACAAGCAACCAAATAGCAAAAACAATTGCTAAAATAGCTGACGGCCAAGTAATGATATTCCACAAGCGTTTTGCCATGAGCTTTAACTGCTTTCCTAAAATTTCCTTTTCAGGAGATGGCTTATGAAATGCTTCTATTTGATAAACAAACAGTCTAGGAATGTAAAACAAACCGGCAAACCACGTGATTACAAAAATGAGGTGTAATGCTTTTATGTAATTGTAATATTCAGTCATAAAATTAAGTTTTGACAACTAATGTTTTACGTATTTCTCTATTTAAAAAGAAAGCTGTTACTACGGTAGCTAAAATATCTGAAATAGGAAACGACATCCAAACACCCATTTCACCATAAAAATTAGGCAAAATTAAAATAAGCGGAATAAAAAAGAATCCTTGCCTAGTAAGAGTGAGTAATAATGCCGGAATGGCTTTTCCTATAGCTTGAAAATAGGCTGCTCCTATAAGTTGCACAGCAATAATAGGCGTCATTGCAAACACCCAACGCATATCATTAGGAGCTTCTTTTAGCACGTCAACATCTGAAGTAAATAAGCGTGTAATTTGCTCTGGGAATACCATTAATAATATAAAAATAGTGGTAGCCAATACTGTGGCATAACCAATAGCTGTATTTATAGTTTTTCTTACTCTAGAATAGTTTTTGGCTCCATAATTATATCCTGCAATAGGCAAAAACCCTTGGGTTATTCCAAAAACAGGAAATAAAGCAAACATGAGCATTCTACCTACAATAGCATATGCTGTTACTGATGTTTCGCCACCTAGATTATATAAAATATTATTCATAAATAAGTAAGTAATACTTACCACAGCTTGTCTTGCCAAGGTTACAAACCCCAAAGAGGCTATTTCTGAAACAACATTTTTTTGAAGTTTTAAATGCGAAGCATCAATTTTTAATTCAGATTTATTTGATAAAAAATACCAGATTATAAAACCAATACAAAGCATGTAAGAACCTGTAGTTGCCCAAGCAGCTCCAGCCATTCCATAATCTAAAACATTAATAAACAAATAGTCTAAAACTAGATTTCCTATAGAAGGAATCATCATGGCATACATAGCAAATTTAGGCTTACCTTCAGCCCTAATTGCCGTGTTTCCCATCATACAAAGTCCTAAAAACGGCACGCCATACAATACTATTTTATAGTAAATTTTTGCTGGATCAAAAATTGCGCCTTTTCCTCCAAAAGCAGGAATAATATCATCTACATAAAGCAAACCAAAACTCGCAAAAGCTACAGTAAACAATAAGGTAAGCGTAATTTGATTTCCGAATGTTTTTAAAGCTTTTTCTTTATTATTTGCTCCGAGTGCTCTTGAAATAATTGATGATCCTCCAACACCAATACTCATTCCTAAAGCCGCAATAAAAAAGGACACTGGCAACACAACATTTATGGCTGCTATGGCTATTGAACCTATCCAATTTCCAACAAAAATGGTATCAACCAATATATTTAGAGACATAACCAAAATTCCTATAGCGGCAGGAACAGATTGCTTTACTAATAGCTTTTTTATAGGTTTAGTTCCTAAATCTTGAGATGATATTTTATTTGCCATTTACGGTTTGTGTTTCTGGTTTAGTTACCCAGTTATTTATCCATTTTGATAATAGGCTTACCCAAGCATCGTCATCATTTAAGCAAGGAACTGTAGTAAACTCCTTACCTCCCATTTCATGAAAAATCTCTTCACCTTCCATAGCTATTTCTTCTAAAGTCTCTAAACAGTCACTCACAAATGCTGGAGTTACTATAGCCATGTTTTTAATTCCTTCTTTTCCTAAACGCTCTATGGTTCTATCTGTGTAAGGTAATAACCAAGGATCAAAACCTAATCGTGATTGAAATGATGTTGAGTAAGTTCCTTCTTGTAATTGCAACTTTTCAGCAACTAATCTTGTTACTTCTAAACATTGATGTCTATAACAAAACTCATGTGCTTTTGATGGTGTTTTACAACAAATTCCATCTATTTTACAATGAGATTTTGTTACATCGCTTTTTCTTATATGGCGTTCTGGAACACCATGATATGAAAACAATAAATGCTCATAAGACTTACCTGATAAATGTTTAGAAATACTATTTGAAAGCACATCTATATAGTCTGCATTGTTATAAAATGCGGGTAAATCTGTAATTTTTATATCAGGGAAATGTGCTTTTCTTATTTCTTCAGCTAATACCAAAATAGTTTCTGTAGTTGCCATGGCAAACTGAGGGTATAGCGGGATTAAAAATACCTCATCAACGCCTTTATCTACTAATTCTTGAATACCTTTTTTTATGGTCATACTTCCATAACGCATTGCTAAAGCAACGGGAACTTGAACTTGTTCTTGTACTTTATTTTGCAAGCGTTCAGAAATAACGATAAGCGGCGATCCTTCTTCCCACCAAATTTTTTTGTATGCTGCCGCTGATGCTTTTGGCCGCGTATTTAAAATTATACCTTTTACCAATAAGTTTCTTGCCCAAAGCGGTACATCTATAACGCGCTCGTCCATTAAAAACTCACCTAAATATTTTTTTACATCTTTTGGATCAGGGCTGTCTGGTGACCCTAAATTTACTAGTAAGACTCCTTTCATGTATGCTTTTTAAAGAGTTACGAAGATAATGACATTATATATTTTTTTGGCGTCGTGCCATACTTCTTTTTAAATGCTGATATAAAGTGGCTAGCAGTGCTATAACCTACTTTTAGTCCAACTTCGTTAACATTATTATTTCCTGATTCTAACAATTTTCTGGCTACTTCCATTTTGTAATCAAATAAAAAGCTAAAAACTGAATCGCCATAAATTTCTTTAAAACCTTCTTTAAGTTTTTTCAGGCTTAATTGTATTTCATCTGCAAGTTCTTGTAGCGTTGGCGGCTCGGTCATTCTAGAGATGATAATATCTTTAGCTTTTCTAATTTTTATTACGTTGGTTTCATCTATTAAAAACGGACACTGCTCTATATTAGCATCTTCACTTCTATTAAAATACAAACTCAATAACTCATATGCTTTTCCTTTAAAATATAAACTCTTGATAGATTTATTGAGATTATAATGTAAAAGCTGCGTCAAAACTATCGCCATAGAAGGTGATATAATTCCGTCTTTATAATATTTTTTATCCTTATTATCATCACTCAAAAATGTGATATAATCAGCTTCTTGAGAAAATAACCCGTGAAATTTCTTTATAGATATTAAAACCGAAACCAACCACGAATCTGGATCTATTTCTAAATGTATGGGTAAATCTCTCTGCGGATTATAAAGTAGTAATGTTTTTTCATCTTCAATATCTAAAGCGTATCTGCCTTCATTAAAAATAAACTTACATGTTCCTTTTAAACAAAAATGAAATTGTATAAAACTACTATCTATTTTTCGCTCAAGAGACTCTACAACACTATTGTTGTTTTGATAGGTTAAAACAAAAAAATCATTTTCAATAGCAACCTCATTGAACGACCCTTTAGCGTTATTTTTTAAAGCGTTAAAATCTGATTTCATTTCAAAGTTATTTAGATTGATTCTAAACTAATGTTTGCTAAAACGTTATTATTGCTACAAAAGTATGACATTTATCTTATTCTCATAAAAAACATAACAAAAAAACCAACAGCGACATTTATTGTTCTTTAAGCGTTATTTTATTTCGTATCAACCATATATTTTTGTTCCCAGAATATCCGAAGGGATTTATGAAAAATAAAACGATTACAAAAACAACATATTTCTATGCAATTGGTTTAAGCTATAAAAAGGCTGATGCCGAAATTAGAGGTCATTTCAGTTTAGATGACACAGCTAAAACCAATCTGCTAAAGCAAGCCCAAAACAGCGATATTGAAAGCTTAATTGTTACATCTACATGTAACAGAACAGAAATTTATGGCTTTGCAGAACACCCGTTTCAGCTTATAAAGTTGCTATGTGATAACACCAAAGGAACTGTAGAAGAGTTTCAAAAGGTTGCATACATTTACAAAGGCAAAGATGCTATTTCTCATATGTTTAGAGTTGGCTCTGGCTTGGATAGTCAAATTTTAGGAGACTTTGAGATTATAAGTCAATTAAAAGCTAGCGCTAGATTATCAAAAAAATCCAGCTTATTAAACGCCTTTTTAGAACGCTTAATCAACGCTGTTATTCAAGCAAGCAAGCGCATTAAAACCGAAACAGATATTTCTTCTGGAGCAACTTCGGTATCTTTTGCATCTGTTCAGTACATTATGAAAAATGTAGAAAATGTATCAGACAAAAACATTTTACTTTTCGGAACAGGAAAAATAGGAAGAAACACTTGCGAAAATCTTGTTAAGCATACAAAAAATGAGCATATTACTTTAATTAACAGAACAAAAACAAAGGCAGAAGAAGTTGCTGGAAAGTTTAATCTAATAGTTAAAGATCATGCAAACCTACAAGATGAGATTAATCTTGCTGATATATTAATAGTTGCCACAGGCGCACAAAACCCAACAGTAAGCAAAGATTTAATTCAATCTGAAAAACCACTGTTAATTTTAGATTTGTCAATCCCTAAAAATGTACACAAAAATGTTACAGAATTAAAACATGTAACACGCATACATATAGATGACTTATCAACAATAACAGATGAAACTTTAGAAAAAAGAAAAGCGCAAATTCCACTTGCCGAAGCTATTATAAATGATGTAGAGACAGAGTTTAATAACTGGCTAGAAACACGAAAATTTGCACCTACAATAAAAGCGCTTAAACATAAACTGATAGACTTTAAAAACGCCGAGCTAGAAACACAACGCAAAAAACTAACTGGTTTTAACGAAGAGCAGGCAGAATTGATAAGTAATAATATTATTCAGAAAATCACCAATCATTTTGCGCATCATTTAAAAGATAACGATATTTCTACAATAGAAAGCCTTGAACTTATAAGAAAGGTTTTTCAATTAGAAGAACTTCAAGAACATGTCTAAAACAATACGTATTGGTACCCGAGATAGTCAATTAGCGCTATGGCAAGCCAAAACAGTACAAAAACAACTAGAAAAATTAGGTCATAAAACAGAATTAGTACCCGTAAAATCTACTGGTGATCTTGTTTTAAACAAACCTTTATACGAACTAGGAATCACAGGTGTTTTCACAAAAACGCTAGATATAGCAATGCTTAACGGCGATATAGATATTGCTGTACACTCTATGAAAGATGTTCCTACAGTATTACCAAAAGGCATTGTACAAGCAGCTGTATTAAAACGCGGAAATATAAAAGACACTCTAGTTTTTAAAAACAATGAGGAATTCCTTTCTCAAAAAGAAGGAATAATCGCTACAGGAAGCCTGCGCAGACGAGCTCAATGGTTAAATCGTTACCCAACTCACACTGTTGTTGGCCTTCGTGGCAATGTAAACTTAAGACTACAAAAACTAGAAGACAGCAACTGGAATGGAGCCATATTTGCTGCTGCGGGATTAGGCAGACTAAACATAAAACCAGAACTATCTATAAATCTAGACTGGATGATTCCTGCACCTGCTCAAGGTGCAGTTATGGTAGTTGCTATGGAAGAAGATGAAGAAACTAGAGCTATTTGTGCTGAAATAAATCACGAAGAAACCGAAATATGCACCAAGATAGAGCGTGATTTTTTAAACCTACTAGAAGGTGGATGCACAGCACCAATAGGCGCATTAGCTTTTATAAAAGACAACGAAGTAAACTTTAAAGGCATTTTATTAAGCCCTGATGGTACTAAAAAAATTGAAGTAACTCGTACCGAAAAACTAGGCAAACACAAAAATATAGCAAGCTTTTGCTCAAATTATATTATAGAACGCGGAGGCAAAAGACTGATAGATGCTTTAAAAATAGAAACATCAAAAACTAATATATACTCTACCAAGTCTTTTACTGAAACACAACAACAATTATTTAACGATAATCTTGTTGTAGAAAGTCATGATGCTATAAAAATTAGCCTAAACAGAATACAACCAGCTGTTTTTAAAGCACCTATCAAAAACGTTGTAATCACCAGTAAAAATGCGGTAGAATCTATAGTAACAAACCATCCTGCCAATGCTCTTAGATTTGAAAACATTTATTGTGTAGGTCGCAGAACCAAAAAACTTATAGAGCAAAAAATTGGTGCTGTAACGCACTCTGAAAAAAATGCTAAATCTTTAGCTAAATACCTGTTGAATAATATTGACGGTAGCGAAATAACGTATTTCTGTAGTGATTTACGACTAGATGATTTACCAAATATACTTGAAGCTGAAGAAATAAAAGTTAACACTATAGAAGCCTACCAAACAAAGTACGACTCTAAAAAAGTTAGCAACTCACTAGATGGCGTTATGTTTTACAGCCCATCAACTGTTGAAAGTTTTATTAAGCAAAATACTCCTAACGGAATTGCTTTTTGCATTGGCGAGACAACAGCCAAAGAAGCAAAAAAGCACTTTAGTGATGTAAGAGTGGCAAAAATACCAACAGTTGAAAGCGTTATAGAGTTAGTAAACGAACATTATATTTAATTTTATTACACTTATTTGTGTTTCAAATAAGTGCAACAACATAATATTTCAGATAAATTATGATTAAAAACGATTTATTTTTAAGAGCCTTAAAAGGCGAAACTGTTAGTCGTCCGCCTGTATGGATGATGCGTCAAGCCGGGCGCTATTTACCTGAATTTATCGCAATTCGTGAAAAATATGATTTTTTTACGCGTTGTCGCACACCAGAATTAGCAAGTGAAATCACCGTACAACCTATAAGACGCTATGGTATGGATGCAGCTATATTATTCAGTGACATTCTGGTTATTCCTCAAGCTATGAATATTGAGGTGCAAATGAAACCTAACTTTGGACCATATCTACCAAACCCTGTTAGAACACAAAAAGATGTAGACAATGTTATTGTTCCTGATGTCACTGTAGAACTAGACTATGTATACCAAGCTATAAAAGCAACAAAAGAACTTTTAAACAACGATATTCCTCTTATTGGTTTTGCAGGATCTCCTTGGACTATTTTATGCTACTGCGTACAAGGTCAAGGAAGCAAAAATTTTGACAAAGCCAAAGAGTTTTGTTTTACAAATCCAGTAGCTGCACATCAATTGCTTCAAAAAATAACAGATACTACCATCGCTTATTTAAAAGAAAAAGTAAAAGCTGGTTGTAATGCAGTGCAAGTCTTTGATTCTTGGGGCGGCATGCTGTCTCCTACCGATTATCAAGAATTTTCATGGCAATACATCAATCAAATCATTGAGGCGTTAAAAGACGATGCACCTGTAATTGCTTTCGGAAAAGGTTGTTGGTTTGCTCTTAATGACATGGCAAAATCTAATGCATCTGCTTTAGGCGTTGACTGGACGTGTTCAGCAAGAAATGCACGTTATTTAACAGGCGGAAATATTACATTACAAGGGAATTTTGACCCATCAAGGCTATTATCACCACCTGCTGAAATTAAAAAAATGGTACATCAAATGATTGATGAGTTTGGCAAAGACAAATATATCGTAAATTTAGGCCACGGTATTTTACCAAACATTCCTTTAGATCATGCTAAAGCATTTATTGACGCCGTTAAAGAATATAATGCCTAAAACTTATGTTAAGCGCTGAAACATTTTATCTAGCCCCACTTAACCTAGACGATGCTTCTAGCTTAAACAGTTTGATGATTTCAAACGGCAAAAGATTTCAAGCTTATTTACCAAAAACCCTTGAGCAAAATATTTCTAAAAGCGCTTCAAAAGCTTATATTTCAAAGAAACAAAAAGAAATAAAAGAACAATCAGAATTTACATTTGCAATAAAAGACAAAGACACGCATAATGTTGCTGGGCTAGTTATCCTTAAAAATTTAGACTGGAACAAAAAACAAGGCGAGTTCGCTTATTGTTTAGGGTCAAAATATTCTGGTAATGGTTGGATGACCAAAAGTATAAAAGCAGCAAAAGCTTATGCGTTTGATGAATTAGGATTAGAAACCCTTCAAATTATTATTCATAAAACCAATAAAACAAGTATTCGTGTCGCCGAACGCAATGGATTTACCTGGAAACAAACGCTAGAAAAAGAATATGTTACCGGAAAATCTACGTTAGATATGGAACTTTATGAATCTAAAAAACAGACTTAATCCAAATTTTATAAAAGGACATAAATCATGACTGAAAAAACTTTACTATCTCCATTTCAAAAATTTGTAAAAATTGAAAGCTTTGGTGGTCTTCTACTTGTTATAGCCACTATTTTAGCTCTTGTCTGGTCAAATTCGCCATTTTCTGAAAGCTACACATCGCTTTGGGATTATAAAATTGGTTTTACAACAGAAGCTTTTGAACTCAACAAACCAGTCATATTATGGATAAATGATGGTTTAATGGCTGTGTTTTTTTTCTTAATTGGTTTAGAAATAAAACGTGAGTTTTTAATTGGTGAACTTAATTCTCCTAAAAAAATAGGCTTTCCTTTAATTGGTGCTTTTGGTGGTATGGCCATACCTGTGCTATGCTTCTTTTTATTCAATAACAACCCTGAAACACAAAATGGCTGGGGAATTCCTATGGCAACCGACATTGCTTTTTCTTTAGCAATACTAACCGCTTTAGGCAAAAGAATTCCATTGGCATTAAAAGTGTTTTTAACAGCATTTGCTATAGTTGATGATTTAGGCGCAGTTCTAGTTATTGCTATTTTCTATAGCAGCTCTATAAAGTTTAGTCTTTTAGGTGTTGCTTTATTGCTTTTAGCCTTTTTATACATATTATCATATCGAGGTTTTTACTCAAAATTTTTCACTATAAGTCTAGGTATTGTAATCTGGGTGCTATTCTTAAAATCAGGCATACATCCAACTTTAGCCGGTGTATTATTGGCTTTTTCGGTGCCTATTAGACAAAAAATAAACACTCCTGAATTTATTGATAACCTTGTTAAAATTACAACAAACATCAAACAAGCAAGTGTTCTTAACAAGCCTATTTTATCCAAAGAACAAATTCAGCAAATTGATGATTTAGAAGATTGGACATACAAATATCAATCTCCATTACAACAAATTGAACACAATTTACATGATTGGGTTGCTTACTTTATTATTCCTGTTTTTGCCTTTGCAAATGCTGGTGTTATAATTAATAGTTCTGAACCACTTGAAATAAATTTAGTAACAGCAATTGTCGCAAGTTTAGTTTTAGGAAAAAGCATTGGTATTACATCATTTGTAGTGTTAGCAAATAAAATCAAGCTGATTAATATACCTTCAGAAATTTCAATATGGCATATTATTGGCGTGTCTTTTTTAGCTGGTATCGGATTTACTATGTCAATATTTATAGCTGGGTTAGCCTTTGTAGGAGAAACAGCTAATATAAACTCTGCTAAAATTGGTATTTTAATAGGTTCGCTAATTTCAGCTATTATAGGATACCTCATATTGCGATTTAAAAAATAGTTATGAAAACTGCATTTTATCAATACATACAAGACTTACAAGACACAATTACATCAAAACTTGAAGCTATAGATGGAAAGTCTAGCTTTCAAGAAGATATATGGAAACGCCCTGAAGGTGGCGGCGGAAGAACCCGTGTGATTGAAAACGGAGCTGTTTTTGAAAAAGGAGGCGTAAATATCTCTGGCGTTCACGGTAAATTACCCGAAAGTATGCAAGCTTACTTTAATGTAAAAGATGCTGATTTTTTTGCCTGCGGATTAAGTTTGGTTTTACACCCTAAAAACCCTATGGTTCCTACTGTTCATGCCAATTGGCGATATTTTGAAATGTACAATGCTAATGGCGATATTGTAGACCAATGGTTTGGTGGTGGACAAGATTTAACACCTTACTATCTCTTTGAAGAAGATGCCAAACATTTTCATCAGGTTTGTAAAACAGCCTGCGATAACCACAACCCTGAATTTTACCCAAAATACAAGGCTCGTTGTGATGAGTATTTTTTTAACACGCATCGTAATGAAGCTCGTGGTATTGGCGGTTTGTTTTTTGATTATTGCAAAGCAACCGAAGAAATGAGCATGGAAAATTGGTATAATTTTGTAACTGAAGTTGGAAACAGCTTCCTTGAAGCTTATGTACCAATTGTTGAAAAACGCAAAGATTTACCATATACAAAACAACAACGTGATTGGCAAGAAATTCGTCGCGGTCGCTATGTAGAATTTAACCTTGTTCATGATAAAGGAACATTATTTGGATTAAAAACCAATGGTCGTATTGAAAGCATATTAATGAGTTTACCACCACATGTACAATGGGCTTACAACCACCATCCAGAACCTGATAGCGAAGAAGAAAAATTAATTAAAATACTTAAAAACCCTGTAAATTGGGTTAGCAAATAAAAACCACAACCATGTATCCTTTAAAAAGAAACAGACGATTAAGAACCAACGAAGCTATACGCTCTCTTGTTCGTGAAACCATAATATCTCCAAACGATTTTTTAGTACCGCTATTTGTTGTTGAAGGAAAAGACGTAAAAGAAGAAATTCCTTCTATGCCAAATTACTACCGTTATAGTTTAGATTTACTTCAAAATGAAGTAAAAGAACTATGGAAACTTGGTTTAAAATCTGTATTGCTATTTGTAAAAGTTCCTGACAACTTAAAAGACAATAAAGGCACCGAAGCTCTTAACCCTAATGGCTTAATGCAACGCGCCATAAAAACAGTTAAAAATGCTTGTCCTGACATGCTAGTTATGACAGACGTAGCTCTTGATCCTTACTCGGCTTATGGACATGATGGTATTATAGAAAACGGTGTAATTTTAAATGATGAAACCGTTGATGTTTTAGCTGAAATGAGTCTATCTCATGCAAAAGCTGGAGCCAATTTTGTTGCTCCTAGCGATATGATGGATGGTCGCATATTAAGCATTCGTGAACTTTTAGAAGATGAAGGTTTTACAAACACAGGCATTATGAGTTATTCAGCAAAATACGCTTCGGCTTTTTATGGTCCTTTTCGTGATGCTTTAGATTCAGCTCCTGTAGATATGATTGATATCCCAAAAGACAAAAAAACTTACCAAATGGATTATGCCAATCGTTTTGAAGCTATAAGAGAAACCGAAATGGATATTGATGAAGGCGCTGATATTGTTATGGTAAAACCTGGACTTTGCTATTTAGATATTGTTAGAGAAATCAAAAATGAGGTTGATGTTCCTGTTGCTGTTTATCAAGTATCAGGTGAATATGCTATGCTTAAAGCTGCTGCTGAAAAAGGCTGGCTAGACCATGATGCCGTAATGCTAGAACAAATCACAGCTATTAAACGTGCTGGTGCAGATATCATTGCAAGCTATTTTGCTAAAGACGTTGTGAAATTGATTTCGTAACTTCGTAAAAAATCAAAACAAACTTATGGGTGCACTCATTTTTTGGGCTACTATTTCTATCTTTTTCTCATTCATGTGTTCTATTCTAGAAGCTGTGCTTTTAAGTATCACACCAACATTTATAAATATTAAAAAACAAGAAGGCAAAGCCTACGCCAATATTCTTGAAGATTTAAAAAAAGATGTTGACAAACCTCTTATTTCAATTCTAACATTAAACACTATTGCACATACATTAGGCGCTATGATGGTTGGAATTGAAGCTGAAAAGCTACCTTACAAAATAGAGCTATTCGGTATTAATACCGTTGGAGTCGTTTCTGCTATTATGACATTATTAATCTTAATCGCTTCAGAAATTATACCAAAAACCATAGGTGCAACTTACTGGAAAAAACTAGCAAATTTCACATCAAAAGCCCTAACCGTATTAATTTTTCCTTTAAAATGGTCAGGTATTCTTTGGCTACTTCAATTGACCACAAAACTTATTGGTGGCAAAGGACATCATGGTAGTGTTTTAAGTCGTGAAGACTTTCATGCAATGACTAATCTCGCTGAAGAAAAAGGTGTTTTTTTAGAATCTGAAAGTAAAGTGATAAAAAACATGCTAACGTTTAAAGACGTTCAAGCAAAAGATATTATGACACCTAGAACCGTCATGAAAATTGAAAACGAATCAGAAACCATTGAGAACTTTTTTAATAAAAACTCTAACGTTAGGTTTTCTCGTATTCCTGTATATAACGATAATTCCGACAATATTTCTGGTTTAGTTCTAAAAGATGAAATCTTTAAAGAAATGGCTTTTGGTAATGGTGACAAAAAACTAGCTGATATAAAAAGAAATATTATCATCATAAACCGTTCAATGCCTATACCAAGACTTTTTGAGCAATTGGTTGAAAGTAAAAATCATATGGCGCTTGTGGTAGATGAATACGGTTCTGTAAGCGGTTTAGTAACTATGGAAGATGTTATTGAAACGCTTCTTGGTATGGAAATTATGGATGAAAGCGATAATATTCCAGACTTGCAACTACTTGCTAGACGTAGCTGGGAAACCAGAGCTAGAAGACTCGGTCTAATTAATGACGAAAACACAAATCAATAATGGAAAGTTGCATCATAAATAGCCCTTTAGGGTTTACCAAAATTACTGGTGATGCAAACGGAATTGCTTCAGTTTCTGTATTAAACTCTGAAGAAACCATAACCTCCATTGTTCCTGAAGTTTTAGAAGATTGTGTCTATCAACTCAATGAATACTTTAACGGAACACGAGAAAATTTCGATTTAAATTTAAATCCTCAAGGCACTGACTTTCAGAAAACTGTTTGGAATGCATTGCTTAAAATTCCATTTGGGAAAACAACAACGTATTTAGCTCTCTCAAAACAACTAGGAGACCCAAAAGCAATTCGTGCTGTTGCCAATGCAAACGGGAAAAACCCTATTTGGATAATCATTCCATGTCACCGTGTAATAGGTAGCGATGGAAGCTTAACAGGTTATGCCGGCGGCTTGCATAGAAAAAAATGGTTGCTAGAACATGAAAGCCCTTATAAGCAACAGCGCTTGTTTTAATTTTTTGTTTATATTTAATAAACTAAAAAAACTAAATGAAATTCCTTAAAACTCTCCTGAAATGGGTCGTTATTCTATTTGGCCTCCTTATCATTGTACTTTACATTACTGATACTGATTATCTTATAAAAGCCGTAAGAACCATTTACATGAAAGGCTACACGACAGCCTATCTTGAAGATTACAAGCACTTTGACAATCAACCATTAGAGATTGACAGACCACAGGCTTGGCCTAATCATAAAGACTATAATTCTGTAAAAGAAACCGAAAAACTTTCTGAAACCAATAAGCAAAATGGTACTATCGCTTATGTTATTATAAAAAACGATAGTATTTGGTTTGAAAACTATTATGATGGATTTGATGAAAACTCAAAAAGCAATTCCTTTTCTATGGCAAAAAGCTATGTTTCTGCTTTGCTTGGAAAAGCCATTATGGATGGCTACATAAAAAACCTTGACCAACCTGTTTGTGATTTTATACCTGAATTTTGTGACGGAAAAGCAGCAAAAATGACCGTTGGCGATTTATCTAGCATGGCATCAGGAACCAACTGGGACGAACGCTACTATTCTCCTTTTTCAATAACAACTCGCGCTTATTTTGATGATGATTTAACCAAAGTTATGACTGGATTAAAAGTTGTAAACGAGCCTGGAACGGCTTACAAATATGCTAGTGGTGACACACAAATGCTAGCCATTGTTATAGAACGTGCAACAGGAAAAAAACTTTACAACTACCTTACTGAAAGCTTCTGGAAACCTTTAGGAAGCAAAAACCAAGCTTTATGGCAAGTAGATAGCGAAGATCATGATTTAGTAAAAGCCTATTGCTGTATAGCAAGTAACGCTAAAGATTTTGCCCGTATGGGAAAACTATATAAAGACCACGGAAAGTGGTATGGAAAACAATTGCTAGACTCTGCCTTTATAGCAAAATCTATCAAACCGAGATTTAAAGCAAGTCCAGAATACGGTTACGGTTGGTGGCTAAAGAATGTTGAAGATAAGCACTTTTTTATGATGCGTGGTCATTTAGGACAATACGTTATTGTTGAGCCAAATGACAATGTGATTATAGTACGTTTAGGACACTCTAAAGGTCCAGGAGATGCCGTTGCTACTTTTACACCAGATATTTCCACATACATTGAGGAAGCATATAAAATGCTAGAAAAGTAAAATTATGATTTCTAAACTTAATCTTGAAAATATTCTATTTCTGGACATTGAAACCGTTCCGGAAAAACAACATTTTTCAGATTTAGATGAAACCAAGCAAGCGCTTTGGGAAGTTAAATCTCAATATCAGCGAAAAGACGAATATACAGCCGAAGCATTTTATGACCACGCTGGTATTTGGGCTGAATTTGGTAAAATTGTCTGTATTTCAGTTGGCTATTTTAAAATGCAAGGTGACATCAGAACTTTTAGAGTAACATCCTTTCATGGTGATGAAATAAAAATTTTAAAAGATTTTAAAAACTTATTAATTACTCATTTTAGTCAAAACAAACACCTACTATGTGCTCATAATGGAAAAGAGTTTGATTTTCCATACATTGCCCGCAGGATGATTGTTCACAATATTGAACTGCCTTATAAACTTAACCTCTTTGGAAAAAAACCTTGGGAAGTACCTCATCTAGACACATTAGAACTATGGAAATTTGGCGATTATAAAACCTATACATCACTAAAACTATTAACTAATGTATTGGGTATACCTTCACCAAAAGATGACATAGACGGAAGCGAAGTTTATAATGTTTATTATGAAGAAAATGATATAGATCGTATTATTACCTATTGCGAAAAAGACACCATTGCTGTTGCTCAAATATTTTTAAGACTTCGAGGTGACTCATTACTTCACGACAATGAAATAACTCATATTTAACCAATATGTATAAATAAAAAAAGTCCAGATTTTTCAATCTGGACTTTTTGAAAATAGAACAACCTATTCTTTTATAAATCGTTTTGTTTTTGTTTTCTCTCCTATTTGTAACTGAATCATATACATACCATTATTCAATTCTGATACATTTATAGCATCTGTATACGAACCACTTAAAACAACTTGACCAAGCATATTTATTACCTTATAGCTTTGCGCTTCTAATCCGTTTAAAGACACATTTAGCGTTTGTTTTGCAGGATTAGGATATATTTTAAATATATCATCATATACGCTAGCTACAATGGTTCCAGCTTCTCTAGAAGCTCCTCCAACACAGAAATTGGTTGTTTGAGAACTCGAGAACGATCCACCACTTGCTAAAGTTGTACCTCCATCAGTTAATGCATAAGATCCATTGCCATAAGAGCAACACATACCATCGCCATAAGCATCATTCATTACTAGAGAATAACATCCTGCTGGTAAATCTACATCAATACTTAATGTTGATCCGTCTGCTTGAGAACCATAAGTTCCACCTAAAGCTACAGTTGAGCCTCCACTTAAAATAGACCAAGAAGTTTCTTCAGGGTAATTATCAAAGTTTAACGTTAAGGTTACTGTTGTGTCTCCTCCAGAACTTCCGCCATTAACAATATTTACAGTATAATCCTCAACTTCACCATAACTAAATGCTTCACATGATGATGGAATACCATTATATTTCATAGATACACGCATTCTTGTTTCTCCTTCTAATACAGAATTTGGAACTGTAAAATTACCACTTACAGGTGTCGTTGTTGTCGCTGACCTTGTCCAAACTTGCTCTCCTGAATCTGTAAAATCTCCATCTTGGTTATAATCAACCCAAACAGCATAGCCTTCGTTATAAACTGTTCCAGTCCAAGTTGGTGTTACTGTTACTGTATATGTATCATTTTTAGATAAATCTGTTGCTGTTGAAGTAAAATCTGAATAGAATTGTGCTCCAGATGGATTATTAATAGTTCCTAACTGTACTCTAGAAATATATTCATCATTAACATTATTACCTTGAGAGTCGCAGTATTGAACACCTGTTTGACATGGTTGACATGATGAACCGCCACAATCTACACCAGTTTCATCTCCATTTTGAATACCATCAGAGCATGTTGGTGTTGTTCCGCCACCGCCACACTTATCTGATAAAGCTAAACTTCTTCTAGCTCCTCCAGCTTCTAGCACAGCTCGCATTCTATTTTTTTGCCCTAAAGTGAATAGATTCATACAAGAATCATCACTATAGTCCATATAGTTCTGAACCATATCAGTAGAACTACAAGATGTATGACCTGTAGCACAACCATAGTTAGCCGCATCTGATGCTGGTGTATCAGAAACAAAATCATCATATCCACAAGGACCATCTCCCCATATATGGCGTAAGTTTAAAAAGTGACCCACTTCATGCGTTGTTGTTCTACCTAAATCAAAAGGCGCTGAAACAGCTCCTGTTCTACCAAAATAATTATACGCCATTACCACACCATCAGTTGAAGCGCTTCCTCCAGGAAATTGAGCATAACCTAAAATTGTTCGTCCTGAATCTGTCATTTTAGGAACAATCCACATATTTAAATACTGTGATGTATCCCAAGGATCAACTCCTCCTTGCGATGTTTTTTTCATATCATCGCTAGTTCCCCAATCCTGTCTTGTTGTAGATTTTCTAGTAATACCTGTTGTTGTATTACCATTCGGATCTACAGTAGCTAAACAAAATTGAATTTCAGTATCAGCAGCTTGAGACCATGTATTGTCTGCATCAGCATTTGTTCTACCAAAATCTTCATTTAATACATCTATTTGAGATTGAATTTGAGCAACACTTATATTTTCTGTACTATTGCGATATAGTACATGAACAACAACAGGAAGTGTAATTATAGAACCATCTATTCTATTCATTTCTGTGCTCATTTGCTGAATCTTGGCTTGCGTAAAATCTTCAATTTCCTGCATTTTTCTCTCTAATTCAGGGTTTTGCTGTTTTCGTTGTTCAAGATTCTCCATGGTTGCACATTTTCGCTCTTGAGCAAAAACTGAAGCCAACATAAGAAAAAACACAATTGATAAAGTAAAGTTTTTTTTCATAATAATTTGCTATTTAATTAATACTTTTATTGATAATTATTCAATGAAACTATTAAAATAGCAACCAAATAAAAATTTAACGATAACGTTTTCGATAAACGGCTTTCAATTATTAAATTCTTACGGAAAAGCCGTAACTTAAATACAGAAAATGACTACATTTACATTGTTATGAATAACGAAATACTCTCTATAAAAAACCTTTCAATTTCTATTTTATCAAACAAAATTGAAAAGGATATTATTCATAACATTTCTTATCATTTAAACAAAAATGAAATTCTTGGTGTTGTTGGAGAATCTGGCTCAGGTAAATCTATATCTTCATTGGCTATTTTAGGTTTGCTACCTAAAGGTGTTTCTAAAATCACCAATGGTTCTATACTATATGAGGGTAAAGATTTGACATCGCTTTCTTCTAAAAATTATGAAGCCTTAAGAGGAAAGGATATTGCAATGATTTTTCAGGAACCTATGAGCTCACTAAATCCCTCTATGACATGCGGAAACCAAGTTATAGAGATTTTACTGTTGCACACCAAGCTTACTAGAAAAGAAGCTAAAGACAAAACATTAGACCTATTTGCAAAGGTTAAACTACCTGAACCTCAAAGGGTTTTTAAAGCTCACCCTCATGAAATTTCTGGCGGACAGAAACAACGTGTTATGATTGCTATAGCTATTGCCTGCAAACCTAAAATTTTAATTGCTGATGAACCTACTACAGCACTTGATGTTACTGTACAAAAAGAAATTATATCTCTTTTGAAAGAACTACAGTCTCAAGAAGGCATGAGTGTTATTTTTATTTCTCATGATTTAGCCTTGGTGTCTGAAATATCAGACCGTGTGTTGGTTATGTATCAAGGCAAAATTGTTGAACAAGGTGATGTGTTAGAAATTTTTAATAACCCTAAACATAGCTACACTAAAGCATTAATAAACTCTAGACCTTCACTAGACGTAAGGTTAAAAAAACTTCCTACCATAGCTGACTTTATGAATAAAACCGCTAGTACTGAAATCATTTCAAATGAAGATCGTAAAAGTTATCATAAAACACTTTACAGCAAAAAACCATTACTAGAAATACAAAACCTTGAAAAAACTTATATTTCAAAATCTGGTATTTTCGGAAAAAAATCATCGTTTAAGGCTGTAAACAATGTGAGTTTTAAATTATATGAAGGTGAAACACTTGGTTTAGTTGGCGAATCTGGCTGTGGAAAATCTACATTAGCAAACACCATATTACAACTAGATAAAGCCAGCTCTGGACATATTTTTTATAAAGGTATCGATATTACAACACTCTCAAAAAAGAGTGTGAGAAACTTGCGCAAAGATATTCAGATTATTTTTCAAGATCCGTATGCGTCATTAAACCCAAGGCTTTCTGTAGGACGCGCTATTCAAGAGCCTATGAAAGTTCATGGCATTGGCACTAATAGTGAGCAACGAAAACAACTTGTTATTGATTTACTTAATAAAGTTGGTCTTGATGAAACATATTATGATAGATACCCTCATGAGTTTTCAGGAGGACAAAGACAACGTATTGGCATTGCCAGAACGATTGCCTTGCAACCTAAAATTATTATTTGCGACGAGTCTGTTTCTGCATTAGATATATCTGTACAAGCACAAGTTTTAAACTTATTAAACTCTCTAAAAGAAAATTTTGGGTTTACATATATATTTATATCTCACGATTTAGCTGTAGTAAAATATATGTCTGACCAACTCATTGTAATGAATAAAGGTGAAATTGAAGAAAAAAATGATGCTGATACAATCTATGCCTCTCCTAAAAAAGACTATACCAAAAAGTTAATTCATGCCATCCCAAAAGGATTATAGCATGAATAATTTTTTAGTTAAATACAAAAGGCTTTTAAAAAAGTGCTTTGTATGGTTTAAATTCCCATAAATTTTACTCTCATAACGTGTAGGTTGTTCAGGTAGATTTGAGGCAAAATTCATAAGTACGTTTATGGTAGATTTGGAGTTTGCTAAATATTTAACTTATAATAGATTTGGGACAAATTATAATTTAAACTTTAAACAAATGTTTATTGTTCGATTTGGTTTTGCTAATATGAAACAAATTTCAAAAAAAACAGTCAAAACACATAAAAAATCGATGAAATGCGTTTTATTTTAACATTTAAAAACAATAAACATGGTTTTTCCTACAAAAAAGTGATGCAACTACATAAAAAAACCACTTTTAAAAAAGTGGTTTTAAAACTAAATTTTTATAATGTCATTTCGGGTATTTCTCCTTCAACTATCAGAACTCCTTCTGTTGCGTTTTTAATATCATCTACAGATACACCTGGCGCTCTTTCTAATAATTTAAATCCTTTGTCAGTAACTTCAATAACAGCAAGGTTGGTAACTATCTTTTTTACACAGCCTACGCCTGTTAATGGCAAACTACATTGTTTAAGTAATTTTGATTCACCTGCTCTATTTGTATGCATCATAGCAACAATTATATTCTCTGCACTTGCAACCAAATCCATGGCACCTCCCATACCTTTTACCATTTTACCTGGTATTTTCCAGTTTGCAATGTCTCCATTTTCAGCAACTTCCATAGCTCCTAAAATGGTTAAGTCTACATGTTTTCCTCTAATCATAGAGAAACTCATAGATGAATCAAAAAAACTAGCACCTGGTAAAGTTGTAATTGTTTGTTTTCCTGCATTTATAATATCTGCGTCTTCATCTCCTTCAAAAGGAAAAGGTCCCATACCAAGCACACCATTTTCACTCTGAAACTCAACTTCAATATCGTCTCTTACATAGTTAGCAACCAATGTAGGAATCCCAATTCCTAAATTTACATAAAAGCCATCTTGAACTTCTTTTGCGATACGCTTTGCTATTCCGTTTTTATCTAACATAGTATTAATTTCTTTGTCTTACAGTTCGTTGTTCAATACGTTTCTCATAATTTTCACCTTGAAAAATTCTCTGAACAAATATTCCAGGAATATGAATTTCATTCGGGTTTAACTCTCCTACAGGCACAAGTTCTTCTACTTCAGCAACCGTTATTTTTGCAGCACCGCACATGGCTGGGTTAAAGTTTCTGGCAGTACCCTTAAAAATTAAGTTTCCTGCTAAATCTCCTTTCCAAGCTTTTACAAAAGAAAAATCAGCTTCAAACGCTTTCTCTAGCACATACATTTTACCATTGAATTCTCTCGTTTCTTTTCCTTCGGCTACTTCAGTTCCATAGCCAGCTGGTGTATAAAATGCTGGAAAACCTGATTGTGCAGCACGACAACGCTCAGCAAGGGTACCTTGAGGTATAAGCTCTACATCAAGCTCTCCGCTTAACATTTGTCTTTCAAACTCATCATTTTCGCCTACGTAAGACGATATCATTTTATCGATTTGTTTTTTATGTAATAATAATCCCAAACCAAAATCATCTACACCTGCATTATTTGAAATACAAGTAAGCCCTTTTATGTTCATTTTTACCAATTCTGAAATGGCATTTTCAGGAATACCACACAATCCAAAACCGCCAAGCATAAAGGTCATGTTGTCTTTAACGCCTTTAAGTGCTTCGGTTACATTGGCTACTTTTTTATTGATCATTTTATATTGTTTTTGCTAGTGGAAAAATACGAAATAAAAAAGCCATTCAAAAATGAATGGCTTTGGTTTTTTAAAAATCTAATTCATCAGGAACCTCTTCAGTGGGAAGCGAACCTGAATTCTCATTAGGATCATAATTGTCGCAATCTACCTCGATAGATAGCTCCATAGGAGCTTCAAATTCACCTTTGGACACATTAAGTTCTTCGTCCTCATAACAAGCTTTCATATATAAACCCCAAATTGGCAATGCCATAGATGCTCCCTGTCCGTAAGTTATGGTTTTAAAATGAGCTGCTCTATCTTCTGCTCCAACCCAAACACCTGTAACTAAATTTGGCACCATTCCCATAAACCAACCATCACTTTGATTTTGTGTAGTTCCTGTTTTACCTGCTATAGGATTACTGAAACCATAAGGATAACCTGTGATAATCTCTTTATAAACACCACTTGAAGGCATCCAAGTTCTACGAAGTCTTGCTCCAGAACCGTCCGTTGTTACACCTTCCATAAGTTTTACAGTTACATAAGCTGCTTCAGCACTTAACACATCTCGAGATTCTGGCGTAAACTGATATAAGATTGTACCATTTTTATCTTCAATATGAGTAATCATAACGGGCTTGGTATAAACGCCTTTATTGGCAAAAGTTGCATAAGCTGCTACCATTTCATACACACTTAAATCGGCGGTTCCTAATGCTATAGATGGCACAACTGGAATTTCAGCCTCAACACCCAATTTTTTAGCTAAATCAACAACTGGTTGCGGACCTACTTTATCCATTAATCGTGCTGTAATGGTGTTTACTGAATTTGCTAAAGCTGATTTTAATGTTAAATTCCCGGCGTAATCACCATCAGAGTTTCTTGGTGTCCAAGGTTGCATATTTCCATATTTACCTGCTTCTATCGTGATTTGAGAGCGCGGTAACTCATCACAAGGAGATAAATGTAATTGGTCTATAGCCGTTGCATATACAAATGGTTTAAACGTAGACCCTACTTGACGTTTCCCTTGCTTTACGTGATCGTATTGAAAGTATTTATAATTCATACCGCCAACCCAAGCTTTTACATGACCTGTAAGCGGATCCATAGACATCATTCCTGGTTGTAAAAAAGATTTATAATACCTCATAGAATCCATTGGTTTCATTATGGTATCTATTTCTCCTTTCCAAGAAAAAACAGTCATTTGTGTAGGCTTATCAAATGATGCTATAATTTCTTTATCAGATTTTTTTAAATCATACTTCATATGTCTCCAACGTTCAGATTGGCGCATACTTCGTTTCATTAATGCGTCTATCTGGCTTTGATCTAATTCTAAGAAAGGTGCTGTTGGGTTTCTTTTTGGTGTGTTTTGATGATCAAACTCTGCTTGAAGTCTTGGCATATGCTGTTGTACAGCATCTTCTGCGTAATTCTGCATGCGCGAGTCTATGGTTGTGTAAACTTTTAGTCCATCACCATAAATATCATACTTTGTACCATCTGGCTTTGGGTTTTGCTTCACCCAATCTTTAATAAATGCATCAACATAAGCTCTAAAATATGTTGCAGTACCATCACGATGAGATTGCGGAGTATAGCGTAATCCTAAATCGGTTTTTTGTAATGAGTCTCTTACTTCTTCTGTTATAAAATCATATTTTTCCATTTGAGACAACACAACGTTACGACGGTTTCTTGTTCCTACCGGGTTTCTGTGTTCTCTTGGATTATACAGCGAAGAGTTTTTAAACATTCCTACCAACATGGCAGATTCTTTTAAATCTAAATCTTTTGGTTCTTTATTAAAGTAAATACTGGCTGCAGACCTTATTCCGTCAGCATTATTACCAAAATCATAAATATTAAAATACTGTGCTACAATTTCCTCTTTAGTGTATTGTCGTTCTAATTTTATAGCGATAATCCACTCTTTTATTTTTTGGCTAATTCTTCCTAAAGTGTTTTTAGAACCTTCTCCGTGAAATAATTGTTTTGCTAATTGTTGCGAAATAGTACTTGCGCCACCGCCTTTTCCTAGTTTAAAAATAGCACGAAGTGTTCCGCGAGCATCAATACCAGAATGGCTATAATAACGAGCGTCTTCGGTAGCTATAAGCGCGTTTACTAAATCTTGAGGTAAATCATCATAACTTACCGGTGTTCTGTTATCATTATAATAAATTTTACCAAGGGTTTTTCCGTCAGATGATATAATTTCTGTAGCGAGATTGGTTTTTGGATTTTCTAAAACAGTATGGTCAGGAAGTTCTCCAAAAACGCCCCAAGAGGCTAGTAAAAATAATAATACAACAAAGAAAATACCTGCTAAAAACAGCTTCCAGAACCATTTTATGTAGGGACTAAAATTCTCTTCCTTTTTTGCTTTTGTTTTTGTTTTTTTTGTTTGTGCTTTCTTTGCCATACTTATTTATTATTTTCTGACTTTTCTACTCTAAAACCAATGTCTGTAATTCCCTCAAGCTCAACAACACCATTTACTTTTCCGTTTTCTCTCATTGCTTGCTGGATATTTACGGTATATTCTCCAGACTCATTAAAAACAACACCTTCTTTATACCAAAGTTTGTTTTCTTTTATGTCTGTAAAGCCTGTTCCTAATAGCTCTCCATTAGGTTTAGCCATCTCATACTCTAATGTGTCTTTTACTTTTTTTCCGTGAGGAAAATTCATCTCAACAATAAGAAATAAATTTTTGTATTTGTAATCGTTAGTGTTTCTTAAATTCACAAACAAATTATACGGTTTTATAGAATCAGGTGGTGATATTTTAAAACTTACAACAGAGTCTTTGTGCCAAGTGTTAGGAACAGATTTGTACACATCGTATACGCTTTTAGAATCGCATGAAACTATTGTTATAGCTACTATAAAACACGCTAACAAAATGTTATTTCGCATTCTTTTTTTTGTTTTGAGGTGATCGCTTTTTTCGTTTGTTTCTATTATTTCTACGTTTTCTATTTGATTTTGGATTATCAAAACGTGTTAAACTATCTTGACCAACAACGTTTTCAAACTCAACTTTAGTATCATCTAGTAAACTTGCGGCATATTCTTCTAGGCTTGAAATTTTCTTTTTCTTTTTGTTAAGTTCAACAATTTCTTTAGCCTGTTCTTTTGTTATTTTATGCCAATTTGCCCATTCGCCTTCGTAGGCAAACCACATATGACCTTTAAAAATATCTGTTTTTTGACAAACAGCTGTGCCTTTTTCTGTGTGTAGCTTTACGTCAGATTTTGGAAAGTCTTTTATAGCGTCTAAATAGGTGTCTAACTCATAGTTTAAACAACATTTTAGTTTACCGCATTGCCCTGCAAGTTTTTGCGGGTTTAGAGATAATTGCTGATATCTAGCAGCAGATGTACTTACTGACCTAAAATCTGTTAGCCATGTAGAACAGCATAATTCACGACCACAAGAACCTATACCACCAAGTCTTGATGCTTCTTGCCTAAACCCTACTTGCTTCATTTCTATTCGGGTTTTAAATTCTCTAGCAAAAATTTTGATAAGCTCTCTAAAGTCTACACGCTCTTCTGCTGTATAATAAAACGTGGCTTTACTTGCGTCTCCTTGATATTCAATATCTGATATTTTCATTTGTAATTTTAAGTCTATTGCAAATTGGCGCGCTTTTACCTTCATAGGTTCTTCTTTTTCGCGCGCTGCACTCCAAATATCAATATCTTTTTGAGAAGCTTTTCTGTAAATTTTTAAAATCTCTTCGCTTTTTTCGGATATTTTTTTGCGCTTCATTTGAATACGCACCAACTCTCCGGTAAGAGTAACCATACCTATATCATGGCCTGATTGTGCTTGTGTAGCTACAATGTCACCAATACTTAAGGTTAATTTTTCTGTGTTTTTATAGTAATGTTTTCTTCCGTTTTTAAAACGAACCTCAACCCATTCAAATGGTTTTTCTCCATTAGGTAAAGACATGTTAGATAACCAATCAAAAACTGTTAGTTTATTACAGCTATCGGTACCACAAGTTCCGTTATTTTTACATCCTTTTGGCTGACCATCTTTTCCTGTTGAACAACTTCCACAAGCCATAAATTTTGAATATATTGATTCTGAAAAAAGCTTTTTTCAGAAGACGATTAATAATCTGTTAAAGATGTAAAGATAAGATTATTCTAAAGACTTGAAAAGACTATTTTGAAATAGAGATTTTAATTAAATTCTACTTCGTAGTTTAATCTGTTTGCTAAAGATTTTAATTGTTTTTCAGACTTAAACACATTGGATAACAATTGTTTACTCCAACCTATTTTTTTTGAATATTGATTAAAGCTTTCTGTTTTCCAGTTAAAACCTTCTTTCCAGAATTTTTGGGGTGAGATGTAACAAAAGGTGTAGTCAAAAATAAGACTAGAATTATTTACATCGTTTTTGTTTGGTATAGCATCAGGTGCTAAAAGCGTGATGTTATTTTCTTTACAACGTGCCTTGATGTGATTTATTAATTTGGGATAATCTGCCCTTATTGTTTCTAAATCAAAATCGCTGTACTCGGTATTTCCTATTTTTTGAATAGGCCTTATTTGTAGTATATCAAAGCTCTTACCGTTAAAGTGTTTGAAAAAGTCTTTAAGCTCGTAAAAATTATCCTTATTAAAAGTGTAATTGATGCGGACTTTAAAATTATATTGTGCTTTTAGCTTTTGAAAGGCCTTAAAAGCGTTATGAAATTTTTCATAACTCGCTTTTTTCATAAAGCTTTCATAGCTTTCTTTGTTTACACCATGAAGCGAAATTGTAAACTCGTCTAATCCCGCTTTTAAGAGGGCTTCTATTTTTTCTTCTGTAAGTAAGTTAGCGTTTGTAGTGATTGAGATATAAGGCACTTTGTATTGTTTTCCCAACGCGACAATTTTCACTAAATTTTTATATAAGGTTGGCTCTGTGCCGCAACCTATTTGTAGTTTTAATGCTCGCTTGAAAACTGTTTTTGCTACAAGGTCTATTTCTTCGTCTTTAAACTGCCCTTTTAAAGTTTTTATATAATCAGCATCTGTAAAATAACACATTTTACATCGCAAATTACACGCCATTACCGGATCTAGGTTAACCGCTAAATAACGCATATTAAGTTTATGTAACATAAAGAGCCCTAAAAACTTAATTCTATGACTCTTTATGTTTCTATTTAACTTTAAAAGTTTATAAACGTTCATTTATTGGGTTTTGCTTAAGGTATCAAATATATTCCTTAAGTCTTTTTTATAAGGCAAATGATCTGCGCGTCCTTTCTTAAAAATGTCATTGCTATTTCCTTGCCCTTTTCGTAATGCTTTTTGCTCCTCATGAGGTAAACGGTTTATTTCCATACATGTTGTAGAGCAGCAATTTTCCATTTTTTCTTTACAAGAGTCACATTGTATAAATAGTAAGTGACAAGCTTCGTTAGCACAGTTTGTGTGCATATCAGCAGGTTCTCCACATTGGTGACATTGTGCAATAACGTGATCTGATATGCGTTCAGAACGACGTTGATCAAACACAAAATTTTTACCTAAAAATTTATTTTCCAGTCCTTTTTCTTCAATTTGACGAACGTAATTTATTATACCTCCTTCTAATTGATATACTTGCTTAAAGCCCTTGTGTTTGTAATATGCACTGGCTTTCTCGCAGCGAATTCCACCTGTACAATACATAACTAGTTTTTTATCTTCTTTATGCGCTCTTAAATCTTCTTCTATCAAATCTAAAGATTCTCTAAAAGTATCTACATCAGGAGTAATGGCATTTTTAAAGTGACCTATTTCACTTTCGTAATGATTACGCATATCAACCAAAACAGTATCTGGATCTTCAATAAGTTCATTGAATTTTTCAGCATCAACATGCACGCCTTTGTCTCTTACATCAAAAGTGTCATCATTAAGACCATCTGCTACAATCTTCTCACGCACTTTTACTTTTAGCTTTAAAAAGGCATAGTTATCGTGTTCTACGGCTATATTTAATCGTACATTTTCTAAAAATGAAATGGTATCTAAATGTTCTTTAAAAGCATTAAAATTATCTGCAGGAACAGATAATTGAGCGTTAATGCCTTCAAAAGCCACATAAATTCTACCTAGAACATCTAGTTTGTCCCAAGCTAAAAACATGTGGTTTCTAAAAAGTTCTGGATTACCAATTTTGGCGTATTTGTAGAAAGAGATTGTCAAGCGTTCTTTTCCTGCTTGGTCTATAAGTTCAGCTCTTTCTTTAGCGCTTAAGTTATTGTACAGTTGCATGCTATACTACGTTTTTAAGGTTAAAGATTTATTTTGCTGCAAAGATACTATTTTTAAAACGTTTTAAAGTTTATATAAACAAAAAGCACTTTATGGCTTTCATAAAGTGCTTTAAGTAGACTAACTCGTTATTAATAATTTTTTAATTTATTTTCTAAATTGAAAAAACATTAATAAGAGTTAACCTCCATCGGCTTTACAGTTGCTGTTTATAAAAATAGCAACTGAAACACCTAATGCATTAATACATTTTTTAAAAAATTTCATCTGTTCATTTTTAAATAGTTACTAAAAAAATCAGATAAAATTCACCGTTCTTTACGGTTCATTTCATAGCAAAAGTTTCCCACTTTATTAAGTAGATGCAAAAAGTGTAAAAAGGTTGCGTCATAAAATTGTAAAGTGATAAAAGATGTAGTATTTTAGCATTAATTACACAAGAAAAAATATTGATAGATGAGCAACGAGAAAGAAGCAAAATTAAAAGCACTAAAACTAACTTTAGATAAACTAGACAAAGCCTACGGTAAGGGAACTGTTATGAAAATGAGCGACCAAGCTGTTGTAGATGTAGAAGCAATTTCTTCTGGGTCTTTAGGTTTAGATTTAGCATTAGGCGTAGGTGGTTATCCGCGCGGTCGAGTTATTGAAATTTATGGACCAGAATCTTCTGGTAAAACTACATTAACACTACATGCTATTGCTGAAGCACAAAAATCTGGTGGCATTGCTGCTTTTATTGATGCTGAACATGCGTTTGATAGATTTTATGCTGAAAAATTGGGTGTAGACATTGATAACTTAATAATTTCTCAACCTGATAATGGAGAACAAGCATTAGAAATTGCTGACAACCTAATTCGTTCAGGAGCCATAGATATTGTTGTTGTTGACTCTGTAGCTGCTTTAACACCAAAAAGTGAAATTGAAGGTGAAATGGGAGACTCTAAAATGGGTTTACATGCACGTTTAATGTCTCAAGCCTTAAGAAAACTTACAGCATCTATTAGTAAAACCAACTGTACTGTAATTTTCATTAACCAATTACGTGAAAAAATTGGTGTTATGTTTGGAAACCCAGAAACAACAACAGGTGGTAATGCACTTAAATTTTATGCTTCTGTAAGGTTAGATATACGCCGTTCAACTCAAATTAAAGCAACCGATGGCGAAGTTACAGGAAACAAAACCCGCGTTAAGATTGTTAAAAACAAAGTAGCACCACCGTTTAAAACTGCTGAATTTGATATTATGTATGGCGAAGGCGTTTCTAAAGTTGGAGAAATTTTAGACATCGCTGTAGATTTTGAAATCATTAAAAAAAGCGGTTCATGGTTTAGCTACGGCGACACAAAGCTAGGGCAAGGTAGAGACGCTGTTAAAGCCTTAATAAAAGATAACCCAGAGCTTCAAGAAGAGCTTGAAACTAAAATTAAAGAAGAAATTAAAGCTTCATAATATATTAAAAATCCCGAATTCTTCGGGATTTTTTTATTTTTAAACGCAACCTTTTTACACTTTTTGCATCTTAAGGTTAAAGCATCTATTTTTAAATATAAAAATTAAAATGAAGCGCCTCCTAATCTTGCTTTTTGCCTTAGCAACCTTATTCTCTTGTAGTGTTGGTGATGACTCACCAAATACTTACATGGAAATATTGCCTGTAGAAAGCGCCTCTTTACCTGACGAATTTGAACGCGGAGAAGTTTATGAAATATCATTAACCTATCTTAGAGTCTCAAACTGTCATACCTTTAGTGATATATATTACACTAAAGAAGCCAACAAGCGAACTGTTGCTATTGTTGCAACTGTATTTGTGAATAATGAAAATTGTATATCTAGCAATGATGAATTAGAAACATCATTTAATTTTGAAGTGACAAATTCAGATTCTTATATCTTTAAGTTTTGGCAAGGTGAAGACGAATATGGAGAAGATCAATACTTAATTGTTGAAGTGCCCGTTGTAGATTAATTTATGTTTAACTAATAAATGTAACTATTTGAGTTTAAAACAACTCATACATAAATGCATTAATAATGAGACAAAAGCACAAAGTGAACTATACCAACTCTATTCGAGTAAATTGTTTTCTATATGCTTAAAATACTCTAGAAATTATGCTGAAGCAGAAGATAATCTGCAGGATGCTTTTGTGACTATTTTTAACAAAATATCACAATATAAACACAAAGGTTCTTTTGAAGGCTGGCTAAAACGAATAACTATAAACACCGCGTTACAACGCTATAGAAACCAAGGTGTTTTTGAGATTATTGATGAAAGTAAAATTGAAGTTGTAGAAGTTACTATTGATGATGATTTTGATATTTCAATAGATTTTTTACTACAAATCATTCAAGAATTACCTGATCGTTATAGGTTAGTTTTTAACCTATATGTAATGGATGGCTATTCGCATAAAGACATAGCTGATATGCTAAAAATTACAACAGGAACCTCAAAATCAAACCTAGCTAGAGCTAGAATGATTTTAATAGAAAAAATAGAAGTCTATAAGGCAAGTTTAAACTCACAATCATTATAAATGAGTGATAAAAAACATATTGATAGAATATTTCAAGAAAAACTGAAAGATTTTGAAGCGTCTCCTAATCCTAAAGTTTGGAAAAATATTCAAAATCAACTTAACCAACAAGAACCAAAAACAAAACCAATTTGGCTTCGCTATGCAGCAGTAGCCGCACTGGTCGTTTTATTAGTATCTGTAAGCACGGTATTAATTACCAATCAAATAAGTACTAACAAAACAACCAAAACAACAAATACTAAACAACCGTCAGAGATTAACAATAACGCTGTTATTCCTGAAAAACAAAATACTACCATAACAACTGTAAATCCGAAAGAGACCAAACCTAACAACTCTACTTCTGAAGAAAAATCTTCTTCTAGCAGCATTAATAACACTGTAAAAGATGCGCTTATTGAAAACAAAAGCACCGTTGTTTCTAATAATTCAACAACTAAAGAAACAGACGCAACAACTCGCTACTCTACCCAAAATAAAGCATCTATAAATTCTGATAAAACAGCAAACAGACAAACAACCTTAAATAAAACAAAGAGCAAGAGTAACAACAGTATAACTTCAAGCTCAAAAAATCAGTCAAGTAAAAGTGAGGAACAAATTATTCGTTCTAACAAAGTTATTTCTTCTAATTCTAAAAGAACAATAGCTGACAGTAACGGAAAAGACGTTGGCAACAACACTGATACAAGTATTTCCAAAAACTCATATACAACGGCAACCACAACAGATAACAACAATACAAACAATACATCTACAATCGAAACGACATTTGACTATAACAAAAACACGGTAACTAAAATTTCATCTGAAACAAATAATACTGCTGTTGCTGATTCACTTTTAAGTAAACCTTTAAAAATTGATGAATCATTAACCATAGAAGCTGCTATTGCATTGGCAGAGTTAAAAAACACACCAAAAGAAGAAAAGCTAAAAAACAGGTGGCAAGTTTACCCAAACATTGCTCCAGTTTATTACAACTCTCTGGGCAAAGGTTCTCATTTAGACGATCAGTTTGTATCTAACAATAAAAGTGGTGAAGTAAATACAAGTTATGGTATTAGCGTAAGCTATGCTTTGAGTAAAAAAATTGCAATTAGATCTGGTTTTAATAAGCTAAATTTAAGTTATGATACAGATGGTGTTATTCTTTATGAAACACCTAGTTCTGGAAATCCTGTAAATCCTTTACGAAACATCACCCTTTCTACAGGAAACGAAACATTATCTGCCTTAAGCATGGATAATCTTGGTGTACAAACCGTTGATGACGTTTACAATTATAACGCAGCTATTAGTCAACGTATAAGTTACTATGAAATTCCGCTTGAAGCTCAATATAAACTTGTAAACAATACCCGATTTGGTTTTAATATCATTGGAGGTTTTAGCTCATTTCTATTAAGAGACAATCAAGTATACTCTGAATTTGATGATTACAAAACATACATAGGAGAAGCTAATAACATAAACGATATGAGCTTTAGTGGTAATTTAGGTTTCGGAATTATCTATAAGTTTTCTGAAAAATTTAAATTCAACCTAGAGCCTACATTTAAATATCAGTTTAATGCTTTTGACAATACGTCTGGCAATTTTAAACCCTATATCATAGGTGCATATACCGGGTTTAGTTATAGATTTTAGTTTTTAGGTTGGTTAAAACAGATTTTTGTTATCCCAGACAAAAATCTTTAAAAAGCTACTCGATGCCAGGAGTAGCTTTTTATTTTAAATCGTTTTCTAACGCATTTAAAATAATACTTCTCGCTTGGTTATTTAATGGTTTTGTGGCCTGCGTTGTTAATCCTTCAGTGCTTAAAAAACGATGAATTTTAACGCGCATTTTTCCAGGACTACCACTAAAAAACGAAAATGAAAATCGTTTTTTATTATCATAAAATGTTAAAGGTACAATAGGAATTTGATGATTAATTGCTAACCTAAAAGCACCATCTTTAAATGTATCTAAAATAACTGATTCGTCATCAGGAACGCCTCCTTCAGGAAAAATACAAATGCTCAAACCTTGTTTTAATCGTCTTTGAGCTCTTAAAAAAACAGCTTTTCTACTTTTTTCAGAGCTTCTATCAACCAAAATACATGTGCGTTTATAAAAAAAGCCAAACAAGGGTATTTTTGCTAACTCTTGCTTACCAACAAACACATAAGGGTTTTTAACCGAAACAAGCATTAACATAATATCTGTCATTGATGTATGATTAGCTATAAACATATAGCTCTTTTTAGGATCAGGGGTTTCTTCCCTAACTATCTTGTAGCGAAATCCCATACCAATTAAAATAAATCGCGCCCAAAAACGTGCTAATTTAAAAAAGAAAGGATACCAAGATTCTTTTAAAATTGACAACAATAAAACTGGAAATAAAATAAGAATAGGTAAAGCAACAAGTATATAGAACCAAATACGATATAGGATCCAGAACAGATATTTAAATACTTTCATAAAAACAAAACTAAATAAATAAATTGAGCTATTGTAGTAAAAAAATTACCTTTGCTGTAATGTTTAATTAAAAAAGATTCCCATTTTACAGGGCATACTATGGCAAGAATACTAACAGGCATACAAAGCACAGGAACACCACATTTAGGAAATATTTTAGGAGCAATCATTCCAGCAATTGAAATGGCTAATAATCCAGAAAATGATTCTTATTTATTTATCGCAAATCTGCATACGCTTACCCAAATAAAAGATGCTGCAGAATTACGAGCAAACACCTATTCTGTAGCTGCAACATGGTTAGCATTTGGCCTTGATGTTGATAAAACCGTATTTTACAGACAAAGTGATATTCCTCAAGTAACTGAATTATCATGGTATTTAAGCTGTTTCTTTCCTTATCAACGATTAACATTAGCTCATAGCTTTAAAGATAAAGCCGACAGATTATCTGATGTAAACGCCGGATTATTCACATATCCTATGCTTATGGCTGCAGATATATTGCTATACGATGCTGATATAATTCCTGTTGGAAAAGATCAATTACAACATATTGAAATGACACGTGATGTTGCTACACGTTTTCATGCAAAAATGGGAGACACTTTTGTACTACCAGAAGGAAAGGTAGATGATAACATCATGATTATTCCTGGAACAGATGGTGAGAAAATGAGTAAAAGTAGAGGCAATTTTATCAACATCTTTTTAGATGATAAAAAACTACGTAAGCAAGTTATGTCTATAGAAACTGATAGTACTGCACTTGAAGATCCTAAAGACTGGAAAACATGTAATTGCTTTGCTCTATATCGTTTATTAGCTTCAGATAGTGAAGTAGAAACCATGAAATCTAATTATGAAAAAGGAGGTTATGGTTACGGTCACGCCAAACAAGCTTTATTTGAATTAATAATCACAAAGTTTGCTGAACAACGCGAGCGTTACCACTATTATATGAACAACCTTGAAGAGCTTGATAAAGCGTTAGCTGTTGGTGCTAAAAAAGCTAAACTAGTTGCTGATGCTGTTTTAAACCGTGTGCGAGAAAAGGTCGGGTACTAATGAATAAAGCATATTTGAGTCCCATTTTAAACATGATAGCCATGCTGCTTCTTATTGTTTCAAGACTCATTTCTGAAGAAAAATTTGATTGGTTAGCTATTGCTGGATTTGTTATTTTTTTATTATCAGGAATATCTTTATTTCGTTTGATTAAAAAATCTAAATAACCTCAAATAATTTTCCTGGCAGCGGTCTAACAACACCTTTTAATTCCATATTAAGTAATATACTTGCAAGCTTATAAATGGGCATGTTACAATCTAATGCTATTACATCTAGCATTTGTTTATCATGCCCTTTTAAATAATTATAGATTTGCTTTTCTTCTTCTTCAAGCTCTACAAAAAGTTGTTTTTGCACCGTAGGTTGTTTCGCTTCTTCTAATTCCCAATTAAGCATATACGGAATATCTAATGGATTTGACAATAAGTGTGCTTTTTGAAATTTAATTAAATTGTTGCATCCTACGCTTTGAGTATCTGTAATACGTCCAGGAACAGCAAACACATCTCTATTGTAAGAATTAGCAATATCAGCCGTAACAAGACTTCCGCCTTTTTCAGCCGATTCTATCACAATGGTTGCTTCGCTTAAACCAGCTATAATACGGTTTCGTTTTAAAAAGTTTTTTCTATCAAAATTTGATGTGCTCCAAAAATCTGTAAAAAAACCGCCATGTTTTTCTACATCAGCCATGTATTTTTTATGTGTTTTAGGGTAAACTTCGTTTAATCCGTGAGCTAAACAGCCTATAGTTTGCAGGTTGTGATCTATTGCTGATTTTTGAGCAGTAATATCAGTACCATAAGCAAAACCAGAAACAATTACCGGATTAAAAGGCGCTAATTGTTCTACCAATTTTTTACAAAAGGCAATACCATTAACTGTAATTTTTCTGGCACCAACAATACTAATGATACGCTGATTTTTAAGATTAATATTTCCTGATTGAAACAAGAGAATTGGACCATCAATACAATGTTTTAACTTTTCTGGGTAATCACTATCCATAAAATACGAGACAGAAATATTGTTATCTTTTATAAATTGAATTTCGTTTTCAGCAGCAGTCATATGATATGCTCCAAAAAGATCACTAATTGTACTTGTGCCGATGCCATCAATTTTAAGCAAATTTGCTTTCTTTTCTTTTAAAACAGCTTCGGGAGATCCACAATGTTGAATCAATTTTTTAGCAGTTAAATCACCTATTTTTGATACATGTTGAAGTGCTAACGTATAAATTAAGTCTTGCTCGGTCATGGTATATCACTGATATATAAGCTACAAGAAACTAATTTTTATGATGTTAATAAAAAAATTATGTGTAATTTTATTACAAAGCAAAAAATTCTAACTTTGTTTTTATGCAATTAGAAACCTACATAAGCGATTTACTATACCGTTACGAATGTGTTACTGTGCCTGAATTTGGTTCGTTTTTAACACAACGAGTATCTGCAACCATTCATGAATCTACTAATGCTTTTTATCCACCAAAAAAGCGTCTATCATTTAATGAGCAGATTCAAAAAAACGACGGTATTTTAGCACATTACATTGCTGATGTAGAAAAAATTCCTTTTGAAGTTGCATCAAAAAAAATTCAAAAGCGCGTAAAAGCTTTAAAATCATACTTAACAGAAGGCGAAACAATTTCGTTTGATGCTATTGGTGAATTATCATTAAATAATGAAGGTAAAATTCTTTTTGAACCTTCTTATCATTTAAACTACCTAACCGATGCCTTTGGTTTATCGCAATTTGTAACTCCAACTGTTACACGCGAAGTTTACAAAGAAACGGTTGAGACTATAGAAAATGTGGTGCCTATTACGGTAACACCTGAAAAACGTAAAGCGCGACCTTACTTAAAGTATGCTGCTGTAGCTGTTGTTGCATTAACTTTAGGCGGGTTTTTAGCATCAAATTATTACGTTAAAACTATAAACCAACATAATTCGCTTGCTCAAGAAGAGGCTAACCAACAATTGGAAAGTAAAATTCAAGAAGCAACTTTTGTTATTGACAACCCATTACCAGCAGTAACGCTAAACGTTAAAAAACAATACGGCATGTATCATATTATTGCAGGTGCATTTCGTGTAGAAGAAAATAGTGATAAAAAAGTAGCTGAACTAAAAGCTAAAGGTTTTGATGCCAGAAAAATAGGTGTAAACAAATATGGATTACATCAAGTAGTTTATGCCAGCTATGAAGACAGGTTAGCATCTTTAGAAGCTTTACGCACTATTAAAAAAACACAAAGCAAGGACGCTTGGTTGTTGGTAAAAAAACTAGATTAAGAAACCTTCTTTATCTAAAGAATTCTTAAAACGTAGTCAGAAATCTAAAATTACGATTTACCTTTGCAGTGCATTTTAAAACATAAGTGATGACTGCAAAAACGCCAGAACAATCTAAAACAACTATGACTGACTTGGTATTGCCAAGTGAAACCAACCCATTAAACAACTTATTTGGAGGTGAACTTTTAGCCCGAATGGATCGTGCTGCTAGTATTGCAGCAAGACGTCATAGTCGTAGAATTGTTGTAACAGCATCTGTAAACCATGTAGCGTTTAATCGTTCAGTACCTTTAGGAAGTGTGGTAACTATAGAAGCCAAGGTTTCTCGTGCGTTTAAAACCTCTATGGAAGTCTTTTTAGACGTTTGGATTGAAGACCGCGAATCTGGTGAGCGCACGCAGGCCAATGAAGCCATTTATACCTTTGTTGCTGTAGATGAAACCGGACGTCCAGTTTCTATACCAGAATTAACACCTGAAACATCATTAGAAAAAACACGTTTTGACGGCGCGTTACGACGCAAACAATTAAGCTTGGTATTAGCTGGAAAAATGAAAGCTAATGACGCAACAGAACTGAAAGCGTTGTTTGAGTAAGGTTAAAGTTATTCTTGATAAGTATAAGTTACTTCCACTAACAAATCACCATTTGAGTATTCTTTTGATGTTAAAGGATAACCGGCCTCGTTGTAAGTATATTCAATGTTGACTTCACTCGTTAAAAAATCATCTGAACGGATAGATTTAGTAATATTATTAAAACTATGCCCTACAATTTTATTCATCTCTTGGTTTTCAAAAGTTGTCTTAAGAGGGTTATTATAAGTATCATACTCAAAAGTATAATCTATAATTTCGGTACCAAAATTTCTTTCTTCATGCCTACTTTCAATATTGCCGTTTACATCAAATGAAAAATTTGACATAGCATATTCCTCGTTATCAGAATTAAAAAAATGCTTGTTTATTAATTGATTGTCGTCATTATAATTATAAACGGTGCGTGAAACATTACCACTAATAGAATGTCTCTCTGATGACGTAATCAAACCATCCGTATAGATAAATTCAGTATATTCAGTACTACCATCAACCATAATAGAGAGCATCCGAATTTGTCCATTTGAATTATAAAAATATGTGTAAATAGCACGTAAATATTGTGATGCACTCCATCCCTCTTCAAGTGCGTTTACAACTTTACCTTCTGCATTAAATGAATAGGTCGTTGTTGTGCGAAAATTTTCTTCAGGATGGATAATTTCTACTTTTACTAAAGACCCTGAAGGCGCATTGTTTTGCGGTAAATCTGATCCGGAATCATCACTGCTACAAGCTGAAAATAAAACAATAGCTACAACACTAATGGAAAGTAATAGTTTTTTCATTTTTATTAGTTTAATTACAAAATGCTATCACATTTTGTAAACCCTTGATTTAAATTTCAAAATGCTATCACATTTTGTAAACCCAATCAGCAGGGTTTTGAGTTTTGGTTTCTTTAAACACACTAAATCTTAATACCGTTTTTCCATCAGCTGGATTGGTGAAAATTTCGCCAATGTCTTGTTTTGTAGTGATATTATCGCCTGTTTTCACATACACTTTAGACAGGTTTGTATAAGATGTAATGTAATTACCATGCTGTATCATCACGGTTAAATTACCATGCCTAATTGCTTGAACACGCATTACTTTACCTTTAAAAACAGCTCGTGCTTTGGCATTTTTTTCGGTAGCAATACGCACACCACTACTTTGTATCATAACCGTTGGTACAATAGGCGATGGTTGTTTCCCATAGCGAACAGTAACAATTCCCTTTTCTACAGGCCATGGTAATTTGCCCTTACTCGCTACAAAATTACTTGCCAGTACTTTATCTTCTGGTGTTAAGGCAAAATTACTTGACGATGTTGAGGCTTTTCCTGCTTTTTTATTAGAAGCTGCTATAGCATCTCTAATTATTTTTTCTATCTCTCGGTCTATTCTATCAGCTTCTTGTTGCTTTTCACGAATTTGAGCGGTATAATTACTTAAATTCTTTTTAATAGATGCCATAAGGCTTTCATGCTGCTTTAACTCACTTTCTAATTGACGTTGCGCCACACGGTTTTCTTCTATAAGCTTTTGCTTGTCTTCTTTTTGTTTTAAAAGCGCTTGGTTAGTGGCTTGAAGCTCGGCTGTTTTGGTTTTAATCATTTCGCCTTGCTCCTTTTGGTAATTGGCATATTGATTAATATACTGAATACGCTTATAAGCTTGCTTAAAGTTTGTTGATGATAATAAAAACATTATTCGGCTTTGCTCACTTTTACTTTTATATGACGTGAGAATCATTTTTGCATAATTATCCTTTAATGTTTTTAGTTCGTCTCGTAACTCGGTTATTTTATTTTGATTGGTATTAATCTCACGTGTTAGCAAATTGGCTTGTTGATTGGTTACCTTAATCAAGTTTTTACGCACATTTACCTTATAGTTTATGTCTTCAATAAGTGACGTTTGCGATTTTTGCTTGGTTTTATTCGCAAAAAGTAACTCATTAATTTGCTGGATTTCTTTACGAAGTTCCTGACGACGCTCTTCTAATTCTTGTTGTTTTTTACTTTGAGAAAACGTCAAGGTACTGCATAATAAAAGCAGCCATAAAAATGATATGTGATATGATGGTTTTTGTGGCATTATTCTAACCTAATTTCTTTAAATCCTGAAGGAATTTTAAACGGATATCTTAAATCTTCGTTCAAAGATACCGATTTGAATTCCATTTCAATAATGGTTTCGCTATCGCCTTCTAAAGCGATTACCTTTAGCTGCTCTGGCAATATTTGATTATCAACATTTTGATATTGTAAGTAATCTATTTCTAAAAATCTTGATTCTGTAGCTTGAGCTAATTGTTGTGATTGCATTTTAAAATTTACAGCGCTAACTACATAAAACAACTCAAATAAAGCTGTTTGTGTATGCGGTTGAAACAAATAGGCTTCGTCATGAATTGACATTTTATAATCAGCTTTATTAAGTGGAAATAAGGCATTTCCTAACAATAGGTTTTGAACTTTTTCAAAGTCTAAATCAGTTCCTAAAAGGTTGCTTAAATAAGCAAAATCTCCATCAAAATATGTGTTGTCAAGTTTGTTATAAAACTGTACACTTTGTGGTGTTATCTTAAGTCTGATAAGGTTTAATGCTGAATTGATCCAAATAATTTCATCTTTTTGAATACGCATTGTAACCGTATGCGTTTGCGATTTGGTATCTTGTGTATAGCTTGCTTTTACTCGCGCTTGAAATGTTTTAAAATCAGGTGCGTTTTTATCATTGATTTTTATAACCTCTTTTGCTGAAAGCTTTAAGTTTTTTGTGCCGTCTGTTGCTATTTTGGATGATTTACATCCAACAAGACACATGACACATGTTACTACTAACAAGCATTTTATTATTGAAATTTTGTTCATTAATTGGTAGATTCTAACTTATTTGCTTTGTTACTAAACGTTTTTGCTTTTGCTGTATTGCCTAATTCAGAATGCGCTAAACTTAATTGTTTATAAAAATCAGCTTCCATTTTTGAGTCTTCTATGATATAGTCAAGTCCCATTTCTAATGTTGATATAGCTTCTTTAAAACGTTTTAATCTATTAAGAGACACGCCATTTACTAAATAAAAAACGGGTTGAGAAGGATAGCTTTCTAAAGCTTTGTTACTTTTTTCAACAGCTGTTTCGTACTGCTCTAAATCTATGTGAAGCAATAGAATGTTTCTTAAGATACCGTAATTGTTTCCCTCAATTTTTAAGGCCTCTTCATAATACTCTAGTGCTTTTTTCTTATCTCCTTTTGCTAAAAAGTATTGAGCAACTTCTACGTTAGATTTTCCGTTTGGTTCTGATGTTAAATTGGTTATTTCTACCAAATCATCTTCATATTCTGGATGAGAGCCTACAAAATTTACAAAGTCTGAAAGCACCATCATTTTTGCTTCAGGCTTAATTAGCGTACTTTTTAGAGCTATTTTCATAGAGTTTATTGCTTTATCTACATTGCCTTCTTCTAGATAAAACTTGTAAAGCGCTAGATGTACTAGTTGAGAATTTGGTTTTATTTCTAATAGCTTTTTGGCTGTTTCAAAAGCCTTTTCTTTATCGTCATTTTCACTATATCTATATATTAGTGCTAAATAGTTTGCTTCTTCATCTGGGTTTCCTTCTACGCGCTCTTCTAAATTTTCTATTTGTTTTTCTTTTTGACCTGTGGCAGCATAAATTTGGTTTCTTACAACATCTCGTGCATACGAAATACCATATTTTTCATCTAATTCATCTAAAATTTTTAATGCATCTTTATAGTCTTTTGTTCGCATATAAAGCGCAACTAAATCTTCTTTATAATCAGGATGATAATCAGCTAACTGTTTTAGCGTTTTTATGGCTTTGTTATAATCGTTTTGCTGTGCATAAACATCATACAACTCATCAAGATACCATTCGTTACTTGGCTCATCTTTTATAGCTTCTTTTAAAGCATCTTCTGCTTCTCCAAAATTTTTAAGCTTGTTGTAGTTTTTACCTAATTCATAATAGAATACCGATTGATCATCGTCTATTTCTATACACTTTAGTAGTATTTGTGCAGCTTTATCGTAGTTTTCTATACCTTTTTGTTTTAAGGCTTCAAAAAACAACTCTTGCAGCTTATCATCTACTTCTCCTAGATCATCTTGATTTACTTTATTATAATCTATTTGAGACAAGGCGGTTTGGGGAATGATAAAAATTCCGAAGAGAAAATATAATATTAAAAAAATCTTTCCGCTCAATTTGATTTATTTTAAAAGGTCTTCAATGACATCTAACTTTTCTATAATATCAACTTTTTCACACGAAGCCTTCATTAAACATCTAAAGTGTTCTGCCTCTTGTGGCAGGTTTTTACCTGCATTGTCAAAGGTAGTTTTATCAGGCCATTGTGCATAAGCTATATAAGTTAATGCGTCTTTTTTGTGTAATCTTGAACCTAAACTACCTTCATGTTTATATATCAATTTTGTTAAGCCTTTCCAGGCTTTTATAAAATCTTCTTTGTGATCTTTCTTTATTTTAAATGTGTAAAGAACAATATACATTATCAATTGTTATTCCAAAACTGAATAATCGCCTATGCTTATTTTTGAAAATTGGCCATCATAAGTTACGTGGTTTCCTATCATGGCTTCATCTAAAGTAGCATTTTTTATAGTGGTGTTGGTTTGTATTAAGCTATTTTTAACGGTTGTATTTTCGATATTACAATTGTTTCCTATAGATACATTTGGGCCAACAGTTGCATTGCTTAAAACCACATTTTCACCTATAAAGCATGGTTCTATTATTGTTGCGTTATTAATAACGACAGAAGAAGCAATTAATTGCTCTTTATTATCTTCTTGTAAAAAGCCTAGCATGCGTGTATTTGTTTCTACCGTTACTGCTTTATTTCCGCAGTCCATCCATTCATTTACAGTGCCTGTTTTAAAAATTTTGCCATCAGCCATCATACGTTTTATACCATCATTAATCTGGTATTCGCCACCATTCATAATGTTTTCGTCTAAAACCTCTTGTAGTTTTTCTTTTAAAACAGCGACATCTTTAAAATAATAAATACCTATTACTGCTTGATCAGAAATAAACGTTTCAGGTTTTTCAACCAACTCAATTATTTCATTATTATCATTTAGTTTTACAACACCATAGGCTTGTGGGTTTTCTACCTGTTTTGTCCAAATTACGGCATCAGCTTCCGGGTCTAAATTAAAGTTTGCTCTAATTAATGTATCTGCATAAGCAATTACAGCAGGTCCTGAAAGTGATTCTTTAGCACTCATAATAGCATGACCGGTTCCTAGTGGTTTATCTTGACGATATATAGAAGCTTTTGCGCCTAATCCGTTTGCTAGTTCGGTAAGACTTTGCACAACATCTTCTCCAAAAAAAGCAGGGTCTCCTAAAACAAAAGCAATTTCATCTATAGGTTGTTTTAATATTTTGGCAATATCTTTAACCAAACGGTGAACAATAGGTTGTCCAGCCACTGGAATTAATGGTTTTGGAACTGTTAATGTGTGCGGACGCAATCTTGAGCCACGTCCTGCCATTGGTACAATTATTTTCATATTACTGTCTGCAAAAGCAGATATCTTTTTGTGTTAAACGTTTTGTTTTTATTCTCTTGGCAGTCATAAATTACTGAATCTGTAAGAAATGATTATTTTACTCCCGTACTTCCAAAACCTCCTTCGCCTCTTGAGGTTTCAGAAAGTTCTTCTACTAATTCCCATTCAGCACGTTCGTGTTTTGCAATGACTAATTGTGCAATACGCTCACCGTTTTCAATAGTAAAATCTTCGTTTGAAAGATTCACAAGTATTACTCCTATTTCTCCTCTGTAATCAGCATCTACTGTTCCTTGAGCATTTAAAACTGTAACACCTTTTTTTGCTGCTAATCCGCTTCGTGGTCTTACCTGTGCTTCATAACCTACTGGAAGTTCTATAAACAAACCTGTTCCTACAATACTTCTTTCAAGAGGTTTTAATGTTCTAGGCTCTGATAAATTGGCACGTAAATCCATACCTGCTGAAGCAATGGTTTCGTAGTTTGGTAAATCGTGATTAGATTTATTTATAATTTTTATAGTCATTTTATCTGTTTATTAATTGTCTTATTTGTTGTTTTTCTGAAAAACCAACTATTGCCAAAAATACAATTAAGAGCGAAATACTTACTGGATAATTGTCTCTAAATTGATAGAAACTTATAAAAGAAAAAGCAATAGATAGCGTTAAATACAAACTAATCTTTTTTAAGTTGTATGGTATTGGGTAATACTTTCTGCCAAAATAAAATGAAAGAAACATCATGATTGCATAAGCAGCAAGCGTAGCAACTGCTGAAGCTTTATAACTAAACTGTTTTATAAAAAGCAGGTTTATAACTAATGTTACTAATGCACCAATAACAGAAATATAAGCACCAAATTTGGTTCTATCAGTTATTTTGTACCAAACCGAAAGGTTGTGGTAGATTCCTAAACAAAAGTTAGCTAATAGTATAATAGGCACTACCCACATAGCTTCCCAATAATCTTCACTTCTTACAATAAATATCTTTAAAACATCAGCAAAGACCACTACGGTAAGTAGAATGACCGAGCCTATAGCAACAAAAAATTCTAATATTCTAGCATAGTTTTTTTGAGGATTGCTGCTCTTTGCATGACTAAAAAAGAATGGTTCAATACCTAACCTATAAGCTGTTGCAAATAGTGTCATAAAAAGCGCTATTTTATAGCATGCCGAATACATGCCTATTTCGGTTTCTGCTATATTTTTAGGTAATAGCTTATCTAATAAAATACGGTCAAACGTTTCATTTATAGAAAAAGCCACACCAGCAACTAGAACCGGAGTTCCGTAACGCATCATTTTTTTCCAAAGTGATTTATTAAAACTAAATGAAATCTTGGTGTAAAACGATAGCATAAGTAACAATGTAACACCACTTGCAACCAAATTTGCTATAAAAATGTAATTGATTTCGAAATTATCCTTATATATACTGTCAAGAAAACCAATATAATGAGAAGCGTCTGCAAGTGCTAATAAGAAGAATAAATTCAACCCTAAACTAATAACTACGTTTAGTATTTTTATAATAGCATAACGCATAGGTTGTTGGGTAGCACGTAACCAAGCAAAAGGTATTATTACAAGTGCATCTAAAAGTAAAATCCAGATAACAAGCTTTATATACGAAACATTAATATCAGTGATATTAGCTATTTGATTTTGAAATAATAGTGCTAAAGCAAAAAAAACAAATGATGAAATCACTAGTGATATTGCTGATGTACTAATAACACTATTCTTATCGTCTTCTTTATTGAAAAACCTAAAAAATGCGGTCTCCATACCATAGGCTAAAATCACATTAAAAAGCACAAAGTATGAGAAAATAACAGAAACCTTTCCATATTCTGCAACCGATGATAAAACACCTTCTGTTGTATAAAGAGGCACCAATAAAAAGCTTAACATTCTGGGAAGTACAGTTGCTAACCCATAAATAAATGTTTGTTTAAAAAGTGCTTTGAGTCCGCTCAAAATAATTTAGAATAGATTATGCTAAAAGTAGCTATTTAAGTAGAGCTATAAAAATAATCAGGAAACAAAAAAGTCTCACTAATAAGTGAGACTTTTTATTTTGATATTGATGCCTTGGTATGTAACCAAAACATCAAGTTTTTTTATTAGTTATTTAAAGCTTCTGCACCACCAACAATCTCTAAGATTTCGTTAGTAATAGCTGCTTGACGCGCTTTGTTGTAAGTTAATTTTAATTGATCTCTTAACTCGGTAGCATTGTCTGTTGCTTTGTGCATTGCTGTCATACGAGCACCATGTTCTGAAGCAAAAGAATCTCTAATACCTTTAAATAATTGTGTTTTCAATGATTTAGGTATTAATTGCTCAACGATTTCTACCTTTGAAGGTTCAAAAATATAATCAAGGTTTACGCTTTCATCAGCCTCAACAGGAACAATTGGTAAAAACTGTTCTCTTGTTACTATTTGCGTAGCTGCATTTTTAAATTTGTTATAAACGATTTCGATTTTATCAAACTCGCCAGCCACAAATTTATCCATTAGCATTTCTGCTAATTCTGCTACGTTATCAAAAGTTAAGTCATCAAAAATGTCGCTTTTATTTGCTATAATCTTGTTGGTTTTCTTGAAAGCATCATTAGCTTTTTTTCCAACAACAACATAAGAAACATCTTTATTTGCATATGTTTCTGTAGTAAGCTTGTTAACAGCTTTTATGATGTTTGAGTTAAAAGCACCACATAAACCTCTGTTTGAAGTAATAGCAACAATTAATACTTTGTTTACTTCACGTTGATCTGAAAACTTGCTTCCTGAATCTGCATCTAATGTTGCGCTTAAACTTTGTAAAAGTTCAGTTAATTTATCTGCATACGGACGCATTGCAGTAATAGCATCTTGTGCCTTCTTTAACTTTGCTGCCGATACCATTTTCATGGCACTCGTTATTTGCATCGTTGAAGATACTGATGATATTCTATTACGTATTTCTTTTAAATTTGCCATATGTTCTTTTTGAGATCCTGTAAATTTTTCAGGATGACATTAACATTATTACGCTTTATACTTACTTGATAAATCTTTTGCTACAGTGATTAATGTGTCTGTAACTTCATCTGTAAGTTTTCCTGCTTTAAGTGTATCTAAAACACCTCTGTGTTTAGCGTTTAAGAATTCTATATAATCTCTTTCAAATTCTTTTACTTTCTCTACAGGAACATCTTTTAATAAGTTTTTAGAACCTGCATAAATGATAGCTACCTGATCTTCTACAGTAAACGGATCGTTTTCAGCTTGCTTTAAGATTTCAACGTTACGTTTTCCTTTTTCAATTACATTTAAAGTAACTGCATCTAAATCAGAACCAAATTTTGCAAAGGCTTCTAATTCACGGAAAGCAGCTTGGTCTAACTTTAATGTACCAGATACTTTTTTCATTGATTTAATTTGTGCCGAACCACCTACACGAGATACTGAAATACCTACGTTAATTGCTGGACGTACGCCAGAGTTAAATAAATCTCCATCTAAAAATATCTGACCATCTGTAATAGAAATTACGTTTGTTGGGATATAAGCAGAAACGTCACCAGCTTGTGTTTCAATAATAGGTAAAGCTGTTAATGAACCACCACCTTTAACCATAGGCTTTAAAGATTCTGGTAAATCGTTCATATCTTTTGCGATATCATCATCAGCAATTACTTTTGCTGAACGCTCTAATAAACGAGAGTGTAAGTAGAAAACGTCTCCTGGGTACGCTTCACGTCCTGGGGGACGACGTAATAATAAAGACACCTCACGGTAAGCTACTGCTTGTTTAGATAAATCATCATAGATAATTAATGCTGGACGACCAGTATCTCTAAAATATTCTCCAATTGCTGCTCCTGCAAATGGTGCATATACTTGCATTGGTGCAGGATCTGATGCGTTTGCAGCAACAATAGTAGTGTAAGCTAAAGCTCCTTTATCTTCTAAAGTTTTAGCAATGTTTGCTACAGTAGATGCCTTTTGACCTACAGCAACATATATACAGTATACAGGCTCACCTGCATCGTAAAATTCTTTTTGATTTAAGATAGTATCAATACAAACTGTTGTTTTACCAGTTTGACGGTCACCAATTACAAGCTCACGTTGTCCACGACCTACAGGAATCATTGCATCAATAGATTTGATACCTGTTTGTAATGGTTCGTTTACTGGTTGACGATAAATTACTCCAGGAGCTTTACGCTCTAGAGGCATTTCATATGTTTGACCTTCTATAGATCCTTTACCATCAATTGGGTTTCCTAAAGTATCAACCACACGACCAACAATACCTTCACCTACATTAATAGATGCAATACGTCCTGTACGTTTTACTGTAGAGCCTTCTTTAATTCCTTGAGAAGCTCCTAATAATACGATACCTACGTTATCTTCTTCAAGGTTAAGTACGATTCCTTCTAATCCACCTTCGAATTCTACTAATTCTCCGTATTGTGCATTTGAAAGTCCGTAAGCACGTACAATACCATCACCCACAGTTAATACTGTTCCTACTTCGTCTAATGAAGCACCTGCTTCAAAACCTGAAAGTTGTTGTTTTAAGATTGCTGATATTTCAGCTGGTTTTACTTCTGCCATCTTATTATTTATTTAAGATAAAACTATCTTTAGTTTAATGTAAATTCTCTTTTTAACTTATTTAATTTGTTTGCAATACTAGCATTGTATTGCATGTCACCAACACGTAATATGAAACCTCCTAATATTGTTTCATCTACAATGTTTTTAACTTCAACAGCTTTATTTGTTAACTCTTTTATTTTTGCTAACACTTTCTTTTCTAAATCTTCGGTCATTGGCACTGCTGTTGTAACTGTAGCCATTTCTTTTCCGTTTTGGATATCGAATAATTCAGAATATTTTTTTGCAACATTTTGAATGATGTCAACACGCTTGTTTGAAACAAGGATATTAAAAAGCTCTTTAGTAATGTTATTACTACTAGGAAATACTTGTAATAGAACTTCTTTTTTTGTTTCAGACTTTACAACAGCGTTTTCTAGCATTGCTTTAAGCTCTGTATTATCTTCTATAGTTTTAGAGATTAAAACCATATCAGTGTTTATAGCATCAGCTATTTGCTTTTCTGTTGCTAAACTTAATACTGCTTTTGCGTATCGTATTGCTGCTCTTGTTCCTGCCATGGCATTTATTAGTTTAATGTTGCTTCACCTAACATAGACTCAACTAACTTCATTTGTTTGTCTTTGCTAGATAATTCTTCACGAACTACTTTTTCTGCAATATCTATTGATAAATGAGCTACTTGCGATTTTAATTCGGCAATAGCTGCTTTCTTTTCTGCTTCGATTGATGCTTGAGCGCTTGCTACTAATTTATTAGCTTCAGCTTGAGCTTCGTTTTTAGCATCTTCAATCATTTTAGCTTTCATATCACGTGCTTCTTTAAGCATAGTTTCACGCTCTAATCTTGCTTCTTGTAAAAGTCTGTCGTTATCAGCTTGAAGATTTTGCATTTCTAATTTAGCATTTTCTGCTGATTTTAATGCATTTTTAATACCATCTTCACGGTCTTGTAACGAACTTAAAATAGGTTTCCATGCAAATTTGCGCATTAATACTATTAAAATAAGTAAAATGATGGCTTGCATGAAAAACAAACCTGGTGAAAAATCGTTTAATAACTGATCCATGTCTTAATTATAAATGGGTTATTTATTGTTTAATTTTGTTAAAAACCAGAACCTGCAACCAACCGTTACAGGTGTTCTGGATTTTTGTGTTTAATGCGGAAATAAATTATTTCCCTAAGATTAATGCACCGAAAGCTAAACCTTCTAATAATGCACCGATGATGATCATCGCAGTTTGGATTTTTCCAGCTGCTTCAGGTTGACGAGCAATACCTTCCATTGCTTTACCACCAATTTGACCTAAACCGATACCTCCACCGATTACGATTAATCCTGCTCCAATTAAATTGTACATACTAATTGATTTTAAAATATTAATTAAACAAATTTATATTTAGTGATGTTCATGTTCTTCAACAGCCATCCCTATAAATAACGATGATAACATCGTAAAAATAAACGCTTGTAAAAAGGCTACCAATATCTCAATAACCGATATAAATAATGCTAACACTAACGACATTCCTGTTGATGCTACTGGACCAAAGGCTTCTTTCATAGTAATCATTAAAGCAATTAAGCTCATTACCACAAAGTGACCTGCCGTCATGTTTGCAAATAAACGCACTAATAAAGAGAATGGCTTAATTAACACAAAACCAACCAACTCAATTACTGCTAAAATAGGACGTAAAAGCACTGGTACACCAGGCATCCATAATGTATGCGCCCAGAAATCTTTACTACCACTGAACATATAAATCAACATGGTGAAAACAGCTAAACACACAGTTACTGCTATTTGCCCTGTTACGTTAAATCCTAGCGGCGTTAACCCTAATAAATTTAATATCCATATGAAGAAAAACACGGTTAATAAAAAGCCCATGAATTTTCTGTATTTTTTCTCACCAATATTTGGTTTAGCAATTTCATCGCGAACATAAATTACTAGCGGCTCTAAGAAACGACCTATTCCTGTTGGAACATGACCTTTTTTGTAACCTCTAGCTAAAGCACCAAATCCTAAAAGCATTAATAACCCAGCCAACAACATACCGAACACACTTTTTGTAATAGAAAAATCTAAAACTCTGTGTGCATTTGTTGCGTGATGAGATTCATCAAACTGAACCGCCTCTGCATTTGCTTCTAATTCGTAAATTTTGCTGTGTATTTTTGTTAGCTTAACACCGTCTTTTTCAACAATAACATGACCTGCATCGTCGTGATGAAACTCTGAAGACATAAATGTTCTCAAGCCCTCGCTTGTCCATACAATTACTGGCAGCGGAAAGCTATAGTGTTTCCCCGATTCATTATCGGTATAGAAATGAAAATCGTGTGAATCTTTTAAGTGATGCGCAATGTACTCGTTAATTTCTTCTGGAGTATCAACTTGGTTCCCTTCTGGATGCTGGTTTTCATGATCGTCTCCGTTAGCAAATACAGATAATGAAGCTGTTAATGCAAACAATACGACTAAAAACTTGATAGATTTTTTTGCTATCATAATTCCTTTTCTAAATAATAACATTTAGGCTTTGTAAAATTTTGTGCAAAGGTACACAATAATTTAAAAACCCAAGCGGTTTTTTTGTTTAGTTTTTTTTAACAGTTGTTTTTTAATTTTCATTTGCTTAAAAGCCTCGTTTATTTATTGTTAAGAAGTCGCGCTACGCCAATAGCTTCAATTATTAAAAATAAAAACAACGGAACTATTAGTGCAACCGATTCTGCTTTAAGCAAACTCTCTTTTGCAAATACTGATTCTTGAAAAATTAAAACAAAAGCTCCTATCTTGAAAAACATAAGCATTAGATATGCATACCCTGCTTGATTGGGCATCTTTTCTGCCATAATTTCAACAGAAACGTAAACTTTAAATGCAGCAATTGCATGAAACAAATACACGTGCCATAATGCAAACGAAAGCGTTTGTGTGTTTAAATAGTTATGAGCAGAAAAGGCTATAACAAAACACCCAATTATAGATAATGTAAATACTAGTATTCTTTTTATCAAGGCTAATCTTTTTTATTTGTAATGTTTAGAACTTGTTTTATGACGGCATACATAGCTATAAAAACAGACAGCAAAGTTACTATTTTATAGTAAAGCTGATTTGTATTATTAAATTTAACATCAAGCCAAGCTCCCAACTCACTACCTAGATATATGGTAGCTCCCATTTGTATGGCTATTGTTGTAAATCTTATATATTTACTATACTGCTGTTTTGGTTTTTGAGACATGTTTATCGGCATTCTGGTTTACTCCTTTCATTGAGCATGTCACATTAAATGTTGCTCCAGGATCTACCTCAAGTTTTCCTACAGTTACTTCTCCTTCTATTTTTGCTGTAGATTTTAGCGTAAGTGTTCCCGATAATATTAATTTTCCAGAAAATTCTCCTTCAAAATATGCATCGGTTCCTTCTATGGTTCCGTTTACTATTCCTGTTTTTCCAACAACTATTTTTCCTGGAGTTTTTAGTGTACCGTCAATGGCGCCATCTATTCTAAAACCTCCGTCACTTGTTAGGTCTCCTGTAACTTTGGTTCCTTTTGCTATAATGTTTTGATTTGAAATGCTCTCTAGGTTATGATTGCTTTTTCTATTGTCAGAAAACATGTTTTTTGTATTTAAATATTATTGATTTGAAGCTGTATATTCGTCTACATTTTTATGTATTTGTATCACCCTGTAGTTTGATGAAGATACCGCAAAGAACGGTTTTGTGATTTTATTTTTCTTGCGTTCTAATAATGAACTTGCATAGCCTTCAGCTCCTTCTTTACTTTTTAAACCATGAATAACTACAAACTTTGTTGCTTCATTGTAAACATCTGTTGAAAGTGACATATCAAAAACTCGCACTTTTTCAATGGCTTCCTTTAATTGTTTTTTAAAGTCTTCTATGGATTCAAACTCGTCTTTAGAAAATGTGTATACTATTTTAAAATTCTTTTCTTCAGGGTTATCAGTAAATTTCTTGTTTGATATTTTTGGAAGCACATTGTCTACAATGTTTTTTGCTTGCTGCCCTTCTGGTGTGTTTGCATAATTTAAAGCAACAAAATTCATACCCTTACTATATGCTTCATAACCATGCAATCGCCCAGATGCTTGAGCCTTTAGCAGCTCTAACTTTGGCACTATTGGGTCGCCTTCAAAAAGTGTAATATATTCTTCTGTACCTACTATTACTGCAGCGTACTGTTGATCTTGAAGTTTTCTGTAGAGGTTTTCGTAAATACTTTCAGGACTACTCTCATCTTTAAGGTTTGCGCTTTCTGGATTTTTTAGGATAGCCGCATATCTAGATTCTGGATAGTTTGATATAATATCATTTTTACTAATTGTAGCCTCATCGTTTTCACCTAAAAGTGTATAAATTTTATATAAATTATACTTGCTAGGTAATATTAATTTTTCTTCAGGAGAAAAACTTAAAAGTGTTTGAAACTTGTCTTTAGACAACTCGTATTCTTTAAATTTTTCTTTGTAAATCAATCCTAATTGATAGTATGCATAGTTTCGTTCTTTTGTAATACTATCTATTGCTTTATCTTCTGTTGGAATTTGATCTATATAAAATTTAGGGTCGAAAATTTCATTGCTTGCCTCATCGTCTAACAATCCTGCTAACTCTGTGTTTAATGCTGATTTTGCTTTGCTAGACCATCTCCAATTATCAGCGTTACTTCTATTTCCCCAATTACTAACAAACTCTGTTTTTCCATAAGCTACAGTTGTTGGGTTGTAAAAATAAAAGGTTGCTGCGACTCCTGGCATTGGTCCTTTTGATCTTGCTGCAACTCTAGACATTTGTGCCGTAAGCTTATCATTTGTGTTTGCTGGTTTTTGACTGCGCGCAGCTTGTTCTTGACGTTCTTTTTCTTCTTCTGCTAGTTGTTTTAATTTCTCTGTGTAACCTTGAAAATACGTCAACCTTGCTTCGTTTGACATAGCAACTAAATCTAAAATACTATCATCTACTTTTGCTATATCCTCATAATTTATAACGTCTTCTAAATTATCTCTTTTACGTTTTATAATACGATAAGGCTTACTATTGGTTTTAAGGTTTTTCATGGTGCTATCGTAGTAAGCACCAGCTAACTTATATTCAGAATTATCAAAATTTATATTCCCTATGGTTTCATAGTTTTTTGCTCGCAAAAGTTGGTCTTGCGTATTTGTTCGCAAAGATTTATTGTAATATGCAACCGCTAAAGAATCTGATTGATTTTGTAAATGATATTGGGCAATTTGAAAATATATTTTATCTAAAAAAGGCCTGTTTTCTCTGTTTTCTTCTAAATCTGTTAACAACTCTAAAAACTCAAGCTTATTTCCTTTATCATAATTAAAGTTTTTAGCTTTTTCTAAATGTGCAGTGATTAAATAAATTCTTGGAATTCTTCTGTTTAGTTCTATAACACGGTCAAAAGCAATGTTTGCGCTGTCTTTATCTCCTAACGCATTGTATAATTGCCCTTGAATAAAACGATATCTACCACGTTCGTCATTGTTTTTTGTACTGCTAGCAGCAATATCTATTTGAGTTAAAGCACTATCAAGAGATTTTGTGTTGATATAGGCTTGTGCTAACATAGATGTTGCATCAGCTAGATCTTGCTTTTCTAGTTCTTCTTGCTCTAAAAGACGCTTAAGGTTTTTAATTGCTAGCTCATCATTTTCTAGCCTTATATTGGTTTTTTCTCTCCAAATTTTTGCTTGATTAATCTTATCACTTGCTGGGTATTTGTAAAGAATGTAGTTAAAGGCTTCTAAAGCTGGTATAAAGCGCTGGTCAAAATAGCGGGCTTTTCCTAATAGCAAATATGCTTCATCAATTTGAGGATTTCGTTCTTTACCATCTATATTCATGCCGTGCTTTTGCACTGCTTTTATGGCTTTTTCTTCTGCTCTCGAAAAACTTTCGTTTTTGCTTTGCCCTGGAAGTGTAATTTCTTCAAAAATCTCCATACGCTCTATTGGTAAGATATCCCAATAGTTGTCTTGATATGAAGCTTTCAAATTAACAACACCTTGATTTAATGCGTTATACCCATTAAACAACGTATTGTCTCTAGCTGATAGTGCGTGATAATTTCTATTTAAAAAAGTATCTTTTTTTCTAGAACAACTTGCTGTGACTAGCACAATACCAGTAAGTAATATAATGATTCTTAAAGATGTCTTCAACGTTGGTGATGTTTGGTTAATACATAACTAAAAACAGCTACATATATTATGTAATGCTGTAAAAATAAGCATCTTTTTGAATTATTATGAAAAAAACGACGGACTTTTAAATAGTTTCTGTCCCAGAAAAATGTGCTTCTAACTCTTTTAGAGTTGCTTCGCTAGTTTGTAAATCTTTAATAATTTCTCCTTTTTCTAATACAACTATACGCTCGCAAACATCAGTTACGTGTAATAAATCATGACTAGAAACAAGCACTGTAACGCCTTTTGTAGCTGCCAAATCTTTAATGATTCCTTTTAAACGAATTTGTGTTGTAGGATCTAAATTTGCAAATGGCTCATCTAGAATTACAACATCAGGGTTGCCTATGAGCGCTGCTACAATTCCAGCTTTTTTCTGATTTCCTTTACTTAAGTCTCTTAAATATTTTTTCTGCCCAAGTATTTCGCCATGAAAAAAGTCAGTGTATTGAGTCACTAAAGCATCAACATCAGCTTTATTTTGACCGCGTAATTCACCTATGAAATAAAAGTACTCTTCAGGAGTTAGGTAGCCTATTAAAAAGCTTTCATCAATAAAGGCTGACGTAAATGGTTTCCAATCTTCACTTTCATCTACTTTAATATTGTTGTTTTTTATATATCCTGTTGTAGGTTGAATTAAATCTAACAACAAGCTAAAGTATGTGGTTTTTCCTGCACCATTATTCCCTACTAATCCAAAACTTTGTCCTTTAGGGATTTGCAAATCTGCTATATTTAAAACCGTTTTTTGGCCATATGCTTTTGAGAGGCTTGATGTGTGTATCATAATACGTTTATAATTAATTATCTTGACTAAATGCACTAATCATTTTATACTTTGAGGCTAAATATTTTTTGGTAATAACATTCATTATTTTTTGATGAAAAACAATGCCTAAAACACCTATAATCACCAATACTAAACACGCTATTTCAAAATTAACTAACCAATAGACAACCCCAAAAATAGCTAGAGGTAAAATCATAAGAGGCAAACCTATTAACCACTGAACTGCGCCTGTTCCTTGATAATTAAAAGCTGCTCTTTGATTTAGGTCAATCTTTTTTCTGTTATAAGAGCCTCCTAATAAAATAACATGTGTGTTTATCCCTATATTATAAATTGCGGCTGCAAAATGAGCTAATAAAATTTTCCACCCAAAGTACACATACGGAATACTCAACACAAACAAGATTACTACACTCAAACTCATTAGTGTAAATTTTGACTTAAGATATTGTTTGTATTTAATATTCTGACTCATTAGCATTTTGTAATATCCGCTATCCCAAGCCGGCACAAACTGACCAAAGTTGATTAAGAAAATTCCTGTAACAAAAATACCTATAAACCCATAAAACCATGGCTTGTCAGCATAATTAGGATTAGGATAAAAAATAAGTCCATACAGCAAACCAAAAATCACCAGAAACACTGTAGATTTAGGACGTTTGTTTCTCCATATTAGTTTTAAATCTAGCTGCATAAAAGGTGCAACATCACCAAATCTTTTTGTCCATTCTAAATTTGATGTTTGTACTTCCTTTATATTGGTTTTTAGCCCACTATCTAAATAGAGTTTTCCTTTTAAACTTTTATAATTTATTATATACAGCACTACTAAAAGAAGTATTGGAACTATTATAAAAATTGGTGTATTGTAAATAGCCGTAACACCTTTAGATATAAGACTTGAAAAAGAAACTATATCAAAATAATTTAAAGCAAAAAGACTTCCCGAAACAACAACGATAGGTAAAAATGACAGTTCACTTTCAGCTAATAAATTTTCTATGATAAAATTTAAAAAGTTACCTATTAATGTTATAGTAAAAAGCGTAATCATCCAGAAAACTACAGATACAGAATCGTAATTGTTTGTTAGCAACATTATTCCAAAAGGAACAATTGCAAATAGTGGTAAAAAATTAATAAAGGACAATACTGATTTTCCTAAAACATAGTTTACAACCTTACTTCGTTTTACAGGCAATGTCAATAAAGGTTTAACACTCATTGTTGGTAGTTTCTGAAAGAAAAACCTAATTAATAAATCTGCAATAATCCAATAAAACAAATAGTTGTTTACTATATGTAATGGATCTTGTGCTGGGTAGTGCTCTTTTAGAATAGGATATAATGCAACTCCTAAAGCTAAAAAAGAAAGCATAAAATATAACCCTACAAATACAAGTAAAATATTAAGCGCTATATTTTTTTGCCAGTAAGATGACCTAAAGTATTGTTTCCATTCTAAATTAATAAAGTGTTTTAAAGTCATTTTTTGTGCTGGTTTTATGTATTAGTAATATTAAAACACTTTTTGTTACAAAGAAAACTCTGGGTATGTTTCGTTTAGTAATTCTTCTGCTTTATCTGGTATTAATTTAAAGCTGATAAAATTCACCAGTGTAAGTAACGTAAATATTAGTGTCAACCCTATTACCGCATAGCTATTATTCACAAATTCTTCGGTAATATTAAAAACATTATAAAACTGTGATAAAAACAAAAACGAAATACCACCTGCTTGTTTAAAAATCATTTCTTCAAGCAACCACTTTTTATTAGATATTTCTTTGCGTCTTCTAAACTGCCTGTTTAATTGCACGCTTTTATAAATACACCACGCAGAAATGATTAAGTAAAAAAACACAGCAAAAACACTTACATGATTTGAAGAAAAAGCTAAATAATACATACAAAACAAACTTATGGTTGTTAGAATTTGTGGCACTTTAAACCATTGTATAAGTTCTTTGAATAGGTAACTCATATAGCGCTTATTCATTGCTTTTTGTTTTTGCTCAATAGCTTCCATAAAGCCAAAAACGCCAAATTTTTTAAACGCTCTATCTCTTGCTGTTTCAAACTCTAACTCTGGCTTTTCTTGCCACATGGATTCAATATCATTTGCTAAATGATCAACCAATTCGGTTTGTAAATCATAATGCTCTACAAAATGTTTTCTGGTAAACGCATAAAGATCCTTTATATGTTGTTCTGAAAGTTTCATTAGGTATTTGATAATTTTTGCACTTCTTTTTGGGTTATGTACTTTATTCTAAACTAAATTTAGGATTAACTAACGCCTGCATTGTTTTAATATACTCTGCTAATTCTTCTAGCTTATTTACTGTTTCTTTAGTACCGTTTTCAGTAAGTTTATAATATTTTCTTAAACGGTTATCTACTTTTACAACCTCAACATCTAGCAAACCTTGAGCCTCTAGTTTATGTAACGCCGGATACAATGCACCTTCGGTGATTTGAAGCTCGCCTTTTGTAAGTGCTTTTACCTTTTGCGTAATCTCATAACCATACATTTTATCGTTCTCGTTTAATAACTTTAAAATGATTGTGTTTAAGCTGCCTTTATATAACTTTGAATTACTCATAACAACACAAATATACATAATTTTCTTATGCATAAGTTTATTATGTATTATTTTAATCTTAAAAACGTAACAAAAACAACCATCCTTTCTTACTTTTGTAAAAAAATAATTCATGGCGCAATTTCATAAACTCACCATAAAAGATATACAAAGAGAAACTGATAAATCTGTAACTATTAGTTTTCATATTCCTGAAACATTAAAAAGCGAATTCTCGTTTACGGCAGGACAATACATTACGTTGAGAACTACCTTAAATGGTAACGAAGTACGTCGTGATTACTCCTTGTGTTCATCGCCTAAAAGTGGTGAGATAAAAGTTGCCGTAAAAGAGATAAAAGACGGTACATTTTCTGCCTATGCAAATAATGTATTAAAAGCAGGAGATACTATAGATGTTGCACCGCCAAAAGGACATTTTACATTTGTTCCTAACGATAAAAAAACCAAAAACATAGCTGCGTTTGCTGCAGGAAGCGGTATTACTCCTATATTAAGTATTATAAAATGTGCACTAGAAGAAGAAGTTCATAGTGAAGTGATTTTGGTTTACGGAAACAAAACCACACAAGACACCATATTTCTAAACGAACTTTTAGAACTACAGCATAAATACAGCGAGCGTTTTTCTATCCAATTTGTGTTTAGTCAAGCTGATGAAGACGATGCTATTTTTGGTAGAATAGAAAAAAGCACAGTGAATTATGTTATGAAAAACAAACATAAAAACATAGATGTTGATGCTGTGTATTTATGTGGTCCAGAAGCTATGATTCACACCGTTAAAGATGTATTAACCGAAAACGGAATAGCAAAAGACCGAATTTTATTTGAACTTTTTAAAGCTGCAAAACCAACCGAAGTTGATAATAGTTCAATTGGTGAAGGACAAACAAAAATCACAGTAATTGTTGATGATGAAGAAGCAACTTTTGAAATGTCTCAAAAACAATCTATTCTTGAAGCAGCTTTAGATGAAGATTTAGACGCACCATATTCTTGCCAAGGCGGAATTTGCAGCAGTTGTTTAGCGCGAATTAAAGAAGGTGAAGCTACTATGCGTCAAAATAATATTTTAACCGATAATGAAGTTGCTGAAGGCTTAATTTTAACGTGTCAAGCGCATCCTACAACACCAGTAATTGTTGTGGATTATGATGATATTTAAAAAATTCCTACGAAAGTAGGAATCTCTTCATTTCTAAAAAACTCATAGTTACTTCGAGTGATTTTGAGGTGCAAAAAATTGTGTCGAAAAGTTTTAGATTCCTTGCCTACGCAGGAATGACTGACTGTATTTTCTCTACAACTGTTTTAACCGGAATACTTCCTGCGGCATTTTTATAGTCTTCTGGGAATTTATTACCGTAAACCGACGTTGGAATTTTTGGGTATTGTGTTCTATCTGCTAATAAGCAAAAATCTTCTGGTTGGTTAAAAGGAGTAAAACCAGCATACGGATGTGTAACACCCCAAATCGTCATGGTTTTTACACCTAGCATAGCAGCAATATGAGAATTACCAGAATCCATAGAGAGCATAACATCTAAATTTGAAACAACATCCAATTCTTCGTCAAGCGATAATTTTCCTGCTAGATTAATAATGCCTTTTTCTTGAGATTCAAAATAGGTAAGTGTTTGTATTTCTTTTTTTCCGCCACCAAATAATAAAACAGTATACTTTTCAGCAAGTTGCTCTATCACTTCTTGCATTAAATCAAGCGGATACATCTTACTTTCGTGAGCAGCAAAAGGCGCAATACCAATGCGTTTTTTTTGTGAATTCCCAATAGTTTCAATTACTTTTTTACTTAATGGCTTCTTTTCAGGAAAGTTAGGATTTGATAAATCTATCGGAAATCCTAGTGTTTTAAAAACGTCAGCATATCGCTGATGTGTTGTTTTTAGTTGCTTGAATTCCTGCCCTGAAACAAGGGCTTTCTTTTCAGCACGACCTTTATCTATTTGTACGGTTTTTATTCCGAAGAGAAACGTTTTTAAAATATTAGAACGCAACACATTATGCAAGTCAGCAACAGCATCTATTTTTAATGCTTTTAACTCTTTAGACAATTTATAGAGCCCTAAAATGCCTTTGTGTTCATGTTTTACGTCAGCATGAAACACGCTAACATTTTTTAAATCTCTAAAAAACGGTTTAAAAAAAGCGCGTGTTAATACAGTAAGTTTTACATCAGGATATTGCTGCGTAAACGCACGTAACACATTTACTGTCATAGCAACATCTCCCATTGCTGAAAGACGAATAACGAGTATGTGTTTAGGCGCGTCTTGCATTAGATTGCTTTACTAGCAATGCTGTTTATTTACTAGCGCGAAGAACTGGGTTTAGCTCATCGTCGTTATACATTTTCATTTGCTTATACACTTTCATGTACTTGTCTCCGTTTTCAATATCTTTTAAAAGCGTATCAATTGCGGTAGAAAGATCTACACGTTGCTCTAAAAGCACGTCTAACTTCTTTTGGCAAGCTGCTCTGTGCGCATCACTAGCGTCAGTTCTTGTTGCCTCTACATTCATGTGATAAATTTTTAATGCTAAAATTGACAATCTATCAATTCCCCAAGCAGGACTTTCGGTATTTATCGTAGCATCTACTTTTGGAGTAACATCTTTATATTTATCTAAGAAGTAGCTGTCAATATATTCAACAGTATCAGTTCTATCTTGGTTTGAGGCATCAATTTTACGTTTTAAAGCTAATGCATCAACAGGGTCGATATTTGGATCTCTAATAATGTCTTCGTAAGCCCATTGTACAGTATCAATCCAACATTTTCTGTATAATAAATGTGCAATGACATCTTCGTTTTTATCATACTTGTTAGTAAATGGTTGATCTACGGTATTTTTAATTTTGTACGTGTTTATAGCATCTTGAAAAATACTATTGGCTTTATCTGAAAACATATCTTTTAATTTTAAAGCTACAAATATAGCTCTATTTCTTAACTTTACCGAAACCAAATACCAATATCAAATGCAGATACATAACCTTACTGAAACGAATTCGGTTTTAAACACCTTTATTACAGAAATGCGTGATATTAATACACAAAAAGATCCGCTTCGTTTCAGGAGAAACATAGAACGCACAGGAGAAATTCTAGGTTATGAATTAAGTAAAGTTTTAAATTATAAAGCAAAATCTACAACAACACCGCTTGGCGTTTCAGAAACCATGCTCATTAATGATGATATTGTGTTATGCTCTATTTTAAGAGCAGGAGTACCATTACATAATGGTTTGTTAAACTATTTTGATAAAGCTGAAAACGCATTTATTTCGGCTTACAGGCATCATAAAGACAATCCTGAAAGTTTTGAAATTATTGTAGAGTATTTAGCATGTCCGGACCTAGAAGGCAAAACACTTATTTTAGCAGATCCTATGCTTGCTACTGGACAATCTATGGTTGCAACTTTTGAAGCTTTAAAGCCTTTTGGAACACCAAAAGATGTACACTTAGTTAGTGTTATTGGTGCGCAAGAAGGTGTTGATTTTGTTTCACAGCATTTTGATGTTAATACACATCTATGGATTGCTACTATTGATAAGAAACTAAACGAAAAAGGTTATATTGTTCCTGGATTAGGAGACGCAGGTGATTTAGCTTTTGGAGCAAAACTACAGCACTAGGCTTATAATGGGCGTGATTATTAATATCCAAATCAATAATTCTTTAAACCATTTTTCAGAAATCATTTCTAAATAGTTTGTCATAATTATTGCTAATGGTGCAAAAAGAAAAATAAATTCAGCTCCTGTTTTTTGAGGAGAAATAATGATGATAACAAGCGCAATTAATGTGGCTATAAAAACCAAATAATAAGCCGGTTTTTTAGTTCTTGATTTTGCATTTATTCCTTTAAAATAATACACCAATGCCCATACAAAATACGAGAACATTATTGTGGAAGAAATTATAATGGACTGCTTGTTTAATTTGCTGAAATCAAAACTAATGTCATAATTAAAGCTTGAAATGTAAGTTTCAATGTCTGTATTTGTAACAATTAAAACGCCAGTTGCAAGTAATGCAACAGCAATAATTCCCAGAAAAGGAATAATCCAGTTTTTTATATCAGCAATGGCATACAATACTAGGGCTACAAAAATGAGAATAAAAAAAAGCGAGGCCCAAAAGTATAAGAGTGTTGCAATACTTAACCAAAATGCTGCATCAAACAGTTTTTTCTTTATCTCTTTTTTACTACGTAAACTAATAATTCTTCTTAACGCTAATAAAACAAACAGATTAGAAACCAGTATTTTAGAATTCAAAAATGTTTGAGGAAGCATAATTAGAAACAAAGTGAAAAACAGGATCTTGTAACTGTTTTTTTTTGTTAAATCGTTTTTTCCTGACAGAAAATCAAACACAAAAATTGAAAATAAACAAACCCCAAAAAGAATTATTTGTTTAAAAATATTTAGAGTTTCTATAGGCTCATTACCAAGAAAAAACTTAACAAATATGTAAACAAACAGCAACACACTACTTGTTACCACAAAATGTATTGGTTTTGCTTTGCTAAAAAAACTTGAAATCATTTATATTGTTTGTATATTTGCCTTGTAAATATATTGATAAACCATTTAAGCTCGTAAAGAGTACCTTAAATTATATACAATGAAAGATTTTTTCTACGCCATTCAAGACTTATTCGTCAATGTTTTATTTTCACCTCTTGATGCTTTAAGAGAACTTGAATTAGAAAATTGGTGGGCAGCCAATGGTCTAAACTGGATTTTTATGATTATCTGTTTTACCGCTTTTGTTTACTGGATGGGACAGCTTAAAAAATACAACGATAACAATGAAGAAGATAAAAGTATATCTTCTCATTCTTACCTATAAATCGAAACCAATATCTTTTCGATAATTCATCTTATCAAAATGTAGTTTATCTATATTTTGATAAGATTTTTTTAGTGCCTCATTATATGTGTTTCCATAGCTAGTTATAGCCATTACACGTCCGCCAGATGTCACTACTTTTCCTTCTTTTACATTTGCCCCAGCATGAAATGGAATAGAACCTTCTACAGCTTCTAATCCTGTAATTTCTTTTCCTTTTTCGTAAGCTTCAGGATAACCACCAGAAACCAACATAACAGTTGTTGCTGCACGCTCGTCAATCTCTATTTGTATGGTATCTAATGTTTGATTTGCTATGGCATTAAATATTTCTACAATGTCGTTTTTAAGTCTTGGTAAAACTACTTCGGTTTCAGGATCTCCCATTCGTACATTATACTCTATAACTTTTGGGTCGTCTCCTACTTTTATTAAACCAATAAACACAAATCCTTTATATGGTAAATTATCTTTTTGAAGTCCGTCAATTGTTGGTTTCACAATACGTTCCTCAATTTTATTTAAAAACTCGGGTGTGGCAAACGGCACAGGAGATACTGCTCCCATTCCACCTGTATTTAAACCTGTATCACCTTCGCCAATGCGCTTGTAATCTTTTGCTGTTGGTAAAATTTTATAGTTTTTTCCATCAGTAAGCACAAAGCAACTCAACTCAATGCCATCAAGAAACTCTTCAATAACAACTTTTGAACTTGCATTACCAAACTTGGCATCAACCAACATGTTTTTAAGCTCTGTTTGGGCTTCTTCCAAATCATTCAAAATCAAAACACCTTTACCAGCAGCTAAACCATCAGCTTTTAATACATACGGCGGATTTAAAGTTTCTAAAAAGGCGTAACCTTCCTCAACATTACTTGCATTAAAACTTTGATATGCAGCAGTAGGAATATTATGACGCATCATAAACTCTTTTGCAAACTCCTTACTACCTTCTAACTCTGCAGCCGCTTTTTCTGGACCAATTACAGACACATGCTTTAAGGCACTATCATTTAAAAAATAATCATGAACACCTTGAACCAATGGATCTTCAGGACCAACAACAACCATATCTATTTGCTTGTCGATTACAAGCTTTTTTATGGCATCAAAATCAGTTACCGAAATATTGATGTTTTCAGCAATACTAGCAGTCCCAGAATTTCCAGGTGCTACAAAAAGGTTATTGCATAAAGGGCTTTGTGCTGTTTTCCAGGCAAAAGTATGTTCTCTTCCTCCTGAACCAAGTATTAAAATATTCATGTTGTGTTATGTTTGCTGCAAAAATAATTGCTTTTACGCTTAAAAAATAATTAGTTTTGAAAAAAGATTTTATGAGTTTTTACAACACTGTCCTTAAAAGCCTTATACTTCCTATCGGAGATAGGTTTTTTGGTGGTACATATTTAAAACATTTAAAATCTTGGCAAAAATTAGATACTAAATCAGAATTTGAGTTAAAAGAAATACAACAACAAAACCTCAAAGAGATTCTTTTATATGCAAAAACGCATGTGCCTTATTACAAAAACATAAGCACGGATAGCCTATCTGATTTCCCTATTCTTACAAAATCGATTTTAAGAGACCATAAAACCGATTTGATTTCTTCTGAATTTGATATCACCACACTAGATAAACATCATAGCAGCGGTAGTTCAGGCGTGCAGTCGTTTACATACATGACCAAGGATCATACATTTTACCTACGTGCTTTACAAACCCATTGGTGGCAATGGAGCGGTTATAAAATGGGTGATAATTTATTACAATTTGGTATTTCGCAAAAGCGTTCTTTTTTAAAAAAATTAAAAGATATTTTTTATAGATGTACGTATGTCAAAGCTTTTGGCTTATCAGAAGAAGAATTAAAACTTACGTTACAAAAAGTATCTAAAAAAAAGCGTTTGTTTATCGCTGGTTATCCTTCAGTAATAAACCAATTAGCTAAAGCAAGTATTGATTTTGGAATTACACCCAATGTTATTGGCGTTATTTGTTTTGGAGATAAGCTATTTGATTCATACAAAGCAACGATTCGTCAGGCTTTTGGAAATAACATAAATCTAGTTGACACATATGGCTGTGCAGAAGGCTTGCTCATGGCTTGTAAAAGTGATTTAGATTTCTATTATGTCATGTCGCCTCATGTATATTTAGAGCTTGTTGATGACGCAGGAAACCCTATTGAAGACGGAGAAATGGGACATGTTTTAGTAACATGTTTAACAAATAAAGCGATGCCTTTAATTAGATATAAGTTAGGTGATTTGGCTATAAAATTACCTAAAGAGAAGCATCCTAAAAATCAATTATTAAATTATCCGTTGTTACAAAAAGTTGTAGGACGAGAAACAGATGTAATAAAAACAACAAAGGGAATCACGCTAAACATTCATAGCTTTACTGGTGTTTTAGAATACTATCAAGCTATTAAACAATATAAAATCATTCAAAACGATTTAGAAAGCATTACAATTGTTTATATTGTTGACACCAAATATGAATTTGATAACGTTATTTTAAACGACATAAAATCTAAACTTGATATTTTAACAAACCATTGTTTAACTATTGTTTTCAAAGAGGTAAATAAAATATCACCTACTAAATCGGGAAAACCTCAAATTATAGAGTCAAACTTGAAACCATCTTAAATGAACATTACCATAGTTGCTGGCGCACGACCTAATTTTATGAAAATAGCTCCAATTCTTGAGGCTATAAAACAAAAACAAACCCAAGGTTTTAATATAAATTTTAGGTTAGTTCATACTGGGCAACATTACGATAAAAACTTAAGCGGAACATTTTTTGAAGAATTAAACATTCCGTTACCAGACACTAATCTTGAGGTAAAAAGCGGCACACAAGCACAACAAACAGCAGGTATCATGATTGGTTTTGAAAAAGAACTTGCAGAAAACCCATGTGATTTAGTGTTGGTTGTTGGTGATGTAACCTCAACCATGGCTTGCACTATTGTGGCAAAAAAAACAGGTATTGATGTGGCTCATGTTGAAGCTGGAATACGCTCTGGTGATATGCGTATGCCTGAAGAAATAAATAGAATTGTAACGGATAGTTTGACAGATTATTTTTTTACAACCTCCAAAAAGGCTAATGAAAACCTGCTAAATTTAGGTGTAAAACCAGAACAAATTTTCTTTGCAGGAAACGTCATGATTGACACATTACGAAAAAATGAACCGCGACTAAAACAGCCTGGCATTTGGCAAACTTTAAATCTAAAACCAAAACAATATTTAGTAATTACGTTACATCGCCCTAGTAATGTTGATGAAGAACAACAACTCAAATCTTTAATTACACAAATTGTAACGTTAGGTAAAGATTTACCTATTATTTTTCCTGTGCATCCGCGTACAAAAAAACTGTTAGAAGGCCTAGATTTAAATTTTGAAAACCTGCATTACACCAATCCGTTAGGATATTTAGAATTTAATTATCTGGTAAAACATGCGCTTGGTGTTCTCACAGATTCTGGAGGCATTACAGAAGAAACCACTGTTATGAATGTGCCATGCATTACACTTCGCGAAAACACAGAGCGCCCAGAAACGTGCGACATTGGTACCAATGTTTTAGTTGGAAGTGATCGTAATAAAATTGAGTCTGCATTTAAAAACTTACTTGATAATAACTGGAAGCAAGGTAAAATTCCAGAGTTATGGGACGGATATGCAGCAGAAAGAATTGTTAATCATCTTATTGAAATATACAAGTTATAGTGAGTGACATCTTAATAATAACCAACTATTTTCCACCTGAAACAGGAGCTGCATCAAACCGTATTTTTCATTTAGCCGAAGGACTACAAAAACAAAATTATTCAGTTTCAGTAATAACACCATTACCTAATTACCCTAAAGGCGAAATTTTTGATGATTATAAAGGTGTTTTTAAAAACACCTCGGCAGAAAATAGCATTACCATACATCGTTTATGGATTTACGCTAGCAATTCTAAAAACAAACTAAAACGCTTAATAGCTATGCTTTCATATAGTTTTAGTTTAGTTTGGTTTTTTATGTGGAATAAACTCCCTAATAAGGTTATTGTACAATCTCCACCGCTTTTAGTCGCTTTTACTTGTATGTTTTTTATACGAAATAAGAAACGTAAACTTATTTTAAACGTTAGTGATTTATGGCCAATTGCAGGCTTGGAATTGGGTGCTTTTAAAAAGAACTTTAGTTACAAACTTTTAGAGCGCATTGAACGTTTCAATTATAAAAAAGCAGATTTAGTTTTAGGTCAAAGTGAAGAGATTTTGGCACATATAACATCTATTTTCCCAGAAAAAAACACCTTTTTATATAGAAACTTCCCAGATTTTGACCCGCCAAAACTTGTAGAAAAACCTACAAACCATGGAAAAATAAAAATGGTTTATGCTGGTTTGCTAGGCATTGCTCAAGGTATTTACAAGCTTTGTACAGAATTAGACTATAGTAACATACAGTTTCATGTTTATGGTGCTGGTGCCGAGAAAGAAAGTATTGAAAACTTGATTGCTACAAACCCTGAATTAGATATTGTTTATCATGGTGAAATTGCTCGTTCAGAACTTCATCAAGCACTCTTACAATACGATTTAACAATAATTCCGCTATTAAATAGAATTTATGGCTCTGTACCTTCAAAAATATTTGAATATGGCAAATTAGGGCTTCCTATGCTTTATTTTGGTGGTGGCGAAGGAGAAACAGTAATAGAAAACCATAAATTAGGTTGGGTAGTTCCTTCATCAGATTATAAAGCGTTAAATCTTCAGCTTTCAAAAATTGCTATTACAGAATTAAATCATTGTTTTAAAAACCAGATACAAAAAACAGCTTTAAAAAACTTTGATTTTGAAAGACAGCTGCACGCATTGGTCAAATCCCTCTAATAAGCTTTTTCTTCTCCTTTTACTGCGTTTATAAAGGTTCTTATTATTATTTTTAAGTCGAGTAGTATTGACCAGTTTTCAATATAAAAAATATCATATTTAACACGGCCTATAATATCTTTATCGGTTTCTACTTCTCCTCTAAAACCACTTATTTGTGCTAAACCTGTTATACCTGGTTTCACAAAATGACGCACCATAAACTTGTCTACTTTTTTTGCGTACATATTTGTATGGCTAACCATGTGTGGTCTTGGACCAACAACAGACATATCACCAAATAACACATTAAAAAACTGTGGTAGCTCATCTATACTAGTCTTTCTGATAAATTTTCCAACTTTAGTAACACGTTGATCTCCTCTTGTTGCTTGATGCAAATGCGCATCTTTGTTTGGAGTCATAGATCTAAATTTATAACAATCAAACTCTTTATAGTTAAACCCGTTTCTTGACTGTTTGAAAAACACAGGTCCTTTTGATTCAAGTTTAATTAATATTGCTATGATTGGCGTAAGCCATGAAAGAATAAAAATAATAACTAAAGATGAAAATAAAATATCAAAAGCTCGCTTTATAAACATGTTTACAGAATCCTCTAATGGAATATCCCTTAAAGAGAGTATAGGAAGGTAGTCGAAATACTCATATTTAAGTTTTTTAGAGTAGATATCTTTATTATCTGGCAAAAACTTAAGAATTTTTAAGTTGTTATCTGCAAAGTCTATAACTTGGTGCATTTGAGAGTTTGAAAGCTCTGAAATAGAACAATAAACTTCGTCTACATGTTCAGATTGAAGAAACTGAAAACAAGACTCTAGACTAAAATTATCTTTATCCTTAACATTAAAGGTTTTTTTATGTATGTAACCATATTCTGGATTTTGGTTAAAAAAACTTTCTAAAGCTAGTGTTTGTTTGTTTTTTCCAAGTATTGCCGTAACCCTATAGTTACCACCAAAAGCTGTTCTATACTTTTGAAGTAAATAGTAAAGAGCAAATTTAAATAGACCTATAAGTATAAAAGCGTATAGGATATACTTAAAGATTGTTTGAGGTCTTATGTTTAACTCATGATTAAACCCAGAGAACGCAAAAACCAATAGCGTAAACAATACCAGCTGCCTAAAAATTAGTGTTAATATTGTTGTTTCTCGGGTATACCTATATACTTCATAAAACTTTGAAAAAATAGATAAAATAATCCATGAAAAAGTAGAAACTATAAGAAATACAATAGGTTCTATACTTTTAAAAAAGTATAGAATAGCCAAACTATTTATAATACTTAAATCTATTAAGTATGATATAGGTCTTAAATATCCTGAATATCTTCCTTGTTTAAATGAACTCACCTATTTTTTTATATGTTTAGTAAAATCTTTATGCTCGCTTTTTCGAAGCTCGTCATAAGAAAGGTTTTTAAAATAGTTGAATGTTTTTTTCATACCTTCTTCTCTGTTCACTTTAGGTTCCCAGTTTAATAGCTTTTTTGCTAAATCAATATTTGGTTGACGCTGAAGAGGGTCGTCTTTTGGAAGTTCTTTGTAAACTATTTTTTGATCAGTTTCAGTTAATTTTATTATTTCTTCAGCAAAATCTTTAATCGTAATTTCATGAGGATTACCAATATTTACCGGATAAGAATAATCACTGAATAGTAGTTTAAATATACCGTCTACTTGATCATCAACATAACAAAAAGATCTTGTTTGAGAGCCATCTCCAAAAACCGTCAAGTCTTCACCTCGTAGTGCTTGCCCCATAAATGCTGGTATGACACGACCATCATTAAGTCGCATTCTTGGACCATATGTGTTAAAAATACGAACTATTCTTGTTTCAAGTCCATGAAACCTATGGTAAGCCATAGTTATAGATTCTTGAAAGCGCTTAGCTTCATCATAAACGCCTCTAGGACCTATAGTGTTTACATTTCCGTAATAGTTTTCGTCTTGCGGATGCACTAATGGATCTCCGTACACTTCTGATGTAGATGCAATTAATATTCTAGCTTTTTTTGCCTTGGCTAAACCTAGTAAATTATGCGTTCCTAAAGATCCTACTTTTAGTGTTTGAATAGGAATTTTTAAATAATCTATTGGACTGGCTGGTGAAGCAAAATGGAGGATGTAATCTAAATCTCCTTCTATTTTTACAAACTCTGTAACATCATGCTCAATAAATTGAAAGTTTTCATTTTGTAATAGGTGTGTAATGTTTTTTTTATCACCTGTGATAAAATTATCCATTCCTAAAACATAAAAACCTTCACTTATAAACTTGTCACATAAATGAGATCCTAAAAAACCAGCTGCTCCTGTTATTAAAACTCTTTTCATTAATGTACTGTCTTTCTACCTATAGAAGCATAATAAAACCCTTCATTTTTGGCATCATTTACATCATATAAATTTCTACCATCAAATATAACAGGGTGCTTCATGTTATTTTTCAACTTTTTAAAATCTGGTGTTCTAAATATACTCCATTCTGTACAAATAATCAATGCATCCACATCTTTTGCTACATCGTACATATCTTGAATATAGTTTAGTTTGTCAGCAAACTTACGCTCTACATTTGACATTGCTTCAGGATCATAGACATTTATTTTTGCTCCTCTGGCTAACAGTTCTTCTATTACATATAATGCAGGAGCTTCTCTAATATCGTCTGTTTCTGGCTTAAAAGCCAAGCCCCAAACAGCAAAAATTTTTCCTTTTAAATCGTTATTAAAATAGCTTTCTATTCTTGGTATAAGAATTTTCTTTTGTGTATCATTTACCTTAATTACGGCGTTTAAAATATCAAAATTGTAGTTGTTGTCTTTTCCTGACTTATGTAATGCTTTTACATCTTTAGGGAAACAAGAACCACCATAACCTATTCCTGGAAAAAGGAATCGCTTACCAATTCTAGAGTCGGTTCCCATACCACGTCTTACCATACCAACATCTGCACCAACTTTTTCACAGAAATTGGCAATTTCGTTCATAAAAGTAATTTTAGTAGCCAAGAATGAGTTAGCAGCATATTTGGTAAGCTCTGCAGACTTTTCGTCCATTACAATAATAGGATTACCTGATCTTACAAAAGGTTTATAGAGCTTTTGCATTAAAGCTGTTGCTCTTTCTGAACTTGATCCAATTACAATACGTTCAGGTTTTAAAAAGTCATCAACTGCAAAGCCTTCTCTTAAAAACTCAGGGTTAGAGACTACATCAAAATCAACATTAGTTTCTTTTGCAATAACATCTGTCACTTTATCAGCTGTACCAACAGGAACTGTGCTTTTGTCTACTATAACCTTATACTCCTTTATAAGTTTTCCTATATCTTTTGCTGCACCTAACACATATGAAAGATCTGCAGAACCGTCTTCGTCTTCAGGAGTTGGTAAAGCTAAAAAGATAATATCACCATGCTCGATACCTTCTTTTAATGAAGTTGAAAACTTGAGTCTTTGGGCTTTTATATTACGGTCAAAAAGTACATCCAAATGCGGTTCATAGATTGGAACTATACCTTCTTGCATTTGTTTTACTTTTTCTTCATTTATGTCTATACATAAAACATTGTTTCCTGTTTCTGCAAGACAAGTTCCTGTAACTAGACCTACGTAACCTGTTCCTATGACTGATATTTTCATTATATTTTCTAATTTATTACTGATTTTATTTTAAAATTATAATTGCTTTGATTTGTTAGCGTTTTATATTTTATCTGTTGTCCCAGTGAATTTTTCTTCAACAAAATCTTTAATTTCTTTCTCAAATCGTTCTGTAGAAAACCTTAAAGCATTTTTTCTTACATCAATATAGTTAAAATTAACCCTTTCAAATTTTTTAATAGCATTAAGTAAGGCTTTACTATTGTGTTGATTAAAAAAAATTCCTGTTTTACTATCTATAATTGTCTCTAAAACCCCTCCAAAACCATAAGCAATAACAGGTGTGCCACATGCTTGGGCCTCTATAGGAGCTATTCCGAAGTCTTCAATTCCTGCGTGGATAAACCCCTTAGCTTCCTTTATATATTCATATACTCTATGAGACTCAACAAAACCTGTAAATTCTATATTTGGGGTGGATTTTCTTTTCAATTCTTTTAATTGAGAGCCATCTCCTATTACTATTAACCTTTTATTTGGCAGTTTGTTAAATGCGTCTATTATAATATCAAACCTCTTATAGGGCTCTATCCTTCCTACGGCTACATAAAAGTCTTTTTTTTGTGAATGTAAAGTAAATAATGATAAATCTACGGGTGGATAAATAACATCTGATTTACGTTTGTATGTGTCATAAACCCACTTTTGCACAAATTTAGAATTTGAGATGATATAATCTGGTTCTTGTGCGCTTTTAACATCTGCTAATCTCATTATTTTTATAAAAGGATATAGAAAATAGCTCGCCCATTTAAAATATAGTTTAAAATCTGACCATATATACTTTAGATTTCTGGCTTGAAAATAAGAAATATGTAGTTGGTTTGGATTAGATTTTTTTATGCCTTTAGCTGAAGCATGTGAAGAAGATATAATAACATCCACCTCTTTGTCTACTTTTAAAGTTTTAATAAGTGTTGGGAATGTTAAGAAAAAATATCTAAAGTGCTTTCCGGATTTTTTTAAGCATGTTTCTTTAATGGGTATGTTGTCATGTGGGAAAATTCTTTTTAAATCCTCCTTTTCCATTACGTTGATAATGGTATAACAACTTTTAAAACAAAAAACATTGTTTAATGATGTGAGAACCCTTTCTGCACCACCATATTTATCTAACCAATCTACTACTAGTGCGATTTTAGTCTTCATTGTTCTAAATTATGCTTCCAGCTTTTATCTATGTTAAGTATTATTACAAATATTAGTGAAAACAAATAACACCCTAATTGCCTGTGAAAAATATTTTCTACAAACATAATTAGAATCAATGCACCCAACAAAGAATTAACTAAGAAAGTGTTTTTGCCTCTTGAAAACAGCAATAAAAATAATACCAGCAATAAAATTAGCCCAATAAAACCATAGCTCAGTAAAAAATCCAAAAACTGATTGTGGGTATTGAACTTTCTTTCAACAAACCAATCTTGTCTTTTTTGTATCTTAATATTGTCCTTATAACACGCAACTAATAATTCTTTAGTATGAGTGTATCCATTTCCTAAAAATAGAGTATTCTCTTCTGAAAGAATTTCTAGAGAGCATTTCCAAATGTCGTAACGAGGCTCGTGTATTTTAATCTTTTTTAATAATCCATTATTATAAACATCATCCAAATGAAAAAACCTTTTGGTTAAGTTTTTGTTAAGAATAAAAAAAAGAGAGGTTAGTGCGAAAAAAAGAATTCCAAAAAAAACTCTTTGTTTCTTGTTTAATTTATAGACAATGAAATACACAAGCACTAAAGCAGAAGACATTATAGCAATTCTAGCGGTAATAAAAAAAAGAAAAGACGTTAGTATTATAACATTGAAAACGAAAAGTTTCTTGAGCTTTGTACTAGACTGTATAAGATCAAGTGAACAAATCAAGCTTATCACACAATAAAAGCCCATGTATAGTCTTTCAGATATTAAAATATCGTTTATAAAATTTCCCTTTGAAAATTTAAAATTCCCTGAATTGATTATGTGATTTATTATATTGAAAAAAGATAATACTACAGCTACGAAAACCGACAGTATGAATATTTTTTTTAAGTTATCAAAGTTTTTAATTGGAAGAGAAATTATTATAAACACTAAGGGTATTAATAATTTACCTAAAAAAATAATGTCCTTTTTAATTTCACCATGAATTAATGAAAATAAAAAAATTATCACCACAATTAAAACATAGCTCAAAAAAACTTTCTCTTTTTTAAACGCACTAACTATATCTTCTTTTTTAATTAAAAAAAGACTTAAAAACCCTAATAAAAACAACAAGATATTGGGTAGCGCACTTACTAAGTTTTCATATGGTAGTGAGACACATAGAAGAATAAAAACATAATTATATATTTTGCTTAAACTTATTGTCATCTATATTTGAGTAGTTTTTTTAATTTGTTCGAGACATCTCTTGAGACAAAATATAAAATAGTGTTTCTCATCAAGCCATAAATTGGATAAAAACCAAAATAAAAATTATCTAAGATTATCATAATTCTGTGCTTTACTTGTAATCTCCTCCTTTTTGAAGAAATTGAATTAGATTCAATGACATAATCTATTAAGGCTTCAGGATAATTCGCTGTTTTATATTTGTTTATTATTCTAAAAAACAAATCATAGTCTTGTGCTGCTCTAGTATATTTTGGATTGTACATTTCTATGGAATCAAATATTTCGACATCCATTAATACAGAAGGGTGAACAAACATACTATTCAAAAACATTCTTTTTTTTATTTCTTGATGCTCTGTCGGGTGTTTTAAAACATATAGCTTTTCGTTGTTTTCACTAACATACCTAGCCCAAGTACCAAGTAATTTTATGTCTGGGTTTTTTATTAGGTATTCAATTTGTTTATAAAATCTGTTTTTTTTACAATAATCGCCACAATCTAACCTTCCTATAAATTGATAACTATTTTCTTGTGCAAACTTTATTCCTTCATTTAAAGCTAAACTTAACCCTTTGTTGAATTCTAATTCTTTTAAAAAGATAGTACCATAGTTATATTTTTTTGAAATTACTTTAATATCAGGCTTAATAGAACTTCCATCATCAATCACTAGAATATCAATTTCGACGCAATCTTCAATTGACAAAATAGATTTTTCTAAACCAATTGGATTATTATAATGAGGAATTAAGATTATTGTTTTTTTCTTCTTTATCATTTGATATGCTTTGTTTTTGGAGTAAAATAATTAATACAATACTAAGCCAAAAAAAATACATTCTAAAAGTATCTACTTTCATCCAGTTAATTGCAAACCCAACCATTGAGATTGTAATAACAAGAGGCATAATTGTTTGTTGTCCTTGCTTTTTAAAAGTTTTATTATAACACCACAAAAATATTATTAATAAAAAAAATATAAATAACACAAACCCTATAATACCTGTTTCAGATAATAAGCGCAAGTATAAATTATAACCTGGAGGGAAACTTTTAACCTCTTCATTTAGGTACTTTAGTCTAAACTCCCAATTATTTTCAACTGCCCATTCAGGGTAAAGATCTTTTGATTCAAACGCCTGCAAACCATAACCAGTCCCTTTTATAGGGTTCTTTAAAAAAACCTGGAACATTGCATACTGAATTCCAAATCTCGATTTATTTGAAAGAGCATGAACATCATCATCTGTTTTAAAAGACACAACCTTAGAATAAGTGTATTGGTATATTGGCTTAGCGAAAAACAAAATTGAGACAGTTATTAATGCGGTTAGTGATAAAAATATTTTAACAAATAGTTTATTGTATTTTTTATCCTTTATTGTGTAAAATATAAACACTATTATTTGTACCAGAATAATAAAAAAACCTGCTCGAGAACCCGATAAAAAGCAAAGAATTATTGTAGAAAATATTGGTGCGTATTTTTTAAAGCCACTTTTTTCTGTTAGCAAATAACTGAACATCCAGCCAGAAATACTTATAAGGTATGTAGCCAATGCAGGGGACTCAAAAGTCACTGAAGACATTCGCTTAGTTGTCCAATCAATATTTACTTTAGTAAAAGGAAAATAATCAAATAAACTTAAAAAATTTATTAGGTTTTTAGCCCCTAATTTTACTATGCAAAACTCAAAAATTGAATAGATTGAAACAACAATCAAAGAAAACAAGATCACTTTTCTTATTTTAAAAAAAACTTTTTTTAAATCTTGGTTTTTTAATATGTTATAGAACAAACAAACACTAAAAACAGAGCAAATAACAAATGAAACATACTGTCTTAAAAACCTAGAAAACCCCGAAACTCCTTTAAATGAATAATTATTAATATCATTTATGTTTAATATACCTGACAATAAAAAATAAAAAAGGATTAATAATAAAGATCTAAAAATCAAGCTGTTTGTTGGAAGTGCTATTTTCCTTTTGGTAAAAACAAAAATGCTGGCCAAAAGAAAGAACAACATACAGGAGTCTCTTTTAAATTCTCCTAAGGCTTCTACACCTTTAAAAGAATTAAAAGGCATAAAAAAAACACCCATTAAAAACAAAAAAAAGGGAACGTTCTTAGTTTTTATCAACGCCTTCATCGTTTGTTAAAAAAAGTTTTTATTCCATAAAGAAACATTGACTCCAAAATTTTTCAGGTTTTGAACATCTTCTTTAAAATATTGAACTAGGTACTCTTCTGTTTTTGGCTCAATTTCAGGTGTTGGAACTCTATATTTACCAACAACTTTATTAATTACATTTTTTACTTGTACAGGTATTGGTATTGTCTTTTTAATTATACTTTTGAATTTAGTTTGTTTAAAAAAAAACCTAGTTGTAAAATTATCTTTAAAGACACCTCCATGGTTATAGCGTTGGTCTATATTATCCGGCACATAACTATCTTCTACTCCTAAAAAAGTAAAAATCTTTTTCATTGTAGCTTTTGTGTCTTTGTTTAGCTCTTCTTGTGTTAAAACAGTTACTTTTTCAAATTTTTTACAAGCTTGTTGTATTTTATCAAAATATGTAGAGTTAAATTTATAATACCAAAAGTCCGAGTATTGTTCATTTACTCTTTCATCTTCATTAAGCAATGCTTCGTAAAAGGACAGGTCTTCCCTGTGCTCTCTTACTAGGTGTAAATAATTAGAATATGCTCTTTTTATTGGATCCCTGAGAATTATTATCACTTTTGGGTTGTTAAGTTCTTCTTTTATAGTATCAAATTGACAAGGGTAATTTATATATGAAGGTGAAGCCTCCCCGATTACTTGTTCAGGTTTTGCGTTTTTAAAACAGTTCTCATAATCGTCTATATTTGACAGTTGCCATATTTTTGTCTCTTTATCCCCTGGTCCATTGTTAAGCTTAGAGAGTATATGACTCGTAAAATAATGTAGTTCTTTTTGCTTGGGCATATAGATTTGCGGATGGTTTTCTAGATAATAATGAAGAGCTGTCGAGCCACATTTAGGGAAACCTGCTATAATAAAGTTTGGTCTTTTCTGTTTATTCATTTTTTCTTGTTTTAACTATTTTAGCAGGGTTTCCTTTTACAATGGAGTTAGAAGGTATATCGTTTAAAACAATAGATCCCGCTCCAATAATCACATTATCTCCTATTTTTATATTTCCTATTACAACACTATTTGGATATATAATTACTTTATTTCCTATTTTGGGATAACGTCCGTTTTTAAAGTCTTGCGTTTCTTTAGTTCCTATTGTCACATTATGGTAAATCTTACACTCTTTACCTATTTTAACTTTGTATCCTATTACAATTCCAAAAGGGTGAGGGAGTATTGTTTTCTTTTTATATAGTTCCCAAATTCCAATATTTAAATGATTGCATAAATATACCTTAATATTTCTATAACAATAAACACTAAGAACTGAATCTTTCAAAAAACAATAAATAGCTCTTCCTATACTTATTCTTTTCATCTTGTTTAATTAAAGTATTTTATATTTTTTACATCTTAGATACCTATAAAAAGTATCAACCATAAATGAGAATACAAATATAGCTCCTAAAAAGTTTAATGACATTTTCTCTTTTAATGTAAAATAAAAAATAAATATTGAAACTAAATAAACAACACTTGAAAAAGCCATACTAAATAATACGTCTTTTTCATAACCGTTGACTATCAAACAGTTTCTTCCTAAGAGCCCTCCTAGAATTTGAAAAGGAACAAAAAACACCACTATTCCCAATAACGGTACAGAGTTTAACATTTCTTTGCCCCCTAAAACTCTCACTAAGAAAGGTGAAAACAGCAAAACCACAACTACAAAAACGATAGAAAGTGTTGAGCTTAAATAAATAACTTTTCTTAAAAACTCTTTGTTTTTATCTCTACTCATTTTAGGAAAAACGGATACACTTATGAGTTCTAGAAAAGATGTTCCTATCCTCGAAATCTTTAAGGCTAAATCAAAATATGCTACCTCTTTGTATGAAAATAAAAACTTAACAATTACAATGTTTAAGTTGGACTTTAAGGTGTTTGAAGCATAAGCCAATGCCATAACAACTGATTTCTTTAAATAATATTTTAAAACATAAGGTTCTTGCCAAGTATATTTTACGCCTTTTTTCAAAACAATGATTTGAGAGATAATACCCGCTATTATGGCTCCCAAGCCATTAATTATTGGGACAAGTAAATAATCGTCAGGGTAATTTACTAGAACAAAAACGAGGAACAAAAATACCACCCTACTAACTAACGTTGTTATAGTGATGTATTTCATTTCTTCAATACCTTGAAAATAATATACAGGAAAGATAAACTCATAAAAACACATCCAAATTGTTAAATAAAATAATGCCCTATGTTCCTGAAAGCTTGGAATAGTAAAAATCAATATTGACAGCAGCATCACAGATATTAAAAATAAAATTCCTTTAATTATTAAAATACTGCTTAGAATTTTATTTAACTTTTTAGTATTATTTCTGTATATACTTACCTCTTTTGTGGCTGTTATATTAAAGCCAAAGTTTATTAAAACCACGAAATAGCCCAGTACGGCTTGAGCATAAATAACCAGTCCGTATATATTACTCCCCAATACCCTTATCAAATATGGAAATATGATTAGAGGGATTAGCATATTTAACAATTGTATTACTGATAAATAAGAAAAGTTTTCAATTATTTTCTTATTTTTCTTCAATACCTCAAAAATTTTCATCGGGAGTTTTATTTTCTTTATAATTTATAAAAGTCTTTGTACCAATCAACAAATTTTTTAACTCCTTCACCAATACCTGTCGTGCTTTCATAACCCATTTTTTCAATTTCAGAAGTGTCAGCCCATGTTTCATAGACATCTCCAGGCTGCATTGGTAAAAAGTTCTTTTTAGCTTTTATCCCTATATTTGTTTCAATAGCATTTATAAAGTCTAACAAAGATTCAGGAGAACCTTTTCCTATATTAAATATTTCATATAAAGACTGGTTATTGTTAATAGTATTGTTGACAATTAAATCAATCCCATTAATAATATCATCAATGTAAGTAAAGTCTCTTTTTAAATTACCGTTATTATATACATCAATTCCCTTTTGTTCTAATATAGATTTAGTAAATTTAAATAACGCCATGTCTGGTCTTCCCCATGGGCCATAAACCGTGAAAAATCTTAAGCCTATTGTATTAATATTATATAAATGAGAATAGGTATAAGCCATTAGCTCATTACTTTTTTTTGTTGCAGCATATAAGCTAACAGGATAATCAACATTATGCTTAGTAGAAAAGGGGAGTTCTTTACTGTTACCATAAACACTTGAACTGCTAGCATAGTAAAAATTTTTAACCTCATTGTTTCTACACTCTTCTAATAGGTTTAAAAATCCATTTATGTTGCTATTTATATATGCTTTGGGGTTTTCTATACTATACCTTACCCCAGCTTGAGCCGCAAGATTAAAAACTATGTCAAACTTTTTTTCTTTAAACAATAAGGCTACTAAGGAATCATCTTCTAGGTTTAATCTTATAAATGAAAAGTTGTCATAAGTCTTACTATAAGACAATTTCCCAAAAACCTTTGCTTCTCTTTCATGTATCCCTAATTCCTTTAATCTAGCAAACTTTAAATTAACATCATAATAATCATTTATATTATCTAACCCAACAACCTCATGTCCTTTACTAAGAAACATTTTTGACAAATAAAACCCAATAAAACCTGCTGATCCTGTTAATAGTATTTTCATTGTAAGAAATTTAAATATGTTTAAACAATCATTCCGGCTGCTACCGTTTCGTTAGTCGTATCATCTACTAAAATAATACTACCTGTGGTGCGATTTTCTCTATAAGCATCTATCATTAATGGCTTTGTAGTACGTATTTTAACTTTAGCAATATCATTCATTGCTAAATCACTATCTTCACTATTACGCTCTAAAGTATTGATATCGTATTTGTAAACCACTTCTTTAATCATCGCTTTTTGATCGTTAGAAGTATGCTTAATAGTATATTTTGCTCTAGGTTTAGCTGCACTATTATTCAACCAACATAACATCACCCCAATGTCTTGAGAAGGCTCTGGTTTATTGTTTGAACGCACAATCATATCACCACGACTAATGTCTATATCGTCTTCTAAAGTTATAGAAACTGACATTGGTGCATAAGCTTCTTCTAATTCTTTATCATGAAGATTGATACTTTTTACTTTTGAAGTAAAGCCTGAAGGCATTACTGTAATCTCATCACCTTTTCTTAAAATGCCACTTGCTACACGACCTGCATAACCTCTATAATCTATAAAACCTTCACGTTGTGGTCTTATTACAGTTTGTACAGGAAAACGCGCATCTACTTTATTAATATCACTACTAATATGCATAGTTTCTAAAGTATGTAGCATTGGTGCTCCTTGATACCAAGGCATATTTTCTGATTTGTTTACAACATTATCTCCTAAAAGCGCTGACATTGGTATAAAACGAACATCTTTTACAAGCATTTTTGAAGACACTTCTTCAAATTCTGAAACAATATTATTAAATACGTCTTCAGAAAAATCAACCAAATCCATTTTGTTCACACAAACAATAATGTGTGGTATTTGTAATAACGACGCTATAAACGCATGACGTTTAGTTTGCTCGATTACACCATGTCTTGCATCAATTAGAATAGTCGCTACGTTAGCTGTTGATGCTCCAGTAACCATATTACGTGTATATTGAATATGTCCTGGTGTATCAGCAATAATAAATTTACGTTTTGGTGTTGTAAAATATCTGTAAGCAACATCAATGGTAATACCTTGCTCTCTTTCGTCTCTTAAACCGTCTGTAAACAGTGCTAAATCTACACCTTCATGACCTTTTTTCTTACTTGTGTTTTCAATAGCTTCTAGTTGGTCTTCAAAAATAGATTTAGAATCGTATAGCAAACGCCCTATTAATGTACTTTTTCCATCATCTACACTTCCTGCAGTTGTAAAACGTAATAATTGATTGTTGTCTAACATGTTATTCTTTATATGAGATGCCAAATTGTATTTGGCATGACAGTTAATTTTTTATTTAATTTTGATTAAAAGTATCCTTGACGCTTACGGTCTTCCATAGCAGATTCTGAACGCTTATCGTCACTTCTGTTTCCACGCTCGGTATTTCTCATACCAGCAACTTCAGCAGCAATTTTCTCTAATGTATCAGCATCAGATTCTACACCACCAGTAATTGTAATATCACCTAATGTTCTAAAACGTATCTTTTTAGTCACCACTTCTTCATGGTCTTCTAGTACTAAAAATTCAGAATTTGGAATCCAAGAATCTTGTCTCCAAACTACTTCGCGCTCGTGTGCAAAGTATAATGATGGAATAGCAATATTCTCGCGTTTTATGTAGTTCCAAACATCCATTTCTGTCCAGTTACTTATTGGGAATGCTCTAAAGTGCTCGCCTTCAAAATGCTTTCCGTTGAAGATATTCCACAGTTCTGGTCGTTGGTTTTTAGGATCCCATTGTCCAAAATCATCTCTATGAGAGAAGAAACGCTCTTTTGCTCTTGCTTTTTCTTCGTCACGACGTCCACCTCCAATAGCACAATCAATCTTATTTGCCTCAATAGCATCAAGAAGTGTTGTAATTTGAAGTGCATTACGCGTAGCATTTTTCCCTTTTTCTTCAGCAACACGACCTTCGTCAATAGATTCTTGTACAGAACCAACAATAAGTTGCGCGCCTAATTCTTTAATAATGTCATCTCTAAACTGAATGGTTTCTGGGAAATTATGACCCGTGTCAACATGCATTAATGGAAATGGGATTTTAGCAGGATAGAATGCTTTTTTTGCTAAATGCGTTACCAAGATGGAATCTTTTCCTCCTGAAAATAAAATTACTGGGTTTTCAAATTGTGCCCAAACTTCACGTAAAACAAAAATTGCTTCACTCTCTAATTCATCTAGATAGTTTAAAAAATACTTACTCATCTTCTAATAGGATATCAAAAATTTTAATTGTACCAAGTTTTCCAGATGCTTTATAGTTTCCTCTTGAGAAAATAAAGGCCTCTAAACTGTCAATATATTTAATGTTTAAAATCTTCTGTTCTAATAAAATATATTTACCTCCTTCTATTTCTTCTATTTCAGGAGAAAAACCTTTATTAATAAATTCAACATCTTTATTTAATTCATAACTATATGCTTTAACCCCTATGCTATGTGATAAAACCTCTTGTTTTGTAATATCATCATTTAACCGAAAGACATAGCTATAAACACTGTCGTTAGATTTTAAAACTCCAAATTTTTTTATTCTATAATTGGGGTTGAAATCAACATTAACATCTCTTACATCCAATAAAGATATCTCAAAACTGTTCATTGTTGACTCTTTTTTATTCTTTTGCGATGTTTTATTTCCATCTTTACAAGAGAAAAAAAACATCACAATAAGAAAATATGTAAAACTATACTTCATTACTTAATTTTTAAGTTTTATATTAATAAAATTTAGTATTCTTTCAGCCGCTGCTTCAACTGATTCGTTCTCTGTTTTTATCTCAATATCAGGATTTTCTGGCGCTTCATAAGGCGCTGAAATTCCTGTCATATTTTTTATTTCTCCAGCTCGAGCTTTTTTATAAAGCCCTTTTACGTCGCGTCTTTCACATTCTTCAACGCTGGTATTAACAAATATTTCGACAAAGTTAACATCTTTAACGATACTTCTGATGTTCTCTCGGTCTTTTTTGTAAGGCGACACAAAAGCCGCAAGTGTCACTAAACCAGCATCAACCATTAAATTGGCCACTTCTGCAATTCTACGAATGTTTTCTGTTCTATCTTGTGGAGAAAAGGTTAAGTCTTTATTAATTCCTTTTCTAATATTGTCACCATCTAAAGTAAAGGTTTTAATACCGTTTTGATGCAATTTTTGTTCAACCACATTAGCGATAGTAGACTTACCTGATCCTGATAATCCTGTAAACCATAATAAAAAAGAGTTATGCCCATTCTGTTTTCGTCTATCTTCAATAGATATTTGATAATCGTGCGGAATAATGTTCTCTTTCATTTTATTCTTTTTTTCTTTTACTTAAACCAAAATTTATTTTGTACCAAGCGCGCTCATGCAAATAATATAATATCATTTTAGTAATCACTTCAGCAAAACCTATTTGTAAAGCAGCAAGTGGGTTACCCGAAATAATCCAAGCTAACGTCATAGTATCTATTGTTCCTATAAACCTCCACGTAATAGTTTTGGCAATATGTCGTTTTCTACTTTCAAGAAGAACACCATCCTTCGATAAATTAATTTTATACCAAACACGTTCGTGTAAGTAGTATAATACTGATTTTGTTGTGACTTCTGCGAATCCTATTTTAAGACCTGCCAAAGGGTCTCCAGTAACTATCCAAGAGAGAATTATTGTGTCTATCGTTCCAACAACTCTCCATGTAATGGTTTTTGCAATATGTCTTTTATAAGAAACGTCTGCCATTTACTTACTGACTAAAAAGTAGCTGTTTAATAAGTTTTCTTTATTATAGGCTAACGGTTTATTTGTTTCTTTTGAAATAACCTGTAACCCAACAGCATTACAAATGGCTTGTCCTGCTGCAGTGTCCCATTCCATTGTAGGTGCATATCGTGGATATACATCGGCATTTCCTTCGGCAACTAAACAAAATTTTAAAGAACTTCCTTTTGATACTATTTCAACCTCTTTACCATCTGCTTTCAAGCTTTCTACAAAATCTAAAGTATCTTGGTTCATATGTGAACGACTGCCAACAACCTCAACTCTATCTGAATTGTTTTTCTTTGGTTTTAATGGTTTTGCTAGCTCAACTATAGTTTCTATTGTAGTATCGTGAGCATCTAAATCTGCTTTAAACGCTTCGTTATTTTCTACATTGGCAAAATAAATAGTTTTCACTGCAGGCACATAAATAACTCCTAAAAAAGGCTTACCATTTGTTACTAGTGCAACGTTTACTGTAAATTCTCCGTTACGTTTTATAAACTCTTTAGTGCCATCTACTGGATCTACAACCCAACAGGTTTCCCAAGTTTTTCTAACAGCGTAATCCGTTTGTTTGTTCTCTTCTGAAATTATTGGGATTTCCGTAGGAATCAAGTACGAATTAATAACATCATTAGCTTTCTTGTCTGCTTCTGTTAAAGGTGATTTGTCGTCTTTTATTTCTACATCAAAAGCTGTATCATATACTTGCATGATTACTTTTCCTGCTTCTAATGATGCTTTGATAGCTGTTTGTAGGTCTTTATTTATTAACATACCAGTTATATACTTTTTTAATTCCGTCTTCTAATTCAACCGAATGTTTCCAACCTAAATTATTCAGTTTAGAAACATCTGTTAGTTTTCTCATGGTTCCATCAGGCTTATCAGTATTAAAGACTAAATCTCCTTTAAACCCTATAGTGTTTTTTATGGTTTCGGCTAGCTCTTTAATAGAAACTTCTTTTCCTGTGCCTATGTTGATATGCGTGTTTCTAATTTCGCTATCATTTTCTGAATATGTATCAGAAAACTCTCTATTTTCCATAATAAACACACAAGCATCTGCCATATCTTTAGACCATAAAAACTCTCGTTTTGGAGCTCCTGTTCCCCAGATTTCTACACTGTTTTCTGATACTCCAAATTTAGAAAGATACGCTTTTGCCTCTTCAATCGTTTCAAAACCAGTGTCACTAATAACAGTATCTAAATTGTTTTCATTTAGCATTTTTGCTAAATATATCTTTCTAATTAACGCTGGTAAAACATGTGATTTTTCTAAATCGAAATTATCGTTAGGTCCATAAAGATTGGTTGGCATAACCGAAATAAAATTTGTACCGTATTGAAGGTTATAACTTTCACAGGTTTTTATTCCAGCTATTTTTGCAATGGCATAAGGCTCATTGGTATATTCTAAAGTATCTGTCAGTAAATACTCCTCTTTCATTGGTTGTGGAGCGTTTTTAGGATATATACATGTGCTTCCTAAAAACAACAATTTTGATACGCCATTAAGATAACTTTGATGAATCACATTGTTTTGAATCATCATGTTTGCGTAAATAAAATCGGCTCTGTATACATTATTTGCAACAATACCTCCTACTTTAGCTGCAGCTAAAAAAACATATTCTGGTTTTTCACTTTTAAAGAAGTCTTCAACAGCGACTTGATTGGTTAAATCTAATTCAGAATGTGTTCTGGTAACTAGATTAGTATAGCCTTTACTTTTTAGGTTTTCAACAATAGCACTACCTACCAAACCACGATGTCCAGCTACATATATTTTAGAATCTTTTTTCATAACTGCTTTCTATTCAAAGTAGTTATTAATTCTGTAACCTCCATCTTGCAAAAATTGTTGTTTTTGCATTAGTTTTAAATCGCTAGACATCATATCATCAACTAAATTTTGAAGATCATATTTAGGAACCCATCCTAATTTTTCTTTAGCTTTTGTCGCGTCTCCTATCAATAAATCAACTTCTGTTGGTCTGTAATATTTTTCGTCTACAGAGACTATTTCTTTACCTATTTCAAGGTTGAAATCAGGGTTACTACAAGATTTAATATAGCCTTTTTCACTAGAACCTTCTCCTTTAAACTCTAGCTCAATGCCTACATGAGCAAAACACATTCTAACAAAGTCTCTTACAGATGTTGTCTTACCAGTAGCAATTACCCAATCTTCTGCTTGATCAGCCTGAAGAATCATCCACATCATTCTAACATAATCTTTGGCATGTCCCCAATCTCTCTTTGCATCTAGGTTTCCTAAATACATTTTATCTTGTAAACCTAATGCTATTCTTGATGTTGCTCTAGTGATTTTTCTAGTAACAAACGTTTCTCCTCGAATAGGAGATTCGTGATTAAATAAAATACCATTGCATGCATACATACCATAAGCTTCACGATAGTTTACCGTAATCCAATAGGCATACATTTTTGCTACTGCATATGGACTTCTTGGGTAGAAAGGTGTAGTTTCTGTTTGAGGAACTTCTTGTACTTTTCCGTATAATTCAGATGTTGATGCTTGATAGATTCTTGTCTTTTTTTCAAGCCCTAGCATTCTAACAGCTTCTAGAATTCTTAATGTTCCTATTCCATCTGCATTGGCTGTATATTCAGGTGTTTCAAAAGATACATGCACATGGCTCATAGCCGCAAGGTTATATATCTCATCTGGTTGTACTTCCTGAATAATTCTGATAAGGTTTGTGCTATCAGTTAAATCACCATAATGAAGAAAAAAGTTTTGGTTTTCAACATGAGGATCTTGGTATAAGTGATCAATTCTATCTGTATTAAACAAAGAAGACCTTCTTTTTATACCGTGTACTATGTAATCTTTTTTTAATAAAAATTCACTTAAATAGGCTCCGTCTTGTCCTGTTACTCCAGTTATTAAAGCTACTTTTTTTTGCATTATATTATAAGCTCTGATATTTTCTTTTTGAAATTTAAGTTACAAAAGTATGTTTTTTGCGCCTTACTTTCAAAGTATCAATACGATATAGTTTTTAGTATAGATTTTTTATTGCGGTTTTTAAACGCTCTCTCCAGTATAAAGTTTCTATATTTAAATTTTCTTTTGTTTTCTGTTTATCTAACACGCTATAGCTTGGCCTTTTAGCGTGTGTTGGAAACTCTTTTGAAGGAATCGGGTTAACTTTTATTTCTATTTCAGAAATATCAAAAATAGCTTTAGCAAAATCGTACCAGCTAGTTACGCCTTCATTACTGTAGTGATAAACACCATACTTATTACTATTTGAGGTAATTATACTAAGTAAAGCTCCAGCCAAATCTTTAGCATAAGTTGGTGTCCCTACTTGATCTGCAACAATATTTAATTCTTTATTGGTTTTTGCTAAACGCAACATCGTTTTCATAAAGTTGTTTCCATGTTCAGAATATAACCAAGAGGTTCTAACAATAAAAAAGGCATTCATTACGTCTTTTATTGCTAATTCTCCTTGTAATTTTGATGCGCCATAAACACCAAGTGGCTTGGTTTGATCTTCTTCATTATAAGGTGAAGATTTTGATCCGTCAAACACAAAATCTGTTGAAACATGTATTAGCTTAACATTGTGTTTATCACAGGCTAAAGCTAAATGTTTTGGACCTTGCTCATTAACTTTAAAAGCATTTTCAGTATCTGTTTCTGCTTTATCCACAGCTGTATATGCTGCACAATTAATACACCAATCAATTTTATTGGTTTCAAAAAACGAATTAATAGCTTCTTGGTTTGTAAGATCTAGCTGTGATGAATTTGTATAAATAAATGAAAGATTTGGGTGTTGCTTTTCCAAATCTTTTATGCATGTAGCTAATTGGCCGTTTGAACCTGTAATAAGGACGTTTAAAGTCATTTAAAAAAGGGTTTCAAAGGTTGGTAATATTTTGTCTTTTTCAGAAAGTAAACATTCGCTTTCTGGTAATTTCCAATCTATATTTAGCGTTTTATCATTAAAGATAATCCCGCCTTCTGATTCTTTGTTGTAAAAGTTATCACATTTGTAAGAAAAAATAGCGGTATCGCTTAAAACAACAAAACCATGAGCAAAGCCTCTTGGAACAAAAAATTGTTTTTTATTTTCTCCTGTTAAAACCACCGATTCATACTTTCCAAAAGATGGTGAATCTGGGCGTAAATCAACTGCAACATCTAATACTTCTCCTTTAATCACCCTTACCAACTTGGCTTGTGCAAATTCTCCTTTTTGAAAATGTAGACCTCGCAACACTCCTTTTGATGAAAATGACTCATTATCTTGGACAAAATTTATATTTTGATCTAAAGCTTTATTGAATTTCTCTTCATTATAGCTCTCAAAAAAATAGCCTCTATCATCAGCAAACACATTAGGTTCTATAACAAAACAGTCTTTAAGCTTTGTTTCTATTAATCTCATTTATTCTTTATTAAGTATTCCTAATAAGTTTTTACCATAGCCACTTTTTAATAGTGATGTTGCAAGAGATTTAAAATCTTCTTTAGAAATATAACCCATCTCATAAGCAGCAGCTTCTATTGAACCTATTTTTAAACCTTGTCTTTCTTCTATAACCTCAACAAATTGAGATGCTTGCATAAGCGATTGAAATGTACCTGTGTCTAACCATGCTGTACCTCTATCTAAAATGCTTACGTTTAATTTTCCTTGCTGTAAATAAGCTTTGTTTATGTCTGTTATTTCTAATTCTCCTCTATGACTTGGTTTAATGTTTTTTGCTACGTCAACAACAGAATTATCGTAAAAATATATTCCAGGAACAGCATAATTTGATTTAGGCTTTTCTGGTTTTTCTTCTATTGATATCGCTTGACCTTCATTATTAAACTCTACAACTCCATAACGTTCAGGGTCATGAACTCTATAAGCATATATAATACCGCCATCTGGATCATTATTACTTTGTAAAAGTGTTGATAAACCTGAACCATAAAAAATGTTATCACCTAAAATAAGTGCTACTTTATCATCACCTATAAAATCTTCTCCAATTATAAATGCTTCAGCTAATCCGTTAGGCGCTTCTTGAACAGCATATTGAAAATTACATCCATATTTTTTACCATCTCCTAATAAGTCTTTAAAAAGAGGTAAATCTTTAGGTGTAGAAATGATTAGTATATCCTTAATACCTGAATACATTAATGTAGAAAGTGGATAATATATCATAGGTTTATCATAAACAGGCATTAACTGCTTACTTATTGATAATGTTAGAGGGTGTAGTCTTGTTCCAGATCCTCCTGCTAGAATTATTCCTTTCATTTAATTATACTGTTTTTGGTAGTAAGATTGATATTCTCCACTGGTTACGTTATTTAACCACTCACTGTTATTTAAGTACCAATCTATTGTGATGGCAAGACCTTCTTCAAAAGTTACCGATGGCTGCCAGTCTAATTCATCTTTTATTTTTGAGGCATCAATGGCATATCTTAAATCATGACCTGGTCTATCTTTTACATATGTAATTAATGCTTCTGAAGTACCAGCTTCACGATTCAGTTTTTTATCCATTTGATTACAAAGAAGCTTTACTAAGTCTATGTTTTTCCATTCATTGAAACCTCCTATGTTGTAAGTCTCAGCATTATCTCCTTTATGAAAAACTAAATCTATTGCTCTAGCATGATCTACAACATATAACCAATCTCTCGTGTAGTTTCCATCTCCATAAACAGGTAGTGCTTTATTGTTTAAAATATTATTTATAAACAAAGGTATAAGCTTTTCAGGAAATTGGTTTTGTCCATAATTATTAGAGCAATTAGTAATTACATAAGGTATTTTATATGTTTCGCCATATGCTCTTACAAAGTGATCTGAACTTGCTTTTGATGCTGAATATGGCGAATTTGGATCGTAAGGTGTGGTTTCTGTAAAAAGTCCAGTTTCTCCTAATGTACCATAAACTTCATCTGTACTAATATGATAAAAACGTTTACCAGAAAAATCATCTTTCCAAATGTTTTTAAATGCATTTAATAAGTTCATGGTACCAATAACGTTTGTTTTCACAAAAGCCAAAGGGTCTTTTATTGATCTATCTACATGAGATTCGGCCGCTAAATGAATGACTCCATCAAATTTATGCTCTTCAAAAAGCGCATTAATAACATTTTCATCAACAATATCAGCTTTTATAAAGGTGTAGTTTGGTTTGTCTTCAACATCTTTTAGGTTTTCTAAATTTCCTGCATATGTTAAAGCATCTAAATTGAATATATGATAGTTAGCGTATTTTTCAACGAATAACCTTACAACATGAGACCCTATAAATCCAGCACCGCCAGTTATTAATATTTTTTTATTCATCATAATTTTTTACAAACTTAATTATCTTACTTGTTAAGTAAGCTAAACAAAGTAAAAGGAAAGCTAAAACAGGAAATATAAACATTAAATAGTTTTTCCAACTTGAATACTCGTTTCCAACTTCCTGAAAACCAGAAACAACATCAAAAAATGTGTTTTCTTCAGTTTGTAGCTCGTCTAACTCCTTAAGTTCATTCTGTAATTTAATTTTCTCCTTTAATAAGTCGTATTCTCGTGTTTGAGATTTTTCATTAACCATAGGGAAAGCGCTCTCTCCCATATTGAGTTTTGCTTTTGTCGTTTTTGACTCTTCTTGTAATACACTAATATAAACTTTTTGTAACGAGTCTATAACCCCTATTTGCTCCTTTAAAGTGTTTCTTTGTATATTAATTAATGAATCTCTCTTTAACATTTTCTTTTTAGAATATGTGTTCTCAAAAGAAGAATTTAGTCCTTTTTCTAAACTTTTAAAAATATTCTTCTTTTTAGAGAAAACATGTATTTCATAAAGTACAGAACCTGAATAGATACTTCTGTTTTCTACATATTCTTCAAAACTAATGTCTTGTGCTCTTATACTATCTATTTGTTTTAAAAATTCATCATATTGTATAATTCTCTCATTTTCAGTTTCAGGACCTGGGTAAATTTCAAAACGAGATATTTTACGAGCTTCATCTTCAGATATCTCAAAAACAGAAGATAATGTTTCATAGTCTTGTGTTGAGATTAAAGCATTGAAATAACCAATATTTGTTATCAATTGATATTTAGAGTCAAAATAAGGCTTTACTAACATAAACGTAGTGTATACACTTGGTAAGGTTTTTTGAACTCCATAACCTAAAATTCCAGCAACAACAACTGAGATAATAATTATTTTTAAGTTTAGAATTATAGCTTTTAAAGCATAAACTATTGTTGAGAATATTGCCTTAAATATTCCACCTATAAAACCAAAAAGTCTAGAAAAGGCATTACCTATTAAATTAAAAAAAAGAACCAAGTCTATTTCGTCAGATTGGTTTCTATTATTTTGTTCTGGTAAATTGTTGCTCATACTATGAATTAAATTAATTAAATATTTGCTGTAATATTTTTCTTGTTATTAAATAAGTTGGTTTAACACCTGAAGTCCCTAATCCTCCTGAAGCCAATGTACTACCTGTTTCTAAAGGATTATCACTTGCATAATAAGCATAACGCACTTTAACGTTTTCATTAATGCTTCCTCGTACTTTTGATGCTGCTTGTATTGCTTTTTGATAATGCGCACCTTCCATTTCTAAACCAATAACATTCCACGTAGAATTATGAAAAAACTTTAAAATATCTTTATTCTGTAATGATGTTCCTAAAACAGTGATCATAGAGCCTTCGTAAATTGCTAGTCCATGACCATCTAGATCGGCTTTGTTTAGTTCATTTTTAAATGGGTAGTTATCAGCTGTTCCTTCAAAAATATGTGCTGAAGGAATCATTATATCTCCTTTTCCTCCTTCTAAAATACCTGCTTTCCCCATAATTGAGATAGACTCAACATTTAAGTGGATTTTGTTTCCATCTACTTTTATAGGTTTTAATAGCTCGTCTATGGTCTCATATGCTTGTTCGCCAAAAGCATAATCCATGACAAAAATAACAGGCTTATCTTCTAAATTGTTAAAGGTGTTATTTACTTCAATATCAGTTTTGGTAAAATCAATTTTTGATGTATCAAATATTTGTACATCTATGTTAGTTCCTGAAGTATCTTTAATATAAATCATTCCTCTCTGCAACGCTTCTTTAGAAACTTTATTGCGCAAGGTATCATTTTCTTTTAAACCTAAAGACTCATACATCTCTAAAGTACTTTTTTTAGTCTTTAGACTTTTTAGTGCTTCTGGAGCAAACAGCGTGTTCATAACACTGTGCATATTGGCACTAATAACATGTATTGGGCGTGATAATAAATTATGCTTATTTAAAGTTTCTTTTATTTTATTTGCCCATATTTCTCCATGGATATGATGCCCTAATCGCTCTCTTAAAACTGGGCTAAAAGTCACTGTTCGCTTGTTATTGTTTACAACTTCTTCTATAGCAAGTTTACCTAACCAATAAACTATATGAAGGAATCTTTCTGGTTGTACTGCAGATGAAAACTGGCTATAAACTTCAGTTATTTCATTAAATGTTCTGCCTAAAATATTTGCAGTATGTGTTATAGCTATTTCTCTTTCTTGCTGTGTTAGCTTTTTTGATGATAATACTGCTTTTTCTAATTTAACCCAATCTCTTGTGGTGCTTCCTTGATCATCAATTAAAACACGTCTGCTTATTTTGTGAGATTCAACAAAAAGAAATGTTAAGTGTGTTAATATATCGTAAATCTCTGATCGACCTCTAGTGATTTCAATATTCATTTGCTCACTATCAATACGGTAACAGTTTCTTCTTCTTTTTGGTGGGATTATGGCTTTAAAATGAGAGTTTCCGTAACCTTCATCACTTGTTAGGTTTATAAAAGTACATTCTTCAATACCTATTGGCAACCTATCAATAACATATAAAAGCCCTTCTAATTCTGCTTTTTCTTCTCCAATAGATCCATAAATTTCAGGTCTTAAAAGCAATAATGCTTCTCTTAATGTTTCTCCAGAGACGCCCATAGGCTTATAAAAACCTCTATTAAACAAGTGACGCATGGTAATATACATTCTCTCAATAGCATTTGAGCTCTCTTGAGCTCTCGTTCTAGCATGATGTTTTTTATTACTCATATAATTTGTTTAGCGAGCAAATATAACACTATTTACTCAAACTAAAAGGTTTAAGAGCATCTGCTATCTTTCTGTCATTTGACAACCTAGGTAATTTGTTTTGTCCTCCTAGTTTCCCTATGGATTTCATGTAATTTTGAAAGCCGTCTTTTTGTATTCTACTGATTTTTAATGTCTTTAAAACACTTCCTTGTATTAAATCAAAATAATAACTATTTTGTTTTTGAAGAGATTTATCTAATGTTTTTGCAAACTCTAGTATATTATTAGGCTCTGTTTCAAACTCAACAAACCATTCATGATAAGGCAACCCGCTTATTGGGTTTATTTGGGGAGCTACTGTAAATTCTGAAACCTGAACGCCGGTTCCGCTAATAGCTTCTTGCATAGCCTGTTCTACTTCTTTACCAATAACATGTTCACCAAAAGCAGAGATAAAGTGTTTTATTCTACCAGAAACAACAACACGATAAGGTTTTATTGATGTAAACATAACAGTGTCACCTAAATTGTAAGCCCAAAGCCCTGCGTTTGTTGATATTATCATAACATAATTAACATCAACTTCAACATCTTTTATTGTGATTCGTTTTGGATTTTCTTCAAAAAATTCATCTGCTTTTATAAACTCATAAAAAATCCCTGAATTTAACTGCAAAAGCATGCCTTTTTCATCTTGCTTGTCTTGATATGCAAAAAAACCTTCACTAGCAGGATAAAGCTCTATGCTATCAACTTTTCGTCCTATTAAGCTTTCAAATTTTGCTCTGTAAGGCTCGTAGTTAACACCTCCAAAAATGAATAGATTGAAGTTTTTAAAAACATCCCCTACTTTTTTATTTGTTCGTTCTTGAATCTTTTCAAAATACATTTGTACCCATGATGGAATACCTGAAATTACAGTCATGTTTTCAGGCAAGGTTTCATCTACAATCGCATTTACTTTAACCTCCCAATCTTCTATACAGTTTGTGTCCCATGAAGGCATTCTGTTTTTTTGAAGATATTTTGGGACATAATGTGCTACAATGCCAGACAATCGACCTAATTGCACACCATTTTTTTTATCTAAAACAGGACTTCCCTGAAGAAAAATCATTTTTCCATTTACAAACTTGGCGTTTCCTGTTTCATGAATATACATTAATATTGCGTTTCTAGCTGCCTCTATATGAGTTGGCATACTTTCTTTTGTTATGGGTATATATTTGGCACCAGATGTTGTTCCTGATGTTTTTGCAAAATAAATAGGCAACCCTTTCCAAAGGATATCTTTTTCTCCAGAGACTACGCGCTCTACATAGGGTTTTAATGCTTCATAATCTCTTATAGGTACTCGTTTTGTAAAATCTTTATGATTATTTATACTTATAAAATCATGATCTTTACCAAACTGTGTTTGTGCGGCATCACTAATTAAGTTCTGGAATATTTTGTTTTGTGTCTCTATAGGGTTTTTAGCCCATTTTTGAACTTTTTTATAAATACGTTTTGCAAATGGTTTTGCTAAAGCTGATTTGATTGATAACATTAATTAAAATCTATAAAGTTTGTTGGGTTAATAGGATAACCATCGCTCCATAACTCAAAATGCAAGTGTGGTCCTGTAGTTAATTCTCCCGTATTACCTATCGTTGCTATTACTTCTCCTGATTTTACTAACTCGCCTTGGGTTTTAGTCAGCATAGCATTATGTTTATAAACCGATATTAATCCGTGGCTATGTTCAATGATAATCACATAACCTGCTTCTGTAGTCCATTCAGAAAAAATAACCGTTCCATCATCTGTTGCTTTTACAGGTGTATTTTCCTTAACAACAATATCAACAGCATAATGCTTTTCCTTTGCATTGTACTCTTGGGTTATTGTTCCTTTTACCGGCGGAAACAACACAAAGCTTGCATTAGATTTTGCTGACTCAAATAAGTTATATTTATCTTCTTTCTCAACCTTTTCTCTTAATAATGAGTCTTCCTTACTTGGTTTTAAATCTACTTCATCAACATCTTGTTTTGCTGCTTCAATGATAGAGTCTCTATTAAAATTTGCTGTACTAACCTCTCCATGAAGCACTTGCTTTATTGATTCAAAATAACGCTCATTAACCGCAATAACTTGTTGAAGCGAATCTGTTTTATAATTAAGCTCTGTTGCTTTTTTCTTTAAAGCCGTAGATGAGTAACCAGGAATGTATTCTCGTAATGGTGTAAAGGCTATTAAAAGGGTTGTTCCTGCAATTAGTAAAATAGTAGAAATAGATAGCAGTACAAACACGTTTAACCTTGTAAGTTTAAATGAAAGTCGTTCCTCAAAAGTGTCTTCGTTTAAAATCACTAAACGGTACTTATGAAGTAACTTTCTCGTGAATTTTTTAGGCTGTTTTTTATTCATGAAATAGATTCTCTTACAAATATAATTAATAGAATGTTATCTTAATGACTTATACGTAGCGACTTGCAAAACCCAAACCCTAAAAACCACATAAAAAACTAAAAAACAACACTTTAAAACAACATAAACGTCCTCATTTTTATAAAATACGGTAGTCTTCTTTTGCCTATTATGTATAGAATGTTTTAGTTTGGGTTAAACTCAAGCACATGTTCAAAACTAATACTGACATCTATTATTGTCACCGTTCTTCTTTTTTAACAATTGCTTGGTTAAAAAAAGATAAAACAAATGACTGAAAATAATATTTTTCCTGAAGATATTCTAAACAATACTGTAGAGTATCACATTGCAAAACACAGCAGAAAAAGTAATCTAATATTTTGGTTAATCTTTTTAGCAATTGCAGCTATTTTAATAGCACTACCTTTTATTTATGTAGATGTTTATTCAACAAGTAGAGGCTTAATTATTTCTGAAGAGAACCCAGTTACATTATATGCTCCAACTAGCGGTAGAGTTACTTACTACAACTTAAAAGAAAACGAATATGTCTCTAAAGGCGATACTCTTTTAATTGTTAACCAAAAAATACTAGATGAAAAAAGAGACCTAATCGATATTCAAGCGGAAGATGCCCAAGAATTCATTAATGATTTAGGTTTTATGCTGGATAAAAAGTTCTCAAAAATAAAGACTAAACAATTTAAAAAAGAATACATACAGCATAGCCAAGAAATATTTAACATAAACACACTAATAAAAAACTCAAAAACTCAATTTGAAAGAGCTGATCTTTTATTTAAGAAAAATGTTATTGCTAGAACAGAGTTTGAAAAAGCACTATTAGACTTAAATAAATTAAAAAACGACAAAATAAATATTATCAATCAAGCACAATTAAGGTGGCAAAAACAACTAACAGAATATGAAGAAAAGCTTGATAACTTAAACTCAAATAAAATTCAACTTTTAGAAGAAAAAAACACCTATGTTTTAACATCTCCAATTGATGGGGAACTTATAAATGTACAGGGTTTTAACAAGGGTAGTATTGTAAACCCTAGCAATAACATAGCTAATATTTCCCCTGTAAAAAACTTAATTATAGAATCATATGTATCTCCTTCAGACATTGGGTACATCAAAGAAGGCGTTGACGCTAAATATCAAATAGACTCATACAACTCAAATCAATGGGGATTTGCAACTGGAGAAATTATTGAAGTAGGAAAAGATATCATAACCTTAAACGACGCTGCTATTTTTAAGGTTAGAAGCTCTTTAAATGAATCTAAACTATCTCTCAAAAACGGTGCTGAAGGCAACTTAAAAAAAGGAATGACTGTTACTAGCAGGTTCTTTTTAACTCGCAGAAGTTTATTCCAGTTATTATTTGATAGCATAGACGATTGGTTTAACCCATATAACAACAAAAATGAGTAAAATAGAAATAAAACAACATGACTTAAGTGATTGTGGAGCTACTTGTTTAGCATCAATTTCAGAGCACTATAACTTAAGTATTCCTATAGCTAGAATTCGTCAGTATGCCAATACAAATCAAAAAGGCACAACGCTACTTGGGTTAAGAGAAGCTGCTAACAAACTTGATTTTATTGCAAAAGGCGTAAAAGCATCTATTGAAAGCATAGAAGAAATTCCTCTTCCAGCCATTGCTCATGTTATTATAAAGCATGAAGAACATGAGTTTCCTCACTACATGGTGATATACAAAGTTACCAAAGACTATGTAAAGGTTATGGACCCTGGAACAGGTAAACTAGAGAAAAAAACAAGAGAAGCATTTGAAGCAATCTTTACGGGATATATGCTAATATTAATACCTGATGAAGATATTTTTAAAGAACGAAATGAAAAATTTTCGAATTTAAAAAGAATGTCTTTTTTACTAAAACCTCATAAACACATATTAGTTCAAGCTATTATTGGTTCTATTCTTTACACTGTTTTAGGTTTTTCAATCTCAATCTACATAGAAAAAATCACAGATTTTGTTTTAGTAAGCGGCAATAAGAGTCTTTTAAATCTTATGAGTGTTATTGTTATAGGCTGTATTATTTTACAACTCATTTTTGGTGCACTAAAAGATGTATTCATGCTTAAAACCAGTCAACAAATAGACTCAAGGCTTATCCTTGGATACTACAAACACTTATTTACTATGCCTCAAAAATTCTTTGACACTATGAGAATAGGCGAGATTATGTCAAGAATTGGAGATGCTGTTAAAATTAGATTGCTAATAAACGAAACCGCATTAAGTATTATAGTAAATGTATTCATTGTTTTATTTTCATTCATATTCATGTACACTTACTACTGGAAGCTGGCTGCAATAATCACCCTGATCATTCCAGTTTATATCATCATATACTTTATTGTAAATAGATTGAACAAAAAAGTAGAGAGAAAAGTGATGGAAAAAAATGCACTTTTAGAATCACAACTTGTAGAGTCTATAAAAAACATAGGTACTGTAAAACGCCTTTCTCTTGAAGATTTTTCAAAAAATAAAACAGAACTAAAGTTTATTGACTTGTTAAAAAGCATATACAGTTCAGGAATGAACAACATATTCTCTACCGCCTCAACAGATTTTATTTCAAGAATCTTTACTGTTATTCTCCTTTGGGCAGGAACATACTATGTCATTGATGGAGATATCACTCCAGGAGAATTATTCTCGTTTTATTCAATTATAGGCTATTTTACTGGCCCAGCTTCTCAATTAATAGGAACTAATAAATCTATACAAAATGCTCTTATTGCTGCAGACAGACTCTTTGGAATCATGGATTTAGAAACAGAAGTAAGTGAAGCCAACATTAATCTTTCAAAAAAATCTCTGGGAGATATTCATTTTGACAAAATAACTTTTCATTATGAACTAGGAAGAGACATCTTTAAAGACATTTCGTTTACAATTCCTAAAGGAAAATTTACAGCACTTGTTGGAGAAAGTGGAAGTGGAAAAAGTACTGTTGCCTCTCTTATTCAAAACATCTATCAACCTTCTAACGGTAAAATTAATATAGGTGATTATGATTTAAAATATATTACAAAAGATAGCTTAAACAACCTTATTACATCTGTTCCTCAAAGTGTTGAACTCTTTGACGGTTCAATTATTTCTAACATCGCTATTGGAGAATACAGCCCAAACATGGAAAAGGTTATTGATGTTTGCAAAAAAGTAGGAGCTTATGACTTTATTGAGTCTCTGCCTAATGGTTTTGAAACCTATTTAGGTGAATTTGGAGCTAATCTATCTGGAGGCGAACGTCAACGAATTGCTTTTGCTAGAGCTCTATATAAAAACCCTGAAGTTCTTATCCTTGATGAAGCCACTTCTGCTCTCGATTCTGAATCTGAATTAGTTATTAAAGAACTTATAAATGAATTATCTAGCCAGGGAAAAACCATTATTATAATTGCTCACAAACTTCAATCTATTGTTAAAGCAGATAAAATTATAGCCCTAAAAAAAGGAGAGGTTGTAGAAACTGGAACACACCAAGAACTATTAAAAAACAAAAACTACTACTATAAAATGTGGGAAAATTTAAATGTCTAACCTTAAAAGTCTTAACTTATGAAAAATCATTCTTTTGCAAATAAAGCCATAATTAGAACTCCGTTAAGTATAAAAAAAACAGATATTACATGGGAGCAAATTCAAGAAATTTTTAAAGAACCTAAACACAGAGAAGCACTTTTTTTAGGCTCACCAAACATTTATAAAGCAATGGAAATGTGGGAAAAAGGCGAGGCTTTTCAGACTGAAGACGAATTAAAAAACCTTAAAGGATCTTTATACAAATACACTTCAAGGCTATCAAATAGATGTACGCCTTTTGGCTTATGGGCTTCTGTTGGCACTATAAACCTAGGAAAGGAAAGTCATATAAATGTAGAAGAAGCTACTCTTGATAGAACTACAAAGTTTGATATGTACTTTTTAGGAAAAGTACTTCCAGAAATTACTAGCAACCTACCTTTTAGAAATGCTTTAAAATATTATCCTAACAACTCTATGTACAAGGTAATGGACAAGTATAGATATGTAGAATACTACTTTAAAGACAATATAAGGTGCCATAAAATATCAGAAGTAGACATTAACAAGTATCTAGAAAAAATAATTGAGATAGCCAGAGATGGCGCTCACATTAAAGATTTAATTAAACCTATTACTGACGATAATATTTCTGAAGAAGACGCTCTTAACTATATACATGAAATTATAAATAGCCAATTCATTAATAGCGAACTAGAGTTTACCTTAACAGGAAATGATTACCTAGAAAGCCTTCTTGAAAAATTATCAGAAAAACGCTTTGACTTTTATGAAGCAAAGGTTATAAAAAACCTATTAACTCGTTTAAAAGAAAAAATCTCTAACATTGATAGCGCTGTTTTTAACGACCCTGAAAAATACAGAGAGATACACGAGCTTATTGAAAAAGAAATTCAAGAAACAGACATTACAAAGCTTTTTCAAGTAGACAGTTATAGACATATAAATGACGCAACATTAAGCTACTCTACCATAAAAAAATTAAGAAATGCTATTGTAATACTTAACAAACTTCAAAACAATAGATCTAACCCCACTTTAGAAACATTTAAAAAACGTTTTTTAGAACGATACGAAGAGTATGAGCAACCTTTAATAAACGTATTAGACCCTGATTTAGGTATTGGTTATGGTAATAGTTCAGGAGCAAAAACACCTTTAGTTGATAAACTTTCTATTTTTAGAATCGCTACTAACGACAGAAAAATATCTTGGAGCAACAAAACTACTTTTCTATTTAAAAAAGTTTTAAATGCTTATAAAAACAATGAAAATGAAATAAAATTAACAGATGAAGAGATAAACAGTTTTGATGAAAACCAAAAATTGTACCCTGATAGTTTTTCTACATTTTTTAGCGTCTTTAATGAGCATGAAGAAGAGAAAATACACTTAAAATCTGTTTGGGGACCATCTGCTAATGGATTAATAGGCCGATTCGGACACCTAAACAGCTCCATTCAAGACATATGTGATGACACTCACAAAAAAGAAAAAGATTTATATAAAGACAAAGTTTTAGCTGAAATTATCCATTTACCTCAAGCTAGAACAGGAAACATCTTATACAGAAAGTTTCAAAGAGATTACGAGATTCCTTATTTAGGAAACTCATCTTTAGAAAAAGAAAAACAAATTGATGTATCTGATTTATATGTCTCTGTAAAACGAGGCAAAGTTATTCTTCGCTCAAAAAAACTTAATAAAGAAGTAATTCCTCGTTTAGGAAACGCTCATAATTACAGCGCTAATGCACTACCTATTTATCATTTTCTATGCGATTTACAAGATCAAGATCAGGCAGGTTTATCATTTAGTTGGGGTAGTATTCAAAACGAATTTGAATTTTTACCTCGCGTAAGCTATAAAGACATTGTTTTTTCTAGAGCAACATGGATTTTAAATGAAGAAACAATCAACAAAATTTTAAAATCTGATGAAGAAAACGCAGTACATACCGTTAGAGCTTTTCAAAAAGAACACAACATACCTAATATAATTTCATTTACCAGAGGCGACAATGAGGTTGTTGTTAACTTTGAAAACGAGTTAAGCTGCAAAGTCTTTTATTATATGCTTAAAGGAGAGCGTTTAATTAAGCTTAAAGAATTTTTATTTAAAGAAAATAGCATAACCGGCAACTACTGTAATGAGTTTGTTTTACCTGCATATAAAAACGCAGAAAAAACAAAGGAAAAAACAAAACTTACAAAAAAGAAAGAAGATATCACTTTACAAAAAGCGTCATACTCTACCGGAGATGAATGGCTATATTATAAGTTTTACTGTGGTGAGCGCGTTGGCGAAAAACTATTAAACAAAGCATTAAAACCAATTGTAGATGAGTTGCAATCTCAAGATTTAATCAAAAAATGGTTTTTTATTAGATATGTTGACTCTTTAGGACACCATTTAAGATTTAGAATTCATTTAAAAGACATAACCAAACTATCACTTTGCACATCTATTATAAAAAAGCACATCGATCCATTTGAAAACAACCTGTTAATCTGGAAAACACAAACCGACACATATTTAAGAGAATTACAGCGTTATGGCTTTGACGCAATAGAAGCAACCGAAAAGCTATTCAATAATGACAGCGAAGCAACACTAGCTTTCGCTGACATGATTGAAGGCGATGCAGGTGAATCAGTAAGATGGTTATTCTCTTTACTTTCAATGGATCATCTCCTTAATGATCTTGGCTTTAGCTTAAAAGAAAAAATGCAAATGCTTAACATTGCTAAAACTAGTTTTGGAAAAGAGTTCAACAAAAAAGGCGCATTAAACAAGCAGGTTAACGAACTCTATAGTGATAACATTACAAACATTGAAGCTTTTTTAAACTACAATAGCAAACCTGCTATTTACGAACCTTTATGGGACGTTTTAAAAGAACGTTCACAAAAGAATAAGCCTATAGCAGAAAAAATTCGTTTGCTACATAATGAAAATAAACTACCAGGAGGAATACACAATGTTGCTTTAAGCTACTTACACATGGTTTGTAATCGAATATTTTTAGCAAAACAACGCATTCATGAAATGGTTGTGTATGACATGCTTTTTAAATACTACAGCAAACAACTGCATACACAAAAAAAACCTCAACAAGAAGTTGCAATCTAATAGAAACTAACCAAAAAAAGGAGAGACACAATCTCTCCTTTTTAAATAAAAAACAAAGAAATGAGAGCACTAGCCGTTTTAAGTCCTGCTTTATCAAAAAAAATTAAAGCCAAAGAAAAATACATATTAGAAATTGATTCATTAAAAATTCCACTAGCTTTAATACACGTTCCTGATACAGAGTTTGATGAAAACAATCCTCAACTTGATAACGCTGTTTTAGTGAAGAAAGTAGGTTTTTCTTTAAACTATCGAGACCAAGGCGTTATAGAAAGCGCTTGGTATAAATTAAGTAAAGACAACCAAGAAGCTTATTATCCTATTGGGTCTGAATTTTGTGGAAAAGTTGTTAAAGTAGGAAAAAAAGTCACAAATTTAAATATTGGAGATCATGTAATAGCTAATTGTTCGTACCCATATGCACCAGATAATGTTGCACCAGGCATACCAAGCAACCATGCTAGTAAAGAGCTTGAAATATTTCATAAAGGAAAACTAATAAAAATTCCTAACACTATTCCTGCTGATCAAGCTTGTGGTATGAGTATTGGTGTTCAAACAGCTTTTTCAATGATACGAAAAGCTGATATAAAACCAGGACAAAATGTTTTAGTTACATCTATTACCTCAAACACGTCATTAATTACCTTAAACTTTTTAAAAAACATAGGTTGTAATGTCTATGGTATGTCATATTCAACTAAAGGTATTAATCTTGTAAAAGAACACTTTCCATTTGTTAAAGATATTTTTGAATTTAAAAATCTTGAACTGCCTCAAAACCTCTTTTTTGATGCTGTTATTGATCCTTTTGCAGACACTCATTTAAAAAAACTACAAAACCACCTTAATTTTGGCGCTAATTACGTTACATGTGGAATGTATAACCAATCAAAAGAAAAGTTTAATTCTGAAGCTTCTTTAGAAAACTTACCAGGCCTATTAAGTGGCTTAATAAGCAGAAATGTTAGTTTAATAGGAAACTGCCTAGGAACGACAGAAGATTTAGAAACAGGTGTTAATATTCTTGCAAAGGATTCAGATAGCAACATTGTTATTGACTCAGTATTCAATGAAAATGATATAAATACATTTATTGAAAAATCATTTAACAAATCTTCATACAAAGTAGGAAAGGTAATCCTTCTATATTAGAAAAAATAAGAAAATGCCGTTATGGGTTTACTACAAAAACTCTTAACGGTTTTTTTATAAAATGTCACAATTAGCCCTTTATTACTTTAATACAATCCTTTTTTGAAGTGATAATATTACAATGGTTATAGCTTTACTTTATTTCTTCAAGAGGTGTTTTTAAGAACCTCTTTTTCATGATCTTTATTTATTTTTAATTCTGTTATCACTACTTATTGCCTTCTATAAAATGATTAGTTAGAACTAATTGGTTTACGTATCTATAATTATATCTAGTATTATTTTAACCTCGGTTCTCTAGTTTTAAGTCTTTGTTTTTAATAAACGGAAACCATTTTAAAGCAAAAAAGTTGTGATCAAAAACTTTAATCACAACTTTTTTATAAGTATTTATATTTACTACTCTCTTACAGCAGTATAAATAGAAAGACCAATAATAACACCAACACATACTGGTGTTGTCCCTCCGTCTACTTCTAATAATTGAGAATCATTTAATTCTGTTACTGAACTTTTGTTAAATGCTAATTTGTTGTTTTGCGTTTTCATAATTTTGTGTTTTATAGTTATTAATTTTGTTTGTAATTGTTTTTATTAGTCCATTGCGTTATCTATAGTAATACTCATAGTAATTCCTATGATAACTCCTACACATACTGGTGTTGTTCCACCATCTACTTCTAATAATTGTGCGTCGTTTAATTCTGTTACTGAACTTTTGTTAAATGCTAATTTGTTGTTTTGCGTTTTCATAATTTTGTGTTTTATAGTTATTAATGTCTAGACTGATTACTTTTAAGGATGCAGTCTAATTTCATCCTTAAGCATAAACTTCTATTCTTACTATATTGGCTCTCTTTTTGTTTTATTCGATAAAGTCGAAGGCTATAAACCTTATATAGTATATAATTTCAATTCTGCTTGTTAGTTTTGGTCTTTTAGGATGGTAAAAACAATAATCGTACTGGTTGTCCCAATAGTCATTGTAGTGGTTCCTCCTTTTACTTCGTTTAGCGCTTGGTTATCTAACTCTGTTACAGAGCTTTTTACAAACACTAATTTGTTGTTGTTTTTAGTTTTCATAAATACTTAATCCATTATTTCTTTTACAACTTCTTTCGTTCCTGTTTCATAATATGTATAAACAGATACTGCTACAGAAACGGCTATTGATAATGGAGATGTACCTCCGTTAACTTCTAAAAGTTTTTGGTCATTAAGCTCTACAATAGAACTCTTGTTGAATGCTAATTTGTTGTTTTGCGTTTTCATAATTTTGTGTTTTATAGTTGTTAATTTATTTCGAATTTTAGCGTATGAGAGATACAGTTACTACATACATAACCTGTCGGGTCATCACCTCCAATAATGGTTGTTGTGCCGCCTCCTTGTATGCTAAAAACCTCTTGGTCATTAAGCTCGGTTATTGCGCTTTTTTTAAAATTCAATTTTGATTTATTAGTTTTCATTTTTTTTAGATTTTTAGATTTAAAGACTTCTTATAGCGGTCCATGATCAATCCATGTTCCATAAGTTTTTGTTCTTATAATGGTTTCTACTACAATCGTAAACGTACTTGTTCCTCCTTGTACATTTAGTTGTTCTTTGTTGCTTAATTCTGCAATAGATGTCTTATTAAATAAAAGTGCTATTTGCTTTTCTTGAGTTTTCATAATTAATACTCTTTTAAGGTTTTTTACTTTTATTTAGTAAGCTGTCTTATAGTTGTTGGCACCAGAATACAATCTCCACAAACTAGTGTTGTTTGCTCATTATTTGTTGTGTCTGTTCCTCCATTTACTTTTAATAATTCGCTGTTTTGAAGTTCAACGATAGAGCTCTTGTTAAAATTTAATTCTTTGCTTTGCGTTTTCATAATTATTTGGTTTTAAAGGTTTTATTGTTTATAACTGATTTTAATTTATTAATGAGTTTTCTGTACCAACTTTGTTTTTTAGTAATCTCAACAATGGTATTTCTACCCAATATTTTCTTTTGATGTTTTTTCACAGGCATTAATTTACACCTCAAAAAAGGTGGTTAATAGTTAATTAACACTTGATCATCATCTAGAAGCACATTAAAAAAGTCTTCTTTTAACTCATTAGTAATAATGTCCAGTTCCTGGGTACTTAAATGTTCTTGTGGTGCCATAATATTTCTATTTTAAAACAAGTTTATACACTACTTGTAAAGAGGAGGCTAATAGTCAATAGCTTTTGATTTTCACCATCCTCTTCAACTCAAGCAAATCATTAGCGCTTAAGCTGCTTTTTGTAATTATGTTCCAAGAATTTTATTTGAGAAGTATCTTAAGATTTTCTTTTATCGTTTTAATAAAACAATAAAAGTATTATCTTTGTAGAGTACTTCATGTTGTCGGACATGGAATACATAATTTTGTGTTTTCACAATTAACAGGGCTTTTTAGCTCTGTTTTTTTTTACCTTATCATATACTTTACTTGTTATTTGTTTTTGCTTGAGATTTACAAAGTATATTATAAAGCCTTCATTTAATTTTGCTCTTCAAAGCAAGAAAATAAAAACAAACAAAACAAGTTATCTATCCTTGTTTTTATAAAAAAAAGAAACGATTTCAAAAGGTAAAAACCTAAAAAACAGTGTTTTAAACTATTTTACGTTTTTTATTTTATCAAGGTATACAGATGGTGTTATTCCGGTGGCAGATTTGAAATAACGAGAAAAAGAGTCAGCATTTTTATACCCCATTTCTTCGGCAATTCCTTTTACAGAATATGCTTGTAATTTTTTATTGCTTTTTAGTTCTAATATGGCATAATTAATTCGCAGTTCATTAATATAAGTACTAAAAGACTTATCTAAATGCGTGTTTATTATTTTAGAAAGGTAAGAAGTATTTGTTTTAAGCTTTTTTGCCATATTATGTAATGTACAATCTTGTCGTAAAAAATACATTTTATCTTCAAGTGTTTGTATTTTTTTTAATATTTCGTCTACTTTTTCATCGTCTATAGAGAATGTTGTGTCTTCTTGCTCTTTTTCTATTTCTTCAAGATCTTTTTCTTGGTTATTTTTATCTTTCTTGTCAACATGAATTATAGATGGCGTTGCTTCAGGTTTTGTTAATGGAACTTGTTTTTCTTGTTCTTTTGAAGCTTCTAAATCTTGATCTGCCTTAACCTTATTGGAGTTTTCATAAGCAGTAATTTTATCCATCAACGCATCAAATCGTTTTTGATTTCTAGCTTTTATTCTAAAATATCTTGCAATAAAAATTATTATTAATGCTAACAATACTAACGACGTAACGATCCAGTAGCTCTTCTTTTTTGCTTGTATTTCTTTTTTACTAACCTCTTCATTTAAAGAGATATCGTGTATTTTTTCTAACGCGTATAATCTTTTGCTAGAAACTTTGTCTTTCTCTTCAATATATCTTTGTAAATAGTTATTTGAAATATTCATACTATCTAACTCTTTATAGGCTTCTGCCATCAGTTTATAGTATTTAGATAATTGTTCAGATGATTTTGTTTTATCGCTGGTGTTTGTTTTTTTTAATGCTTCAATAGCATTTGAATAACTCTTACTTTGTAGGTAAATTTCTGCCTGTAAAAAATACGATTCATCAATAAACTCTTGATTTTTAAGATATTTAGCAATTTCAAGTGTTAAGTTTATACTTTGCATTGCTTCATTAGGTCTTGCTTGAAATAAATAAGATTTAGCTAAAAGACTGTTCATATAAAACAAAAACTCTTTATTATTGTCTGCTTTCGCTTCTGTTATTCCTTCATTTATTAAGCTTTCAGATTCTTTAAAGTTTTTGTTTTTTAAATACGCTTCTATTAAGTCTTTACGTATAAACTTTAGATCAACGTCATTGGCTGATTTACTATCTAAATAAATCTCTTTTAATAACCTAACTGCTTCTCCTACTTGACCTATTTCATTTCTTATTATTGCTATTTTTCTATTTATCTTGTTTACAGCCTCTTGAGAATTTGATTGTTTTGCTAGAAGCAGTGATTGATTATAAAGCTCTAATGCATCTTGATAAGATTTTTCTCTTAAAAATATTCCTGCAATACTATATTTAAATTGAATGACTTGATTAGGCTCTTCAACAAGATTAAGAGCCTTATAGTAGTAGTATAATGTGCTGTCAATGTTATTCTTTATTTCATGGGCAACTCCTAATGCTGAATAGGCGTCTACTATATCTTTTTTATTACTAAAATCTGCTTCTAAAAGAAACTTTTTAGATAGTTTAATAACATCATCTGGGTAACTATATATTTTAGTTCGAATAGAGTCGTTAAACTCCTTATTTGTCATTTGACAAAATGATGTTGTAGCAAACAAAAGAAGGAATACAATGTTAAATAAATTTTTATTGAGGCTCATTTATTTTAAATATTGGATTTTAAAAATACGCTTTTTTAAAATGTTTTCATAATCCTAAAGTGGTATATATTACAAGCTTTTGCAAATGAAAAACCAACCTTTTTTTTATAAAATACGGTTTACATTATTTGGAACAAAAGAACTAATAAAATAGTTTTATGATAAATTAATAACCAAAAACCCATATTATTATGAAAACTCAAGCAAAAAAATTAGACTTTACAAAATCTAGTATTGTAGAATTAAATGATCAAAACCTAAACAAAGTAACAGGAGGAACTGGTTCTATTCAAGTGGCTGTGACCTCTTTTGTTCCAACAGAAAGACCTATTACTTATTGTCTTATTGAAAATTAATTTATATCATACACTTTAAATTATTAACTTTGCTGTCATAAAATAAGATATAATGATTTCATTAAGTATATTTTTAGCTCCAGGGCCATGGCAAATAGTTTTAGTTGTTGTGGTTGTATTATTGTTATTTGGCGGTAAAAAAATTCCAGAATTAATGCGCGGTTTAGGAAGCGGTATTAAAGAATTTAAAGACGCTAGTAAAGACGAAAATAATACAGATAAAAAAGAGTAAGTTTTTAATTTAAAAAAATAAAAAAACCAGTGATTTTTTAAGTCACTGGTTTTTTTGTTTATATAGTTTTTTTTAAAATCTAGTCTATCTTTATAGATTTTATAATTGCCTCTAATTCAAACATGTAATCTCTTTTTTGAACAGATGGAGCAAAGGCAAAACCTTCAACTACTAAAAGCCTGTTATTTTTTTCATCTTTTATAATATAATTTACAAAAGGCCCTGACATAAAAGCTCCTTTAACATCCCAAATTCCTTTGGTTTCTATTGCAGGTTTATTATTTATTGTTGTTTTTAATAAAAATGGTGAGTATGAGTTGTCTGTCACCATAAAACTTCCATCAAGAGGTCCAGGAATATGAACCTTTCCTATTGAGTCTCTCATTTTTATAACTTGATTTACTAGACTATCATTTTCCTTTATGTAATCAAAAGGCAATTCGTATAACATCAAATCTGTAGTTCCTGTAGAAATATCTTTTCTAATCCAGTAAAATTTATCCGATTCTTTTGCAATCCTATAGGCAGAAGGAAAGTTGATTGTTAACCCTAAATTTTCCTTGATTCTATTGTTTTTATGAAGCGACAGCTTGATTCTACGTTGCTTTTCTTTTATCTCTTCTTCCTTAAAAGCATTAAGGATACTGTCAGAATTATCTGAAATAAGTTTTACAATATCAGCATCTGAATTTCCCGTAATCAAAACTACTTTTTGTGGCCTTGCAAACACGTCATTTAAAATTTTAATTTCAGATGTTTGGTTTTTTTCTACTTTAAAAACTGTTCTGTTTTGGGTTGCAAAGCCAGAAAATACAGACGGAGGAATCTGATTCATAGAAAACATAGGCTCATCTTGAGGTAACCCATGAACATAGGTTGCCAGTGTATTTCTAATAGCTTCTCCAACTGGTCCATCCCACTGATCGTTATCTACAACAACAGAAATATTGTTTATTTTTCCTGATGATTCTGGTAAAATTTTTTGATTTTTTGACTTACCATTATTACATGCCATAAGCATGATCAATGGTAAAACAAGTAATAGTTTTCGCATGGTTTAGTTTTGTTTTTTTGAAATTTAACCTTTAGCTATTTTTAGCTTCATTCCTGGTTTCAAATTATTACCACTAATATCGTTCCAATCTCGAATATTTTGAACAGAAACTCCTGGAAATTTTCTTGAAATGCTCCATAAGGAGTCTCCTTGCTTTACTGTATAGGTTTTTGAGCTTGATGAAGAAGCTTGAGAAGCATTGCTATTACTAGCTACAGACGTATTTACAACAGGTCGCCTTGGGTAAATAGTTAGTCGTTGTCCTATTCTTAAATTATTACTACGCAACCCATTCCATTGTTTAATTTGGCTAACTCTTACACCGTATTTTCTCGCTATCTTTCCTAAATAATCACCGCTTCTTACACGGTATCTTACTCTTGATTCTGCTTCAAAGAACTGCGGTAAAGGTTTTTCTCGCTTATCAAACTCGGTTTTAGCAAAGGCATAAATTTGCTCTTCATTGTTAACAAATGTGCCTATTGCTGTTCTAGGTAATCTTAAATAATAAGCCTTATCTTCAATATATGGAATAATATCTAATTTATAAGACGGATTCAAAAACTGAAGCTCTTCTATTGGAATATTTGTTGTTTCAGCTACCTGATCTAGCGTAATCATTTGCTTTACTCTAATTGTATCTGTTTCTACATAATGAAATTGTGGTTTTTCAGGTTTAAAACCATGTTCTTTAGCAAATTCAAAAATATACATCGTAGCTAAAAAAGCAGGAACATAACCTGCTGTTTCACGTGGAAGGTTATGCCTAATATTCCAATAATTTTGGTAGCCACCAGATCGTCTTATCGCTTTGGTTACATTTCCTGGACCAGAATTGTATGCAGCTAAAGCTAAATCCCAATCTCCAAAAATTTCATAAAGCTTTGATAAGTATACCGCTGCTATTTTTGTGGACTTTATAGGATCGCTTCGCTCATCTACATAACTGCTTACATCAAGCCCATATTGTTTTCCTGTGGCAAACATAAACTGCCATAAACCAGTAGCTCCTACTCTAGACTTTGCTCTTGGTTTTAATGCAGATTCAACTATAGATAAATACTTCATCTCCAACGGAATATTGAAGTTATCAAACTCACTTTCAAACATAGGAAAGTAATAGTGGCTTAACCCCATTAAACGCTCCATTGAGGTACGTCTGTTTTTTAAGAAGTTTTTTATAACATTCTCTAATGATGGATTGTACTCAACATTAAAAGGTGTTCTTGCGTTAAGTTTTGCAAGTCTTGCTTTTAAAGTATCTGTTGGTAACTCTGGATAAACTACAGGTTTATAATCTAGTTCTGAAACTGTTTTATAAATGGTGTCAAAAAGGGTATTACTATATAACTCCTCTAACCATTTTTCATCTATTTGTAAAGCCAATTCATGATCCTGAAGTGACTTTATTTGAGTAGAGTCTATAACAGCTTGAATTGATGTTGATTGTAATTTCTTTCCATCAACAATAGAGTCAGTCGTTTTAGATACCGATATATTTACCTCTTTTTTATTGTTGTTTTTGATAGGTTGAATTGTGTCTTGAGCAAAAAGCTGAAGAAAACAAACACTAAAACAAAAACAAATAAAAGCGAATTGGGATTTCATGCTTATTGTTTTTTACAATACAACGTATTAAACTATAAAATCTTGTTTTATAGCTTTTAAAGATACGAAATTAGAATATTAGCGCTTTATGCCTCTAAAATAGCTGCAATTCCTGGCAGTGTTTTACCTTCAAGGCTTTCTAACATAGCACCACCACCTGTGCTCACGTAGCTTACTTTATCTTCAAAACCAAATTGTTTAACAGCTGCAACCGAATCGCCTCCGCCAACTAATGAAAAAGCTCCTTTTTTTGTAGAATCGGCAATGGCATTACCTAAAGCAATTGTTCCTTTGGCATAGCTTTCCATTTCAAAAACACCTAATGGACCATTCCATAAAATAGTTTTGCTCTGCATTACCACATCTTTAAAGTTTTCTAAAGATTTTGGTCCTGCATCAAGACCTTGCCACCCATCTGGGATTGCATTTACATCTACTATTTGAGTTTCAGCAGTGTTACTAAAAGCATTTGCAGCAACAACATCAACAGGTAAATGAATTTGTACACCTTTTTCTTTTGCTTGTTTTAAAATATCTAATGCAAGTGGCATTTTATCATCTTCACATATAGAGTCTCCTACCTTTCCGCCTTGTGCTTTAATAAAAGTAAAAGTCATTCCACCACCAATAATCATGTGGTCTACTTTGTCTAAAATATTTTCAATAACTGTAATTTTTGAAGACACTTTAGCACCTCCTAAAACAGCTAAAACTGGTTTTTCGCTAGTGTTTAAAACTTTATCTATACTTTCTATTTCTTTTGCTAGTAAGGTTCCAAAACATTTAGCTTCAGGGAAAAACTGCGCCACAATAGTTGTTGATGCATGCGCTCTATGTGCTGTACCAAAAGCATCATTTACATAAATGTCTCCTAACTTTGAAAGTGATTGAGCAAAATTTTCATCACCTGCTGTTTCTTCAGGGTGAAAACGTAGGTTTTCTAATAGTAATATTTCTCCTGGTTCTAAATTATTTGCGGCCTCTTCGGCTTCAGCTCCAACGCAACTTGATACAAACTTAACTCCAACACCTAATATATCTTCTACTTTTTCAACAATGTGCTTTAAAGAAAACGTTTCATCAACACCTTTTGGTCTTCCTAAATGCGACATTAAAATACAGCTTCCTCCATCTTCTAAAATTTTTATAATCGTTGGTTTTGCAGATAAGATTCTTGTAGCATCTGTTACTTGAAAATCATCATTTAATGGCACGTTAAAATCTACGCGTATTAATGCTTTTTTATCTTTAAAATCAAAGTCGTTTAGAGTTTTCATCTGTTGTTTTTTTAGTTGTTTATATCAATAATCAGATGGAATGCCTAAAAAATCATCATTTTTCTATGATAAATCAGTGAATAGGCATTTCATGATTTCTATTTTAGAAAGACAAATATAATTTTTTCAATTTATAAAAAAGATAGTATTTCTGTTATCTTTGTTTTATGCTATTTGAAGACGTTTTAGGACAAGAACATATAAAAAATCACTTAACTCAAAGTGTAGAAAATGGCCGTATTCCTCATGCTCAATTATTTGTAGGTCCTGAAGGATCCGGAACATTACCAATGGCTATTGCTTATGCGCAGTATATTTTGTGCGGTAATAAAGGTGGCGAAAATTCAAATGGAAATGAAGCGTGTAATTTAAAGTTTAAAAACTATTCGCATCCTGATTTGCATTTTGCTTTTCCTGTTGCAACAAACGATAGGATAAAAAAACATCCTGTTTCTAGTTTGTTTCTAGAAGAATGGCGTGAGCTTTTAAAAGAGCAACCTTATGGTAATTTGTTTGACTGGTACAGAAAACTAGGTGTTGAAAATAAACAAGGCCAAATAGGTGTTGATGAAGCTCAAGAAGTTGTAAAATCATTGGCTTTAAAATCTTATGAAGGAGGTTATAAAGTTATGCTTATTTGGATGGCTGAAAAAATGAACACTTCTGCAGCCAACAAGTTGCTGAAACTTATTGAGGAACCGCCAAACAAAACCATTTTTATACTCATTGCTGAAGATGAAGAACAAATAATTAATACTATTCGTTCTCGATGTCAGGTATTACATTTTCCGCCTTTGGCAGAGAATATTATAAAAAATGCTATTGTAAAAAATTACGATTTACAAGAAACCGAGGCTATTAAAATTGCGCATCAAGCTAATGGGAATTACAATAAGGCTTGTGATTTAGTTTTTCACGATAGTGAAGACACGCAGTTTGAATCGTGGTTTATTTTCTGGATTAGAAGTGCTTTTAAAGCCAAAGGAAATAAGGCTGCTATTCATGATTTAATTTCATGGAGTGAAGATATTGCTAAAACAGGAAGAGAAACTCAAAAACAGTTTTTGCATTTTTGTTTATCTTTTTTTAGACAAGCGCTTTTAACAAACTATAATGCTCAAAGCTTGGTTTACATTGAAACAAAAACGGAAGGCTTTGACATTAGAAAATTTGCACCTTTTGTACACGGTAACAATATTTTAGAAATTTCTAACGAATTACAAGATGCTTTGTATCATATTGAAAGAAATGGAAACTCTAAAATTATACTCACTGATTTATCTATAAAACTAACACGCTTGTTACATAAAAAAGCCGATTAAAAAATTAATCGGCTTTTTCCTTTTTGTTATTGAAAGGTATAGGTTTCTTTTACTACTTGAGTTACTCTAAAATAACCAAAAGCATAATTACTAGGGTTACTAGGGTTTATACAATTTCCTCTTATTTCCGCAGCTGTTGATGAAAAAGGATTGCCGCCACCATCATACTGCTCTATAAGCAAACGTATGTAATTGTAATATTGTTCTGAAATGCCGTATAAACTAACGTCTACAACATCACCTGGTAAAAATGGCTGCTCATTGTTGTCTTCATCATCTTCTTTCTCCCAAAAATCGTGTATTTCATTTCCGTTTGTAAACTCATCTGATACATCTTCTAGAGAAGCAAATAAATCACCTGTTTCGTAATAACGAATTAAATAATAGTTTTCTTCATCTACAGGATCATCAAAATATAAATTAAGCTCTAATAATTCATCATCAAAACCTCCTTCTATAGATTGCGTAACGCTATTTATATCAGATACGGTCATTAATGTTTCTGAAGCGGTGTATGTTTGTCCGTTATAAATAACTTCAAGACTATAAGTATCTCCTGCTATTGGAACAAAGGTTGTCGTAGTATAAGTTCCGTCGTTTTCATCAGTAAAATTAAATATTTCGCTTGTATTCTCATTAACTACAGTTACTGATGCTCCTGTAACTTCTGTACTGGATACATTACCAAAATATGGTGTTGATGTGCTTAATTTTATTTGTTGTTCGTTTCCTGCTGTTCCTTTTTCCCAATCTAAAGAGGCTTCAATAACGAGACGTGTTTGACCGGTAGGAACTTCAATATCTACAACATCTTCACAGGATATTATTGTTATAGTAAAAAGAAATATTAGTGATTTTATATATGTTTTCATGATGCTAAAATTTAAAGTTATAAGTAACAGATGGTATAATTCCAAAAATAGAGAGTCTTGTCGCTTCGTTTAACCCTGTTTGGTTATTTTGATTGAACGTTATTGCTGCTGCATTTTTTCTGTTATATAAATTATAAATACCAAATACCCATTCGCCTTTCCAGCGTTTATCTGGTTTATTGTTTGGCTTATAAATTGCCGAAACATCTAATCTGTGGTATGCTGGTAATCTATCTTCATTTCTATTAGAATAGGTTGCAATAGAAAGTCCTTCGTAAGTATATTGCCCATTAGGATATGTTACAGGTCGACCTGTTTGAAAAACAAGGTTTGAACTAAAGCTCCATTTGTCATTTAGCTTATATGTTGCTGTAGCTGAAACATCGTGGGTTCTATCGTAAGGTGTTTTATACCAATCGCCATTATTTATTCCAGGACCTCCAGCAAGACCTCCAAGAGTGCGCTGTTCTGATCTAGACAAGGTATAAGCTAGCCATCCTGTAAGACGCCCTTTGTTTTTTCTGAATAAAATTTCTAATCCGTAAGCTCTTGCTTCGCCGTTTAATATTTCTGTTTCTATGGTATTATTTCCTATTAAATCAGAGCCGTCTATGTAATCTATACGGTTATCTATTGTTTTATAGTATGTTTCTAATTCTAATGAAAATAGGTTGTCTTTAAAACTACGGTAATACCCTAAAGCATATTGATTTGATTTTTGTGGTTTGATGTATTTTCCACTTGGTGTCCAAACATCTAACGGAGTAACTGAAGACGTATTAGACAGCAAATGTAAATACTGTGTAGACTTTGTATAGCTGGCCTTAACAGAAGATGCATCGTTTATTTGATAAGCCATACCTAAACGAGGCTCAAAATTATCAAATGTTTCAATACTTTCGTTTTTTTCGTAATAGGTTTCAAAAGCTTCTTCTCCTCGCTCATAAATTCCTAATTCACTATTATAAACTACCGGCTGATTGTTTACATAACTAGTCATGCTTTGACCGCCAAGTCTGAAAAAATTACTGTATCGCAGTCCATATTGTGCTGTTAATTTATCTGTTATTTTATGCTCTGCACTTATGTAAGCACCTCCTTCAAAAGCTCTTTTTTCGTCTAACTTTAAATAATTTACTGGCGATGTTGGTGAAGAAGGTTTTACTTCTCCTGGATTTAAATTATAAGTTATTCCACTAACACCAAAGTCTAACTTTATTTTATCGTTTAAATAGTATTTAAAATCATATTTTAAGTTGTAGTTTTTTATATCAGCAACCCAATCTAACTCAATAAAATCTAATATAATTTGGTAATCATATTTACTGTATATAAGTGATAAATTAGAAAACAACTTATCATTAAAAATGTGGTTCCATCTTATATTTCCAGTAATGTTTCCATAATTATTTTCTATAACCTTATCAAAATTGAAAACGTCTCGACCATAGTATCCTGATAGGTAAATTTTATTGTTATGATTTATTTCGTAATTGGTTTTAAAGTTTAAATCATAGAATGATATTTTATCATCTTTAAAATCTTCGGTCATTTTTAAAAAAAGATGCGCATAAGATGTTCTACCTGCTAGTAAAAAGGAGCCTTTTTCTTTAAAAACCGGACCTTCTACGGTTAGTCTACTAGAAATTAAACCTAAACCACCAGTAACATCATAGTTTTTACTGTTACCATCTTTTTGTCTGACATCTAAAACAGAAGAAATACGGCCTCCAAATTTTGCAGGAATATCTCCTTTGTACAGTTTTATGTCTTTAATTGCATCTGCATTAAATACAGAGAAAAACCCAAAAAAGTGTGATGTATTGTATATAATGGCTTCGTCTAGCAACACTAAATTTTGATCTGCTGCTCCACCTCTCACATTAAAACCTGAAGATCCTTCACCATTATTTGTAACACCAGGAAGCATTTGTATAGATTTAATAACATCTACTTCTCCTAACACAGCAGGCATTTTTTTTATGGTGCCTGATTTTAATTTTGAGACACCCATTTGAGGTGTTTTTATATTGACTTGTTCAGACTCTTCAGCGACTATAACAACTTCTTCTAAAGATGTAGAAGCCTCTGTAAGTTCAAAATTAATCGATATATCTTTTTGAATATCAATGTTTTGAGATAAATTTTCATATCCCATATAAGATACTATAAGCGTATATGATCCTTTTGGTGCTTGAAGCGAGAAAAAACCGTATTCGTTGGTAATGGCACCAATGTTAGTATCTTTTAAAAAAACCGTTGCTCCTAATAGTGTTTCACCATTATTAGCGTCTTTTATAGAGCCTCTAATGCTATATGTTTCTTGAGCAAAGGTTAAATAACTAAAAACTAGGCATAAGCCTAAAAAAAAGTGTTTCATTTTGGTTGTTCGTATTTATGATTGATTGTTATGATGACGATTAGCTTTTGCTAATGTTACAGAAGCTTGAACGCAAATTACTTTTAAATATTTAAAATAACTCCTCAAAACATCAGCTTTTGGAGTGAATTAACGGGATTATGGAGTGAATTGATTTATTTCATCTTTAATAGCTTTTAGGTATGATTTAGATATTGGTATTTTAATTTTTGGATCTGTTTCTAAAATCAAAAAATCTTTATTGTTTATTCGTGAAATGTGTTTCACGTTTAGCAAGTTTACAGCAAATGATCTATGGCTTTGCTTTATAGGCATAAACTCATTTTGATTTAAAAAATTCTTTAATCGGTTTCTTAAAATATGCTTTTTCACGCTGCCTGATTTCATATAATGCACTACGACATATTGATTGCTAGATTCTGCAAAGAGAAAATCATTTAATGCTATAGAAAGATTTAAATTATTGTTTTCGTCTTTAAGGAGTAACTCTGTTTGTTTATCAGAAGTGTTAAAAGTATTGTGATACTTTTTTATTTGCTCTCCAAGCTCATTTACCTCAAGAGTTAAATCCTGAATTAAAGCATAAATAATAGTTCCAAAAAATGGAAATAATAAGATGATAAAGGCTCTAAAATAGTTTTTTACTTGGAAGGCTATATTTAGTTCTTTTTCAAAATCGTTTCCTAAATCTGGTATCAAAAATGAAAAACCAAAACTAACAAGTGTGAGAATTAAAGTTTCTATAAAAAACCAAGTAATATATTTTTTGTTTGTAACCTTTTCAAAACTAAACATTGGTCTAAAAACAAATTGAGATAATGATAAACCTACAAGCGTACTCACTGCAATTGTAAAAAAGAATAAAAACTTGCTAAAATTGGCATTAGCAGGATTATCCATTTCTTCTGAAATGCCATAAGGCTGGAAAATAATTAAAAAAAAGTGGGCAAAAAGAGCAGCACTAATTATGTATATCCATTTTCGTTTTGGGCTATTGAAGTAATAAAACGGTTGGTCTAAAAGTTGTTTTACTTTCATTAATTGGTTGGGCGGTTAGTTACTTTGTATAACTTACATTTTGGTTTCTTATTATAAAAAAAGCCAGTTAATTTCTTAACTGGCTTTAAATTTTTAAAAACTCTTTACTTTAGCTACTCTTTTTTATAATCTGCATTAAGAGCATCTAGTATGGTTTGTGTTAAGTCATTTGCTTCGTTACCGTATAAAACACTTCCACCTTCATTGCTACCTAAAATATAGTCATAGCCATTTTTCTTGCCATAATCTCCAACATAATCTTTTACTTTAGCTATTAAAGAATCTATCTCTGTTTGACTAGCTTGCTGAATTTGTTGCTCTTCAAATTGAACTTTTTGTTGTAACATTTGTTGTTTTTGACTTAAAGCTTGGTATTCTTCCTGTGCTTTAGCTTGTGATAATTTTTTAGCTTTTAATTGAAACTCTTGAGCTTCTAATTGAAATGCTTTACCAATACTATCCGTTCTTTTTTGAAAAGCGTCAATTTTAGATTGAAATTTTGCTTCAATGTCTTTTTTCTCTTGATAGTCGTTAATTAATGTTCCGTTGTCAACAAATCCAATTTTTTTTGGTTGTGTACAAGAAGTAACTGCTACTATAGCAAAAGCTATTAAAAATATGTTTTTCATTATTTATGTTATTTATTTAATCGAGACAAATGTAATAAAGTAAATAGTTTGATTTTACACAAAAATCACATCAACACCAAATAATAAGAATTTTTTATCGCAAAAACAAAAACAATAATTTACAGTTATTAAAAAACACCCCGAAACAAGATGATTTAAGGCGGATTCAAAATTAAGCCTTGTGATTCGTTATTAAAAAACAAAAAAACGCCTTAAAAAGGCTTAAAATGGATTTTTAGGTGTTTTTTATGATATAAATGTGTGAAGAGTACTCTTTTGATTGTTTTGCTTTAAGATTTGAACGAAAACCAATATAAAATGCCTTTAACGGATTTTTAGAGCCAGACTTATAACCTTCAGAAAGTAAACTCACATAATAAGCATCAAACATCATTGGTAATGTTTTTACAACTTTCATATTGTTTTTTGAAACTAATTTTGAAATTGCAGTTCTAGAAAAATGCCATAAATGTCTTGGCACATCATAAGCAGCCCAAAACTCTTTATAATATGTAGCATCAAAACTTTTGAAGTTAGGAACCGCAATAATAAGTGTCCCTTCTTTTTTTAATAAAGATTTGTAAAGCGCTAATTGTTCTTCAAGATTTGGTAAATGTTCTAGCACATGCCAAAGCGTAATTACATCAAAACTTTCTTTTTTAAATTCAGAAATCTTATCAGCATCATAAACGACATTGTTAGTTTTTTTATTCGCAATATTTCTTGCTTGAGGATTTGGTTCAACACCACAAACATTCCAATTATTCTTTAATGCTGTTTGTAAAAAATCTCCTGTGCCACAACCAACATCTAAAAGTGTTTTTCCAGAAACCGACTGTTTATTTATTAATTTCAATTTTTGTTTTAACGAATAAGAGCGAACCAAATGATAAACACTTTCAAACAAATTTCGTTTAGCATCGGTATGAGAAATATAATCTTCGCTTTCGTAATAGCTTGGTAAATTTTGTAATGAAGGTTGCGGATATGTCTCTAACATATCTAAAGATTCATTATAGCGTAATTCAAATTTTTCTCCAGAAACCGAATGATCTTTTACTACTAAATGAGGTGTTTTTTTATGCATTTATTATCGTTTTAAAAAATATGTTCCACGTGGAACGATTAAAAACTATCTCCCCATATAAACTAAAAGCACCGAAATATCACTTGGCGAAACACCACTAATTCTTGAAGCTTGTGATATAGTTACAGGTTGAATTTTACTCAACTTTTCACGTGCTTCAAAACTCATAGATTTTAGTTTTGAATAATCAAAGTTCTGTGGTATTTTAATATTCTCTAACCTGTTTAATTTATCTGCATTGTTCTTTTCTTTCTCTATATATCCAGAATATTTAACTTGAATTTCTGCTTGCTCAATAACCTCGTTATCTAAATTATGATCTTGAATATATGTTTCAACAGAAGAAACTTTACGCATATCATCTATAGTAATATTAGGCCTAGCAAATATCTTAAACATCTTATCAGATTGTTTCATTAAGGAAGAATCTTTAGATTCTAAAACAGGATTAATCTCTTCTGGTTTCACACTTGTGTCTTTGAAAAAAGACACGAAATTCTCTGCTTTAGATTGCTTTTCTTCCATACGTTTTAATCGTTTTTCAGAAGCTAATCCAATATAAAAAGATTTAGGCGTTAATCTAAAATCGGCATTATCTTGTCTTAATAACGTTCTATATTCTGCTCTAGAAGTAAACATTCGGTATGGCTCTTCAGTGCCTTTCGTTATTAAATCATCAATCAAAACACCTATATAAGCTTCACTTCTACTTAAAATAAATGGGTCTTTTTCTTGAACTTTTAAACTGGCATTTATACCTGCCATTAAACCTTGTGAACCTGCTTCCTCATATCCTGTTGTTCCATTTATTTGACCAGCAAAATACAAACCATCAACTAGCTTAGTTTCTAAAGTATGTTTAAGCTGTGTTGGCGGAAAATAATCATATTCTATAGCATAACCAGGACGGAAAAACTTAACGTTTTCAAATCCTGCGACTGAACGCAAAGCTTTAAACTGAACATCTTCTGGTAGCGACGTAGAGAATCCATTAATATAATATTCAACCGTATTCCATCCTTCTGGTTCAACAAATAGTTGATGCCTATCTTTATCAGCAAAACGATTAATCTTATCTTCAATAGAAGGACAATAACGCGGACCTAAACTTTTAATTCTACCATTAAACATAGGCGATCTATCAAAACCTTCTCTTAACAAATCATGTACTTCAGGACTTGTATAAGACATGTGACAAGAACGCTGATTTGTTAATGGTTTGGTTATATCTAAATAAGAAAATTTTTCAGGGTTTTCATCTCCTGGTTGTTCAATCATTTTAGAAAAATCTAATGAACGACCATCAACTCTAGGTGGTGTTCCTGTTTTCATTCTACCAGAATCAAAACCTAATTCTACAAGCTGTTCTGTAATTCCTGTAGCAGCTCTTTCTCCTGCACGACCACCTCCAAAATTTTTATCACCAATATGAATTAACCCATTAAGAAATGTACCGTTTGTAAGCACAACGGTTTTTCCTTTTACTTCTACTCCAAGAGATGTTTTTACACCAACTACTTTATGATTTTCTACCAGAAGTCCAGAAACCATCTCTTGATAAAAATCTAAATTTGGTGTGTTTTCAAGCAACATTCTCCAGTCTTCAGCAAATCTCATACGATCACTTTGAACACGCGGACTCCACATAGCTGGACCTTTTGACTTGTTCAGCATTTTAAATTGAATAGCAGACGTATCTGACACAATACCACTATAACCACCTAACGCATCAATTTCGCGAACAATTTGACCTTTAGCAATACCTCCCATTGCTGGATTACATGACATTTGCGCAATGTTTTGCAAGTTCATAGTAATCAACAACGTTTTACTTCCCATGTTGGCTGCGGCTGCGGCGGCTTCACTACCTGCATGTCCAGCTCCAACAACAATAACATCATATTCGGTATTAAACATAGCTTGATATTTGATTTAAATAAATTGTTCCACGTGAAACAATTTGATAATTTGTAAAAATAAAAGTTTGCAAATATACGATGAATTACTCAATTTGAGCTAATTGCGACAAATAGTAATCTTCTTTAGACCTCATCATTTTGGCTTCGTCATCGGTTTTATCTTTATAACCACAGTAATGAAGAATACCATGAACTAAAACTCGTTGAAGTTCATTATCAAAAGAAACCTTAAAATCATTAGCGTTATCTTCAACTCTTTCAGTTGAAATATAAACATCTCCTTGTATGATTTTTCCCACAGTATAATCAAAGCTAATAATGTCTGTTAACGTATCATGATTAAGAAACTCTACATTGATTTTATGTAAATAATCATCATCACAAAAAATATAGTTAACCTCACCTAGTTTAAATCCTTCAGATGAAATAACAGTTTGAATCCACTTGCTTAATAGTGACTCATTGCTTAATGAAAATTTGTTTTCGTAATTGAAACTAATCATTTTCTTTTTTGAAATAATCTTGAACTTTCTTTTTGTAAACTGGTTGCAAAGGTAGGGTTTGTCTGTTTAATATTTCAGTGGTATTAAAATATTCTTTAGCTGTAGGAATCTTATTGTTTGTGTTGTTATTGAAACTGTTTTTATTGGTGTCAGATTTACGTTTAGTATCTTGTCCTTGTTGAAAAGTAGCATTTTCAAGTTTTAATAATTGATGTTGTAACTCCATCATTTTTTGTAAAGTTTGATTAGTAAAACCCTTATTTAAAAGGTCTAATTCAACATCTTCCATAGATTTTACTAAACCATCACCAACACCTTTATTTCCATCTTTAGATAACCTATCTTGTAAAGCTTGTCTTATTTGTTGTTGCTGCTGATAGATTTTAAATAGTTCCCCATTTAAATCTTCTGAAGAACCTTCTCCTTCTCCTTGTTGATTACCATTATTTCCTTGTTTTCCTTGTCCTTGTTCCTGACCTTCTTTATCACCTTCTTTACCACCATCACCATCATTTGGTTTTCCGGAATCACTTTTTTTCATTCCTTCCTGCATTTGCTTATTTAACTGCTCTTGGCTCATAATAATATCAGGAAGTCCTTGCTCTGGTTGCCCTTGACCGCCTTGACCTTGCCCAGAAGCATTCATTTGCATCTGCATATTATTCATAATATTACTTAAGAAATCTGCAAGATTATTAGCTGAAGTTATTGTGTATTTCTGGTTTCCAATTCCTTGATATAATCTGTTTTCTGAAAAATGATCTAGAGATTTATCTATGTTATAAAATACATTAGAGATTTCTTTATTAACCATTTCAGAGAGTTTAGGCTGCCTTAAAGACAAAGCAAACAAGCTGTCATCTATGTGAGAGAAATGTTCTTTTAAATCGTTTTGTTTCACTAAATAAGAAGCATACTTATTGTGATTAACTTCGATACTGTTGAATTGATACATTAAAGCTTCTTGATCTAAAGAAAACAAAATAAGATTATCTAGAATTTGACGGAGCATATCAATATCTTCTTGCATTTGATCGCCACCACTCATTTGCATAGCTTGTTGCATTTGTTGGCTCATTTGCATCATTTTTTCAGCAGCTTGCTTTTGTTTTTTTTGAGCGTTTTTTTGATTTTGTTCAGATTGTTGCTCGTTGCCGTTCTCCTGATTTTGTTCTTGTTTTTCTAAATTGTCTGTTGCTTCTTGCTGATCTTGCTTAATAGATTCTTCAGCTTTTTTATCTTGAGGCACATCCATAGGATCAATTAAAGACTCATTCTCTTTTTGAAGTTCATTCATTTGCTTTTGAAAATCTTCAAACTTTTTATTGATATCCTCTTGATCTTTTTTGGTGTTATTTTCTTTAGTTTCCTTTGAAAGCTTTTCTTGCTCTTTAGCTAAATTCTCTAAATCCTTTTGAAGTTTTTCTGCTTTTTTAGAAACATAATAACGTTTTGTTAGTTCTAAAAGCTGTTCTAAACTTCGTTTTTGATTTTTATTTTGTTTTGAAAGCTTATCTAGTTTATCTGAAAACTCCTCTTTACTAATTTTGTCTTGAAGCTTTTCAAGTTCTTCTAATAATTGTTCATCTTCTTTAAGCTGTTGCTCATTTTCTTTGAGACGCTCTTGCAAATCTTCCTTAAAAGGGTCTTCTTCTTCACTTTCTTTTTGAAATTCTTTTAAATTATCTTCAAGCTTTTTATTGAAATTTTGCATCATTTCTTTTTGCTGCTTTTGGCGCTTTAAGAAGTTTTCAAATTTCTTTTTATCATTAAAATTAAGCACTGATTTTTCCTTTTGAGTTTTTGAAAACTCTTCTAATTCCTTGTTTTGCTCCTCAAATTTATCTAGTGATTTATTAAGGTCTTGAATCGTTTCGTTTTGCTGTTGAAGTTGTTTATCTGCTTCTTCTTGTGTTGTTAATTTTCTGAAAGAAAAAACACGGCTTTTTGTGCTTTTAAATTTATTAACTAAATCATTATCAAACACTTGAAAATACAATTCATAACTTACACCTTCTTGTAAATTGAGATTATTGGGAAACACACTTATAAATTCATCTATGTTAGATTTGGATACTGGTAAAGACTGAATTTGAATATCTTGATTATTGTTTGTAGGATAATAAACAAGTTGTAATTTACTTAAACCATAATCATCGCTTACTTGTCCATGAAAATACATCGTTTGTTGATCTAAACTATCTATTTTCATGTCTAGCTTTAATTCAGGATATTCATCTCTAATTACATCAATATTAAACGATAATCTCTCGTAATCTTTTAATGCATCATTGCTTGTGCTTAAACTATACTGAAAGTTATTGTAAAGCGTATTAGATAGCTCAAAAGTATTGGCTTTTAAAGCCTTAAATTGCATCGTGTCTTTTGCATATAGTAATACATTTTTTGTTGCTTTTGTATTAAGTCTCCAAGTAACTTGAGTTCCTTGAGGAACAATAGCATTTCCTGTGCTTTTTAAAACCTCATCTTGCTTTTTTGTATAAGATGGATAATCTAAAATCATTTCAAAACTTAATAAGCTTGGTACTTGAATGATTTGTAATGTATAAGGTTTTGAGGTAACATTATTTGCTGTAAGTTGAAAAGTGATGTCTTTTTTAGGTTTTTCAAATACATACTCAAAGCTTCCGTTTCCTGTGTTTTGAAGGAAATATGATTCGTCTTCAAAAATGATTTTAGCATTCTCTGGAATTACTGAACCAGCTGTATTAACAACAAGTTTGAAATCTTTGTTTTCAATAGCTTGTAAGTTATCGTTTGTAACAAAAAACTGAAATGGCGCTGGTGGTTCATAAGCTGTTTTATAGTTTACTACACGTTCATAACTATCACTAAACCAATTGAAATGTCCGGTTAGAAATGTTAAAAACAGAATAACTACAGGAATGGCAGCATATTTTAAATACTTTAAGTTAGACTTAAAATTTACAGCCAACTTAAAAGGAATTGGATGTAGTTGCGCTGATTTTTGCTCAATACTAGCTAAAAGCAATTCAGATTCTGTTTGGTTAGCTTTTAGTTGTAAAATATTAAGAAGCTTATCGTTGACTTCAGGAAAATGGTTTCCTATAATTTTTGAAGCATCTTCATAGTTAATGCCTTTTTGTAACTTAAATAATTTCGCCAAAGGCATAACAATAAATCTAGCAAACAAGCCAACCTCAACAACTACAAACACCCAAAATAAAATAGTACGTGCTGTAGTATTAAGCCATAATACATATTCAACAAAAAGGGTGAACAAAAAATACAACAACCCAATAGCAAAAAACAAAATAATACCCTTAAGCAATTCATTGGTGTAAAAACGCCTAATAAATTGCTCTAATTTGGATTGTATTTCTTGAAAATGACTTGCCATATAACTTAAATAACCCACTAATATAAAATTTATTTCTGTCTGTAATTACTTTAGCTTGGTAAGATTCTGTTAATTTCGAGAAGATGTCTTAAATTTAAGACCACGTTTTGTTCTTAATTATGAAAGATTTAAAATATTTAGCAGCTTTTTCAATTCCTATAGTTGCATGTATTAGCATCTATTTTAAAGGCTATTTTGCTTACCTCACGCCTATTTTTGCTTTTGTAATAATTCCTGTTTTAGAACTAATTTTTCCAATTAACACATACAATTTATCTCCTAACGAAGTTTCTAGTAAGTTAAAAATTAAGCTCTTTGATTGGTTGTTATATCTAAACTTACCTATTGTTTATGGTATTTTATTGTTTGGTGTTTATGAAGCTTCAAATTCAACAGTTGAAACTTTTGAGTTTATTGGTTTAATCCTTTCTGTAGGTATTGTTTTAGGTGTAAACGGCATAAATGTGGGTCATGAACTTGGTCATAGGCAATCTACAAACGAGCGCTTTTTAGGAAAAGCATTGCTGCTTCCCTCTTTATACATGCATTTTTATATTGAACATAATTTTGGGCATCATTTACATGCAGCAACACCACAAGATCCTGCAACAGCAAGATACAATCAAAGCGTGTATTCGTTTTGGATTACTTCAGTATTTAGACAATATGGCAATGCATGGAACATTCAACTAAAATTGCTAAAAAACGGAAAAAAAGGGTTCTTTTCGGCAAAAAATGACATGTTTTGGTACATTTTGTTTCAAATAGGCTATTTAATTACTATGTTTTTCTTTTTCGGAATTTTAGGTTTAATCTTTGTTCTTTCAGCAGCTATTATAGGTTTTATTCTTCTTGAAACAGTTAACTATATTGAACATTATGGTTTATTAAGATTAAAAACAAAATCTGGTAGATATGAGCGCGTAAAAGAAATTCATTCTTGGAACTCCAACCATGTAATTGGAAGAATTGTGCTTTATGAACTCACAAGGCATAGTGATCATCATTTTAAGTCTTCAAAAAAGTATCAAGTTTTAGATTGCCATGATGAAAGTCCGCAAATGCCTTATGGTTATCCAACTTCAATGGTTTTAGCTATGTTTCCGCCATTGTGGTTTAAAATTATGAATAAACGTGTTCCTCGTGAAATGATTTTAACTTAACTATTTCTATTCCTAAATATCGTTTTATCTTTGCGGCATAAATAATAAGCCATGAAAAAAGATGTTCGCGTGCGATTTGCACCAAGCCCAACAGGACCGCTACATATTGGTGGTGTTCGTACTGCATTATTTAATTACTTATTTGCAAAAAAACATAACGGTACTTTTGTATTGCGTATTGAAGATACAGACCAAAATCGTTATGTTGAAGGTGCTGAAAACTACATAATAGAATCGCTAAAATGGTGCGGAATTCCTTTTGATGAAGGCGTAGGAACTAACGAAAAATACGGCCCATACAGACAAAGTGAGCGCAAGCATTTATACAAACAATATGCCGATCAATTAATTGCTTCTGGTAATGCGTACTATGCTTTTGACACTGCTGAAGAACTAGATGCTCATAGAAAAAATCATGAAGCTGAAGGAAAAACATTTATATACAACTGGCATAATAGATTAAAACTAAATAACTCATTATCTCTTTCTGAAGCTGATGTAAAAGCAAAGCTTGATGCAGGTGAAGACTATGTTATCAGGTTTTTATCGCCTCATGATGAAACTTTGCATCTTACTGATATTATACGTGGTAATATCACGATAGATACTAACATATTAGATGATAAAGTATTATTTAAAGCAGATGGTATGCCAACTTATCACTTGGCAAATATTGTTGATGACTACCTAATGAAAATTACTCATGTAATTCGTGGTGAAGAATGGTTACCTTCTTTAGCATTACATTATCAACTATATAAAGTCTTTGGTTGGGAAGCACCAGAATTTGCTCATTTACCTTTAATATTAAAACCTACAGGAAAAGGTAAATTAAGTAAGCGTGATGGAGATAAATTAGGTTTTCCTGTATTTCCATTAGCTTATAAAGATGAGAAAACAGGTGATATTTCTAGAGGATACAGAGAAGATGGTTATTTTTCTGAAGCTGTTGTTAACTTTTTAGCCTTTTTAGGATGGAACCCAGGAACAGAACAAGAAATTTTTAGTTTAGATGAACTTATTCAAGCTTTTGATTTAAGCCGAGTAAATAAATCTGGAGCGCGTTTTGATCCAGACAAAATAAAGTGGTTTAATCATCACTACATGCAAGAACAAAATAACGATACACTTGCAGAACAGTTTAAACTTTTATACCCTGAACTAAAAGATATTGATGTAAATTACATTGCGTTAGTTATTAATCTTATAAAAGAACGTGCAACATTTGTAGATGATTTCTGGAATTTAGGACACTTCTTTTTTGAAACACCATCAGATTTAGATGAAAAATCTGTGAAAAAAGCCTGGAAAGAAGGTTCTGCAGAGCTAATGACAGAACTTATAGGTATAATTTCAAGTATTGAAGATTTTACAGTAGATACCATTCAAACAACTGTTAAAGGTTGGATTACTTCAAAAGAAATTGGTTTTGGAAAAGTTATGATGCCATTACGATTAGCACTTGTGGGCGCCTTACAAGGTCCCGATGTTTTTGATATTATGTATCTTATTGGAAAAGATGAAAGTTTACGCCGAATAGAAAACACCATAAACACCTTATAAACAAAAAAGCACGTTAAAAAACGTGCTTTTTTATTCTTATAATATTTTCTATAATTAAAAAGAAACCATCGCTGTAAATACTAGCATAGATTGATTTCCTTTAAACGAATTAGGGTTTCCTGTTCTATCAAGGTTTGCATCATTTAGTTTATTAAAACTATTTAAAAAACCATAAATATATTGTGCTTTGAGTCTAAAATGACTTATTCCGGCAGATATTCCAACAGCACCATCAACATTAAATTTAGATATTTCAGAAATATCTTTAGCCATTAAATTGGCGTAGGAATTAATTATATAGTTTTCTTTATTATCATCTTTTAGTTCTAAATCGCCATTATATTGCAACATTGGTCCAACATCTAATGTCACATAAGGTCCAATTAATTTTACATGCATTAACAAGGCTATTTGAGCTGTAAAAAGTTTATAATCTAAAAATTCTTCAGATAAAACAGTCGCGTTTGGCCTAGCAACAATACCAATTTTATTTTCGGCTAACTGAATGCTATAACTCATGTTATACCACTTATGAGGAATATCAACCGTAGCAGATGCACCAACCAACCAGCCTTGTTCGGCTTTTGTCGTAAAGTTTTTAGTAGAAAAATCAAATTGGGTAATACCACCATAAATACCTATACCATTTTGAATACGATATCGTTGATGTTGTGAAAAACTTGTTGTAACAAAACCTATGGTTAATGCTACTAATAAAATAAGCCTATGTATTCTCATGCAATTTTTATATGAATTGCAACAAATATAGCTTAAATTAGTGAACCTTATTTTCAACATATAAAACAACTATTATGGGTCAATTTATTTTCATTCCAATTATTTTCTTCGGATTAATCATCTTAATATCATCTTTTTTTGTTGTAAAACAACAAACAGCTGTAATTATAGAACGTTTCGGAAAATTTCATAGTATAAGACAATCTGGTCTTCATTTAAAAATTCCTTTAATAGATAAGATAGCAGGTCGATTAAGCTTAAAAATTCAGCAATTAGACGTTATTGTTGAGACTAAAACATTAGACGATGTTTTTGTAAGACTTAAAGTATCTGTACAATACCGTGTGTTAAGTCAAAAAGTTTACGATGCCTTTTATAAGTTAGATTATCCGCACGAGCAAATTACAAGTTATGTATTTGATGTAGTGCGTGCAGAAGTACCAAAAATGAAATTAGACGACGTTTTTGTGAAAAAAGATGATATTGCTTTAGCAGTAAAAGCCGAGCTTAATGATGCCATGTTAGAATATGGTTTCGATATCATTAAAACCCTTGTAACAGATATTGATCCTGATGCACAAGTAAAAGCTGCAATGAATCGTATTAACGCTGCCGAACGTGAAAAAACAGCTGCTCAATACGAAGGAGATGCCGCACGTATTTTAATTGTTGAAAAAGCTAAAGCTGAAGCTGAAAGTAAGCGTTTACAAGGTCAAGGTATTGCCGATCAAAGACGTGAGATTGCTCGTGGTTTAGAAGAATCCGTTGAAGTTCTAAATCGCGTTGGTATTAACTCACAAGAAGCCTCTGCATTAATAGTTGTAACACAACATTACGACACTTTACAATCGTTAGGAGAAGAAACTAATAGTAACTTAATTTTATTACCAAACGCACCTCAAGCAGGAAGCAATATGCTTAATGAAATGGTGGCTAGCTTTACTGCAAGTAACCAAATTGGTGAAGCAATGAAAGAGGCTAAAAACAAGAAGAAAGAAGATAAATAGTGGTTTTAATTAAATATAAACGTAAGCGTTTAATTTTTAATTTATGCCTTGGTTTAGCTTGGTTAAGTCTTGGAATTGTTGGAATACTTTATGGTGAAGTAAAATGGAATGATTACTTCACCATCTTTTTAGGTCTTTTTTATCTCTTTATATATCTGTATGAACAGAAAAAACAATACATAACACTTACCAAAGATGCTATAAAAGAAAATGCATTGTTTGGAAAAAGTATTTTGATAAAAGACATTAATAAAATAATTACGCTTCCCGAAAGCATAAAAATTAAAACTAAAAACAATAAGGAACTAACTATTAATAAACAGCTTATTGATATTAGTTCCAAAGTTAAACTGGACTCTGAAATAGAAAGATTAAAACAATCTTTAAATTAGTATTTAGTGTTTTTCTTTATGATTTTTTACTAATTCTTTTAAGCTATTTAGATATGATTCTAGTTCTTTAGCATCTACTTTAGGAGATTCCATACTAGGAATCGTCATTGGGTTTTCATCCAAATGTTCATAAATTTCAGGATAATTGGTTTCAATTTCTCTTGTTAATGCTGTTATTTCTGAAAGTAAGGTTTTAACTGTTTTCATATCATTAATATTTTCTTGTTTGACCTAAAAAGTATTACAGATAATTTACAAAAAAAATATGTGAGCCTATATTAATGTTTAGTTAAAAGGATGGCGTTCTTCCCAATCTCTTGTTGGATTCATTAGGCTAAAAATCAAATTTAAAGCGGTATTTAACAACACGTTTGTATGCCTTAAGTATATGAACATGTTTTTAGGCTTTGCACCAACTGAACTCTTTATTTCCATAGCTGTTCTGGCATAAACAGTATGTTCAAATTTGTTGTTTATAGCAAATTCAGCCATATCGTACAGCATATTCAAATACAATTGATGGTTGTATTGATGTGCACTATCATACCCAAGAAAATAGGTTTCAAGTACCTTATCATTAAGAATTAATGTATAAAAACCTACAATAGTACCATCAAGATAATACGCAAAGACTTTAAATTGGTCTTTAAGTTCTTTTTTAAGCGTATAGAAATGGTTTTTAGGAAGTATAAAAGTATTTATCCTTGCATTATCAGAAACGTTCTTATAAAGCCTAAATAACAATTCAGAATGAGCTTCAATAGCATCAAGGTCTAATTCTTTCTTTTGAATAGCACCAGCTTTTTTACGAGCTGTTTTTAAACGTCTTCGGTATTTTTTATTTAAACTGGTTTGATAATCATTAAAGGTATTCCAGTTTTTATGCGTTGGCATAATCATATTGGGTTGAACCGAGACTTTTCTGAATGTATTTGTTTTAAACAATTCTGAATACGAATGAATAGAATCATCTTCAAAATAGTCTTTAAAAATTAAGGTCCTTATGGTTTTTCCTTTTGATGATTTTATGTCTTTTTTTAATTGATAAACAGCATCGAAAATACAGGAAAGAAAATCACGTTCTGATATGGCTTCATAATTAAAATAGAAACCGTGTTGTCCTGTATGCATAAGGTTTCCAACAACCAAAACATTTCCTTTAAGCACTTTAGAAACATAATGTTTTACGCGTTCTTGAAAACAAGAATCTTTATGATTTCTAAAAATATCTTCAACATACAATTGCACACGCTGAATGATAGCAATACCCACTAAATTTTCAGCATTAAAAACACCTACATAATACCATGATATATTATCTGGTGAGGCGTTTTCAATAGCAGTTAAATAGGGTTTTTGGAGAAATAGATCATGCGTGGTTAGTGCTTGCCACGAATCAGGTAAATCGTTTTGAGAATTGTATATTTTAAAGTGTATCAATGTAAAAAGAAAAAGACTGAACGGTTATATCAGTCTTTTTATGTTATAATTCATTACAAAATTTATTGCCATCCGCAAACAATGCCTCCCATGATTGCCATAGTAACAATCCAATAGCCAGCATTAATAAAAATGTATTTGGCACCTTTTCTTTCAAACAACGCATTGGTTCCAAGAATTGGTAATGCAATAAAGATTCCTGCAATTGTGCCATGTAAAGCACCATGTTTAAAAGTTCTAAAAGCAGTACCATAATCTGCCATAAATGCTTCAAAAGATGGTTTTGCAAGACTAGGATCGCCACCAACCATACCTAAAGCACCAGTTTGATGAATGGTTAAAAACTGTAAAGCAAAGGCTAATAAGAACGCAAAAATAAATGCAAGAATAAAAATTTTAGCCATATTGGCGCCTTGCATTTTTTCTTCGGTCATGTCAGCAGCTTTCATCCAAGCTGTACCAAATACTTTTGGATTGTACCAAATTGCACCAATTATCAATGCAGAAACTGCAGCTGCTAAAAGTGCTAAAAAATTGATTTCCATAATGTCATGTTTTAGTTAGTGTACTAAAGATAGTAATTATTGAAATACAATTTCTGTTTTATTATCTATTAAAGCGCTTTAGCTTCTTCTACCAACAATGCATTTTTATCTTCTAAAGCTTTTTCTATAAACTCATTAATAGCATCGTTTTTTTCTAAACCATTTGCTAATAATACTCTTAAAGTAAGCATAGCAGCAATACGTGTTCCAACCTTTTTTACAGCAGTTCCAAATAAAGGCTCTAACTCGTCATAACTAACCTCATTAGCTAATTCAATAATTTCAGCCTTTACTTTAGCCTGTTTATCTTCTGGGTAATTCGTGTACTTTTTTCCTAATTGCTGAATAACATTAATAGCTTTACGCTGTTGTTGCGGTTTAGGTTTGTTTTGTTGTTGCGGCTTTTCTTGTGGTTTTTGTTTTTCCCAAGTATCACGCAATCCAACTGTTTTATTAAATACTAAAGCATTAGATGTAGAATCGTTATCAACATTAAAATATCCTAAACGTTGAAATTGGAACCTATCTCCTACTTTGGCTTCTTTTAAACTTGGTTCAACAAATGCTTTGGTAATGTTTAACGAATTAGGATTTAAGAATTCCATAAAGTCTTTGTCTTGATGACTATCTGGTGCTTCATCCATAAACAAACGATCGTATTCTCTAACTTCGGCTTCAACAGCATGCTTAATTGATACCCAATGTAGTGTTCCTTTTACTTTTTTAGACGTATCAGTATCGTAAGTACAATGTACTTCGGTAATATCTCCGTTAGCATCTTTTACAACCTCATTTGCTTGAATGATGTAAGCGTTTTTTAAACGAACTTCACCACCAAGTTTTAACCTGAAAAACTTGCTTCCTGCTTCTTCTTTAAAATCGGCTTTTTCAATATATATTTCTTTTGAAAAAGGAACTTCTCTAAAACCTGCTTGTTCGTCTTCAGGATTATTTTCAGCCTCTAACCATTCTACTTTATCATTTGGATAATTTGTGATCACCACTTTTAATGGATCTAAAACTGCCATAACACGTGGCGCAGTTTTGTTTAAGTGATCACGAACACAAAATTCTAATAAAGACACATCAATAACATTTTCGCGTTTAGCAACACCAACACGTTCAATGAAATTTCGGATAGATTCTGGTGTATAACCACGACGTCTTAAACCAGAAATAGTAGGCATTCTAGGATCATCCCAACCGTTTACAATATCATCTTCAACCAATTTAAGTAGCTTACGCTTACTCATAATGGTATAACTTAAATTTAAACGTGCAAACTCACGCTGTTTAGGAAGCATTGGATAGGTGTTTTTTGAATACTCATACACTTGCTCCTTAAACCAGTCGTAAAGCTCTCTATGAGGCTTAAATTCAAGCGAACATAAACTGTGAGATATTTGCTCAATATAATCGCTTTCACCATGTGTCCAATCGTACATTGGGTAAATACACCAATCGTTTCCTGTTCTATGATGTGCTTTTTTAAGAATACGATACATAATTGGGTCACGCATTAACATATTAGGATGTTGCATGTCAATTTTTGCACGTAAAATATGATCGCCTTCGTTGAATTCGCCTGCTTTCATACGTTCAAACAATTCTAGGTTTTCTTCAACCGAACGATTGCGATAAGGACCATCAACTCCTGGTTGTGTTGGTGTTCCTTTTTGTTCTGCCATAGCTTCGCTAGATTGCGAATCGACATAAGCTTTACCTTGTTTTATTAATAAAACAGCCCAATCATATAATTGCTGAAAATAATCTGATGAGTATAATTCATTTTCCCATTGATACCCTAACCACGCTACATCTTTCTTAATAGCATCTACATATTCTTGCTCTTCTTTAGCTGGATTGGTATCATCAAAACGAAGATTTACAGGTGCGTTATACTTTTCACCCAAACCAAAACTAATACCTATGGCTTTAGTGTGCCCAATGTGTAAATAACCGTTTGGTTCTGGTGGAAAACGAAAACGTAATTTAGAAGCTTCTAATCCGTTTGTTAAATCTTCTTCTATAATATGCTCAATAAAATTGAGTGATTTTGTTTCTTCTGACATAATCTATTTTACCTTCAAAATGAGAAGTACAAAATTAGATAAATTTATATGAATTTAATGTTGTAATAACTTATAAAATGTAACATATCAATTGTTTTTACTACCTATAAATAAAACCAAAAACCATGCAACATAGAAATTACGAATGCCCAAAATGTCACAACAGAACATATAAAGTAGGACAAATGCGTGCTACTGGAGGTACTTTATCAAAAATATTTGATATTCAAAATCAGAAATTTACAGCGGTAACATGTGAACGCTGTACGTATACAGAATTTTATAAAACCAAAACTAGCGCGATAAGCAACGTATTTGATTTCTTTACGAATTAATTTTTTAGTTTTTATTTGCCATACCAATCTGTGTCGTATTTTTGCTTTATGGGAATTATAAAAGTTGAAAACATTCGTGTGTTTGCGCATCACGGTTGTTTAAAAGAAGAAACAAAAATAGGTAGTGATTACCGTGTAGATTTAGAGATTAAGGCAAATTTACAAACATCGGCTGTAACAGATCAACTCCAGGATACTGTTGATTATGTGTTATTAAACCGAATTGTTAGAGAGGAAATGCAACAACCTTCTCACCTACTTGAAACCGTTGCAAAACGTATTTTAACACGTATTTTTAAAGAAGATGCTTTAGTAAGTAAAGCGACTGTTTGGGTACGTAAATTAAACCCGCCAATAGGTGGTGACGTAGAAATGGTTACGATAAAAATGACAGAAAAGAAGAAAAATCAAAAAGGATATGGTGTAAAACCGTAATTTTTTTTACATTTGCTGTCCTTTAATGGCGTCGTGGCCGAGTGGCTAGGCAGAGGTCTGCAAAACCTTGTACAGCGGTTCGAATCCGCTCGACGCCTCAAAAAAAACCTCCAAAGTATTTTTGGAGGTTTTTTTATATATTTTATTTAATAGGATTAATTTGCTCCAGTTTATCTTTAAGTAGTTCTTTTTCTTTAGGGAAAAAACCTTGTACCAAAAGTAAAATTCCGAAGCCCATAATAACGAGCGCTACAATTTTTTTAGTTTTAAAAATACGTTTTGGCGTAAGCTTATTTTTAAGGGTTTTAGCAACAGCCATTTTTATTAAATCAACTAAAAAATAGACGATTAAAATGGTAGCTAAAAAGATATAAAGTCCTTCATTTGTCTCTGTTAAGGAATTCCCTATTACAATAAAACCTAACCAACCTAATAAAACACCAATATTTATAAAGTTAAGTAGAAACCCTTTTAAAAATAGCTTTCCGAAGTTTTTCTTTATTTCTATTTTATGATATTCCCTTACAATTTCACGAAATGATTTTGAAGTTTTTATAAAAGAAATAAACCCATATACTGCTAATAAAACACCACCAAAAATTAAAAAATTTGGATCGTCTTTTATTTTATCAAGTAGTTTACTTGTACTGTAAAAAGCTACAACTATAAAGAAAATATCTGCTAGGATAACTCCTAAATCAAAAATAAGTGCGCTTTTAAAACCTTTGGTTGCGCTAGTTTCTAATAAAACAAAAAAAACAGGACCAATGGTAAAAGAGAGAATGATACCAAAAGGTATTGCCGCTAAAATATCATCAAGCATATTAGGATTTGTGTTTCCACAAATTTAACAAAAGAAATTTACTATTCTTCTATGTAAGTAATATGACCTCCAAATACTTTGTTTTCATCTATGGTTTCTGGCTTACCATAAACAAAAATATTTCCGCCAGCACGTATTTTTGCTTCAAAAAGTTTTGTTGCTACTACATGAGCATCTCCTGCGGCTCTGATAATTATTTTAGTGTTTTCGGTTTGTAATTCTTTGTTTTTAACAACACCACCAGTAGATATAGCTATATCTTGATTTGTTGCTGTTCCAGAAGTTCTTACAATACCTCCTGTATTTGCATCTATATTAAGAAATCTTACTTCGGTGTTTACTTTTATTTCGCCACCTTCTTGAGCGTTTAAATCTAATTCAAATTGTTTTATAGTATCATTTGAAGCTACAAAAGCACCTTCGTTAACGTCTATAATATCAATGTTTGTGTAATAAACTTTTACAGTAGTTTCATCTCCTTTAAACACTTTATCTAGTGTCATTCTAACTTTTAGTTTCCCGTTTCTGTTTATAAATACAACATCTTCGGCATAATTTCCTGAAACAACAACTTTATCAACATCTGATTTGATAAGCTCTACTTCTATTAAATCGTAAACTTTTAATTCTTTAAACTCTCCAACAGTTTTTTCTATTGGTGTTTGAGCCATTAAAATTGTTGTTAATAAACAGAAAAAAGCAGTTATTTTAATATTCATGGTGTATAATTTTATGTAAAAATAAAACAACGCTTTCATTTGAGAAAAAACTTAATATTTCATTAAGATTATTTCACATTTACTGCGGTTCCTGTTACTGAAACTATTATGGCTGTTGTGTTAGGAAATGTTTCTATGTCTAAATGTATTCCAACTACAGCATTTGCTTTTAAATTGATTGCATTTTGTTGTAATTTTTGAAAAGCATCTTCTTTAACTTCGTTAATACTTTGCTCTAACGAGTTATAAAATTTATCCATACTAAACGTAAATGATACTTTTTTACTGTTTACGCCTACGCCAGTTACCAAACCTAAATAATCTATAATTTGATGTCCTTCAATGGTATTTGTGGTTGTTAAAATCATATTACTCGTGTTTTCCTATTAATGTAAAATCTAAATGTTTTTTAACTAAATCGGTTTCTTTTACTTTTACAATCACTTCATCTCCTAATTGGTACATGTTTTTGGTTTCGCGACCTATAATTGCGTATTGGCTTTCGTCAAACTCGTAATAATCATCTTTTATATCACGAATACGAACCATACCTTCGCATTTGTTATCAATAATTTCTACATAAATTCCCCAATCTGTCACTCCTGAAATAACGCCTACAAATTCTTCGTCTTTATGATCTTGCATAAATTTAATTTGCATGTATTTGATACTATCGCGTTCAGCTTTTGTGGCTAAATATTCCATATTACTGGAATGTTTACATTTATCTTCATAAATAGCTTCATTAGCGCTTTTTCCGCCATCTAAATAATGTTGTAATAAACGATGTGCCATAACATCAGGATAACGACGTATAGGCGACGTAAAATGGCTGTAATAGTCAAATGCTAATCCGTAATGACCTATGTTGTGCGTGGTATACTCCGCTTTACTCATACTGCGTATCGCAAGTGTATCAACCAGGTTTTGTTCTTTTTTACCAGCAACGTCTTTTAATAAATTGTTTAATGAAGCTGTTGTACTTTTTCGGTCTTTAAAATTGAGTTTATAACCAAAACGTCCAACAATATTTTGTAAAGCTGCCAATTTACTATCGTCTGGTTCATCGTGCACACGATATATAAAGGTTTTTTCTGGCTTTTGCTTTCCTATAAATTCGGCTACTTTTTTATTTGCTAACAACATAAATTCTTCAATTAACTTGTTAGCATCTTTTGAAGTTTTAAAGAACACACCAACCGGATTATTGGTTTCATCTAGGTTGAACTTCACTTCTACTTTATCAAAAGAAATAGCACCAGAACGCATACGTTTAGAACGCATTTTTTTAGCCAATTCATCAAGTTTTAATGTAGCATCGGCTATTTTTTGATCAGTTTTATAAGCTTTTCCTGTTAAAGATACTTCGGCAGGAATTTCGTTTGTTTTAGATTCTATAATGGCTTGCGCTTCTTCGTATGCAAAACGTGCATCACTATAAGTGACTGTTCTACCAAACCATTGATCTTTAACTTCAGCTTTATCATTAATTTTAAAAACGGCTGAAAAGGTATATTTTTCTTCATGTGGTCGTAGTGAACACGCATTGTTAGATAGAATTTCGGGTAGCATTGGTACCACGCGATCTACTAAATATACTGAAGTTGCACGCTCGTAAGCTTCGTCATCTAAAACTGTATCTGGTTTTACGTAATGTGATACATCGGCAATATGAATACCAACTTCGTATAAACCATCATCTAATACTTGAAATGAAAGCGCATCATCAAAATCTTTAGCATCTTTAGGATCGATAGTAAACGTCAGTACATCTCGCATATCACGACGTTTAGCAATTTCTTCTTTCGTGATTGAAGTATCTATATTATTGGCATAATTTTCTACCTCATACGGGAATTCGTAAGGCAAACCATATTCAGCTAAAATGGCATGAATTTCGGTATTATGATCTCCTGGTTTTCCTAAAACTTTTATCACTTTTCCGTAAGGAGAATCGGCTTTTTCAGGCCAATCTTCAAGAGACACTAGTACTTTGTCACCATCTTCAGCTTTAAAGGTTTTATTAATTGGTACAAAAATATCTTTGTACATTTTATTGCTATCTGGTACTACAAAAGCATAGTTGCTATGTAACTGAATGACACCAACATATTCGCTTTTTGCACGTTTTATAATTTCGGTAATTTCACCTTCAAACTTACCTCGTTTACGACGTTTATAAACATAGAATTCTACTTCGTCTCCATCTAACGCTTTATTTATATTGTTTGAAGCAATGTAAACATCTTCATCAAAATCGTCACATATAACGTAACCTGAACCTTTAGCGTTTAAGTCTAGAATACCTGTGTGATATTCTGCAGTAACAATGGCTTTAAATTTACCACGATCTACTTCTTCTATTTCTTGTTTCGCTTTAAGTTGCTGAAGTTTTTTTATAATTTGATTTCTGCTACTGGCATCATTTACACCAAGTTTAGCAGCTATTTGTTTGTAGTTAAACGTTTTATTTTTCTCTTTTTTTAAAATACTTAAGATTGTATTAGTAAGGTTGGAAATCTTGTTATGTGAAGGTTTCCTTTTTTTCTTTCTTGCCATGTATTATGTAATCATTTTCATTTCCTAATTAAAGATAGGAATCTGTTATTTTATAACCTAATAAAAGTGAAGTACTGGTTATAAGTTTACTCGATAATCGAGATTTAAATCTTCCTAGGCTCGCTTCGACATTAAAACTCTTTTCTTATTCATGCCTTAAGTGCTTGCACCAAGTTATTTGATACAAAGCTACGATTTAAATATTAAATGAATTATCAGCCTAGATTAATTAATAGTTTTATAACACAATGAAATAATAAAAAGAAGACTACTATTTGATAAAATGAAGAGAAAGCAGTTATTCACATTTATATATATAATATCTTTTCTTTTTAAAAATTTAAAAAAAATAATACTGATTATTATTGTTTGTTAATAGCTGGAATAACTTTTTTAAATTTTATTTTGAAAACACGTAGTTTACATTCTATTGATATTTAGTTAACATTAGAAACGCATCTAATATATTCATTTTTAGAACTATTTTAAAAGCTATTAACAGCTGTTAATAACTCATGTTAATAACCAAATATTGATAATATTTTCAATTTTCTATGTTTATAAACGTAAAAAAGATGGCTTAAAAGTCAGCTAAAAAAAGCGAAGTTATTTTTTGGTTTATTGGTTTCAATTTTTGTTTGTAAATAAAATTGAGATTTAAAAATATTTCTTTCAGAAAGAAGTAAACAGTTATTAACAAGTTATGAGCTACTATTTGATAAACTATTAACAATGCTAATTAATTGTTAACTATTACCTACATAACATAAGTGTTTATAAGGACATTTTGTACCTTTACTCCATAATTAAGATAGTAATGTTTTGAAGTTTATTTCAACATTAAAATCTTATGTCTTTTACAACAACAACAACAACACAACAAAAACATGAAATTATCAATTGGTAACGACCACGCAGGTCCAGATTACAAAAAAGCTATTGTAAACCATTTAGAATCTAAAGGATATTCTATTACAAACTATGGTACAGATACTGAAGATAGTGTAGATTATCCAGATTTTGTACATCCTGTAGCTAAAGATGTTAATAATAAAGAGGTAGATTTTGGAATTCTTATTTGTGGTAGCGCAAATGGTGTAGCTATGACAGCTAATAAATATCAAAATGTTAGAGCTGGCGTCTGCTGGACAAGCGAAATTACTGAACTCACACGATTACATAATAATGCTAATATTATCTGTATTCCTGCGCGTTTTACATCAATACCACAAGCTATAAAAATGGTAGATGTATTTTTAAATACAGCTTTTGAAGGTGGTCGTCATCAAAACCGTATTGATAAGATTCCTTTATCTTGTTAATTACCAATTTTTAAGTTGGTAAACTATGAGTCATTCGCATGCACATAACCACGATCATAAAGATTTAAAAGGCCGAAAGCTTTTAATTACCATATTACTTAATACTGTAATTACAGTTGCTCAAGTAATAGGTGGTTTGGTTTCTGGTAGTTTATCGTTGTTAAGTGATGCGCTGCATAATTTTAGTGATGTACTGTCTTTAATTGTAAGTTATATAGCTTCAAAATTATCAAAGCAAAAAGCATCAATAAATAGAACTTTTGGTTATAAACGTGCCGAAATTTTAGCAGCTTTTGTAAATGCTGCAACTTTAATAATTGTTGCAGTAATACTTATAAAAGAAGCTGTTGAGCGTTTTCAAGATCCGCAAAATATAGAATCAAACCTTGTTATTTGGTTGTCTCTTATTGCAATAGCTGGTAATGGTTATAGTGTGTTACTGCTAAAAAAAGATTCTGATAATAATATTAATATAAAATCGGCTTACTTACACTTATTAACAGATATGTTAGCAAGTGTTGCAGTATTGATAGGTGGCTTATTAATGAAGTATTTTCAGTTGTTTTGGGTAGATAGTTTGCTTACCTTTTTAATAGCTGTGTATTTAATTTTTGTTGGCTATCATTTATTAAAAACATCAACTAAAATGCTGATGCTTTTTACACCAGAACATATAGATATTAAAGCTGTGGTTCGTGTTGTTAATAAGCTTCCAAAAGTGAATAAACTACACCATGTGCATATATGGAATTTAAGTGATGACGAACTGCATTTAGAAGCGCATTTAGATTTAAAAGAAGATATTTCAACATCAGAATTTAATGACCTATTATTAGAAATAGAAAACTTATTACATGACGAGTTTAATATAAATCATGTAACCATACAACCAGAGTTTAATAAAGAAGATCCTAAAGAAGTTATAGTACAAGACTAATGCTAGATATTACAACCAAAACATTTCAGGAATTAACTACTCAAGAATTATATGATATACTACAATTACGAAGTGAAGTTTTTGTTGTAGAACAAGATTGTGTATACCAAGATATTGATGGAAAAGACCAAAAAGCACTTCATGTTTTAGGTTATAAAAACAATGTTGTAGTAGCTTACACACGTATTTTTAAACCAGGAGATTATTTTGAAAAAGCCAGTATTGGTAGAGTTGTAGTTGCTAAAAATGAACGCCAGCATAAATATGGTTATGATATTATGGAGGCTTCTATACAAGCTATAAAAGAACATTACAACGAAACCGACATAAAAATATCAGCGCAATGTTACTTAAATAAGTTTTATAATAATTTAGGGTTTAAAGCAATAGGAGAAGACTATCTTGAAGATGGTATTCCTCATATAGCAATGGTTTACAAAGCGTAACTAGTTATCTTGACCACCAACGTAGGTTACCAAAATTTCCACACGTCTATCATATTTTGGTTCGCCACCAAGCGGAAATTTACGACGCATACCAACATATTTCATGCGGTGTTTATCTACTCCTTTTTTAGCTAAATAGTCATAAATATATTTTGCTCTAGTAACAGATAAATTACGTTTTTTTGTTTTTCTATCTATGGCATCTCTACTGTATTTTGTGCAGCATACATGACCTTGAATAGTAAAATAAATATCGTTACGTTCTACAAGTACTTTAGCTATTTCTTCAAGTGTTTTTTTAGATTCTGGAAGCAATACGCTATAACCAGTTTTAAATAAAATATTTTCTAAAGTAAACTTATCACCAGCCTTAATATCGCCTTTTAAAATTTCTTTTAATTCGGGTTTCTTTTCAACAACTTTTTCTTTTCTAGGTGGTGAATAAGGTTGTACAATTATTTCAACTTTTCTATTTAAACCACGAATTTTATTTACGTTACTTTCTTTTATTAATTTCAATAAAATTTTTCCTTTACCATCTACATTGGTAATTATAGATTCATCAAATTCGTTATTTGAGAAAATGGTTTTTATGGCATTAGCTCTATTTTGAGATAGTTCTAAATTATAGGAATCGCTACCACGATCATCAGTAAAGCCGTAAATAGATATTTTTTCAATATCTAAACTTTCTATTTCTGATAAAAATAATAAAAGTCTGTTGTGCTCTGTTGGAGGAACTTCGTATTTATCTGTTTCAAAATATACTTCATGAATGCGCTCAGTATGATTTTGAGCCCAAAATACATGTGATGTTAATAGTATAAATAAAAACAGATTTTTCATTGAGTAAGCTTATAAAATTAGCTAATTTTCAAAATAGTAAAATTATTTTAAATAGCTATTATATTTACTTGTATTTGATAAAATATCAGCAGCTTTTTTTATTTCAATATTATGCAGCTTGTAGTAATCATATAATCCTTCTCTGTAGGCGTAACGTTTTACAATTTCATCAGTAAGAAGCGATAAAATTTCATCCCTATTTTCATCTATAGCTAATGCTTTAGAGCTATTTAAATTAGATATTAAGGTGTTATAATCTTTTTGAATATTATCATCTAAATCTTCTTTTACGGCATTTTCTAATACTTTAGAAAGCGATTTTTCGGTTTCAGTAACAAATGTGAAATTGTTACTTTTAAGATAGTTTTTAAAGTCGGTAAAATCTGAAGCTGATAACTCAAAATTATTAATATCTTTTACTGAATGATTGTAGTAATAGTCTGTAGCATAATCAAAGATTAAAAAGTCGTTTGAAATAGCTTTTGTAATAGGTGAGTTTTCTGTAATTTCTAATGCTTCATCAGGAAAAACGCCACCACCATCAAATACTTTTCTACCATTTTTGGTTTTAAATTCGTTATAATTTTCTTGAGCTACTCTTACCGCATTACCATTTTCATCTCTATGCCAATAATCTAATGCTTGTATACAACGGCCAGAAGGTGTGTAATATCTAGAAATAGTAATTTTTAATTGCGTACCATAAGTAAGTGGTTTAGGGCGTTGTACCAATCCTTTACCAAAACTTCTGGAACCAACAATAACTGCACGATCTAGATCTTGTAATGATCCTGAAACAATTTCACTTGCAGAGGCACTTTTACCATTGATAAGTACAACTAGTGGTATTTGGGTATCTAAAGGCTCGTTTTGTGTGTAATATGACCTGTTAAACTTTTTTACTTTAGATTTTGTAGTTACTACAATTTGACCTTTAGGAACAAATAGATTAACAATTTTTACTGCTTCAAGGAGTAATCCGCCAGGATTTCCGCGTAAATCTAAAATAATACTTTTTGCACCTTGCGCTTTTAAGTCTCTTACAGCATAAGCTGTTTGTGAAGCTGCTTTGTTATTAAACTTACTTAAAACAATATATCCAGTTTTATCATTTATCATAGAAAAATATGGTACAGCATTTATTTCTATTTCAGAGCGCTTTATTGTGGTAGTGTATTCTTTTCCCTGACGCAAATAGGTCACGTTTACAGACGAGTTTGGAGTTCCTTTAAGTAAATCTCCAGCTTCTTCTTTATATGTTGAAATAAGCGTGTTATTTACTTTTATAATTTCATCACCAGCTTTTAAGCCTGCTTCATCGGCAGGATATCCTTTATAAGGTTCTATAATTACTAGTTTATCTTGAAGTGTTCTTACATTGGCACCAATACCTGTGTAATCTCCTGTACGTCTTATTTTTTCAGCTTCAACATCTTGCTCATTGTAAAATTGGGTATACGGATCTAGTTCTTGCAGCATGCTTTTTATAGCCGTATCCATTAAATCTGCAGGGTTTGTCTCATCAACATAGTTCATATTTACTTCTTTGTAAAGTGTTGTAAATATTTCTATTTGTTTAGCTATTTCAAAAAAGTCATTTTGAAATGCAGACCCTGTAATAAATATAATTCCTGCTGATATTGGTATTAAAATTCTTTTTTTAAGTAATTTTTTCATCTGTTTATAATTTCAAACTATGACTATTTGTTTCTTTTTTTAAGCCATCTTCTAAACATAAAGATACTAAAGCCTATTATAATAATTGCTGGCCAAATGGTTAACAGTCCTAATACAAAATAGGATAAGCCATTAAATCCAGATTTTAAGGCGTTCCACATTTTTTGAGCATAAGAAACGGTTACGCCGCTTTCTGTTGCTATTGTTTTATAAAATTCAATATGAATTGTGCTTAATGACACTTTGTTTTGAAGGTATTGTAAACGTCCTTGTTTAGCTTCAATATCTTCTCTTATTTGAGATAACTCTTTTTCTACTTCAAGAATTTCTTTTACATTTTTTGCTTTAGCAAGTAATTCTAAATAGCGGTTTTCTAGTTCTCGTTTGGCTTTTAATCTGGCTTCTAAATCAATAAATTCTTCGGTAACATCTTTTGAACTGATGTTTTTTCTATCAAAATGTTTTACAGATTGACTTATAGAATCTATGGTTGGTTGAAAATTTTGAGTAGGAATACGGACAGTAATTTGACGACTAACTCTGTTGTAAGATTTACTAGAATTATCATTTTGAATATAACCTTTATTATTGTTTATGAAGGTTACTACTTGACTAAAGGTTTTATCTAAATCTTGGGTTTCAAAAACTAAAAAAGCTTCTTTTATGAGTTTCTGCTCAAGGTTATTTTGTGTATCTGACTGAATGTTTTGTGACTCTAAAGTTTTTGATAAAACAACTGGAGTATCAGCCTCTGGAGAATTATAAGTGTTTTTAGAGTTTTCAGCATTATTTGAACATGCTAATGGTATAAAAAGTAATAAAAATGCTGTTAAAATCGTTTTCATAAACATGTAGTTTAATAGGGTTATTTCTCTAATAACTTTTTAAAAAGTTTATTCACAGAAACTTCTAGTTGAGATAAGCTGGGTTTATCTTTTCCAATGTACAAAAACATAAACGCATATTGTGTTGAAATGTTGTTAAAAAGCGATGTTTTATTAAGGCGATATGCTTCTCGCATTAAACGTTTAATACGGTTTCTATCAACGGCGTTTTTAAAGTTACGTTTTGAAACAGATACACTTGCTTTTGCATTTACAGCATCATCAAAAGTGGTTTCTAAAAAAACAAGACGCAAAGGGTATGCCGAAACAGATTGTCCTTCAGAAAATAATTGATCTATAATCTTTTTGCTTTTTAGTTTTTCGGTGTTTTTAAAGCTATTTTTCATTGAAAATCAAAGGTAACAATGTCTTTATAATAAAAAAACCACTTAATCAAATTAAGTGGTTTTTTTATAGATATTTAATAATTGTTTATATAGGTTTTATGGCATATTTTTTCAAATCCATTAGCTCTTGATTTATACGGCTTTGCCACTCTTCAACTTTTTTAGGGGATCCCCAACCACTGTTTGTATCATTATTAAATTCTTGTTGATACTCTAGGCAGGCTTTCCATAGTTGTCTATATTCATTATTGTACATTGCAAATCGTTTTTCTTCCTTTTGTTTTAGCTCTTCAAAACGTTTTCTAATTTTTCTTGCAAATAGTTCTGCAATGTCAAAGGTAATTTGCTCGTGTTTTAAAAGATCTTTTTCATAGCCTGCCTCAAAATGAGATTTATCCATATGAAATTCTGCAACAACGGTTAATGATTCGTACCCCTGGATATAATCGTTCATATCTACAATGACTTCAGACGGATAGAATTCAATTTTATACGCCGTAAAGGCATAGCTATCATTAGGTAGGCGTTTCTTTTTAAAATCAGAAACTTCAATCCTATAAGCTTCTTGCCATTGAATTACGTTTTCACTATTAACATTTCTATCTTGAGCAGAAACAGAATGAATAATAACTAAAAAACAAATCAAAAAAAGTTTTTGCATTACTTTTCCAAGGTATTATTTTCTCTGTTTACATCAGCCATAAAACCGCTAGGATCAATTTCTACAGATTTTACTGTTTTTGATGTTTCTAAAGTATAGGTTGGATATGCCCAAGCCCAATCAGGTTTTATTGTAGCTGTAGTTGGTTTTCCGCCAAGCATCATACGTAAAGGAATATAGAAATTTTCGGTAGTTCCATCAGTATAAGTAACAGATAAGTCTATAGGCATAGGCATAAGTCCGATACGCTCTAAAGTAATAGTTTTATCTTCTACACTTTTTACGCCATAATCTATAGTGTTAGTTGTTTGAGCAAAGTCTATTAAATACCAATCAAGTTCTAAATCTGTTAACTTTTCAGCAGTTCTGATTATATCTAAAGGACGTGGATGTTTAAAAGAGAAGTCATCATAATACTTTTTGATTGTTTTTTTAAGGTTTTCTTCTCCAATAACATAGCCTAATTGCGCTAAAAACACTTCACCTTTGCTATAAGCAGCAATACCATAAGCCATATTTATGGCATAACGATCAGAATGTGTAGTTAGTGGTTGTTCTTTACCTGAATTAGCTAAATAGATATAATTTCTGTAGGCTCCTTGAGTTGGGTTTTTCTTGTTTTGGTTCATAATAGCATCCATAGCATAGTCGCTAATGTAGCTTGTAAAACCTTCATCCATCCACTCGTGTTTAGACTCGTTTGAAGCTAGTAAAAATTGAAACCACGTATGTGCTAATTCATGAGCAGTAACACCTACAAGACTTCCAAATTTACGTTTACCAGTAATAAGCGTACACATAGCATATTCCATGCCGCCATCACCACCTTGAATTACAGAGTATTGATCGTAAGGATATTTACCAATATGCTCACTAAAATACTGCATAAGTTCAACTGTTTTTGGTTGTAGTTTTTTCCAGTTTTCTTTTGCTTCATCACTTAATGTGCTTTTGTAATAAAAGTTTAAAAGTGGTCCGTTAGGAACTTGCATAGTATCATGAATGTAATCAGGATCTGCAGCCCAAGTAAAGTCATGCACATTTGGAGCTAAAAAATGTAATGTTTTTTTGTTACCAGCAATTTTAGGTTCTCCTTGTAGATAACCTGTTCCGCCAACAACATAATTTTTATCTATAGTAAGAGCCACGTCAAAATTACCCCAAACACCATGAAATTCACGGCCTATGTAAGGATCTGCATGCCAACCTTCAAAATCATACTCGGCTAGTTTTGGGTACCATTGTGTCATTGAAAGCGCTACATCTTCTGCATTATTACGACCAGAACGACGTATTTGTACAGGAACTTGCGCATTAAACTGCATATCAAAGGTTACTTTTTCTCCTGGTTGAATAGGTTTTGCTAAATCAACACGCAGTATAGTTCCTACTGTTTTGTAATTGATAGCTTGACCATTTTGTTTTAGCGATGTTACGTTAATATATCCTATTTCGTTAGGCTTAAGCTTACTTATTCTATCTCCTACACGACCATCAGGATCTGCAATGGTTCTAGAGCGTACATCCATTTCGCTACCAGGTTGAAAGGCATTAAAAAACAAATGATAATACACGTGATTTAATACATCAGGAGAGTTGTTTGTATAAACTAGGTTTTGTGTTCCTTGATATTGGTAGTTGTTTACATCCATATCAATAGTCATTTTATAATCAACATGTTGTTGCCAATAGGTTGAAGATACTGATTTTGATGAGGTTGTTTGAGTTTTTACAGTTTCTGAAGAACTACCACAAGATGCTAGAATAATTAAACTAAAAACAGAAAAAAATAATCGTTTCATTACTAAAGGTTTTAAAATAAAAAAGCCTCTTCAATCTTTGAAGAGGCTTTGTAAAAATTTACTTATTTAGAAAGTTGAGAAGCCATAATTAAAGCATTATAAGCATTTACCATTTTACTTGATTTTGTTAAATCAGCAAAAGGTCTTACATCGCTTGCATTACCGCCAACAACAACTTGTTGATTTACAGCTAAACCAGAGTCTAAAATAACTTGCTTTACTTGTGCAGCAGTTAATTTAGGGTAGTAAGAGCGTACTAAAGCTGCAACACCAGCTACAGCAGGAGCTGCCATAGAAGTACCTCCTTTTGTTTGGTAATCATTTTCTGGAGTTGTAGAGTATACTTTTGCTCCTGGAGCAAAAACATCTACATTTATTTTTCCGTAGTTAGAAAAACTAGCAATCATATTTGATCCATATTTAGGTGCTAAAGCTCCAACAGTAATAAACGTTTCTGATACTTCAGGGCCATTGTTTACAGCATCATTAGGATATACAGCTTTGCTATCAATATCTATACCTTCGTTACCAGCAGCATTGATGAATAATACATCATTATCACTAGCATAAGCAATAGCATCTCTTACCCAATCACTATGAGGAGAATAATATTTTCCAAAACTTCCGTTGATAATTTTTGCACCATTATCTACAGCATAACGAATGGCTAATGCTATGTCTTTATCGTATTCATCACCATTAGGAACAGCACGTAGGCTCATAATTTCTACATTGTTTGCTACACCGTTTGCACCAAGACCATTATTACGCTCTGCTGCAATAATTCCAGCAACGTGCGTACCATGACTTTCTCCTATTTCTGTAGGTAATACATTACCGTTACCGTAACCAACATCGTTTAAATCGTCTGGGTTATCTCCAGTTGTTCTTCCGTTAAAATCTTTGTTTAAGTTATAGTTTAATTTATCAGTAAAGTAATCTACACCTTCTTTAATAGCTGTTAAAGCTTCTTGAGTTGTTCCTAAACCATTAGCATAAATAAAGTTTAAAACACCAACTGCTTCAGTTACTTTTTCATCTTCAGTGCTTATTGCTTTTACTTCTTCAGTAGTATATGTGTCCTTTTTTAGGTATGCAGAGATAACTTCATCAGCATTTTTAAGGCGTTGGTATATTTGATCGTATTGTTGTTTTCTTGCAGCTGTTTCTTGGTATTCTTTATCGTATTCAGCTTTAGCTCTAGCGAATTCAGGGTTGCTAGTATCTCCTTTTGCAAGGATACGCACATATTCTAATTGCTCATCATAGGCATCTCCTAAAAAGTTCCAGCCATGTACATCGTCTATATATCCGTTTTTATCATCGTCTATTCCGTTTCCTGCAATTTCTTTTTTGTTAGTCCAAACAACACCATCTAAATCTTCATGTTCTATATCTATTCCTGAATCAATAACTGCAACAATTACAGTTTTTCCTTTTTTGTCTTTAATAATTTCAGAGTAAGCCTTGTCAACACTCATTCCTGGAATGGTATCTTTAACAATATCAAGATGTCCCCAAGTTTGCTTTTCGTTTTCTGTTAATTCTGATACTTTAAGAGCTACTGTATCAATATTTTCAACAGGAGTTGATAAAATTTCAGCTCCACTTCCACAACTTGATAATATAGTTGCTGCTAAAGCTGAAAACAAAACAGGTTTAATTAATTTCATTTTTTCTTTTTTATATTTAGTTAAAAATTTCATTACAGGTAAAAACTTGGTTTAATCGCACGCCTTTTTCTGTGTGTTTTACTGTAATAATTTCATTGTGTGCATCGTGTTCCAAAAATAGATAATAATTATTATCTGCTGCTAGATTTAAGAACTTTTCTTTTTCGTTTAATGTTAGTAAAGGCCTCGTGTCATAGCCCATTACAAAAGGTAATGGTAAGTGACCAACAGTTGGTAATAAATCTGCCATAAAACAAATGGTTTTTCCTTTGTAATGTATCATAGGAATCATTTGTTTATCGGTATGCCCATCTGCAAAGAAAATATCAAAACCTAATTCAGAATTTTTTAAGATTTCAGAATTTGGAAGTGAGGTGAATTTTAATTGACCACTTTCTTCCATTGGGAGAATATTTTCTTTCAAAAATGATGCTTTTTCTCTATTGTTAGGGTTTGTTGCCCATTGCCAGTGATCTTTGTTGCTCCAAAAGTGCGCATTTTTAAAAGCAGGTTCATAACCGGTTTTATTTTTGTTCCATTGTATACTGCCGCCACAGTGGTCAAAGTGTAAATGCGTCATAAATACATCAGTAATATCATCGCGATGAAACCCTATTTTTTTTAGCGAAGCATCTATAGAGTCATCGCCCCATAAATAGTAGTATCCAAAAAACTTATCACTTTGTTTGTTTCCCATACCTGTATCTATGAGTGTAAGCTTATTACCGTCTTCTATAAGTAAACAGCGAGCAGCAATATCAATCATATTGTTGGCATCGGCAGGATTGGTTTTTTGCCACAAAGATTTTGGTACAACGCCAAACATAGCGCCGCCATCTAATTTAAAATTTCCAGATTCAATAGGATGTAGTTTCATAAGTCTTGCAAATTAAGAAATGTGCAGAACATTTTATATTTTAAATGATGTTATTGAGATTTTTTTAACAAATAAGAGGTTTTATTTTGAAATACTTAAAAGTTTGTATGTACAAAAATTTGATTTATTTTTATATAAAAAGCAATATTTATGAAACCTATCGTGAAACCTCAATTAAAGATTAAGAAAATGAAACTTTTAAGGTTTGGACGCGATTTTAAACCTGATGAAGAAATTATATTGCGAGATTATCTTGCTATTGAAAGAACGCGTCTAGCAAATGAACGCACTTTATTATCTTACATTAGGTCTTCATTATATTTACTTTTAGGAGGCATTGCTTTTTTTCAGCTTAAAAATTTTCCGGATTTTAAGTATTTAGCTTTTTTATCATTAGTGTTTAGTGCCATTTTTTTTGTGATAGGTATTTATAGGTTTATGCTACTTAAAAAAAGCTTAAAAAAATTGTATTATTTATCAGGAGAAAAAGAAGAAGAAACAACGGAGTAGTGCTAACATTTTAATCTATAATCTCGTGGTATATGAGCGCAGAATTAATTATCACATTTTCTATAATAGCCTTTGGAATACTGCTATTTGTTAGAGATTATTTTACAATAGATACAACGTCTATTATCATCATGGCTTTGTTTATTGTAACAGGTGTTTTATCTCCAGAAGATGGATTTTCGGGATTTAATCATCCGGCTACAATTACTTTGGGCTGCATATTTGTAATTAGTGGAGGTATTTTTAATTCAGGAATTTTAGATGGCTTAAGTTATAAAATAATAAAACTAGCCAAAATACATTATTTAATTGCGTTAGTAATGTTTTGTGCTATTTCCAGCTTGTTTTCTGCTTTTATTAATGATACCGCTGTTGTTGCATTATTATTACCAATAGCATTAACCGTTTGTAGAGAAACTAACATTAAACCTAGCATGTTGTTAATGCCTATTTCTTTTGCGGCTCTGTTTGGAGGAACTTGTACGCTTATAGGAACATCAACAAATATTTTGATAAGTAGTTATGCTAAAAAATATGGTGTTGAAGAGTTTGGTATGTTTGAGTTTAGTGGAGCAGCGGTATGTTTACTAGCTGTTGGCTTTATTTATATTTTTTTAATAGCTCCTTTTTTATTACCAAAACAAAAAGAGAGGTCAAATGAACTTATTAATACGGCAGAAAAATATATTACTGAAATAGAAGTTGAAGCAACGTGTAAAGATTTAGAGAAAGCATTACACAGCACAAAACTAGTAAGCGATCATAATATTAATGTGCTTTCTGTACTTCGTGATGGTGTTTTGAAACATAATTTTTCACCTGAAATTCAACTTAAAGAAGGAGATATTTTAAAAGTACTTACTCCACCAGAAACCTTACAAAGACTTTTAGATTTAAAAGGCTATAAAATAAGCGGAAGTAAACGCATGAAGGCTGCAGAGTCTCAAGAAACCGATTATCAAATACATGAAGTTATAGTTCCTTTTGGTTCTGCATTAGCAGGCAGTTCTTTAAAGCAACTCAATTTTAGAAGGCAATATAAAAGCTCGGTTATAGCCATCAGGCAACGCGAAGAGGTTAAATATGACAAGCTTTCTTCTATTAAACTAAAAGAAGGCGACATGCTTTTAATTTTAGGTCAAAAAGAAGAACTTGAGACTTTAGAAATTCAAAATCTTGTAGTAAAGCTTTCAGAATACAAAAAGAAAAAAACAAACTATAAAAAAGCGATTCCGTCAGTATTAATAGGAATAGGAGTGGTTTTATCTGCAACATTCAATGTAACATCAATATTAATAAGCGCTATGATTGGTGCTTTATTAATGATTATTACAGGCGCATTAAAACCTGTTGAAGCTTATAAAGCCGTTGAGTGGAAAGTTATTTTTATGATGGCAGGCGTATTATCAATGGGAACAGCACTAGAAAAAACAGGAGGCGCAACGCTTATAGCGAATTTTATACAAAGCAGTTTAGGACAGTATGAAGCTAATATAACATTAAGCATCTTATTTTTAGCCACCTTTATTTCTACAAATCTTATTTCTAGCAAAGCAACAGCAGCATTAATGACGCCTATTGTTATTAATTTAGCACATATGATGGATGTAAGCTCTAGACCTTTTTTGGTTGCAGTAATGTTTGCTTGCTCACTCACATTTATGACACCTATGAGCTATCCTACCAACACAATGGTTTATGCTCCTGGAAATTATAAATTTGGAGATTTTCTAAAAGTAGGAACACCTTTAAATATTTTAATATGGATTGCAGCAACCTTTATCATACCTTATTTTTTCCCTTTTTAATTGTAAAATAACATCAAAAGATATAATCATAAATAGCACTTAAATAAGTGTCTTTTTAAATTTAAAATTCCTATTTTTCCCTAAAACTTAAAAATATGATTGAATTAGCAGGTATTGTTATATTAGGAATACTGGCTCAATGGGTTGCTTGGAAGTTAAAAATCCCTGCAATTTTACCATTAATACTTATAGGTTTATTGGTTGGTCCTATTGCCCAAGAGTTTCTAACAGATGATGGCTCTAAATGGATTTCTCCTAGATGGAATGGCACAGAAGGTCTTTTTCCAGGGGAAAGTTTGTTTTACTTTGTTTCTTTAGCAATAAGTATCATTCTTTTTGAAGGAGGATTAACCTTACGAATGGGCGAAATAAAAAACGTTGGTCCAGCAATAACAAAACTAATAACTGTTGGCTCTGTTGTTACGTTTTTTGGTGCAGCAGTTGCTGCCCATTATATCTTTTATTTAAGTTGGGAAATATCGTTTTTATTTTCAGCTTTAATAATTGTTACAGGACCAACAGTGATTACACCCATATTAAGAAATATTCCTTTAAAGAAAGATATTTCTACAGTATTAAAATGGGAAGGTATTTTAATAGATCCTATAGGAGCTTTAGTTGCTGTATTGGTGTTTGAGTTTATTAGTGTTGATGCGGGTGGAGAATACACGATTACAGCTTTTATTGAGTTTGGAAAAATTGTTCTTTTTGGTTCTACGTTTGGATTTACTTTTGCACATGCGCTTAATTTCATTATAAACAAAAAACTTGTTCCTCATTATTTAATGAATGTGTTTGCATTAGCAGCTGTTTTGGGCGTTTTTGTTCTCTCTGATGTTTTTGCTCATGAGTCAGGTTTATTATCTGTAGTAGTTATGGGAATGGTTTTAGGTAACTCAAAATCCCCTTATCTAAAAGAGCTTTTATATTTTAAAGAGTCATTAAGTGTATTGCTTATTTCTATTTTATTCATTCTTCTTGCGGCAAACATAAACTTTGAAGATTTATTACTTATTTATAATTGGAATACAGCCATATTATTTGCTGTTGTAGTTTTTATTTTAAGACCGCTTGGAGTATTTTTAAGTACACAAGGGTCTAACTTAAAGCTTAATGAAAAACTATTTATTAGTTGGGTAGGACCTAGAGGTATTGTTGCTGCTGGTATTGCATCACTATTTGGGTTGAAACTAGCAAAAGATGGCGTTGCAGGCGCAGAATATATTACACCTTTAGTTTTTATGATTGTGCTTGGCACTGTTTTACTAAACGCGACAACAGCCAGGATTTTTGCAAAAACAGTAGGTGTATTTTTAACAAAATCTGATGGAATTTTAATTATTGGTGCTTCAAAAATATCACGTTTATTAGGACATTATTTAGAGTCTAATAATAGACACGTTGTGTTAATAGATAGTAATCAAAATAATATTAATAAAGCTAGAGAATTAGGATTAGAAGCTATAGTCGCAAACATTTATTCTGATAATTTATTAGACAATATAGAGCTTAATGATGTAGGATACTTAATGGCTCTTACTCCAAGCTCTGATATAAACAAGTATGCTATAAATAAGTTTAGCAAACAGTTTGGAGAAAATGGGTCGTTTAGGCTTATGACATCTCAAGAAATAGAAAATGGTTCTAGTAACATTAAAGAAGGTTTATTTTCTTTTACTGACGATTATAATTCTTTGAACGCCGCTATAAGAAAACATCCATCTATTCAAGAAATAGAACTAGATAACAAGGAACACTATGAGTCTTTAATTGAAATAACAGATAACGACAAAGATTCTATTCCGTTGTTTATTAAAGATGACAAAGGAGAGCTAAATATTATACCTTCAAACAATAAAGAAGGGATAACTATAAAAGAAGGCTCTAAACTTGTCTATTTAGGAAAGCCAATAGATGTAGAAAAAGTATAAAACAGGTAATTTTATAAATAAAAAAAGCTCACTTTTAAGTGAGCTTTTTTGTTATTTGAAGGTTTTAATCATTTAGCTTTAAAACAGCCATAAATGCTTGTTGAGGTATTTCAACATTACCTACTTGACGCATTTTCTTTTTACCTTTTTTCTGTTTCTCTAAAAGTTTACGTTTTCTAGAAATATCACCACCATAACATTTTGCAGTAACATCTTTACGAAGCGCTTTAATGGTTTCACGAGCAATGATTTTTGCTCCAATAGCTGCCTGAATAGGAATGTCAAATTGTTGTCTTGGTATTAACTCTCGTAATTTTTCAGTAATTTTTTTACCAATAGTATATGCATTATCAGCATGAATTAGAGCAGAAAGCGCATCAACAGGCTGTGCGTTTAGTAATATATCAACACGAACTAATTTTGAAGCTCGCATACCTATTGGAGAATAGTCAAACGAGGCATATCCTTTAGAAACTGTTTTAAGTCTGTCGTAAAAATCAAAAACAATCTCTGCAAGAGGCATATCAAAAGATAATTCTACACGTTCGGTTGTTAAATAAGTTTGGTTTGTAATAATACCACGTTTATCAATACAAAGCGACATAACATTACCTACAAAGTCGGCTTTGGTAATAATAGTAGCTTTAATATAAGGCTCTTCAACACGATTTAATGTTGAAGGTTCTGGTAAATCTGATGGGTTATTTACTATAATAATTTCATCAGGATGTTTGTTTGTAAATGCGTGATAAGACACGTTAGGAACAGTTGTAATTACGGTCATATCAAATTCGCGCTCCAAGCGTTCTTGAATAATTTCCATGTGTAGCATTCCTAAAAACCCACAACGGAAACCAAAACCAAGAGCAGCAGAACTTTCAGGTGTAAATACAAGAGAAGCATCATTAAGTTGAAGCTTTTCCATAGAGGCTCTTAAGTCTTCATAATCTTCAGTATCTACAGGATAAATACCAGCAAATACCATAGGTTTTACGTCTTCAAAACCCGCAATAGCATTTTGCGTTGGCTTTGCTGAATCAGTAATTGTATCTCCTACTTTTACTTCTTTAGCTTCTTTAATTCCAGTAATTAAATATCCAACATCACCTGCTTTTATTTCGTTTTTTATAACTTGTTTAAGCTTTAAAGTACCAACTTCATCAGCACCATAAGTTTTACCTGTAGCTATAAATTTTATTTGTTGGTTTTTTCTAATAGAACCGTTAATAACTCTAAAGTATGTTTCTACACCACGAAAAGGGTTATAAACAGAATCAAAAATCAACGCTTGTAAAGGCTCATCAACATTTCCTTTTGGTGCTGGGATACGGTTTATAATAGCTTCAAGAATATTTTCTACTCCAAAACCTGTTTTACCACTAGCGTGTATTACATCTTCAGGGTCACAGCCTAAAAGATCAACAATATCATCAGTAACTTCTTCAGGGTTGGCACTTGGTAAGTCTACTTTATTTAGTACAGGAATGATTTCTAAATCATTCTCTAAAGCCAAGTATAGATTTGATATAGTTTGAGCTTGAATACTTTGAGCAGCATCAACGATAAGTAAAGCTCCTTCACATGCTGCAATAGATCGTGAAACTTCGTATGAAAAATCAACGTGACCAGGCGTATCAATTAAGTTCAATACGTATTGTTCTCCGTTGTAAATATAATCCATTTGAATGGCGTGCGACTTAATGGTAATACCACGTTCTCGCTCTAAATCCATATTGTCTAATAACTGGTTTTGCTTTTCGCGTTCAGTTACAGAGCCTGTAAAATCTAACAGTCTATCTGCTAATGTACTCTTACCGTGATCAATATGTGCGATAATGCAAAAATTTCTAATGTGCTTCATAAGGTATATGCTATACTAATTTGCAAATATAATTCTTTTCTTGTGCTTTAAATTATTTAGAGGAACAATAATGAATTTATTTTAATTATGGTAAAACCGTAAAAAAATGTTAAAAACAATCTTTATATTGCAGAACTTAATCGTTTTATGAAATTTAATATCAGTATTTTTTGTTTTCTTTTAGCCGCAATACCTATGGTTGGTGTTTGCCAGGAAATATCAATATCAGGTACTGTAAAAACTGAAGAAAACATCCCTGTTTCTTTTGCAAATGCAGTGTTATTATCTGAATCTGATTCTACGGTTGTAAGTGGAGCTTCAACAAATGACCAAGGTTACTTTATCATTGATAATATAGAAGAAGGAGATTATAAGCTAAAAATTACTTTTATAGGTTATAATGACTATACAAAATCACTAACAGAACTTACAAAACATATTGATTTAGGGACTATTGTACTTCAAGAAAATTCCGAAACCTTAAGCGAAGTTAGTATAACAGCTAAAAAGCCCACGGTAAAAAAAGAAGCAGATCGATTAGTATTTAATGTTGCAGAAACAGCATTATCAGAAGGTAGTTTATTAGATGTAGTAAAAAGCACACCAGGAGTTTTAGTCTTTGACGGAAAAATTTTGATAAAAAACACTGTTCCTACAGTTTATATAAATGATAGAAAAGCACAATTAACCTCTAGCGAGCTTCTTCAACTTTTAGAAAGTTCACCAGCAAATACTATTCAATCTATTGAAGTAATCACCAATCCACCTGCAAACTATGATGCAGAAAGTGGTGCTGTTTTAAATATTAAAATGACTAAAAACCTAGCTACAGGTTATAGAGGTAGTGTTTATGGTAATTATACTCAAGGTGTGTTTCCTAGGTATAATGGAGGCTTAAATCAGTATTTTAAAACAGATAAAATAAATGTTTTTGCCAACTATAGCTATACGCACAATAAGATTAATAGAGAAAATGACGATACGGTATTTTACCTTGACCAAAACAATGAAATAGACGAGGCTTGGCAATCAAACATAAAAAGAAACACTTGGACAAAAACGCATAATGTAAACTTTAATATTGATGTGTTTTTTAATGAAAAAAATAAAATGAATGTTTCATCAAATATATTGTTAACACCTTATTTTAAATACAACGTTAACAACAACACAAATATTTATGATGAAAACAATCTCTTTTTATCTCGATTTGATACCCAATCAACATTTAAGGATAAAAAACACAATCTAGATTTTGATTTAGGATATACTCATACCTTTAATGAAGGCTCTGGAAGCTTATATTACAATGGTCATTTTACAACGTACAAGTATGATAGAACACAAGAAGCTTTAAGTCAGTATTACGACCAAAATAATGTTTTTATCAACCCAACAGCCTTTGATACTGATGCTAATCAAAGAACAAATATTTTCACCTCTCAAATAGATTATAACTTACCGCTTAAAAACTCGGGATCTCTTGATTTAGGAGTTAAATTTTCAAATGTTAAAACCGAGAGTGATATAGAAAAAAATGATTTTGATTTTAATACAAATCAAACAGTCTTCAACTACACATATTCTAACGCATTTAACTATGACGAATCTGTTTTTGCTGCTTATGCTAATTTTAATAAAGATTGGACAAAGTGGAGCCTAAATGCAGGCTTAAGAGTTGAACAAACTGACATTGAAGGCGAATCTCTTACTACAAACCAAACAAACACCCAAAGTTACTTTGAGTGGTTTCCAACAGTTAGCCTTAAATTTCAAGCATCAGATAATTTTAGTGTTTATACAAACTACAAACGAAGCATAACAAGACCTGATTTTAAAGACTTAAACCCATTTACGTTTTTCCTAAATGATAATACATTTGTAGTAGGGAATCCAAACTTAAAACCTGTTTTTACTGACCATTATACGTTTGGAACAAACATTACAGAGTATTTTACCTTTGAAGCTTATTACAAACGAAGTCAAGGTAATATTTATCAATTGGCAAGGCAGAATAACGCCACAAATCAGATTACCTATTCGCCAATTAATATTAACGAAACCAGAGAATACGGTTTTGATTTTGTAACATATTTTAACGTAACACCTTCCTGGTTTTTATATGCAGTAACCTCATTTTATAACATTCAAGACCAAACCCAATTCGGACAAGAGTTAGTAACTTTAGACGAGTGGTCAAATTATAGTGTTTTAAACAATACCTTTTCTTTTTTAAAGGATAAAAGTCTATCTGTAAACGCTGCAATAACATATCTGTCATCTTATTTATATGGCTTTTCAGTGGTAGAAGACCGTTTTCTTTCAGACTTATCAGTTACCAAATCAGTATTTAATAGTAGAGGTGTTTTATCTTTAAGTATTAGCGATGCTCTAAACAAAGCCGATTTTAAAACATCTACACAATATGACAATCAGTATAGCCACTACAATACAGACCAAGATACGCGCTATATAAAATTAGGCTTTAGGTATAAATTTGGAAATATTAAACTTCAAACCAATGAGCGCCATAAATCTATACAAGAAGTAGATAGAATAAAAGATTTAGATTAGCATAAATAATCACATAAAAAGATTATTGATTAATTTTGCCTCAAATAAAAATTATTGTGATTAAAATAGGCAACATAGAACTTCCAGACTTTCCATTACTTTTAGCACCAATGGAAGACGTTAGTGATCCTCCATTTAGAGCGCTTTGTAAAGAACAAGGAGCTGATGTGGTTTATACCGAATTTATTTCAAGTGAAGGCTTAATTCGTGATGCAGCAAAAAGCACCATGAAACTCGATATTTACGAAAAAGAGCGTCCTGTTGGTATTCAAATATTCGGAGCCAATTTAGACAGCATGCTAAAAACAATAGATATTGTTGAAAAATCTAACCCTGATATTATAGATATTAATTTTGGATGCCCTGTAAAAAAGGTAGTAAGTAAAGGTGCTGGAGCAGGAATACTAAAAGATGTTTGCCTAATGGAAAGCTTAACAGCCGAAATGGTTAAGCGAACCAATATTCCTATTACGGTAAAAACACGTTTAGGATGGGATCATGATTCTATAAGAATAGTAGAAGTTGCAGAACGCTTACAAGACGTAGGTATAAAAGCTATATCTATTCATGGCCGTACACGTGCTCAAATGTACAAAGGCAATGCAGATTGGAAACCTATTGCGCAAGTAAAAAACAACCCTAGAATGCATATTCCGGTATTTGGTAATGGTGATGTAGACTCACCAGAACGCGCTATGGAAATGCGAGATGATTACGGTCTAGATGGATGTATGATAGGGCGTGCCACTATAGGAAATCCTTGGTTTTTTAAACAAGTAAAGCACTTTTTTAACACCGGAGAACATTTACCTCCTATTTCTCTTCAAGAGCGTGTAGAAGCCGCGAGAAGGCATTTACAAATGTCTATAGATTGGAAAGGTGAGAAGCTAGGTGTTTTTGAAACCAGACGTCATTATACAAATTACTTTAAGGGAATTCCAAATTTTAAAGAGTATAGAATGAAAATGGTAACTAGTGACGAGTCAAAAGATGTCTTTGCTGCTTTTGATGAGGTTTTAGATGTTTTTTCAGACTATCAGTTTGCTTAAACAGATACTAGTGGTTTTGTAATTCTTACCGATGCAATTTTTGCAGCAATAACGCCCAAAACAGAAATTGTTACAAAAACAATTATAGCATTATCAAACCTTAAAGTTACTGGGTAAGGTAGTGATGCTGTAAGCATAATTAATGAAAATTGTTGTTGAAGAAATATAATAATATACCCAATAATTAATCCAACAATACCACCTAAAATAGCCATTAAACTTCCTTGAAAAAAGAAAATTCTACGAATATCTTTTATAGTTGCTCCTAGATTATATAAGGTGTTTAAGGTTTTTTTCTTATCTAAAATCATCATAATTATAGACCCAATAACGTTAAAAAGCGCAATAATTAAAACCAAGGTAAAAATAAGATAAACCGCAAGGTTTTCTGTATTAAGCATTTTATAAAGCGCGTCGTTTAATTGTGCTTTGTTTTTTAAAACTATAGTATCTCCAAATATAGTATGTAGCTCTTGTCTTGCTTTATCCTCGGTAACACCATCTTTTAGTTTAAATTCTATGCTAGATAATTGATTGTCTTCATAGCTTAAAAGCGCTTTAGCCATTGCTATAGGTGCATAAATGTATTTGTCATTAATTGTTTCGTTAACATCAAAAACACCAATATTAGCAGCATTAAAAGAATTATAAATTTGATCTAATGAAGTAATCTGACCTTTTCCTGGTTTTATGACATATAGGTTTACAGTTTTACCATAATCTAAAACGCTAAACGACAGATTGTTTGATATACCCCAACCAGAAACTATTTGATTAGTGCCTTGAGAAAGCCAGCTACCTAATGATATAACATCGTCTATTTTATTTACAACATTATAATTTTCATCAACACCCTTTATATATGCATTAGGATAGTTTTTTCCTTCAAAAGAAACAAAAACACGCTCTTCAATAACTTTTGAGTATGATGCAATACTTTGTAAACTATCTAACTGTGATAATGTTTCGTTTGTTACTATAAATGTTTTTCCAGTTGCAGGTTCAGCCTTTAAGTCAGGATCAATAATAGATGTAAATTGAAGGGTAAAATCTTTAAGCCCAGAGAACCCAGAAAGTACTATAAACAATGACATAGCACCTAAAACAACTCCAATAGCAGCAATAACAGTAATAAAATTAATAGCGTTATTTGTGCTTTTAGAGCGCAGGTATCTTTTTGCTATATAAAAAGAAAAGTTCAATTAGGACTTTTTACGTTTGTCTAATAGGTTAGGATCATTAAGCGGGTTATCTTTCCCTTTTAAGGATTGCTCAATTTTATCAATATATTCTAAAGAGTCATCAATAAAAAACTCCAGCTGCGGCATACGTCTTAATTGATGTCTTGTACGTTGTGCTAGTTCATGTCTAATTAATGGCGCATTAGACCGAATACCTTTAATTAACTCTTGACCTTTGTCATTAGGAAAAATACTTAAATATACTTTTGCTACAGATAAATCTACAGTAACCTTAACTTTAGAAACTGATATTAAAATACCTTGCATACCACCTTGTGTCGCTGCATTTTGAAGTACTTCAACTAAATCTCGTTGTAGTACAGATCCTATCTTTTTTTGTCTTTGACTTTCTTCCACGCGGTTGTTTTTTTAAGTTTTGTAAAAACAATAAAGTGTTTTTCAATATGCAAAAATAACGGATATTTAAAGATTATCTTACTTTTGATATTAAAATTAGTACCTTAATTTACAAATAAAGATTGATGAAAAAAATTGAACACATAGGAATTGCGGTAAAAAGCCTAGAAACATCAAATACATTGTTTTCTAAATTATTTGGAAAACCACATTATAAAATAGAAGACGTTGTTAGTGAAGGCGTTAAAACATCTTTTTTTCAAGTAGGAGAAAATAAAATAGAACTCCTTGAGGCAACAAATCCCAACAGTCCAATAGCAAAATTTATAGAAAAAAAAGGAGAAGGTATTCATCATATCGCTTTTGATGTTGCTGATATTCAGTTAGAAATAGCGCGCCTTAAAGAAGAAGGTTTTGTTGTTTTAAATACCGAACCTAAAAGAGGAGCAGATAATAAATTGGTTGCATTTTTGCATCCAAAATCAACAAACGGAGTACTTATTGAACTTTGTCAAGAGATAATTGAATAAATTACTTGTAAGGTTTTAAAATAAGTAGTAATATTGCACTCCAATTTCGGGTCCTATAACTCAGTTGGTTAGAGTATCTGACTCATAATCAGAAAGTCCCTGGTTCGAGCCCAGGTGGGACCACCAGTAAAATCAAGCCTTACAGAAATGTAGGGCTTTTTTTGTGCTTTCAGGTTAAACATAGGTTAAACATTTTAGATTTTCTTATGTTTGATATATGAAAAGTACAGCAGAAAATCCATTTGCTTTTTTAGAATGGTATTTTGAAAAGCAAATAGAAAAAGACCTCAAAGAATTTTATATAAATATAACAGAAGAGCTATACTTCAACAATATAGATGAAGTTGATAAAAACACTCATAGCGTTAAAGTCTTAAATATTCATCATAAAGATGAAATTGATTCTGAATACTTAACCTTTACGTTTGAAGGTTCTATTAAAAGTAAGCTCAATGCTGAAATTCAAAATACCATTAACTTAATAGAACAAGAGCTTCAAAAACGATTTTCTGACAAAAAAGAAGTAAAAGCCTATGCAGATTTTTTAAGAATTAAGATTAGGCATATAGAATCTTTTAAAACAATTAAAGAGTTTTCTTTTTTAGAAAAGTATTTAGCCCAAATAAAAGACACTGTTAACAGGTATTCAGCCGAAGTAAAATTTTATGGCTTTACACCATCATTTACATTATTGGCTGAAAATGAAAAAGACCAACAGGAAAAAATAGAAAAATTATACAACTTATTAATAGAACCTCCTTCCTTAATAAATTCGACAAAAGAAGAATTTTTTAATGCATTTACAGGTAATGAAGTAGTGGAAGGAATCCATTGGTTAGTTGTTGGAAAAAGTAAAAGCATCTCTAAATCATCATTATTTTACTTTATAAATGAGCTTATTAATGAGAAACATTTAAGCCCAAGTATTATTAATGACCTTAATAAATATGTTCTATTTACTTTCAGAGATAATAGTGGTAAAGAATTAAAAAATTTAAAACAATCCAAAGCGACTATATCTAATAATCCTGCTCAAAAAGAGAGGATAGACACCATAATTTCTTCACTTTAAAAAATAGCTTTACCATACAGTCAAGGTATAGTAAAAGTATGTAAGGCTATATTGCCCATTTCTTTGTTTCAATATTAACAAGGATATGCGCATATCCATAATTCATTTGAAATTATGGAATTTATCCAGAAGCAATTAAAGGAGATAATAGCTTTACTTACAAAGCAAAACTTATTAGAAAAAGAATTTTTCACACTTGAAGAGGCTGCTCTTTATTTAGGGCAATCAAAAAGTAGTTTATACAAACTTACAAGTAAAAAGGAGATTCCTTTTTATGTGCCTGGTGGCAAAATGATTTACTTCAGAAGAAGTGAACTTGAATCATGGATTGTTGACAGCAAAGTTGATACTGTTGACGAGCTTGAAGCAAGTATAGACAATTATCTATCTCAAAAAGTATAGGCTATGATAGATTATTCGAGGTCATGTTATCATAGAAAAGGAATGTTTGAATTTTGGGTTTTAAACCATGAGGATTTCAACCCTGAATATTTTACGGATAAAAAGACAAATAGAATGATTTATCCAATTAGAGCCAAAGAAAATGGGTTTTATATTGAGATAGACAAATACAAGGGCTTTTTCATGGCAAATTATAAAGAAATTCACAATAGTTATAATTCTAAATTCATTAAAGCATGTAGAAATATGACTTATTCAAAGTTTAAAGATAGTTTAAGTATACAGCTTTCAAATATGTTTAAACCTTTAGATACTAATATAACAAAGCTTAAAATAGGTTTTTGGGTTGATTTAAAAATGGATGTAAGAACATTCCTCAACACTCATTTGATATTACACAACTTTAGTTATTACAATTTGAATAAGTTACCTGGCAAAAAGAAGGATTTTATAGAATTTAAATATGATGAATATTCTATTGAATTATCAACATGTACCAGTAAATCAAGTTCTAAAAATAAAAGAGGGAAAATGAAAATCATTTGGAATATTGAAGATAAAAACCAGTTTAAACTTTCAAATCCCCTAAACATTTCTGAACTATTTAATGAAGAAGTATTAAGAGTATTGTTTGATGGTTACATTAAAAAATTTAATGAGCTTATAATAATAGATAAGTCCAAGATTGTCCTAATTCCTGATTTAAAAGAAAAAGAATTAATGTTAGAGTATAGAGCCTATGGTTATTGGAAGTCATTAAATAAATATAAAAGATACCGTAATAAAAAGAAATTCTTGGAACTAGTCAAAAAATATGAGTTAGATAGCATAAATGTAAATATTAAAAACTCTCTGATTAAGGAATTCTCAAACTTTATTAATAACTGAACAACCTTTTCCTGACTATTATATATATAATTATAAAAGTAAGGAAAAGGTTGCGAAAAACCAGAAACAAATGTCAAGCGTCAAAATATTATTAAGAAACAAAGAAAACAAACAAGGACTTTATCCTGTAATTCTTAAAATAATCAAGGATAGAAAAGTAAAGATTATTTCACTTGGATTGGAATGTGAGTTAAATGAATGGGATAGTGAAAACAGTTGTTTTAAAAAGAACCATAAAAACCATATTCAAAGAAACAGGTTGTTGTTAAAACTTGAAGACAGGGCTTTAAAGATAATTGATGATTACAGAATAGATGATGTTGATTATAGCTTAAAACAATTTGAGCAAAAGTTTAGAGGAAAATCATCAAGCAATACTAAAGTATTTGATTTCTGGAAAGAGCAAATTGAAGATAAGATGCTCACAGGTAGGACTGGTAGTGCAAGAGTTAGTAAAGATACTTTAAGAACACTTTCAAAGTACTATAAAAAATCAGATTTAGAGTTCAAGGATATTACACCTTATTTCTTGAATAAGTTTGAAACCTATTTAAGAAGAAGAGGTTATACAGATGGTGGTTTAGGTGTTAGAATGAGAGAATTAAGAGCCTTATTTAACAAAGCTATTGAGAATGGAATTGTTGATGAGAAATACTATCCTTTTAAAAAGTATAAGGTTTCAAAATTTAAAAGTGGGAATGTAAAAAAAGCACTAACCAGAGAACAGGTTAAGAAAATTGAAGAATTAAATGTTTCTAATTATCCTCATTTAGTAAATGCCAAGAACTATTTTATGTTCAGTTATTATACAAGGGGAATGAACTTTTATGACATGATGTTTTTAAAATGGAGCAACATAAGCAATGACAGAATCCATTATAAAAGGTCAAAAACAAAAGGTAATTTTTCAATAAAAATTATTGAGCCTGTAAAGGAAATTTTAGAGTACTATAAGAGCCAAAACAGACCAACTGATTATGTGTTTCCAATTTTATTAAAAAACAAGATGACTCCTCAACAAATAGAAAACAGAAAAAATAAGGTGTTAAGGAGATATAATAAAAGACTATCAGAAATGGGAAATCTTCTTGAGATACCTATGAAAGTTACATCATATACAGCAAGACATAGTTTTGCTACTAACTTGAAATATGCAGGAATATCAACTGATATTATAAGCGAGCTTTTAGGGCATACTGATGTTAAAATTACCCAGTCTTATCTCAAGGATTTTGAAGATGATATTATTGATAGTGCAGTAGACAAACTACTTGAAGAACCAAGACCTCATTTAGCAGTAGCATAAAGATAAAGCCTCAAAGTAGAGGCTTTTTTAATACCCATATTTAAAATAATTAAGAAAAACCTTAAAACGTATTCATTATGAAATTAAGAAAATCAGAAAGAAAACAAGCCAAGATTAAAATGGCTTTACAAGGTTCAGCAGGTTCAGGAAAGACTATGAGTGCTTTACTACTTGCTAAAGGATTGACTAATGACAATCTTTCCAAAGTAGCTGTCATAGATACAGAGAATGGCAGTTCAGACCTCTATGCCCATTTGGGTAATTATAGTGTACTTAATATGCAACCACCATATACACCAGAGAAGTACATTCAGGCAATAAATATATGTCTTGAAGCAGGAATGGAATGTATAATAATTGACAGCATTTCCCACTGTTGGGATGAATTGTTGGACTTCCATAGTAAGTTGCCAGGTAACAGTTTTACAAATTGGAATAAGGTGACACCAAGGCAAAAAGCATTTGTAGATAAGATTCTTCAATCACCAGCTCATTTTATTGCAACCATGAGAACAAAACAGGATTATGTTCTAAATCAAAAGAATGGCAAATATGTTCCTGAAAAGGTTGGATTGAAAGCAGTACAGAGAGATGGAGTAGAATATGAGTTCACATTGGTTTTTGATATTGACAGCAAACATTTTGCAACAGCCAGTAAGGACAGAACAAACTTATTCAATGGCAAACCAGAGTTTATGATAAGCACAGCCACAGGCAAAAGAATCTTGGAATGGTGTAATGCTCCAAGTTCACAAGAAGATGTCTTAAAACGCATTAATGAGTGTTTGTCCATAAGTGAATTGATGAAACTTTATAAAGAGTTTCCACAATTTCAACAGCCTTTGAATGCTCAATATCAGAGTAAGAAACAACAATTAGAGAATTTAGTTAAACCAGAAAATTTTAGTTCAAATGGAATTAGTAAAAGTACACCACAGTCAGGAGAGTAGCATACTTCCTCCTTCTGATGGTATAAAACAATCTTCCTCAATTCTGGAAGTACCATCAGCAAAAAATAAGCAGAAAATCAATCCATTTATAGAGGCTAACACAAAAGAGGTTAGCCTTAATTGTTTAAAGGATGAATGTATTATTCCTGTGTTTGCCAAGGACAATGAAAGAACCATAGCCCACCAAGAGTTTATTGAGATTGCCCAGGAATGTGTTGAGAGTGTCTTTGACCATCAGCAAATAAACAAACCTGAAATAAGAGTAAGTCATCAGATTAAGGGTAGGACAAGTGATGCCATACACAAATCAGCTAATGAATTATTGGAGCATGAGAAAACCCAATATTTTGAGAGAATGGCATTTGTTATCAGGATACCATCAATCACAGAAACTATTAATGGTAATACTCTTTCCCTGATGGTAGGTGGAGTAAGGAGTTATAACCATGAGAACCTATACAGTAAGAGGACTTATGAAAAGTTCAAATTCTTTATAGGATTTCAGAATATGGTTTGTTGCAATTTGTGTATTTCTTCTGATGGTTTTGCTTCAGAAATGAGAGTAGGTGGTTATGAAGAATTACAAACCAAAATTCTTGAAACCATACAAGGCTATGAAGCAGAAACCCATATCAAGGCAATGCGTGAACTGACTCAACAGAGTTTGACAGAACATCAATTTGCTCAACTTATTGGGAAAACAAGATTGTACAATTATTTGCCTAAAGACCAAAGAAAGGAATTACCTCAAATGGACTTTGCAGATAGACAATTAAACTCAATTGCAAAGGATTATTATGAGGATAAGAGCTTTTGTAGAGATGAAAATGGGAACATCAACTTGTGGAATGTTTTCAACCTTTTTACATCAGCTAATAAGGGTTCTTATATAGATTCTTTTCTGGATAGAAATGTCAATGCCTTTGATTTTACAAATGGATTGGCACAAACTCTCAATGGGGATTCCAAGTATTCTTGGTTTTTGAATTGAGTTGAAAAAAACCCTTATATATTTTGTATGAGGGTTTTATATTTCATCTAGGTTCTTTTAATATATTTAATTATCTTTCAACCAATTAAATAGAATCATTTTTGAAAAATAATAACTCTGCTTCCAGTAATTCTGATAGAAACAACTCGACTGATAAAGGTAGTTTGAAATATGCAGTTTATGACATAGCTACTGTTAAACAACTAAAAAAGGAATACAAAGAAAGTACCAAATCATATGTTCCAGAGAAAACAATATTGGATGAGTTTATTAGTAGATATAATATTGTTGGATTTGATGAGAGTCAATCGAGATATATTGACTCATTACAATCTTATTTAAATCATTTAAGACCTGACTTAAAACTTTTAATTGAATACCCTTACACAGATAAATTATATAGGGATGCTTATTATTCTTACTATTCAACCTTGAATAGAACTATAAACAAAAACTGTATAAGAATATCTATATATGATTATGATTTAACTTTAGATGATTTTACTAAAAAAGAGTCTAGAGAAAAAATACAAGAGGAAAATGTTTATTTAGGATTTTTTGTGCTGAGACCTACTGACAGAAAAAGAGTTGGTAGAAGTTTTATAAACCCCAAAGCGCTAATATACCCAAATTGTATAATTACTAAGCTGAAAAGTAGCTCTTTAATAAAAGGTGTAAGTCTAACCACAGAGGGATTTCCTCATTCTGCACAAGATGGTAAAGTACATACCTGCTCAGAAACATCTATTTGGAGTCTCATGGAATACTTCGGAGGCAAGTATAGTTATTATAGGCAGGTGTTGCCATCTACAATACTAAGCGTTTTAAAAAAGGTTTCTTATGAAAGACAAGTTCCATCAAAAGGTTTATCACCAAGACAAATAGGATATACTCTAAGAAAATTTGGATTTGGTTCAAAATATTATAGCATTAATAAGTTTAAAAATAAGTTACCTTATATTATAAACGATTATGTAGAATCTGGTATTCCTGTTCTTACAATTGTAAGAAGAGAGTCAAACAATGATTTCCATGCTGTATTAATGATTGGTCATGAAAAGTTAGATTCAAATAAAATTGACTATTGTAATAAGCCTTATGAGATTTCAATAAATCATAAATATAAAGAAGCTAAAATCAGTGTTTCTGACAGTTTAGATATTACTACAAAGAAGTTTATTGTTATAGATGATAATCAGCCACCATATCAAAAGAGTACTCTAGATAAACCATGTTCTTATTCTAAGAAAATGAATGATGCCAAAATACATGGTTGTATTGTCCCTCTGTATCCTAAAATATATTTAGATATAGTTAGAGCTAGGCAGTTAGTTTATGAATTACTCGAAAACGAAATATATGGCTATAGACAAGGCCCTGACAAAATAATTTTAAGACTTTTTTTAACATCTTCAAGGTCATTTAAGAGAGAAATTATGAATGATGAAGCATTGCCTGAAAGCTATAGAGAAGCAATAGTTGATTATATTATGCCTAAATTTATATATGTAGCTGAAATTTCATCTAGTGAATTATATAAACAAAATAAAGGTCTAGGTTATATAGTTTTAGATTCAACAAGTACCTCAAGCGATAATTTTGATAATATTGTATTATTTGCTTTATATACTGATAGATTAATTCTTAGAATAAATGATAATTCCTTACCTTTTGTTATTAAACCTAAAGTGGATACAATAAAAGAGAAACTTAAAAGTTTTAACTTATACGAGAATAATTTAAAATAAACAACTATATTTGCACATTAATAAACTTAAAACTATGGCACTAATTACGAATTCTTTAGATAAACTATTTCATAATAGTGAGGTAGTGAGTGTTACATTTTTAGAAATGGAAGAATCAAGAAATGTAATAAACGAAAACATGGAACAGTTTGTTGATACCCTAAAAGTAAATAATAGTGATGAAGTCGATGATGAGATAAATACTATTATTGGAGGTGAATAAATAGAACTATATTAATTAATATAAAAAGCAGGATTAATTTTTTAATCCTGCTTTTTTTTACTTTTTATCTGATTCATCATCACTCTGAATATCTATATCATTTTCAGATGATGGACTAATATCAATTTTAGGGGTTTCTGTTTTTTGGTTTTCTTCATCTTCATTAGGAGAATCAGAACAATAGTAGTTGAATATCATGTTTTTTTGTTTTTCGTTATCGTTGTGGTTTTGGTCTATTCCATTAAGAATGAATGATAAAAGTATTGAAATAATTATAAAAATAACAGACAAACCATAGTAAAGTTTAATTTTCTTTAATGTTCTTGTGTTTTTAATTATTGTGGCTCTATTATCACTTAATATTTTAGATAACATCTTAACTCTACTCTGTTCAAATAATTCATCATAATTGGATTCTTTTGAACCAACTCCAAGTTTATTAGGCCAAATGACAATTATTATAAGTACCATTCCTATCAAAAAGGCTAAAAGAGGAATGAACCAAAGTTTTTGATTCGTACCAACTAAAGCTATTTTGAAAGTGAAAAAAATAGCACCAAACCCTATTAATACTCCTGCTTTTGATTCTAAATTATATTTATCTGTAAATAATCTATCAATTCTTTCTTTACTTGTTTGAATTAGAAAGTTTAGTTTTTCAATTTGTTCTTCCATAATTTTGAGTTTTTTAATTGATGAGTTATCTCTTTAATGCTAAAACTTTGATAGCTTTTTCTACTAAAAAAATCTTGTTTTCTAAATCTTCATCGTCCAATATTTTAGAACCTTAAAGTCCTTATTTTAAATAAGGACAGTTTTAAAAGCCAATAGAATTTTGTCTAATTGCTATTATTTCAATTATTAAGGTGAAATTATATTTTTAATTCCATATAATCTTAACAATGTCAAAAAGCAATCTGTGTCTCTCTTCTAATTCTTCAGCCCCAAATTGTTCATAAGGTTTAAAATTCAATTTATACTCATTAATCATTTTAGTAAAGTCTAACTTTGATTTATAAGCATCTGCCCTCAAGGTTTCATTCCAATATAATGTATTAGCATATGACTTTAGCTTCTTTTTAAAAGTTTCATTATTACTAGATATATTGTCTAATCCTTTTAATATTAATAGCCCACCAAGTCTATTTCTCTCTCTTTCAAATAACTCTTCATCATTATTAAAAAGAGCTTTATTCTCATCATTATGGGAAAGTATATGTTCAATATGAAAACCATTTACTGAACCTGTATTTTGAACTAAATTGTAAAAGGTTTGTTTCATTTCCATTTTTGTATTTGTTGCAATAAATTTTTCAATTCTTGCGTAGAAATACCTTTTAAACCTTTTATCTAAGTCAATTCCTGTGTCTTTGAACAAGCCATAGTTGAGTTCCTTTTCTACTTGTACCCCTCTAGCATCAGAGAGTTGTTGAAGTAAATATTTGCTAAAAATAGAATCAATTTCTTCTAAAGATTTATTTCTCAAGTCGGCACTAATCTTATAAATATCAGTAGCAAATGAATTGCTATTATAACTTCTTTGTAGCTGTAGCAGACAAAACATTTTGTCCAAATTTTTACTAATGGAAAATATTTTTTCTTCTTCATGTTTATCGTTTAACTCACAAGCAGATAATATCAATAAAAATTGAGTATTCATTTGAGTTAAATTATTGTAAAACACAAAAGGTTGATTCTCATGAAAGTTTTGATAATATTTGTAGACCTTAGCATATAGATTCGTGAAATATACAAAATCATTTAGCAGAAATTTCTTTACACCTTTAGGGTTATGATTTAATTGAAGGGTTTTATCATATTCTTCTTCAAACATAACTCTATGATAATCTTTGTCAAATTTCTGAGCTACACCCCTTGTGTCAGATAACTTACCCTTTAAATAGTATGTGAAAAATTCATCAATTTCGTCGTCTTTATAATCATTAATAAGTTTTACTTGTGTGTCCCAAATCTCATTAAAATTCAAACTTACTAATTCATCTTTATCAATTTGACCTAACAATTTTCCTTTGAGAATTTCATATGGTTTTAACTTAACACCTCTATCATTAATTACCTCAAAAACCATAGGAACATCTGTTTGTTTGACATCAAGATTTATAAGTACGAGTCTTCTCAAAAAGTAAAAAACAAAGGTTTCGAAGGTGTTTTTGTCTGTAAGCGTATTTAGTGTTTTTGATATTTCTGCATAATTTTTCACCATATTTTGTGCTGTTATGCCAGAGTCAGTATTAATACTATTCAATTCCTTACCATCAAATAAGTCTTGAAGTGTACTAATATGAGCTGTATGATTCATCCAGAACTCTTTTTGAAATCCTGATTGCCCCATAATCTTACTTTTTATCCAATCAATTAAATCAGAATTAAAATGTTCAGCTAAATGTTTTAATTTAATCAGTATTAAAGTAAGTGTTGTTAATCTTTGTTGACCATCTACGACAAACAATTTTCCTTCTACTAAATTGGTAACATAAGTGTTTAAATAATACCACGAATATTTGTCAATATTTTTATCAATAGGAATATCTGAATCTTTGTTTTTTTTGTATTCCTCATTAAATCTATAAAAAACATCATCTAATAACCTTTTTACAGGAACTTCATTCCATTTATATTGCCTTTGATAAAAATCTATATAGTATGTAGTGTTTGAAAAAACTCTATCTATGTTTTGTTTGTCTGGTGATATATCCATCTGATTGAATTTTAGATTGTTTGTATTTTGTTCTAGTAATTAATTAATATTACTCTTGTTTCACTTTCGATTCTTTGAAATCCATGCTGAATTAAATAATTATTAATTGTTTCTGTTACAGGGATATTATTATATAAAAAACTATAATTTGGAAACAATCCCTGATTTGCCATTGCCCATTGTCTAGGTGTTGTATGAATTAAATTATTATCTTCATCAAAATAAATCACGTAATGTCTTCTATACATACTTCAATTATTTAAGAGTTTTCACTGTTTTTTCTGATGCTTGTTTTATATAAAACTCTCGCTACAAATTGTTTTAATGGATTGTGTGTCCATTTCAACTGCTTGTTTTTGAAAGTTTTCAATTTGATTTTTAGAAACTAATTGTTCAAGAGCTTCAAGCATTAACTCATCAGATAGTTTCTGTTTTTTTAATGCTCTTAATTCTGTTTTGGCATAATCAGGGATTTCTTTTTGAAATATTCGGTTAAGCCTATCAATCTTTGGTTTTAATTCTTCATTTGTTACATTGAATAAGGTGTAAGTGTCTCTTAAACGTTTTTGAAAATGTTTTTGTTCATTGGTTATATTGGCAGCACTAAAATGAAGTTGCCTTTTCTTGATTTCATCCTTAAACTTTTTGTAGATGGGCTTTAAGTTTTTGGTGTGGTTTTCAATAGCAAAATTTACAGCTTCTAATTTGTTTGAATCTACTTTAATCAGTTTAAGAATTTCACCAATGGCTTCAACTCCTTCCTTACCATCATGAAAATATAGCCTATTAAGATTTCCTGTTTTTAAGAATGCAAAAGTTCCTTTATTATCAGAGCTTTGTGCTGTTCTAATACCATCTTCAAGATTGATAATTCTATTATATTCTTTGGGGTCATCAAGCTCCAATTGATTTAGAACTTTTTCAGCTTCATCAAAAATGGTTGATATACCACCATCAGCATCAAGAACATCTTCGCTCATGTCCGAATAAATGGAGAATACACTTTCCTCATTTAATTGCTCTTCATCTGATAGTATATGACTATCAGAACCAAAAATTTGATGAATTTCATTAATTCTTCTATTTACTCTACCTCTTAAATCTAACTCTTGTTCAATATTATCATCTGGTAAGAAATTATAAACTTTAATCTCATCTGCATTACTGCCAATTCTATCAATTCTACCAATTCTTTGAATAAGTCTTACAGGATTCCAATGGAAATCATAATTCACTACTATATGTGCATCTTGTAAATTCTGTCCTTCACTTAATACATCAGATGTGAAGAGTATTTGTATTTCCTTTTCACCTGGATTTAAACCTAAATTATTAGTTTGTGATATTGGTGAAAAACGCCTTACCAAATTGCTTTTATCTTCAGCTTTAGTTTTGGAGGAAGAAATCCTTTCAATTTCAATACTTGGAAATAACTCTTTGGTTCTCTTATACAAATACTCAACAGTTTCAGTGAATTCAGAAAAAACCAGAATTTTTTCAGCTTTATTTGGTTCTACAACTGTTTTTATAAATTGATTGAATTTAGAATCTTGTACTTGATTATTAACTATTGGTTTGATTAATTCTTGAACCTCTTTCAGAATACTTATATCGTATATAATTGCTGCAACTAAATCATCTTTTCTAAAATCTTCAATAGGATACTCATTAACTCTTAATCTGTTGGTATCTGTATCTTCATCAAAATTTAAAAATAGTTCTAAATGGTCTGCTTTACCTGTAATTACTAACCCTCTTTCTTCTATTGATTGTAGAATATATTCATTACGTTTTATCATTCTGTTTAATGATGCTAAAAAGGATATGGCAGAACTCTCCAACCTTTTAAACAGCAACATTTTTAATAAGCCTCTAACTAAATCTCCAAAGTGAGAGAGTCCTTGATACATCCTTTCAGACATTCTGCCCTGTTTCAAGAAACTTGTAAGTGCATAAATAGAGTATTGATACCTTTCACTTCTGTTCTCTTGAAATAGTTTGTCTATTAAGTTTGTATAGATACTTGTTGTGCCATTTACAGTATAACTTTCATCTATTTGGTACTCTATGGTTTCAAGAACTCTTTTAGGAAATGAGATGTCCAAAGATGCATATTTAGGATTGTTCTTAATATCATTTCGTGTTCTTCTAATTACAAAATTTTGAAGTAGTTCAGCTATCTTTTGAGGACTGCTCTCATAAGTTTCAAAATAAGTTTTTAGATTATTTGGTGCAATATTTAAATCTGTAACATCACTCTGATGAAACAATTTTATCTGATTATAAATATCCCAAACACTCTTATTTTGAGGTGTAGCTGTTAATAATACTACTTTTTTACCATTTAGGTATGGTGCTAATATCTTATACTTTTGAGTGTCTTGGTTTCTAAAGTTATGAGCTTCATCAATAATTACAACTTCATAACCATCATAAACAGGTTCATCATTTAAGTTATATCCATTAAACTTATCCTCTTCATTTTTATAAAATAATTCACTTGATGATAATATATGGCAGTTTAATTGATACTGTTCTTTATAATCCAACCACATAGGTTTTAGAGATGCTGGACATACTACAAGAGTGTTTTTTCTTTTTTGAGACCAGTACCAAGTAATAATAGCAAGAGCTATGTAGGACTTACCAAGACCAACTACATCTGAAATAAAAACACCATTTTGAGATGTATTTTCATTTTCCAATTTGTTCAATGCCATATTAACTGCATCTTTTTGGAAAGGGAATAAGGTGTTGAAATTAAAAGCACTTTTCTCGTTAATGTGATGCTCTTTTATTTGAACCCTTTCTTTTATGAGATTATAAAGTGTTTTTATGTAAACCTCAAATGGTGTGGCTTGTTTTTGAACCCATGAATTTTCAACCATATCCATAAGTTCTTCACTAAAGGGTTCAGAGTTTTCCCAAATGTCCTCAAACCATTTTTTTACATCTTGTATGTCTTGTTTATGAGAAAGTTCAACATTTAGTTCTGTATTGTTAGCTAAACCACTGATAGATAAATTTGAACTTCCAACAATAGCTATTCCATCACCTAATCCATCATCTTCAAAAATGTAAGCCTTACTATGTAAAAAACCTTTGGTATAAACTCTAATTTCAATTCGGTTGTCTCTAATGAGTTCCCATAAAGCAGAAAGACCAACCTGGTTATCCTCATTCTGCTCCATAAAAGTTAAGTCTTTAGCATACTCGTATTGAGTTATGTTTTTAGCATCCTCCTTTTGAGTTTTATTTTTTAACCTGTCTTGTTTTAGTTTGGTTTGGATATATTCATTAGAACTATGACCTTTAACCATTTCCTCAACAGTTTCGGTATTAGTTCTACTACCAATAACTAACTTGAGGTGCTGTACTTTATGTAGTTTTTCTCTTATGGCTTCAAAACCACTTAAATAAAAATACCCAACAGCCATAGAACTAAATACCGTTTTATCTAAATAGGTATTTACTTTAGTTACAAGTAAGTTATCTTTTTTGTTATCTATTATACTACTCATTCTTTTGTGTCTCTATATTCAATATCATAGTTTATGATGAATTCAGTCTCTTGACTAGTTAAATTGAAATGATTTCCGAGTAAATAATCAATCTTATCAATAACTTTTTTTGAGTTTCTCGCATAGAATTTTTTATACTTTATTAAATCTTTGCCCTTGTTCCTAAATTCTTCAATTTCTTCTGCATGACTATCGAAATCCATTAATAATTCCTTATGAAGCATACCAAGTTTATCTATTAAGTTCTGATTCAAATCAATTGAGAATGGCAGTATGTCATTGTTGACCATATGCCAGGTATCTGAATAAACAATCCAATACCAAAAAAACAAAGTGCTATTCATTAAAGCACAGATAGCATCCCTTGTCTTTTCGTCTTTAAAATAAATTTTTTTGTATGTACTTGAAGTCTTTTCCTCACCGTTTATGTAAAATTTTGGTTCAAAGGGTAAAATAATTTTATAGTATCTACCCCCTGCATTCCTGTAAACCAAATAGAATTTAGAGTTATTAACTGTATAATTAGAAATTTGATTCCTTTGTTTATTAATTTTTTCTAAAATATTTAGGGCATATACGGTGCTTATTTTTGGTATAGAATACTCCTTTTTCAACGAGGATACTTCAATGTAGTTAATGCTGTCGAATAATTCTTCTCTGTTTTCTGAACTCCATTTTAAATACCTTGTACTATAAAGATTTTTATGATTTCCTATTTTATTCAAAATAATTACAAGAGATAAGTCTGCCCCAGTAAACAATTTTGAAGGTCTCTCTGCAAAGCAACTAATCCATAATGATTCTGAATTATTAAGTAAATTATTTTGTGCAGGAAGCATTCTTTTTGTACATATTAATGAAATAGGTTCAATAAAACCTAATCTACCATTTGTCTTGTTTAACAGTTTTATTGACCTTTCGTTAAAATAAGCATAAAGATTAGCACTTTTTATCGTTGCATATCCAACAACCTCATAATTCGCTGTTTTTTTTACTTTTGAATATTCAACATAAGGAGGGTTACCAATAATGACATCAAACCCGCCTTTGTTTATAATACTGTTAAAATCTATAAACCAATGAAATGGATTATCTATATCTAAATCAATTTCATTGTTAACATGGGTATCTAAAAACGATATACTGTCTTTTAATTTATTTAGCTCTTCTTCGTTATCATCATCTTGTTGTACTGACCTATATTGTTGTTTTAAGTCTGTAAGTTGTTCAATTTTTTCTTTTAACACTTTAGGGTCAATAGCTTCACCATCTTTATTAAACAGAGATTTGTAATTATATTCAATGTCATCCCAACTTAAACCACCAACTAAAGAGTTACCTGCATAAATATTAAAATCTATATCTGGTAAAGGTTCAATACTTTTTATGTCTGGGAGGTGAGAAGCTAATTGCAAGAATAAGCGTAGTTTACATATTTCAGTAGCCTCTTCTACAATATCTACTCCATAGAGGTTATTAAGTATTATTTGTTTGGTTAAAAAATATTCTTCAGGATGTTTCTTAATAGTATTTAAAGTGGTATCTAACCAGCTATCATTTTTTGTTTTATCAAATTCTTTAAGTTTAAAAACTGTTTTTTGATATATAGGTAAAAGAATATTTAGAGCTGCAAATAGAAAAGCCCCAGAACCAACAGATGGGTCTAATACAGAAAGCTCTAACAACACATCTTTGTAAAGAAATTTGACTTCATTAAAGTCATCAATACTATCAATGTAGTCACCTATTGCACCAATAACATCTTCATTACTGGTAATAAGAGGGTTAGGGTCTGGTGCTTTAAAACCGTTTTCATTCATTTTATCAAAAATGAAAGGAATAATAGTATTTTTAGAAATATACTCTGTGATGTCCTCTTTGGTATAGTAAGCACCAAGTTCTTTTTGGTTAATATATTTCTCAAAGATATAGCCCAATACATCTGGGTTTATATCTGTATCCTCTTTCATTGGTCTATTGTCCAAATACCAAGTATAGCCATTTAAGAACTCAAGTATTTCCCTAATCAGTTTAGCATCAATACTAATTTTGGTTTGTAATGCAGGTTCATTATAGAGTTCTTTTTTAGGGTTGGCAATAGTATATTTTTTCTCTAAATGATGAGGGTAAAATAAGCCACCATTTAGGTATCTAATTGAACCATATTGGGCAACAAATTTTTCTTTTTCAGGATGTCCATCTCTTCTCGCAAAACCATAAAAGAACAATGGTAAAAGAAATTCTTTGTAGTAATCTTTCCCATTAGCATTTACTTCATCAAACTTTTGCAATAGAAAATCAGAGTTATCTTGAATCACATAATGTTTCTGTAAGAAGTAAATAAACATTATACGGTTCATCATCACAGAGGCATACCAAGATTTATCTTTTTCATCATCAATACCACCAATAGCTTTTTGAAGTTTAGTGTGTATTTTTTTGAACTTGTCAAAAAACTTCTTGGTGATTTTATCACTGGTATCAAATGCTTTTTCAGCATTGATTTGAAGCTCTGTACTATCAGAAGCATTACTTACCTCAAAAAGCTGTAACTTTTCTTTAAAAAGCCTGGTATTTCTACCTATTTCATCATAGGTTATTTTCTTTAGTTTTTTTGAAGTAGCATTGTTATAAAGGTCAAATACTTTCCCATTATTGGACACAAAGAGGAAGTGAGCATTTGGGAAATGTGTTTTTTCAGATTTAATTAGTTTTTTCTGAAATTCAACAATTCTATCAGAACACTCCACAACAATTATATCAAGACCATTGCCATGATATTCCTTGGAGTAATTCAATATATTTTCATTACCATCTAATTCTGGTGTAGGAAGCTCTTGTCCTATAAATTCGTAGTCTAAATTTTCAACAAAAAATTCTTCAAGGGTTTCTTGAAAATTGCTCATAAGTTGATTAGTTTTTTATAAATTTTAACCATAGCCAAAGTATCTAATTTACAATACTCTAACAGGTCTTTTTTTACAGTTTCTACATCATTAAACTCACTTGGGTTTAACATTAATCTGCCCCAAGTATCCAATGCCATAGTACCATTTTGGATTTCTAAATTGGTGTAGGATAACTGTGGCTCTAAAATAGGCAAAACATTTTTAATTGAGGTCCTTCCAAGGAATCTATAATCCACATAAAGGGTGTGAAAAATAGTTTCTAAATCAAACATATTTTGGTTAATGTATTCCAAATAGGATTTATATTTAGGAAACTGCTGCATCATCTCTTTATTTCTGGTGTTTTCAAATGGTGAGTACCAAGAAATGAAAGTACCAGTTTTACCAGTTGATTGTTCCATAAACTCCAAAAGTTTTTCTGGTAACTCCATGTTTTCAGCCAGATGTTCAAAGTGTTTTAATTCACCATCAGCATACAAGGTATGAATAGATACTTGGAAAGTAATATGTTGATGTGGACTCATCCCATCTAATTTAGGCACAGCAGTTGGATAAGTTTCATAATCTATAAAATGCAAAGGAAACTTGAGCTTATTTAAAGTTTTTTGAATTTCTGACTTATCAATAATTGGCTCTTCATTTATATTAGACAAGACTTGTAGTTGTTGCTTTTCACTTAACTTAAAATTGTTAGGAATATCTTTAATTTGTAGCACTCCCAATTCTCTCAACTCTTCAATTTTCTTGACACTTATTCTATTAAGTTCATAAATACTATGCTTTCCAACTTGAGGATTAAAATATTTAAAGGCATCACAATGGTTACTTCTTGTTTTTTCAATACATGAACACTGGTTTAGTTCAATATCCTTTTTTATAAAATTTAAAGCAGCATTTATTTCATTAACAGTTACAGAGTATATGGTATTTACTTCATTTGTAATATCCACAATTTTCAATAAATCTGTTGGTTCAATATCTCCTTGTTTAACATATTCTTTATTTAAGTGAATAATGGAAACCTGTGATATGTTGTAACCACACTCTGTCATAACATACTTTTGAAAACAAGCATCTTTTATATGATTATGCTTACTGTCTGTTTTGATTGAAGAGGAGGACTTAACCTCATAAATGTGCCAAGTACCATCATTTTTCTTTTCTAAAATGTCTATAACGGCAAAAGCACCTTTTTCAGTTTGAAATGAAGGTTGGAAATAATGAGTGTTGTTGTCTTTTAAGGCAAAAGATGTTTGTTCTGGTGTAGTAAAACTTGGTAGTTTTATACCATCTGAAAATAGCTTTTGCGCATAAGATTCAACTTCATATCCTTCTTTAATTAGCTTCTCCAAAAAAAGTGAAAATTCGCCATTTGGATAATCATCTTCTTTGTTCTTTAAAAGCCATAAGGATTCAGGACAGTTTAAGTACTGAATGAAGTTGGTTTTGGTTAATTGCATAGAATAGCTTTTTGATAAAATTTAAGCTACTAATTAGTTATAAGGGAGAGTATAAATCTAATGAGATTAACTATGATATAAAATTTTTTTAAAATTTTTTTCTCATTTCAATAGTTCAAGCTCAAACTACCCTGGCTAAACACCCCCACTAACATCAGCGAAAGGGATACCTCTCCCTTTGTGTGTATTCCAAAATTTTTGTTGTCAGCAAGAATTATAACAAGGTGATAGCTGTTATTCTTTTGTTGATGGTAGATGTATTGGGATTCAAATCAAATGTTCAACTCAAAATTTTAAAATCATGGTACGAATTGTAAACTTTAATGAAAGACAATCAGATGATGGTTCTACATTCTTTGCTCTAACTATTCAAGGTGGGGTGGAATTAGTCCAAAGTAGAGAAACAGGTAACTTCTATGCAACAACAAGAAGAACCTCAATTCCTTCAACTTTTGATGAAGAAACCTGTAAAGCTCTTTTAGGCTCTGAAATACCAGGTCAGATTGTCAAGAAATCTTGTGAACCTTATTCCTTTACTATTAAGGAAACTGGTGAAGTTGTAGAACTTTCACACAGATTTGAATATGTTCCAGATGCACCATCAGCAAGGGAAGATATGAGTGAATCTACTATTGATGATTTTGTAAGCAGTGAAGCTGTAAAAGAAGAAAATCATCCTTTAATAGCAGGTTAGATTAATTAACGCCCAAGATGTCAAGTTTTGGGCTTTTTAATTTTTAAATGATGAATACAATTAAAGAAATCAAGGTTTCCTATACATCAGGAAATACTAATAAAGTTAAAATCAGGCATAGTAAAGATTCTTATGAGTTGCTTAAATCTTGTTGGAATATGAACACCATAGAATTACAGGAAGAGTTCAAGGTCTTGCTATTAAATCGTAATCATCAGGTATTGGGTATTTATCCTTTGTCAAAAGGTGGAGTTTCAGGAACTGTTGTAGATGCCAAATTGGTATTTAGCGTAGCTTTAAAATGTAATGCTTCAAGTATTTTGATGGCACATAATCATCCATCAGGAAATTTAAAACCAAGTGAAACCGATTTAAGATTAACTAAAAAATTAAAGGATGCTGGGAATCATTTAGACATTCAGGTACTTGACCATATAATCATTACCAAAAATGATTATTACAGTTTTGCAGATAATGCTCAAATGTGATTGAGGTCAAAACACACCATTTTCAAGAGCTTTTTAGAGTAAATCCAAAAACAGAGATTATTATAAATAGCTATTTTTTGTTCTTTTTAAAATCAAGGAGTTCAGAGAGGGAGACAGATAACCTATCAGCAATTTTACTTAAAGTGTAGATTGTTGGATTAGTGTTACCAGCTTCAATGCGACTAAAGTTTGACTTTTCTATGTTACAAGCTGCTGCAATATCTTGTTGCTGAATCTTCTGTTTTTCTCTCAACTCTTTAATACGTTTACCAACAGCTATTTGTAACTTCTTTTTGTCTGTCATTTCTATGATTAGTTGACAAACAAAGTTGTTGTTTATGATAACTATTTGGTTATCATAAATGATAAATAGATATATTTGTTTAACACCATAAAACTTATACTAATGAATTATTTAATTAAAGGAATTTTATTATTGGTTGTTGTGTGCTTGTTTTTTAGCTGCAATGATAACAAGAAAGAAATAGTTGCTAAATATTATATGCAGAATGTAGCAGAAGAGACTAACAAAAAGGCAAATTTACCTGCACAAGTAGATGAATATACAATTGCAGATAAGGTAAGATATGATGCTGAAAGCAACACTATAATTTATAGTTATAGATTGTCAACTTCTGAATACAGTATTAATGATTGGATAGAGCATCTAAAAAATGTTGAAAAGGAACAAGTTAATAATGCTAAAGAGTTGCACAGTGATAATGAATATTATAAGGCTCTTGAAGTAACTATTGAATCAATTTACAAGGATTTGAATGGTAATGAGATTTATCGATTTAAAATTAAGCCTGAACAATACCTTAAATAAACTACAACAAAAATGACTTATAATAATAAGAAAATTTCATCAGTCATTATATTAGTTTCAATCCTCATGCTTGTCTATGGCTTGATTACTAAAGATTATGATGGGAGCTATTTTAACAACAAGCAAAAAATCCCACCTTTAGACTTATTTGATGTTAGTTTATTTGGATGGGATGTTGATTATAAAAATTACATGTTGTTTTTTATAATCATTTTAAGTGTTGGTGCGTACTTGTATATATTCAAAACAGATGAAAGTTTAAAGACTGTTTTTAAGGGCTTAAATTTTAAACCAAAGATGCCTAAAGTATCTAATGAGTTAAAATTAAAGTATAAAAAATATGAAAAGAAACATACTCAAACTGTTGAAATAAGTAAGCAAGATAATAAGCAAAATAACATAGTTACTCTTGTTGAAGTTGTTACTTTTTTAGCAATGGGATTCACCTTTTATATGGGGGTGGAAACAGGGTTTTCATTGTGGTTCTTCATCATCTTATCATATTTCTATTATTTGGTTTGGAAACCAAAATCAATAAGACAGATACTAATAAAAGCAATTTTATACCCATTGATTTTTATGATTTTATTTACTCTGTCTGAAAGTAGTAGGGTAATATATTTCAGCTTCTTTTATCAGATGTCAAGGCATATCTTACCTTATTTAATATCAGTTATAGTTATTTTCTTTACACAAAGGCACAAACTAAATAATCAACCAAGTTTTAGTTTCCGAAACCCATTGTTTTGGATTTCATTACTATGTTTAATTGTAGCTGCCTTAACTATGGTAGTAGATTATAATATTTAATACTTGCCTATTGTAGATTACATACAAGAATTTGAATCCCTTCCTTCTGATGGTATTTACAGTTTGGCTACAATAGAATGGTGGTTACTGAAGTACCAGGATGAATGCAACAGGATAAAGGAAGAAGAATCAAAACGTTTTATGTACTTCATAGATGGCAAATGGGTTAGATTACCAGATTACTTTGATGCCAGAACCCCAAATGAAAAGTTTTTGAAAATCTATGATTCACTAAATAAGATTACAGATTTACATAAACAAGAAAGTTACTTCAAACAAGAAATGGCTATTTATAAGAGTCTAAAAAATGACTCTGAAAAAGTAAAGGAATGGTTAGCCAAAAATGAGTATTTAGGAGCAGAGAAGTATTTCATGTTTTCACTTGAAAATGATGGTGGAATAAATGTAGATAGAAAGGATTTCAAATATACCATTCAGTTTAAGGAAACTTTTGACAGCATCTATTGGGATTTATTGGAAGAATTGGAATTAGAAAGACTCAATTGATTTTTATAAACATTAATATTTTGCCACTTGTGTCAAACACTAATATAGCACTTTGACACAGGTGGCATTTTTATATCCAGTTGTTATGAAAAAGAAAAGACTACCATTTACAATTGGAGAACAATATGAACTCCATGAATTTGAACTTGTTGAAGTTGAGACCGTATTAATAGGCGACTATGAATATGATGTTTATAGATGTAGCAAAAAACTATTTGATAGTTTAGAACTTGATGGGTTAATAGATGTTAAACTATACTATAATGCAGATATTTTGGCAAGGGTTGATTATTATTTCAAATTTGACTATGTTGAATTAATCTCTAAAATCCAATTACCATCAGGAAAAGGAAATATTCAGTTTATCGTAAATTTATATGATGGTTGTTGTGTAATAATTACAGGGTTAAAGTATAAGTTCATTTTTAATTCAGGTTAAACATAGGTTAAACATTTTACCTAATAAATGTCAAAATTTATTAAAATCTGAAACATCTTAAAATTGTAATCGCAACAAAACCAAGCAAATATAAATAAGGGGCATTAAGTGTTACATATATGACAGTGCCTCATAATCAGAAAGTCCCTGGTTCGAGCCCAGGTGGGACCACTACTAGAAATTGCAAAGCCTCACAATACTGTGAGGCTTTTTTTGTTACATAGTGTATGTGAATTTTTAATGCGGCAGTTTATTTTTTAATAAACCGTATAGAAAAGTTCCTAAAACAGCTGCAATTATAACAATAAGTATTGATAAATAACCAGCGCCAGCCAATGTAAACATTGGTCCAGGGCAAGCACCCGCTAAAGCCCAGCCTAACCCAAAAATAATACCTCCAAAAAAGTAGCGACTAAAGCTTTTGTCTTTAGGGTTAAAAGTGATTTTTTCTCCGTAAAACGATTTTATTTTAAAACGCTTTATGATTTGCACCACAAGTATTCCTGAAACTAGGGCAGAACCAATAATGCCATACATATGAAAGGATTGAAACTGAAACATCTCATAAATACGAAACCAAGAAGCTGCTTCAGATTTAAACATTGTTATTCCAAAAAGAATACCTATAAATAAAAAAAATAGTGTTCTCATAGTTTTAAAAGATTAAAGGGAAAATAAAATGTACCATTAGTAAACCGCCAATAAAAAAACCAATTACAGCTATTAAAGAAGGTATTTGTAGGTTGCTTAAACCAGAAATTGCATGCCCAGATGTACAGCCACCAGCATATCTCGTACCAAAACCAACCAATAAACCACCAATAAATAGTAAGATAATATTCTTCACGCTTAATAAATGAAGACTAAACAACTCTTCAGGCAAGTATGATTTTCCTGCGCTATTAAAACCCAAGTCATTTAGGTCAGAAATTGTTTCAGCGCTAATAGCAACGTTGCTAGTGTTACTTAAAAATTGAGAAGCTATAAATCCACCAATTACAGCGCCAACAACAACGGTTAAGTTCCATTTTTGAGTTTTCCAATCAAATTTGAAAAATTCAGACTTGTTTCCCGCTCCACAAATAGTACATAATGTTCTTAAGTTTGAAGACATACCAAAGTTTTTTCCAAACATTATTAAAAGAAACATAATAAAAGCAATCATCAGTCCAGAAATATACCATGGCCAAGGTTCGTAAATCCAATTCATGTATTTAGTTTTTTTACAAAAATACATATTCATGATTTCACGCTAAGTGACATAAGTTACAAAAGCACATTTCTTGTAATTATTATAATCTATTTTACTTTTTAATTAAGTGCGGATAATCAGTTAATTTTTTAAAAAATATTACGGTAATCAATGTAAAACCGGAAAAATATTCAGTAAATCACTTGTTTTTAGCTAAAGTTAACAAAACACTAACATATTAATTTACTTTTCTGTAAATCAGTGTTTTAATTGTCTTTTTTGCCTTTCAAATTTCGGTAAATGCTAAACATACAAGCTATTATATATGGTATATGTGTTAATATATTTATCACTAGCAAACACAACGTTAATTTTTGAAAACCAAGATATTTTAGTGGTTGAAAATGAATATGATTGACTTCTTAAACAGGTAATCAAGAAATTAATAAATACTAACTAAATTTTAATTCGAAATGAGAAAAATTACACTTTTATTATTAACACTTTTTAGTGTTGCTGCATTCTCTCAAGTAGAGGTTGTAGAAAATTTTGATAGTGCTTCAAACAACGGCCAGGTTAGTGGCTGGACCGATGTTGGTTTTAGCACAAGCACATCTGCTCCTTGTGGTGGGTCAGGATTAAGCGAATTTGCAATGTAGCTTTAGGAGGAACAGCTTCACTTACAACACCTCTTTATTCTGCAATTACAAATAATACAGATTTAATTGTAAGCTTTGATTATAATATTTTTGAAGTAGTTTTTGGTTTTCCACCATCGTTCAATGCGCCACCAGCTGGTTGGGTATCTATAGTGTTAGAATACACTGTTGATAATGGAGCAAACTGGACAACAATCACAACAATAAATGATGCTTCTTTTACATTCGTAGATATGACGACATGTGTTTCAAGTGGAGTTATAAATATAGGCACACTTGCTGCTGGCAATGATTTTCAAGCACGTTTTTCTATAAACAATGGTTCAGATGTAAACCTTTCTTTTTCAATAGATAATGTGTCTTTATTACAATCAGCAACAACGGTTCCTAATTGTGATGCTGTAATGACTTCTGCGACAACAGAAGTTGAACTAGATACTTTATTAGAGTGGAGTTCTGCAACAGGTATAGCAACAGGATACAAAGTGTATGTTGGAACAGAAACAGGATTAACAGATGTAGTTAATGGAGACATAATTACCGAAACAAGCTATAGTTTAACTGGTTTAACTTACGAAAAGGATTATTTTGTAACAATCGTACCTTTCAAAGGGTTTGGAGACGCTGCATCATGTTCTGAAGAAAGTTTTGTAGTACGAAGTGCTCCACTAGTTGGTGCAACATGTAGTAACCCAAAAGAAATCACGTTTACAGGAGGTTTTTATGTAGATGTTGCTGATACAGCAAATTCAGCTTGTTCTACAGGAGATAGTAACGACGTGTGGTTTAGTTTTGTGGCAGATGGAAATACAATTGTAGTTGAGTATTTAAACATAACAGCTGCTATAGGAGATGGAGGTACTATTCAATCGAAGGATCAGCTTGTGGCTCTTTAACAAGCGTAGGCTGTAAAGAAGGAAATTACGCTATATTTAGTGGGTTAACAGATGGAAATACGTACTATATTCGTAATTACACAAGATTAGGTATAAACTATGCTCAAAACTATGACATATGTTTAAAAACACCACCAGTGGCATCTGTTAATGATGAGTGTGCTAATGCAACAACACTAACTGTTTCTACTGATAAAACATGTAATAATGGTTTGGTAGGAGAAAGAACAAGAGAGCTTGTTGCAAATCAAACGTATTTAGTAGCTATTCATGCCTCTAGCAGTACTGCAGAATTTTCTTTAATGGCTTATTCAGATCCTTCATTAAGTGTAGAATCTTCAAACGATTTTAATTCGTTTAAGTATTATCCTAACCCAGTTGTGAATACTTTAATGATTGAAGCAGCAAACACAATGTCTAAAATTAGCATTTGTAATCTTGTTGGTCAAGAAGTTGTAAGAGTAACTCCAAACGGCTTAAAAACACAAGTTAATATGAATGATTTAAATAACGGAGTTTACTTTGTTACAGTAAACATTGGTAACTCACAAAAAACATTTAAGGTTATAAAAAAATAGTGTTTTCAAAAAAAAACACTTGCTTGATTAATTGTTATGAAGCTTGAGAAATTTATTTCTCAAGCTTTTTTTATTTAAAAAAAGTATCGTTTTGGGCGTTATATAAGTTGCGTTGCATTAAAAGTATAGTAATCTTTGTATTTTTATTTTTTTCTATGTCCTTTTTGAATACTTTTTAAGCAAAAAGCAGAGAGGAATAACTATTCGAAACCTATATTTGTAAATTTAACAAGACCTAAAAGTATTTTGACCGTTATGGTAAGGTGTTGGCAAACATAAAGCCTTCTGGACCAGGATGGGATGGTACTTATAAAGGTTCTAATTTAACGTATTCAGATTACTGGTTTGTATTGAGTTATGAAGAGTATGGACAGCCTAAACAGTTTAGATCTCATTTCTCTTTAAAGCGTTAATTTTTATATGTTTTTAAACTCTTTTAAGTATAGATGTTTTAAAACAAAAACAGGTATCTACTTACGTATCTGAAAGATGCAAATGTTCTCATAACAATTATTTAAAGCAGAAATGTTTTATTTGTTTTAAAAAAACATATATTTGAGCTTTATAAAAGCAAACGAAAAATCGCACACTTGTGTTTTTTATCGATGTTTTTAGCGTTTTAAAGATGTTTTATATCTTTTTTATTTTGCAAAATCATGTTTTTTTATACATTTACTAACAGATGATTATACAAAACAAAAAAATACTTGCCTCAATCTTATTTGTTTTAATAAGTTTTGTTTGTGTAGCTCAAAGCGTACCAGAACCAGTTGATGCTAACAGACCACCGCCACCACCTGGACTTCCAATAGATGCAGGAGTATTAGTAGTAGCGGGAATAGGCTTGGCTTATGGAGCTTCTAAAGCGTTAAAAAATAATAAGGCTAAAGGTTAAGAGAAAATAGTTTTTTTACGTATTTCCCAACTACGTCAAATTCTAAATTTACTTCTGTGCCAACTTTAAAGTCTTTAAAGTTTGTGTGTTCATATGTATAAGGAATAATAGCAACACTAAAGCTGTTTTCTTTAGAGTTTACAACAGTTAAACTTACTCCATTTACCGTTATTGATCCTTTTTCTATTGTTATATTGTTGAGTGATTTATCGTATTCAAAGGTGAAAATCCAACTTCCAGAAGCTTCTTCAATACTTTTGCATATGGCTGTTTGGTCTACATGGCCTTGAACAATGTGTCCGTCTAATCTATCATGAAGTTTCATGCCTCTTTCAAGGTTTACAGAGTCATTAACTTTTAGAGTATTTAAGTTTGTTTTATTAAGAGTTTCTTCTATTGCTGTAACCATATAATCATCTCCGTCAATTTTTACAACAGTCAAACAAACACCATTATGAGAAACACTTTGATCTATTTTTAATTCAGAAGTGAAATTAGAAGACATTGTTATGTGAATATTATCAAGCTCTTTTTCAATATGTTGAACAACTCCTATATCTTCTATGATTCCTGTAAACATAAGTACGAATTATTTAGTTAAATTTGCGTTTGTAAAATTACAAACAAAAGTTATCATAACTAAATGAAGAAGGAAGAAAATATCATAGTAGGAATATCAATTGGTGACTTAAACGGTATAGGTCCTGAAGTTGTTTTAAAAACATTTCAAGACGCTAGAATGCTAGAGTTTTGCACACCAGTAATTTTTGCTTCGGCAAAGACAGTGTCTTTTTATAAAAACCACCTTAATTTAGATGTTAATTTTAATGGAATCAACCAATTAAATCAAATTGTTTCTGGAAAAATTAATGTTTTCAATGCTTGGAACGAGAATGTAAAAATTGAGTTTGGAGTAGAAAACCCAAAAAAAGGAGAGTTTGCCATTAAATCATTAGAAGCAGCAACAAAAGCGCTTAAAAATGACAACATAGACGTTTTGGTAACAGCGCCTATAAACAAGCATAACATTCAGTCTAAAGACTTTAATTTTCCAGGACATACAGATTATTTAGCAAAAGAGCTACAAGGAGATAGTTTGATGTTTATGGTTACAGAAACATTACGCGTAGGGCTGCTAACAGATCATGTACCTGTAAAAGATGTGTCAAAACATATATCTAAAAAACTGATTGTAAACAAAATAAATACGGTTTATAATTCACTGCAAAAAGATTTTAAAATCGGGAAACCAAAAATTGCAGTTTTAGGAATAAATCCACACACAGGAGATAATGGTGTTATAGGGAAAGAAGATGATAATGTAATGAGACCAACACTAAAACAAATTAAAGATTCTGGAAAGTTAGTTTTTGGTCCCTATGCTGCTGATAGTTTTTTTGGGTCAGATAATTATCAAAAATTTGACGCCATTATAGCATCATACCACGATCAGGGTTTAATTCCGTTTAAAACATTATCCTTTGGAAAAGGTGTGAATTTTACCGCAGGTCTCAATAAAATAAGAACCTCGCCAGATCATGGTACAGCTTATGAAATAGCAGGAAAAGGCATTGCAGATGAAAGCTCATTTAAAGAAGCCGTATTTATGGCTTTAAAACTGTTTAAGAACAGATTAGAATATGATGAGCTTCATAAAAACCCTTTAAAAGTGCCACAAAAAAAGATATAAACAAAAAAATGTTTATAAGTTTAAAAAGCTAAAGAATATTTTATATATTTGCAGGCTCAAAATTAGATGGATAATGAAGTTACTAAAAGAGTTTACAATTCCATTTGTAGGACTAAAGCTAGGGAAACATCATTTTGAGTATCATATAGATAATTCGTTCTTTGAACATTTTGGGTATGAAGAATTTAATAGCTCATCAGTTGGTGTAAATGTTGAATTTGAAAAGAAGACAACATTACTTGAGTTAAGTTTTGAAATTTCTGGAACAGTAAATGTAAACTGTGACGTTACAAACGAAGCGTATAATCAAGAAGTTTCAAACACATTCAATTTGGTTGTTAAGTTTGGCGAAGCATACAATGATGAAGAAATAGATATATTAATTATTCCACATGGAGAATATGAAATAAATATTCAACAATATATCTACGAACTTGTAGTGCTTTCTGTTCCAACAAAACGTGTACACCCAGGAGTAGAAGATGGTACATTAGATTCTGAAATACTAAAAAAACTAGAAGAATTAAGCCCTAAGGCAGATAAAAATAATACAGAAGGAGACGAAACAGATCCTCGCTGGAATACTTTAAAAAAACTATTAACGGATAAATAAAATAGAAAATGGCACATCCTAAAAGAAAAATCTCTAAAACAAGAAGAGATAAAAGAAGAACACACTACAAAGCAACTGTACCACAAATTGCTACGTGTCCTACTACAGGAGAAGCGCACTTATACCACAGAGCTCACTGGCATGAAGGTAAATTATATTACCGAGGACAAGTATTGATTGACAATTCAGAAGCCGAAGAAAATTTAGCATAAGTATTATGCATGCATATATTAAAACGCTCTCTCATGAGCGTTTTTTTTGTGATAAATTTTTATAGATGCCAAAAACGACTTAATTTGCATAAAATTAAGCCTAAAAAATCTGTTTTTAGCACATTTTGTGTTACAAACAGCTGTTTTTGGTAAAATTAAACAAAACATTATGAGTAAAATCTCAGCAGCAATTACAGCTGTAGGAGCCTATGTGCCAGATTATGTGTTAACCAACCAAATTCTAGAAACAATGGTTGACACCAATGACGAGTGGATTACCACACGTACAGGTATTAAAGAACGAAGAATTCTTAAAGAAGAAGGAAAAGGAACTTCTTTTTTAGCTATAGAAGCAGCAAAAGACCTTATAAATAAAAAAGGTATTAATCCTGAAGAAATAGACCTGGTAATTGTTGCAACAGCAACTCCAGATATGAAAGCTGCCGCAACAGCCGCATATACAGCATCACAAATAGGCGCTGTAAATGCATTCTCTTTTGATTTAGAAGCAGCATGCTCTAGCTTTCTTTACGGGATGTCTGTAGCTTCTAGATATATAGAATCAGGCAGATATAAAAAGGTTTTACTTATAGGTGCTGATAAAATGTCTTCAATGATCAATTATGAAGACAGAGCGACGTGTATCATTTTTGGAGATGGAGCTGGTGCAGTGTTATTTGAACCAAATGAAGACGGATTAGGACTTCAAGATGAATATTTAAGAAGTGATGGAGCAGGAAGAGAGTTTTTGCAAGCAACCTACGGAGGTTCATCATACAAAATAACACCAGAAGCTCTTGAAGAAGGTAAACACTACGTATTCCAAGACGGCAAAACAGTATTTAAAAATGCTGTATTTAATATGGCAGATGTGGCAGAAAAAATACTGAAACGTAACAACCTTACAAATGAAGACATATCATGGTTAGTGCCGCATCAAGCAAACAAACGCATTATTGATGCAACAGCCAATAGAATAGAATTAGAACCAGAAAAAGTAATGATGAACATCCATAAGTATGGAAACACAACATCAGCAACTTTACCTCTGTTACTTAACGATTACGAATCTCAACTTAAAAAAGGAGATAAACTGATATTTGCTGCATTTGGTGGCGGATTTACATGGGGATCTATTTACCTAAAATGGGCCTACAATTCCTAAATTAACAAAAAAACAAATTTTTAATATCTAAATAACTATGGATTTAAAAGACATTCAAAATTTAATAAAGTTTGTAGCTAAATCAGGTGCAAGCGAAGTTAAATTAGAAACCGAAGATGTAAAAATCACAATTAGAACAGGTAGTGATGATAAAGAAACAACAACCTACGTTCAACAAATACCTGTAAATGCGCCTGTGGCTCAAGCAGCTCCTGCTGTTGCTCAACCAGTAGCACCTGCACAAGCGCCAGCAGCTGCAGCACCAGCTACTAACGCAGACGATTCAAAATATATTACAATAAAATCTCCAATCATTGGTACATTATACCGTAAACCATCTCCAGATAAACCAGTATTTGTAGAAGTTGGTCAAACAATTAAAGAAGGTGATGTATTGTGTATCATCGAAGCGATGAAACTTTTTAATGAAATAGAATCTGAAGTTTCTGGTAAAATTGTAAAAGTTTTAGTTGACGATTCTTCACCTGTAGAATTCGATCAACCATTATTTTTGGTAGATCCATCATAACCAATTTAAAGATTCCAATTCTCACCTGATTAAACAGGACTCAAAAATTCAGTATTTGAAATTTGTCTAAAACAATAAAGACAACGAGTTTGGAATTTGAAATTTTTAAAAACACAAGTTATGTTTAAAAAAATACTAATTGCCAATAGAGGTGAAATAGCACTACGTGTTATTAGAACCTGTAAAGAAATGGGCATAAAAACAGTAGCAGTATACTCAACAGTAGATGCAGAAAGTTTGCATGTTAAGTTTGCAGACGAAGCTGTTTGTATAGGTCCTGGGCCAAGTAGTGAGTCATATTTAAAAATGTCTAATGTTATTGCGGCTGCTGAAATTACCAATGCTGATGCAATACATCCGGGTTACGGGTTTTTATCAGAAAACGCAAAGTTTTCTAAAATCTGTGAAGAGCACGATATTAAATTTATTGGTGCCTCTGCCGATATGATAGACAAAATGGGGGATAAAGCCTCTGCGAAAGCAACAATGAAAGCTGCAGGAGTACCATGTGTACCTGGAAGTGATGGCATTATCAAGGATTTTGAAGAGTGTGAAAAATTAGCAGAAGACATAGGTTACCCAGTAATGCTTAAAGCAACTGCTGGTGGTGGTGGAAAAGGTATGCGTGCCGTATGGAAACCAGAAGACTTAAAAAACGCGTGGGATTCTGCTAGACAAGAATCAAAAGCTGCTTTTGGTAATAACGATATGTATATGGAGAAACTTATTGAAGAGCCAAGGCACATTGAAATTCAAGTGGTTGGTGACTCAAGAGGAAAAGCATGTCATTTGTCAGAAAGAGATTGCTCTGTACAACGCCGTCATCAAAAATTAACAGAGGAAGTGCCATCGCCATTTATGACAGATGCACTTAGAAAGAAAATGGGTGAAGCTGCTGTAAAAGCTGCAGAATTCATAAAATATGAAGGTGCTGGAACCGTAGAGTTTTTAGTTGATAAACACAGAAACTTCTACTTCATGGAAATGAATACACGTATTCAAGTAGAACACCCAATTACTGAACAAGTAATAGACTTTGATTTGATTCGTGAGCAAATATTAGTAGCAGCTGGTGTTCCAATTTCTGGAAAAAATTACACACCAAATTTACACTCAATAGAATGTAGAATTAATGCTGAAGACCCTTACAATGATTTTAGGCCTTCACCAGGAAAAATAACAACGCTACATGCTCCAGGCGGGCACGGAGTTCGTTTAGATACGCACGTATATGCAGGATATATAATTCCACCTAATTACGACTCTATGATAGCAAAGTTAATTACTACAGCTCAAACTAGAGAAGAGGCTATAAGCAAAATGAAACGAGCACTTGATGAGTTTGTTATTGAAGGAATAAAAACTACAATACCTTTCCATAGACAGTTAATGGATAATCCAGATTATATTGCTGGAAATTATACAACAAAATTTATGGAAGATTTTGAAATACAACCTCAAGAAGAAGAATAAACAAAAAAAGCTCTGAAATTTCCAGAGCTTTTTTTATATCGAAAAATCATCTTTTATGTATGTGATAATTTGAGGAACTTCAAAAGTTTTAAAGCTTAACTCTAAACTATAATGCTTGTCACTGGTTTTTTCTATCTTTAAATTACCAGATAAAATATTGTAGTAGCCCGTTTGTCCTCTACAAAAACATAATCTAGCATAAGTAATATTTGCTTTTTTTAAATCGGCATCAGAATAATTAACTTCTAGATTCCTAGGGTTAAGTTCTATATATACTAATTCTTTGTAGCTGCTATCAGCTGTATTCTGAATTTCATTTCGTTTATACTCAAATTCTATTAAAATATTGTTACTATCAGTTATTTGAGAATAGGTTGCGCCAAATTCATCTTCTTTAATTTTAATAGATTTATTTTTTAGAACAGTCAACTTGCATTGTCCGTCTTCAGGACATATAGAAACCGTTTTTTCGTCTTTATTACCCATTAACTTATCTTGCTTGTTGGCACAAGATAAAATAGAGGCAAAAACAAAGGTTAAAAAAAGTATTTTCATATTAGTAAAGTATCGTAAATAGGGCTTCTGTATGTTAAAACTTTGTCAGTTTTAAAATAACGGAGTATTTTTATAAAATTAATAAAAAATTAAAACATGAAAAATAATTACACTAAGTGTGGTTTGTTTTTATTAGCTGTAATATTTACTGCTAACTTTTATGGTCAAAACAAGTCTTTTTGGTCTAAAAAAGATAAAAGTAGTTTTGCTAATAAAGAGCTAACCATAAGAAAAACAGAGCCTAAAAAAGGAGATTTTTATCAGTTAGATATAACTGCTTTAAGAGGTAGTCTTGAAAGTGCACCAGCAAGATTGGGTAATTCAAGAATGAAATCAAATACAATTGTAGATTTTCCTACAGCAAATGGTAATTTTGAGTCTTTTAGAGTGTCTGAAGCATCAGTATTACACCCAGATCTTCAAGCTCAATTTCCAGAATTAAGATCTTATGTAGGACAAAGTATAGAAAATCCTGAAACAATTATCAGATTTAGTGTTACAAACCAAGGATTACATGGTATGTTTTTATCGTCTGAAAAGGGAACCCAATTTATAGATCCTTATTCTACAGATGGCCGCGGATACATTGTTTATGCTAAAAGAGACTTACCTAATTTAGAGGATAGTTTTGTTTGTGAGTATGTTGATGATGAACATTTAGATTTAGAATCTGATTTTGATGTTCACGCAGCAAGAAATGCAAATGATGGGAACCTACGTACGTTTAGATTAGCATTAGCATGTACTATTGAGTATTCTTCATTCCATTGGAATGCTGCAGGTATTCCTGCTTTATCTCCTGAAGCTGATAAGAAAGCAGCTGTTTTAGATGCTATGGTTGTTACTATGACACGTGTAAATGGTGTTTACGAAAAAGAATTTTCTATAACTATGGAATTAGTACCTAACAACCTTGATGTAATTTACATTGGTTCGGACATTTATAGTAATGAAAGTGGATCTGCTATGTTAGGTCAAAACACCACAGTACTAAATAGCGCTATTGGTTCTGCAAACTATGATATAGGTCACGTATTTAGTACTGGCGGCGGTGGAATTGCAACTTTAAATTCACCTTGTACTTCAAATAAGGCCAGAGGTGTTACTGGATTAACAGCACCTGTTGGTGATGCTTTTGATATTGATTATGTGTGTCATGAAATGGGCCATCAATATGGAGCGCCACATACATTTAACAGTGTTTCAGGAGGCTGTGGTGGCGGAAATAGAACAGCATCAAATGCTTATGAGCCAGGAAGTGGATCTACAATTATGGCATATGCTGGTATTTGTGCACCAGATAACGTTCAGTCAAATAGTGATGCATATTTCCACCAAAAAAGTATACAAATGATTTGGTCTAATGTTTCTATAGGAAATAGTAACTGTGGTGCTTTATCAGCAACAGGTAACTCTGCGCCATCGGCTAATGCAGGTGCTGATTACAATATCCCGATGTCTACTCCTTATAAATTAACAGCTTCTTCAACAGATGCTGACGGTACATCAACTCATACATATACATGGGAACAATATGATTTAGGTACAGCAGGAGTTCCTTTAGAAACAAGTGCAACAGGTCCTGTTGTTCGTTCTTTTGCAGGAACAACAAATCCAACGAGATATATTCCTAATATACCAGACTTATTAGTTTCTGGAGGATCTACAGCTTGGGAAAAATTAGTGTCTGTTAATAGAGATCTTGACTTTCAAGTAACTGTACGCGATAATGATCCAAGAGGAGGACAAACAGCATCAGATGGTATGACAGCAACAGTTACTACAACAGCTGGCCCATTTGTTGTTACATCTCAAAATACTGATCAAATTGTATGGACACCAGGACAAATGGAAACAATAACTTGGGATGTTGCAGGAACTAATGCTGGCTTAATCGGAGAGTCTAATGTAAATATATTACTATCTACATCTCAAAACCCAGATGCTGAATTTACAACAGTATTAGCATCTAATGTACCTAATAATGGAACTTATACAATTACTGTTCCTAACGTAAGCGCACCGTATTGTAGAATAATGGTAGAGGCAGCTAATGGTATATTCTTTAATGTAAACGATAACTTTTTTGCAATAGGAAACTATTCTTATGTACCAGGGAATGTATGCCAAGATTATGTGTTTAATGCTGGAATTTTATTAGAGGAAAATGGAACAAGTTTTAGTGGCTATTTATTAGATATAACAGATAATGTAACAATAACAGATGTTAATGTAAGTGTTGATATTACTACAACTAATGTTGATGAAATTCGTACAGCATTAAGAGGACCTTTTGAGACCGAAGGATTCCACAGATTAAGTTGGGGAGGCTGTGATAGTTCTGAAGACTTAATTGTAACCTATGACGATGAAGGAAATGCTATTGACTGTGGAAACACAAATGTTGGAGATAATATTATACCTACTGATGCATTGAGCTTTGCTGATGGAGAGAGTTCTCTTGGAGAATGGGTATTTTATGTAGGAGATGTTCTAGTAGATGGAAACCGAGCTACCTGGAATAGTGTTACTTTAACAATTTGTGAAGAAGGAGGGTTTATTCCTCAATTATCTACTAACGAGTTTAATTTAGAAGACTCTTTCTCTGTTTATCCAAACCCAAATAACGGTGATTTTAATATTAAATTAAATGCAGGTAATGAAAATGTTGACGTACAAGTTTACGATATTAGAGGTAGACTAGTATTTAACAAAGGTTACAAAAACACAGGTGCATTTAATGAAAACATAAATTTAGGAGATGTACAAGCTGGTATGTATTTACTACAAGTAAAATCAGGTTCTAAAACCGTTACAAAAAAGATTGTTGTAAAATAATTTTTTCAGTAAAATAAACTTAAGAAAAGCTCCTGTAAAGGAGCTTTTCTTTTTTAAATTTAAAACATGATAAATGTATCTTATTGGGAAATAAAAACATGGTTAGAAAATGTCGATTATACTGTTGTAGGTAGTGGTATTGTGGGGTTAAACTGTGCTATTAGTTTAAAAAAGCGTTTTCCAAAGTCTAAAATTGTGGTTTTAGAAAAAGGTTTTTTTCCTCATGGAGCTAGTACTAAAAACGCAGGTTTTGCTTGTTTTGGTAGCTTAAGTGAAATATTAGACGATTTAAAATCGCATTCTGAAGAAGAGGTTAAAACACTTATTAATAAACGCATACAAGGCTTAAAACTTTTAAGAGAGAATTTAGGAGACAAAACAATATCATATCATCAAAATGGTGGTTATGAGTTGTTTTCAGATACAGACAATACTTTTTTTAATGAATGCATATCTCAAATAGAGAATATTAATAAGCTTTTACATCCAATTTTTAAACAAGATACTTTTTATTTAAACGCCAATAAGTTTGGTTTTAAAAACATTCAAAATCAGTATGTGTTCACTCCTTTTGAAGGACAATTAGATACGGGAGAAATGATGAATGCCTTAATTATTAAGGCACAAACTTTAGGTATAAAAATCTTAAATAACATAACAGTAAAGCGCTTTAGTGACATAACTAATAGTGTTCAGGTAGAGACTAATTATTTTGACTTTAAAACATCAAAGTTATTTATAGCAACAAACGGTTTTGCTTCGCAGCTACTTAACGAATCTGTAAAACCTGCTAGGGCTCAAATTTTAATTACAAAACCTATAGATCACTTACACATAAAAGGAACTTTTCATTTAGACAAAGGGTATTATTATTTTAGAAACATTAATGATAGAGTTTTATTTGGCGGAGGACGAAATTTAGATTTTAAAACTGAAGAAACAACAGAGTTTGGACAAACAGACCTTATTCAAAATCATTTAGAAATGTTGCTTAAAAACACCATTTTACCCGATATTTCATTTGAGATTGATCATAGATGGAGCGGAATTATGGGAGTAGGTTGTTCTAAAAGAACAATTGTTAAACAAGTCAGTGATAATGTTTTTTGTGGAGTTAGATTAGGTGGTATGGGCGTAGCTATAGGTAGTTTAATTGGTAGTGAAATGACCGCATTGTTAGAATGACAGTAAAACAAACATTACATATTAAGAGTTTAGAGGTTATAGAATCGCAAATAGCAACAATACTTAATGTTATAAAAGGCATTCAAGAAGCATTGCTGTCTGAAACCAAAAGTAGTGCTGGAGACAAGCACGAAACAGGCAGAGCTATGTTACAATTAGAACGAGAAAAAGCAGGAAATCAGTTAGCTAATGCAGAAAACCTTAAGCACGTATTATACAAAATAGATACTTCAAGTCATTCTAAAATAATAGGGTTAGGAAGTGTGGTATTCACGTCACAAAACCATTATTTTATAGCAATTAGTATAGGGAAACTGACAGCTGAAGCTGATAACTTTTATGCAATATCACCAACAACGCCTATTGGAAAACTTTTAATGGGAAAAACAGAAGGAGATATAATAGTTTTTAACAATCAAAAAATAAAAATAGACCAAGTGCTATAATGTACTTTTTATAATTTTAAGAGCAATTTCAGCCCCTTTTTTTATTGAAAATTTAGCCTCAAAAAAAATAATATCATTATTAATTTTAGCTTCAATAAGGTAGTAATATCCTTTAAAATAGCTTTGGGTTACAATAGCTACTATATCTGATTTCTCTTCAGTAATTATAAGTTCATTAGCATAAACAATGGTGTTGTTTATAATGTTATATTCATTAAAAAAAGAAGCAATTAAAGCATTGTTAGGCTTGTTATATAATGTTTGTGGTGTGTTATAAGCAAGTACTTTAGCATCAGATAAAACCAGCATTGTGTCTGCATAACCAAGTACATCTTCTTTGTCATGAGTTGCAACAATACATGAGATGTTTTTCTCTTTTAAATAGTTAAACAAACGACGCCTTAACGATTGTTTTTTAAAGCTGTCAATATGACTAAAAGGCTCATCCATTAAAATAATTTCAGGCTCTTTAGCTAAAGCTCTAGCAAGTGCAACACGTTGTTTTTGTCCGCCGCTCAAATCTTTTACTTTAGTTTTTGAAAATGCATTAAGTTCAACAACATCAAGTAACTCTTTAATACGTTTTCTTTTTTTATTAGGATAGAAATTAGAAAGAAACTTCCCAATATTTTCTTCAACCGATATAAAAGGCATTAACTCAAATTCTTGAGCAACATATTTCACAAAGTCGTAGCCAATTACCAAATTATATTTAGGCCCTAAAATTTCTTGATCTTTCCAGAGAATATCTCCTTTAAGCAAATCATATTCACCATGAATTAATTTTAGTAATGTGCTTTTTCCAGAACCACTTTCTCCAATTATAGATAAGTGTTCTCCTTGTTTTATAGAGAAATTGATATTCTTTAAAACAGGGGTGTCTTTATAGGAAAAATAGATGTTTTTTACTTGAAGCATACTGCAAAAGTATACAAAAAAAACCGCTCACAGATGTGGCGGTTTTTAAGTTTTTATATTTAAGAATAGATTATTCTTTTATAAATTTTCTGTTTACTACTTTGCCTTGACTTTCTAGTCTTAAGATGTAAAAACCACTTTGAAGTTTAGAAACATTCATCGTGTTGTCTTGTAATCTTTGGTTAAGCACTTTTTTACCGTTTATATCAAAAACAGTAGCAATTCTGCTTGTTAAGTTTTCATTACTTTGAAGGTTAATTATGTCTTTTACAGGATTAGGGTAAATAGTAAGGTTGCTTAATGTTTCGTCTTGAACCGTGAGAGTTTCACCTTCATTTACTTTAATAGTTTGATTAATTGATGGGCTATATACATTATCAATAATTCCTGAAGGCCAATAAATGATAATATTGTCAATTTGTGTTTCTGTGCCTAAACCAAAATGAGCATTTAGTGTATTCATAAACTCAAAACCTTCTCCACTTCTAATGTCTCTAATTTGTACCCCTGAAGGTGTGTGAAGTTCAATTCTAGCACCAATTCCATTTCTATTACTCATACCAGTTGTAGCACCTCCTTCTACAGTAACTTTTATCCAGTTATTATTGTTTCCATCATTTAGATAAACTGAAGACCCTCTATACGCATCAATAAAACCATCATTATTCAAATCTCCAAAAGCGCCACTACCAGAAAATACATCTAAATATGGTGTAAAGGTCATGTCTCCATTATTTCTTAACACATTGTTTCCTGAAATGATATCTAGGTAGCCATCATTATCTAAATCATAAGTAACATGTTCTCTAGATGTTGTAGTTAAGGCGCTTACACCAGAGCTAGAAGTTATGTCTGTAAATGTGTAATTTGGAGCTCCGTTATTTGCTTTAAGTACATGAGGTCCCGAACTAGCGCCAACAAAAACATCTAAATCACCGTCATTATCAAAATCTCCCCAAGCAGCAGACCACGTTTGATCTCCATCAGCTAAACCAATATCACTAGCATTTTCAACATAATCTGTTCCTGTATTCCTGTGCATTTGATTAACATATCTTGGGTATGCACCACCGCATTTAGCCATAAACATATCTAGGTTTCTATCATTATCATAATCAATCCATATAGACCCATAATTTCCACCAGAATAGTAAGCCCCTAATTGGTAAGGAGAGCTGTTTGATGTGCCTATTTCTGGAGATCTATAAAATGTTAAGTTGCCGTTACCGTCATTTAAATAATAAACACTTGGGTCTACATCATGGCAAACAAAAACATCTAAATGACCATCATTATTTATGTCTACAAAATTTGTACGTTGTGTAAAAACACCGCTATTATCATATACGGTTGTATAAGCTGAGCCATTATGATTGGCTTTAATTATATTGCATCCAGAACTGTTTCCAAATATTAAATCGTTATAGCCGTTAGCATCAATGTCTCCAACTGCTAAACTCCATGTAGGAGATCTACTAGCTTGAGGAGTATAGCTTTCGCTAACAAATGTTCCATTGATTTGTTGATAATAAATATTTAGATTATAAACACCTCCTGATCCAGGGATAGCAATGATATCATCTAAAAAATCACCGTTCATGTCAACAATACCCATTGTTGAGCCTGTGGTTGCTAGTGTTTGTCCTGAAAAAGAAAAAGGAGGTGGCGGAAGAGGGTCATCTAATGTTATTTCAAAGTCAAAGCCACTAGAGCTCCACCTATTGTCAAATGCGATATAATACGTGGTATTGGCAGTAGCGTTAAAACTTGCTATAGAAAGGTAGACGTTGCCACTATCATCATCTCCTCCAACACAATTCAAGGAGTTACATGCGCCTTCATATATTTGAATTCTTGTATCGCCTCCAGAGTTTTGAGCTAAACTGGTTGATACAGTTACATTAGCGTCAATTGTTGGTGTAAAAGTATACCATTCTGCCCTAGATCCATTACCCGTTCCGGCGCAAATAATAGATGTGCCTTGAGTTCCGTTTATTTGAGTTACCGTGTGTGTGCCTGCGGTAACTGCAATGGCTGAATTACAGTCATCTTGTGCGTAAAAAAGCAGGCTGTAAAAGACGCTTGCGAATAATAACGTGATTTTTTTCATAATTTATAGTGAGGGTTAAAATAGTTTATTGACATGTTGTTGATATTGAATTTATCCATTCCTCAATCATAGCTATAGCTTCTTCCTGAACTAGCGTCCGACCTAGTAAAGGCATTTTTCTTTGGTCGTTGGTTGTGCTCACTCTAAAATAGAGCATAGACCTGTTGATGTTACCGGGAACTACGATGTAGTTAAGGCCTCCAAATTGTTCTTCAGGCTCAACGCAAACACCTAGGTTTGTTTCGTCATTGTTTTCATGGAATGGAAACCTCATAGGCCTGTAATTACAGTGTGCGTAATCAGAGTGACAATGTGCACAATTAATATCAACATAAGATCGCATTCTTAAATCAATGGGTTGCGTTGTGTCTTCCCAGTTTACTGTAGAGTTTATTGTATAAGGAATGTTTTGCTCAAGGTATCCGTATTGTTGCCATTTTTCTAATTGATTTAATGTGCCTTCAGCGTAAGTGATACTTTTATTTAAATTTTGTGGTTTAGGACCAATAGGCATTGGAACTGCGTTTATTTTATGGCAAGTAAAGCATTCGCTTTCAGGAGGTATTTTATAAGCTACATTTTTAGTTTCACCATTTTGAATCCATTCAATGTTTGTGGTGCCTCCTTCTAGACTAAATGTTGCTTCTGTTTGATCATCATTCCATATATAGTTAGCAAAAATCCATTCATCAGACTTTTTAATCATAAGTCTGGTTTCTATGATTTTAGTTGTGTTTTGAGGCTGTACGTTATCGTAGTAAAAATTTTTAATTAAAACAGCGCCATCAGGAAAGTTAAGCGAGCTATAATCGTTTATATATTGTGCACTTGTGTTTTTTGGCATCCATACAAAACGTTTCTTTTTTGCATAATCTGTAAATAAATGAGAGTTTAAATCATAAGGTAAAACACCATATACAGGATTTAGGTCTTTTAAATCACCTTCAAAAAAATTATAGTCAGACAGGTTTGCATAAGGAAACTCATTTATATCAAAATTTACAGGAGATTCTTGCGTACTATCTTCGTCTTCAACATAAGTATAGGGTATATAGTTGTCGTCGGAAGAACATGAGCATATGCATATTCCGAAAACAATAATAAAAATAACAGTTAAGTAGTTTTTTGTCATAAACTTGTGTTAAAAGCACACCAATTTACGAAAAAAAACACAAGAACGTTATAATTTATTGATTTATACGGTTATGGCTTTATAAAAGGTTGTTTTCAACCAAGTATTCGGCTATTTGTACGGTGTTTGTTGCTGCACCTTTTCTTAAATTATCGGCTACAATCCACATATTTAAGGTATTTGGTTGTGACTCATCTCTACGAATTCTACCAACAAAAACATCATCTTTACCATTAGCATAAATAGGCATTGGATATGAGTTTTCATTCAGGTTATCTTGTACAGTTACACCAGGAGTGTTGCTTAATATGTTGCGTATTTCAGTAAGGTCAAAATCCTTTTCAAAGGCAACATTTACAGATTCACTGTGTCCGCCAGCTGTAGGTATTCTCACAGCTGTTGCTGTTACCGCTATTGTTTTGTCATCAAGAATTTTTTGAGTTTCACGAACCAATTTCATTTCTTCTTTGGTATAACCGTTTTCTTCAAAAACATCGCAATGTGGTAAAGCATTTTGATGAATAGGATATGGATAAGCCATCTCTCCTTTTATACCTGCTAATTCGTTTTCTAGTTGTTTTACAGCTTTGACTCCAGTACCAGATATAGATTGGTATGTTGAGACAACGATACGTTTTATTTTATAGTGTTTATGAAGAGGTGCTAATGCCATAACCATTTGTATGGTAGAGCAATTAGGGTTTGCTATAATTTTATCATTTTTAGATAGCTGACTTGCGTTTATTTCAGGAACAACAAGTTTTTTTGTTTGATCCATTCGCCAAGCAGATGAATTGTCAATAACAGTAGTGCCTACTTCGGCAAATTTAGGAGCCCATTCTAACGATGTGTTTCCTCCTGCTGAAAATAAAGCAACATCTGGTTTTAAAGAAACAGCGGTTGCTAGAGAAACAACGGTGTAGTCTTTACCGCTAAACGTAATGGTTTTACCAACAGATTTTTCTGATGCAACAGGAATTAATTCCGTAACAGGAAAATTACGTTCTTTTAATACATTTAACATGACTTCGCCTACCATTCCAGTGGCACCAACTACAGCTATTTTCATGGCTTCTTTTTTTGATTTAATTATGTTTAGCAAAGCTAACTATTAATTCTTTTTTATAAATTAAAAAAAGCCTTTGTTTTTATGAATACAAAGGCTTTTTAACAAGAAATTATAGATTGTTATATTTTTAACAAACAGTTATTTTTTTAACAAATCTCTAATTTCAGTTAGTAAATCGTTGTCTGATGGTCCTGCAGGAGCAGCTGGAGCAGGCTCTTCTTTTTTCTTTAAACTGTTAATACCTTTAATAAGCATAAACATTACAAAGGCTACAATTATAAAGTCAAGTACATTGGTAATAAATTCACCGTAAAGCACAGCTACTTCACCTACAGTTTCACCAGCTTCATTAATAGTGCCTTCTTTTGCTATCCATTTTAAATCTTTGAAATCGGTGTTAAAAATTAAACCTACTAAAGGAGAAACGATGCCTCCTGTAAATGATTTTACTACATTGTTGAATGCAGCACCCATGACAAATGCTACTGCAATGTCAACCAAATTGCCTTTCATGGCAAATTCCTTAAATTCTTTAAGCATAATAAATTGTAATAGTTAGTGATTAAGTTTCTAAATTAATTAAAAAAAATAAAACAAGAAATGATCATGTTTTATTTTAGGAAAATTCGCTTTACACGTTGTGTTATTGATGTTATTATTTCGTAAGAAATAGTGTTGGCAGTTTCTGAAAAGCTTGTGGCTGTTGTTTGTTTATCAAAAAGAATAACTTCATCACCTTCTTGACAGTTTATATCAGTTACATCAAGCATAATCATATCCATACATACATTACCTATAAAAGGAGCTTTTTTTCCATTTATAACCCCAAAACCTTTGCCTTTTCCATATTGTCGTCCTATGCCATCAGCATGACCAATAGGAATTGTGGCGGTTTTTGTTGGTCTTTTTGCAATAAATGCACGATTATAACCTACAGAATCTCCTGTATTTATTTCATGAATTTGAGATATAATGGTTTTTAGTGCAGCTATTGGTTTTAAGAAAGCATCTTCTTTTTCAGAGTTTCCAAAGCCATAGAGACCAATTCCAGAGCGAACCATATCAAAATGTGCTTCAGGGTAGTTTAATATCCCTGATGTGTTGCACATGTGCATCATTGGGTGATAGCCAATTTGCTCTTTAAATTCTTGAGCAATGTTTTTAAAGGTTTGTATTTGGTTTAGTGTAAAAGCTTTCTCGTTTAAGTCTTCACTGGCAGCAATATGTGAAAACATAGAAGCTACTTTTACAGATTTAGTTTTTGATAAGCGATCACTAGCTTGAGTTACCTCTTTTTCTGAAAACCCTAATCTGTTTAACCCTGTATTAAATTTGATATGAACCGGATAGTTTTGTTGCTTTTTTGCTTCAGCTACTTCAATAAAAGCGTTTAAAACATACTGGCTATAAAGGCTTGGTTCTAAACAGCGTTCTATAATTGTTTCAAAATTTACAGATTGCGGGTGCAAAACTAAAATTGGTTTTGTAATACCAGCGTCTCGAAGTTGTATACCTTCGCTAACATAAGCTACAGCAAAGTAATCTACATTTAGAGATTCTAAATATGTTGCAATTTCAACAGAATCACTTCCGTAGGCAAAAGCTTTAACAACAGCCAGAAACTTGGTTTCTGGATGCACCTTGTTTTTTAGGTGTTGATAATTGTGTTTTAGAGCGTTTAGGTCTATCTCTAAAACAGTTTCTTGGGTTTTAGGCATTAGCTATCGTTGTCTTTAGAATCTATTTCTTCAGCATCATTTACATTCATGTTTCTAACCTTGTCACGTTGCATAGATTTGTAGTAGGCAGCACGACTTAAAGGCTCATACTCGTCTACTTCTCCTAGTAATACCAAGTTATCGTTTTTAGATTTTCTGTAACTATATTGGGCTAAATTTCCAGTTCTTGTACAAATTGCGTGCACTTTGGTAACATATTCTGCGGTTGCCATTAAATAAGGCATAGGTCCAAAAGGGTTTCCTTTAAAATCCATATCTAAACCAGCAACAATAACACGAATTCCTTTATTAGCCAAGTCATTACAAACACGTACAATTTCATCATCAAAAAATTGAGCTTCATCAATACCTATTACGTCGCAGCCATCTGCTAGAATAGGGATGTTTGCAGCGGCAGGCACTGGCGTAGACCTGATTTCGTTGGCATCATGAGATACAACTTTTTCGTCGTCATAGCGTACATCAACAGCAGGTTTAAAAATCTCAACTTTCTGTCTTGCAAATTGGGCGCGTTTCAGCCTGCGAATCAATTCTTCTGTTTTACCAGAAAACATTGAGCCGCAAATAACTTCAATCCATCCAAATTGTTCTTTATGATTTACTGTATTTTCGAGAAACATTTTGTAATTTTAACACTAAAACAAAGCAATCCTTCGTTTTGTATAAAGGTGGCGTAAATTTATTAAAAAACAAAAACCTAATTTGTATTAAAAATTAAAAGTTATGAAGAAGAAATTAGAGTCTGAATTAATTAGCATTGCTCACAGGATTCTTAAGCTAAAAGGAAAAGAAGATGTTATCAGAATGCATGATGAAGTTGCTGCGCTTTATGAAAAGCTATCAGTTCTAAAGTTTGCTCATGAAAATTTTGAAGACGACTTACCAACTATAGGTAACGATTCTTCGTTTTTTGGGATGCTAGATGTAGCTTTTAATAATAAAGTGAGTGATAATATTGAGGTAAATGATAAGATTTACATAAACCTTGATGAGCACGAACACGAGCAAATTATGGAGCCAGCCATAGAAAAAATAAAAAATATGGTCGCCTATATGCCCCAAGACAACGACCCTATTGATGATATTTTTGAAAAAGCTATTCCAGATTCAAGAAAACACCATAAAAATGATTTTGATGAAATAACAGCTGATTTTAAAGAAACGCCTATTTTCGAACCCGTTTCTAATCTTAAAAAAGACGAAAAAAAATCACTTAATGATAAGCTAAAACGAGGCGGAATTACAATAGGATTAAATGATAAAATTGCATTTATAAAACACCTTTTTGAAGGAAAAAGCGAAGATTACGATCGTGTACTTTCTCAATTAAATACGGCAAACTCTTTTAGCGAGGCCAACCAACTTATACAAAGTATGGTAAAACCAGATTATAATAACTGGGAAGGAAAAGATGAGCTTGAACAACGTTTTATGGAAATTATTGAAAGCAAATTTGATTAGATTTCTGCTTTCAAAAGACACATTATGAGTAAACTTTATATTGTTCCAACACCAATTGGAAACCTTCAAGACATGACCTTTAGAGCCATTGATGTTTTAAAGGAAGCCGATTTAATTCTTGCTGAAGACACACGCACATCAGGAAAACTATTAAAGCATTTTGAAATAACAACACCATCACAATCACACCATATGCACAATGAGCATAAAACGGTTGAAGGTTTGGTAAACAAGTTAAAAAATGGTGCTGTAATTGCATTAATTAGCGATGCCGGAACACCAGCTATATCAGATCCAGGGTTTTTATTAACCAGAGCTTGTGTAGAAAATGACATCGCTGTTGAATGTTTACCAGGAGCAACAGCATTTGTGCCAGCATTAGTAAATAGCGGCTTGCCCAACGATAAGTTTGTGTTTGAAGGATTTTTGCCAGTAAAAAAAGGACGTCAAACACGTTTTAAAATATTAGCAGAAGAAACACGCACCATGATTTTTTATGAAAGCCCTCATAAATTGGTGAAAACACTCGGTCATTTTTGTGAGTATTTTGGAGAAGATAGACCAGTTTCGGTTTCTAGAGAACTTACAAAGTTATATGAAGAAACTGTTCGTGGCACAGCAAAAGACGTTTTAAATCATTACACAAACAAACCGCCAAAAGGAGAAATAGTAGTTATAGTTGGCGGAAAAAAATAACATATTTATCAAAATACAGTCTTTTTAAAATGAGATTGTTTAATTAAAAGTTTAGCTCATGTTTAAATCTATAGTTGCCTGTTATTCATTGTTAGCAGGCTTTTTATTTTTTAATAGTACAAATGCACAAGTTGCAGATTCAGAAAATTATTTTGATTTGGTGACACCTGAAATCACGGGAGATTTAGCTTATGAAACAACAGCTTTTGTGGAGCAATATTGGCGCGTTGTAGGAAATACAGGCTTTAATAAAAGTGTGTATTTTATTGAAGACAAACTAAAAAAAGCAGGCTTTGTAAATGAAGATGTAGCAACGGATAAAAACCGATTTACTTACCGCATAGAAAAACGTCCGTTAAAATATCCAACATGGGAAGTGGTTGACGCATCAGTTACTATAAAAGGAGAAGAAAATCCCTTGTTGACACAAGAAACCAACAGAAATATGGTTGCGTTAAACTCCTACAGTACGCCAAAAGGAGGAATAGAAGCTGATGTTGTTTATATTGAGAACATCTATGATTTAAAAAACATGGATGTAAAAGGAAAAATTGTTTTTGCAGAAACAAGCTTGGCCTTTTTATACAGCATGGCTGTTTTGCAAGGAGGAGCAGTTGGTGTTTTAGCATATAATAATCCTGCGTATTTACAACCAGAAAAAAACACAACCTCTATTCAGTTTCGCTCAATTCCTTTTAAAGCAGAGCAACAATCCTGGGGAATAGCAATGTCTTATCAAGCTAAAGAGCGATTAAAAAAATCATTATCAAAAGGAAAAGTAAGACTGCAAGTTAATGTAGAAACGAAAATTTATCCGTCAGAAGAGCTAACCATTGTAGCAGACATTAAAGGTTCTGAAGTGCCAAAAGAACGTTTGGTTTTCAGCGCACACATTCAAGAACCTGGTGCTAATGATAATGCAACAGGCGTTGGTGTAGCTTTAGAAATGGTAACAAAAACAGCGCGATTAATAGAACAAGGAAAATTCAATATAAAAAGAACACTTACATTTCTTTGGGGTGATGAAATAGTATCTACAGGTCGCTATGTAAAAGAAGATAGCTCAAGAGCAAAAGCCATAAAATGGGGAATATCTTTAGATATGGTTGGTGAAAATACAGCAATTACTGGTGGGACATTTCTTATTGAAAAAATGCCTGATCCAAGTGCAATTTGGACAAGAGGAAATGATAAGCATACAGAATGGGGCGGAAGAAAAATGAAGCTTAATGAAATGAAACCTCATTATTTAAATGATTTTTTAATTGGTGTTTTTCAAGAACAAGGACGTCGTGCAAATTGGGTTGTTAATACAAACCCATTTGAAGGAGGAAGTGACCATGTGCCATTTTTAAGAAGTGACATACCTAGTGTGTTGTTTTGGCATTTTACAGACCAATTTTACCACACCGATAATGATAGGTTAGATAAAGTATCAAAAGAAACTTTAAAAAATGTAAGTACAGCCTCTTTGGTTTCGGCTTATACACTTTTAAATGCTGATGAAACCACTGCAAAAGACATTATTAATAATATTGAAACCGCTGCTTTACAACGTTTTGCAGAAGAATTAAAACAAAGCAAATTAGCAATTGAAAAAGGCGCCTCAATAGATTCTCAAATAGAGATTATTAGGGCTTGGGAAGATTGGTATATCAAAGCAATTGCAACCACAACAGATATGGTTTTGGATGAGTCAAATATTAATGATTTCATACAAAAATCAAAAGCAATTGTTACTAAAAGGGTTGGAGGGTTAATTAATGCATTAAAAGTTAAATAATTTATGTTTTTTCAATTTCAGAATGAGTTAAAATCTTTACCATTAGAATTTTTAAATGATAAGGTTAAATTGCTCTATAATTGGGGCAATGAATCAAAAGATTTAATAAAACCAATTGGAGATTTTTCTAAAGTTAATTTATTTGTTGGTTCAAATAATAGTGGGAAAAGTAGATTTTTAAGAGGTTTGATAAAGATTGATAATAGTTTACTTCATTTGTCATCAAGTAGTATAAGTTTAGACTCAAAATATAGAACCGTCCAAACAAATGTAGATTCAGTCTCCAATTTTTTAAGTCACCGAGAAAAGCTAGAAGTCCAAAATAATTTTAATAGTATTAGGGCTTCAGGAAGGAACTATAATGAATTAATTAGTAATTATAAAAATTTTGAAAAGTCTTTTGAATTTTTCAGTAGCTTAAAAAGAAAAAGTCTTGAATTAATTTCTGGTATAAGTAATCGTCAAATTATAGGAAAAAATAAAAAGATCATAACTTTATGTGAATCAATTGAAGGCTTAAAACTAGAGATAGAATTCATAAAAAATAATAGATTTAGAAACAAGAAATATATTCCTATTTTAAGAAGTATACATTCAAATGAGTTTTTAACTCAAGGATCTTTGAAAGACACAATAAAAAAAAATTATGGAATTGCAGAGAATGTTTTTACAGGATTAGATATATACACACAAGTTTTAGAACTAAAAAACTCGCCTGGTCCAAATAGAAAAAAGGTCAAACAGTTTGAGAAGTTTCTATCAATTCACTTTTTTAACAACAAAGAAGTAGAAATTACATCTAACTCAAAATCTAAAGAGTTATTGTTTTCAATAGATGAGCGTGAACATCCTATTTATGATTTGGGAGATGGAATTCAATCTTTAATAATATTGCTTTTTCCAATTTTTACAGCAAATAATAACGATTGGTTTTTTATTGAAGAGCCAGAAATAAATCTACACCCTGGACTACAAAGAATTTTTATAGAAGCATTGTTGAATGATAAATATCTAAAATCTAAAAACTTAAAATACTTTTTTACCACTCATTCGAATCATTTTATGGATATTACTCTATATAATAGTGACATTTCAATATTTCAATTTCAGTACCAAAATGATGATACATTTAAAATAAAAAGAAATGTAAAACCAAATCAAGAAATTTTGGATTTATTAGGAGTCAATACTTCATCAGTTTTTTTGGCGAATTCATCAATATGGGTAGAAGGCCCAACGGACAGAAAGTATATTTCTAAATTTCTAAAGCTGTTTTCAGAAACCAAGCATATGAAACATTTGAAAGAGGATATTGACTTTACTTTTTTTGAATATGGCGGAAACTTAATTGAACATTATTTATTTGACGAAAAAATTGAATTTGACGAAGTTGAGGTAAGAGATAAAATTAATGCGTTTGCATTATCAAATAAAATTTATTTGTTAGCAGATAATGATGGAGTAGATAAAAGGTCTGCTAAAGGAAAAAGAAGAAAGGCACTCGAGGAAATTTCGCAAAACAGTGAAAACTTTAAATATCAAAATACGATTCTACGTGAAATTGAAAATTTATTGCCAACAAACATAATTTCTGCTTTCATGCTTGAATTAGTAAAACCAAATGTTGATTTATCGAAATTAAAAAACATAATAATTGAAAGAAATGAATATGCAAATATTGGTCTTGGTGAGTTTTATGAAAAAAAATTATTAGAAAACGGCTTTCTAAAAAATGAACTAAAGTCATTTAAAGCACCTTCAGGAACTTTGATGAACAATTATAAAATAAAGCTATCTAGTATTGTAGAAAACTCTGAATATGATTATGATACTATTTTTGAAGAGAATAAAGAACTTGAAGACATTATTACAAATATTTTTTCATTTGTAAATAATGATTAGATATTAGGATTAATAAAAGCCTAACCATGCTTTCCTTTCTCCCAACCATGTTTTCCTAAATATTGATTTCCGCTTTCTACAGCGCCAGCTTCAATAGATGTTCCCATGCTATCGTTCCAGCGGTTTAGGTAACCAAATAATGAAATTACACCTAGCATTTCCACAATTTCGCCTTCGTTCCAATGTTCATATAAGCGTTTTTTTATAGCTTCATCAACCGCATTAGGCACTTGGCTTGCTGCCAAGCTAAAATCTAATGCAGCACGTTCAGCTTCAGAAAAAGCTGGATGTGTTCGGTATTCCCAAATATTATCAAGTTGTTCTTGCTCGGCACCATAACGTTCGGCAGCACGAATAGCATGCGCTTGGCAATAACGACAACCAGTAGCATTACTGCTTACCCAAGCAATCATACGTTTCAAAGCAGAAGTTACGCGACCATCATTAGCCATAACAGCTTTATTCAAATTAATGAATGCTTTTGAAATCGCAGGACGATGTTGCATTGTTAATACCGAGTTAGGACAAAAACCCAAGGTTTCATTAAAGAATTCGGCAAGTTTTTTAGTATCTAAATCATGATTGGCTGATAATGGCTTTACAAGTGGCATAGTCTATTTTTTTATTGGTATTTTTGAAATAATAAGTAACACATTCATTACAAGAAACAAAAAAATCTTCATAAAATGACAAATAAAGTAACAACTCACTGGAAAGGAAATTCACAGTTTGAATCTGATAACCCAAGCGGAAAAACATTATTTATAGACACTTCAGAAGAGCATGGCGGGCATAATTCTGGTTTACGACCTAAAGCTTTAATGCTTTCTGCACTAGCTGGATGTTCTGGGCTAGATGTGGTATCTATTTTAGATAAAATGAAAGTGAAAATTTCAGATTTTAGAATGGATACGTATGGCGAGCTTACCGAAGAACACCCAAAGTATTATCATACAGTAACTGTAGAGTACCACTTTTATGGTGATAACTTAGATGAGAAAAAAATAAAAAAAGCTGTTGATTTATCTGTTGAAAAATATTGCGGAGTTATGGAGATGTTTCGCAAGTTTGCCAATGTAAAAACAACCATTCATTATCATAACGATTAATAATGCGTTGGACCTTAAAACCCATACCTGAAGCAAAAAAAACAGAAGCTTTACAAGAAGCTTTGCAAGTTGATGAAGTGGTTGCAACACTTTTGTTACAGCGTGGTATTGAAACCTATGAGGCTGCCAAAACATTTTTTCGTCCTAGTTTAGATGATTTACATGATCCATTCTTAATGAAAGATATGGATAAAGCAGTGACTAGAATTGAAACAGCTATAGCAAAAGGCGAAAACATTCTAGTTTATGGTGATTATGATGTAGATGGTACGACTTCAGTAGCCTTAATGAGCTCCTATTTAAAAACACAAACCAATAATGTAGCGACTTATATTCCGGATCGTTATGACGAAGGTTATGGCGTCTCGTTTCAAGGAATTGATTTTGCTGATGACAACGATTTTTCGCTCATTATTGCTTTGGATTGTGGTGTTAAAGCCATTGATAAAGTAGTTTACGCTAAAGAAAAAGGTATTGATTTTATTATATGTGATCATCATAGACCCGGAAAACAATTACCTAAAGCAGTTGCTGTTTTAGACCCAAAACGTGATGATTGTGAATATCCTTATAAAGAACTTTGTGGCTGTGGTGTTGGTTTTAAACTTATTCAAGCATTAGCGTCCAAACAAGGAAAAATGGTTGAAGATTTAGTTACATATTTAGATTTGGTCGCTACAGCAATAGGTGCCGATATTGTTCCTATTACAGGAGAAAATCGCGTATTGGCATATTTTGGGCTACAAGTTATTAATGCCAGTCCAAGACCAGGTATAAAAGCGATTATTGCTGAAGTAAAAAAGGAGACACTTACCATAACCGATGTCGTGTTTATTGTAGCACCTAGAATAAATGCTGCAGGTAGAATGAAGCATGGCAACCACGCTGTGACTTTACTTACTGAAACAGATTTTAATACTGCGGTAAATTATGCCGTTGAAATAGATGCTTTTAATACTGATAGGCGCGAAACAGACAAACGCATTACCGAAGAAGCTCTTGAGCAAATAGAAACAAATAATGAACAAGAAGGCTATACAACGGTGGTATATCATGAGTCTTGGCATAAAGGCGTTATAGGTATTGTTGCTTCAAGGCTTATTGAGACCTATTACAGGCCAACGTTGGTGTTTACCAAAAGTGGCGATAAGTTGGCCGCATCGGCTCGTTCGGTTTCTGGGTTTGATGTATATAATGCACTAGAAGCTTGTAGTGAATATATTGAACAGTTTGGCGGGCACAAATACGCAGCTGGTTTAACACTAAAAGAAGAAAACTACGAAGCTTTTAAACAAGCTTTTGAAAATGTGGTGTCTCAAACCATTGATAAAGCATTATTAACTCCAGAAATTAAAATTGATTTAAAAGTAGATTTACAACAGGTTAATGATAAATTATGGCGTATAATCAAACAATTTGCTCCGTTTGGTCCACAAAATATGACGCCTGTTTTTATGACCGAAAACTTAAAAGATACAGGTTTTGGTAAATGTGTTGGAGAAGATAAAAGTCACTTAAGAATTACCGTTACACAACCACAAGCACAAAGTATTGTTTGTATAGGTTTTGGGCTAGGTGATAAAGAGCCGCTAATTTCTAACGGAAAAAAATTTAAAGCAGTATATTCTATAGATGAAAACCACTGGAATGGTATCACCTCTCTTCAGTTAAAATTGCGAGATATTAAATAATCTTTTTTAAAATAACCGTTTTGTGTTTATAAATAAACCAATTACGTTATTTCTTCTATTTATAGGAAACCTATTGTTTTCACAAAACCTGGTGATTAATCCAAGTTCGTAAAGATTTTGAGTATCCATTTGCTTATTATTATTATTTAGACGTAGAATCTGTAATACCTCATAATGTAGCATATAAAACAGATGTTGTGTATGTTTTTAAAAATGTACTTTTTGAGTTTGATAAAGCGATTTTGATAAAAGAGTCCACAGAAGAGCTTGATAAGTTATATGCTTATTTGTTAGAGAATGATGATGTATTTGTAGAAATTTATGGACATACTGATGCTATTGGATCAAAAATGCATAACGAAGTACTATCAAAAAGTAGAGCAAAAGCAGTTTCAGATTACTTAATAAATAAAGGCGTAAAAGCATCAAGAATTTCTTGGTATGGATATGGTAGTTCAAGGCCTAAAACAACAAATAAAACAGATGCAGGTCGTGCAATAAATCGTCGTGTTGAGTTTAAGCTAATAAAAGCACGATTATTTATTTATATTTATTCTAAATAATAGTGTATTTGTTTATAAAAGCAAACAAATATGGAAAACGATATCTATAAAATTTACCACAATAGTTTTGGCATTTCGTTTCAGTGGATGCATTCAGAATCTAAAAAACGCCATAAAAAAATTCAAATAGTATTTAGAAATATGGGCTTTTATTTATCTAAAAATGAGATAAAAGAATTTTATAACTGCATTTATCACGCAAAACAGTCACAACCATATTCTTGTTGTAAAGATTGTGATAGCAGAAACATACTTGTAAGAACACCTAGTGACAAGGTAGATATAGCCCTTAATACAGAAGAGTTAACACATGTTGAAGACTTAATAAAAGGCACGTTGTTTCAATTAGATTTAGATAATTACTTGCACAATTTATGTAAAAATTAAATTCATCATAAAAGCTTTTAATAGCAACGTATCATATTGTACTTTTGATGCTTCTATTTTTTATTATGGCTAAAAAAGACCCATATGCAGCACTCCGAATAAATGAGTTTAATATTTTTCTTCTAGTACGTTTTGCTTTAGTATTTGCTTGGTCTATGCAATTTATTGTTATAGAATGGCAGGTTTATAGTATTACTAAAAACCCATTGTCGTTAGGAATTATTGGTCTTATGGAGGTTATTCCGGCAGTTTCTATGGCGTTGTTTGCAGGTCATGTTGTAGATCAGAAAGAAAAACGAAACTTATTAGTAAAATGTATTATTGGGTTTTCTGTTATAAGCTTTGGATTGTTTCTATTAACTTGGCCCGAAATAATTGCAGGTTGGGAAACCAATACCATATTGTATAGTATCTACTTTTTGGTCTTTCTTGGCGGATTTGTACGAGCGTTTATTGGCCCAACAGTTTTCTCTCTAATTGCTTTAATTGTGCCAAAAAAATTATACCCAAATGCAGCTACTTGGAGTAGTACAACATGGCAAATGGCTTCAGTTTTAGGACCTGCTTTAGCAGGTTTTTCAATACACTGGATTGGCGTACATTGGTCAATGTGCCTTATTTTTGGTTTCACAGTAATGGCATTAATAGCGCTGTTTAAAATACCTAAAAAACCAATAATGAATCCTAAAATAGGTGAACCTATAGGAAAAAGCCTTAAAGAAGGATTGCGCTTTGTTTTTAGTACTAAAGCCATTTTAGGAGCACTTACTTTGGATATGATTGCCGTACTATTTGGTGGTGCAGTAGCTTTACTTCCTGTATTTGCTCAAGATATTTTAGAAGTAGGTTCTCAAGGGTTTGGAGTACTACGAGCAGCACCTGCCATAGGAGCCTTTTTAACTATGCTGGTTACTGCATATATGCCATTAAGTAAAAATGCAGGAATGAAACTATTGAGTGCTGTTTTTGGTTTTGGTGTTTGTATTATTGTTTTTGGATTATCTGAAATATTTTGGATTTCACTAGTTGCACTATTTTTTAGTGGAGTAACTGATGGTGTTTCGGTTGTAATACGTCAAACAATTTTACAGTTAAAAACTCCTGACCATATGCGTGGTCGAGTATCATCAGTAAACTCTATGTTTGTAGGGTCATCAAACGAGTTAGGCGCTTTTGAGAGTGGATTAACTGCTAAACTTATGGGAACAGTTACTGCGGTAGTTTTTGGAGGAACAATGACCTTAATAACAGTTGTTACAACAGGGTTGGTGTCTCCGTCGTTTAGAAAACTTGACTTGACTAAAGATATAGAAGAAAACGAAAAAGACGTTTAATACGTTCTTAATTCAAAATTTTCTCCGTCAAAAACACCATAGGTGTAATAATTTATCCAATCACCTAAATTAATATATTTTGAGGTTGTGTTGAGGTCTATTTCAAGCGGTAAATGTCTGTGACCAAAAACAAAGTAATCACGATGTTTGCTTTCAAGCTTGCGTTTGCAGTATTGCACTAACCATTCATTATCTTCTCCTAAAAATTTAGCATCATCATCGCCAGAAATCAGCTTGTTTTTTACTGATAAATGCTGTGCTAATTTTACACCTATATCAGGATGAAGCCATTTAAATAACCATTTAGAAAACGGATTGGTAAACACCTTTTTCATGCGTTTATAACCTTTGTCATTTGGGCCTAAACCATCACCGTGTCCAATAAAAAATATTTTATTGTTAAATGTAAATTCTTTGGGTTTATGGTAAACAGGAATGTTGAGTTCTTCTTCAAAATAGCCATTCATCCATAAATCATGATTTCCTACAAAATAGTAAATAGGAATTCCTGAATCAGAGATTTCTGCCAGTTTGCCTAGGGTTCTTGTAAATCCTTTAGGAACAACTGTTTTGTATTCAAACCAAAAATCGAATAAGTCGCCCAATAGAAAAATTGCTGCTGCATCTTTTTTTATCTCGTCTAGCCAGGCTACAAATTTTTTTTCACGAGGAAGCGATTCTTTACTCGTTGGCGCTCCTAGATGATTGTCTGATGCGAAGTATATTTTTTTTCCTTTAGGAATATTCATGGTTTTAAATAATGATTAAAGATAATCAAAGATTAATTATCTGTTGCATACCACTCGGCATAAGAACTTTCTGTTTCCTGAAGTTTTAAAGCGTATAAACTAATGTTTTCAGGAAGGCGTTTTTTTATTTTTTCAGCAAAGTCAATAACCATCATTTCGCTTGTTGGCTGGTAGTTTACTAAAAGCACATTATGTCCTCTATCTTTAAGCTCTTTTGCAAGCTCAACATGAGGTGTGTTTTTATTAAAAACAGTGGCGTGATCAAACACATCAACAATATCTTCTTTTACAATCTTTTTTAGATCGCTAAAATCTATAACCATACCAAATTTAACATTTGAGGTATCAGAAATAGGTTCTCCAATAACCGTTACAGAAAGCTTGTAGCTGTGGCCGTGAACATTTTTGCATTTACCGTCGTAGCCATAAAGTGCATGACCTGTTTCAAACGAAAACTGTTTGGTGATTCTAATTTTACTCATGGTTTAAAAAAGTTTCGCTACAAAGGTATTGATTTTGTAAAAGCAATTGCTTTTTAGATTACATTTGCGCGCTTTTTTTTAATAAGAGCGGTTAAGTAATTCTTATTTATAGTTTTATGAATCATCTTTTTGAAGAGATTAATTTTGTTGAAAATCCGCTATATGAAAGCATTATAGCAGATATAGCAACCAAACAATATAGCATTGTTGAAGGATTTTTTACTGACGACGAAGTATCTGTTTTAAGAGGTTCTCTTCTAGAAAAGTATGAGGAAGACGCTTTTAAGAAAGCAGCTATAGGGAATAGAGTTAATGAAACCATTATAAAGTCTATTCGTGGTGATGTGATTTTATGGATGGATGAAACACGTGCTTCTTTATCAGAAATGATTTTTTTTGATAGAATAAATGATCTTGTAAACTATTTAAACAGAACGTGTTTTTTAGGGATTTTACAAAAAGAATTTCATTATGCTATTTACCCTAAAGGCACGTTTTACAAACGCCATATTGACACATTTCAAAACGACGATAGACGCAAACTTTCTATGGTTTGCTATCTAAATCATGAAGATTGGCAACCGGAAAACGGCGGCGAATTGGTTTTGTATTTAAATGAGAATGGTCATGAAGAGGAGAAGGTTATTTATCCTTTTCCTGGTCGTGTGGTTATTTTTGAAAGCCAAATAATAGAACACGAAGTAAAACCTGTAGATACTAAAAGATTGAGTATTACAGGATGGTTAAAAACACGTTAATGATTAGCGTCTTTTGTTTCTGTTATATACATAAATAATAACCAATACAATGGCTAAAATAAGAAAGAGTTTATTACCCATAATATTTTTTTTAAATAGGGTATAAAATTACGCTTTTTGTGCTAGTGGCAAAAAAAGTTGCCTGAATTTTATAATTAAAGGAATGCCTCTAGCAATAATCCAAAAAGTCATAGCAATAAAGATTCCGTAGAGTTTATAATCCAAATGATCCAAAACAAGTAGTATTGGAACAAAAACAATTCCTGTTGCAAATAATAATAGATTCCTTAAAAACTTCATTTTACCTAAGCCTTTAAACATACCATCAAAAATAAAAGCTAAAGAGCAGAAAGGTTGCATGAGCAAAACAATCCAGAAAACATTATAAAAAGCCTCTAATACGTTTTTATCATCTGTAAATATTTCTCCAATTGGATAATAAAAAATGGCACCAAGTAAGCCAATTGCAAGACCTAAAACAACACCATATTTTATAAGCTTGTTACTTAAACTTATTAATAAGGCGTATTGTTTTGCGCCATAAAGTTTACCAGAAAGAATATTTCCGGCACTTGCATAGCCATCAATTAAAAAAGCACCAAGAAACCAAATGTTGATGGCAATGGTATATGCGGCAATATATTCTTTGCCATAACCAGTCGCAAAAGAGCTTCCCAGGTATAGTGTTACATTAAGCGCTATGGTTCTTACAAATAGGTTTAAAACCATTATTAAGAATTTGCCAATTTCTTTGTTTATTGGGAGACTTACCTTTAGAGGAATAGGTGTTTTTTTCAGTAAGTAATATGCCGAAATTACAGCCATTAAAAATTGAGCAATTAAGCTAGCATAAGCTGCACCTTTGATGTGCATGGCAGGAATTAAGCCTTCTATTCCGTAAACCAAAATAACATCTAAAACAATGTTTGATACAGCACCAACAATAGCGATAATCATTGGGTAGTATGTGTTTTGTAAACCTCTAAAAGCACCAAATACAGCAATGGTAAATAGTGTAAAAGGGAACCCAAACACACGAATTTTATAATAAGATACACAGTATTCTAAAATTAACCCTGAGGCATTATAAAGTTTAAAAACAGCACTAGCAAATGGATATGTGCCAATGATAATTAATATGCTAATAGATGTAATTATTAAAATAGCTTGACCTGGCAACGATTTTACTTCATCAAGTTTATTAGCTCCTAAATATTGAGATATTATAGATGATATAGCGCTTCGTGTTTGCCCAAATACCCATATAAGCATAGATAAAAATGTAGCAACAATACCAACAGCCGCAAGCGACTCTGTAGCATTTATATCAATATTACCAACAATAGCTGTATCTGTTAGTGATAAGATAGGTTCAGAAACACCCGCAATGAGCGCAGGTATAGCTAATTTGTTAATATTTTTTAGTTGAATGCTCTTATTCACAGTTTTTAATAAAGAAGGTAAGATGTTATGCAATAATGCTTTTTGTGTAAATTTGTGCTTAAATTATGTAAATTTAGTTTTTTAATTAATGAATATGAAGAATATTTTAGTTCCTGTAGGATCATCAACAAATGCCGTAAATCATTTACAATATGCTGTGGATTTTGCTAAAGCATTTGACGCCAAAGTTTATGTAGTTCAAGTCTACAATGTTTATACAAAAGCAGGTACAATGATTAAAATAGATCATATTTTAGAACGAGAAAGCTATGAGTTTTTAAAAAGACATGTAAGTGAAGTAGACACAAAGGGTGTTGATGTTATAATAAAAACTTTCAAAGGAAAACTGGTAGATACTATAGAGTTAATTTGTAAATCTTTAGACATAGATTTAATTCTTTTAGAGCCTAGAACAAACTCAATGAGAGATGAAGTTTACCTAGGCAAAACCTCGGGAAAAATAATTAAACAAACCAACATACCTGCATTAATAGTTCCTGAAGGCTACACGTTTAGGCCTATTATTTATATTTTAATGGCATTAAAATCAGCAGTTATAAAAAAGAATGATGCATTAGGACCTCTTAAGGCTATTAAAAATCAGTTTAAATCTATTGTAAACTTACTATTAGTAAAAACACCTTTTCATAATGAAGGCGACTTTAATGTAAGTGAAGATTTATCAGAAATAGTAACAAACACCACCTATAGTGAGAACGCAACTACGTTTCAAGGTGTTTTAGAACATTATAAAGATAATGATCCAGACATGCTATGCGTAGTAAGACGTAAACGAGGTTTTTTTACAAAACTATGGGAAAAAAATACCATCTTAAAAAAAGATTTTCATAGTTCAACTTTACCAGTTTTAGTATTAAGCGGATTAAAATAAGTTATTTGGGGATGTAGCTCAGCTGGCTAGAGTGCTTGACTGGCAGTCAAGAGGTCGTGGGTTCGAGTCCCATCTTCTCCACATTAAAGAGAAAACCTTTCGTTTTGTCGAAAGGTTTATATTTTTTAAAACCTACCTTTTATTAGGTTCGTATATGTTTTCCCTATTTTAAACTAACCATGAGATTAACATTAATAGCACTAATGTTCTGTTGTTCCCTTTATGCACAGAACAAAAAATTTGACCCAGAAAATAGCGAAGGCCAACTGTTTGAATACGCTACTTACTCAAACGTAAAAGATAAAACTCTTGATATAAGTCAGGTTATAAACAACAAGGATTTAGTTTTTCATAAACTAAACTCTGATAATCATAGTGTAGGTTTTACATCAAATAATTATTGGGTGACATTCATGTTGAAAAACACGACAAATAGTCCCAGAGTTTATTATCTAGAAACAGCAAGACCTATTACTGATCAGGCTGATTTGTATCAAATATCAGGCGAGAATATTACACATTATAAAAGTGGAGATCAAATTAGCTTTGATAAACGACAAGTAAATCATAGAGCAACTGTTTTTAAAATTGAACTTCCTGCGAATTCTACTCAAGAGTTTTACTTGCATTTTTTGAGTGATGGAGAAACAATGAATTTACCACTAAATTTATATAGTGAATCAGAGTTTTTTCAAGTAAACTATAGCCAACAGTTATTTTTAGGGTTTTTCTATGGACTGCTTTTTTTAGCTGGTTTAATCTACTTGTTTTTTTACACAAGTTTAAAAGAAAAGTCTTTCCTTTATTATGGTTTTTATGTGTTTTCAATAGCTTTATTACAAGGAGCTTTAGATGGCTTAATATTTCAATATATCTTGCCGCAAGGAGGCTACTTTAATAGTAGAGCTGTTATGATTTCTGCACTATTTTCAAACTTCTTCTTACTAAAATACTGTGAGTATTTTTTAAAGGTAAAAAACCATATGCCTTTATTTTATAAAGGATTTCAAGTGTCTTACGGTGTTATAGCTGTATTATTTGTCATGGCTTTTATAAATAAAACAACCTTAAAATTAACTTACCCTATAAGTAATGTAAATGGACTTTTAAGTTTGATTTTAATATTGGCAACAGTGTTTTCTATGCGTTTTAAGCGTGTTGCTATAGACCGTTATTTCTCAATAGGTATATTCTTTTTAGTGATAGGTCTTTTAGGTTTTGTAATGAATAACTTAAGCTTATTGCCAAATAATTTTTACACACTAAATAGCGCAAAGTTTGGAGCAGGTTTTGAGGTGATTTTCTTATCGATTTCTATGACAAATCTGATTAAAAAGTTACGATTAGAAAAAGAAAAATCTCAAGAGCTGGCACTTAAAAAATCTCAAGAAATAAGCCAATTAAAAACCTATTTTATGTCTAATATGAGTCATGAATTACGAACACCAATTAATGCAATTATGGGTGTGGTTCAAGAGCAGCTAGGCATCGAAAAGAATAAAGAAACAAGAAGCAACTTTGAAATAGTTAAAAATGCCTCTGTAAGCTTGTTAAGTACTATAAACGATATTTTAGATTTTGAAAAAATTGAAAAAAATGAATTGCAACTAAAAAGAGCTGCGTTTAACCCATCATTAAAACTAAATCAAATAAGTTCTAATTGGGAACTTGAAGCAAAAAAGAAAGGACTCGATTATCAGTTTGAAATTGACTATCGTATTCCCACAAAAGTATATGGTGACGCTGACCGTTTTTTACAAATTATAAACAATATTATTGGCAATGCGGTTAAGTTTACGCAGTCTGGCGCTGTAAAAGTTGTGTTGCGCTGTAGTCCTTCTAAAGGTGGTTTTACAAGGTTTTCATTTCACGTATCTGATACAGGAATAGGCATTAATTCTGAACTTAAAGAAAGCGTTTATGATAGTTTTAGTCAAATGAGACAAGACCATAAAAGGCAATTTTCAGGTGTAGGTTTGGGGTTAACTATTGCAAAATATTTAGTAAAATTATTTAACGGAACTATTGCTATAGAAAGTGAAGAAGGCAAAGGAACTGATGTGTATGTTGATATACCATTAGAGGCTGCAGTAAAAAAAGCGACTAATTTTTCTAAAGAGGCACATAAGGATATTAGCAAACCTCTTAAAATTTTGGTTGTTGAAGATAATGCCGTAAATCAAATGATTATGAAAAAACTTTTAGGCGCATATTCTAAATTCTCAATTGTTATTGTTGAAAACGGATTGAAAGCTATAGAAGCTCTAAAAGAAGGTGTTTATGATGTTGTTTTAATGGATTTGCAAATGCCAATAATGGATGGTTATGAGGCAACAAAAATTATAAGAAGTGGCGATTTAGTTGGAGCTACAAATATTCCTATTATTGCAGTAACGGCTGATGCTATGCAAGAAACGAGACAACGTGTTCTAGATTTTGGAATGAATGATTATATGACTAAGCCTGTTAATAAAGAGCTTTTATATAAAAAGATTACCCAACATTATGATAATAGCTTGAGTGTGGTTTAAAGCCTATAGATTTGTGTTTTTAAGTCATTAAAATTTTTAACATCATTTAGGTCTTTGTTGTCTATTTCATATAAATCAGCAAATGTTTTAAATGTCGTTCTGTCATTTCTTGTTCTAATGCTTCCTTTTGGGTAGAAACGCCTTTTTTTGATAAATGCTTGTTTTGTTATCCAACCACAAATAGTAACAATCTTTTTTCTTTTGTGATAACTGCAAAAGATATATATGTCTGGTTTAAAATAATCTTGAAGTTTCAAGAAGTTGTTTGTGTAGTTAGGTTTTACATGGGTAGTTCTACCCATAGTTTTTACGTCAATAGATTTGTTGTTTACTATCAAATCTACACCGTTATCAAAACCCGAATTGCCAGTAATTTTTTCTAAACCAAATAAAGACATAACTACGCATTGCCCAATGATTCCTGTTAGTTGTTGTTCTTTTGTGCCGTTTGCAGTATATCTATGACCAAAGTTGTGAGTTTCCAATAATGACTCACAATGTGATATAAGCGAATTTTTAACAACGACTGTAAACATTTGTCTTTCTAAAACAAAAATTATAGCCTTAAGATAGTAAAAATGAGTTAGATATCTTTTTCAGTAAAAGGAATTTCAAGATTGCATATTTCAAGAATCAATTTTTTTAGTTCTAATAAATAACAATCAAGCGTATCATTAGTAATACTGGTGTTCTTTTTTGCATAGGAACCTGCCCGATCCTTTTTTGCAAATTTTAAAAAGCCAGCACTTAAGTTTTTAAAAGAAATAATACCAGCTTCAATAGGTGTTGTAAATGGTGTTTTTGCATGCATTAAATAAGCATAAGTAAGTACTTGAAAACTTTTACTGTAAGCATCATAGTCTGTTGTTAGCTCTTCCCAGTTTATTACTTCAACCTTATTTTGCTCTACTTTTCCTGATTTATAATCTATTATCCTGGTGATTCCATTACGCTTATCAATACGGTCAACTTTTCCTGTTATGTATACAGGAAAATTTAATTCAGGAATTTCTATTTGAGATCTATTTTCGGTTTCTATGGCAACAATTTCAATACTGTTTCCGGCTTTTAAATCTTGTATTTCTAAATCTAAAAAATTAGAGATGTAACGTTTTGCAATTTCAAAAACAATTAAGTTTTTTCCTGTGTTTATGTCACCTTCTTTATACAAGTCCTTAAAATGATGTTTTACTGTTTCATCAATTTTAGGGCGCATGTTTAATACGGCGTTTTCCGTTAGTTGTTTTCCTTTGTATGGCTTATAAAAATCTTCTAGCGTATTGTGAATAACAGTACCAAGTGTGTTTGCAGCGACTGTTTCTTCTATATCATCATGTTCTTTAATTTTTAAAACTTTTTGGTAATAAAAATCAATAGGGTTTCTTATATAGCTAGTTAATGCTGAAGGAGAAAAGCCTTTTAATGCATATTTCTTAATTTCATCAAGAACATCATTATCTTTTTTTATGCTTATTATATTATTTGATAAAACAGGTGTTTGAGGTGCTACTATTTTTTGAGAAATAGTGTGAACTCCTTCAAGCTCTAGCTGTGTTATAAATCTACTTTTTTCTCCTGTGTTAAAAGCATCTACCTCGGTGTTGTAAATAACATAAATGTTTTTAGCACGTTGTAATAGTCTGTAAAAATGATATGTATAAACAGCATCTTTTTCTTTGTATGTAGGAAGCTTGTTTTCTAGTTTTACATCAAAAGGAATAAAAGAATTGTTACTTTTTCCTGCAGGTAATATACCTTCGTTTACTGATGATATAATTATGGTCTCAAAGTCTAGTACACGAGATTCTAGCATTCCCATAATCTGTAAGCCATCTAATGGTTCTCCCTTAAAATCTAGTGTTTCAGATGCAAGAAGTTCTTTGTATATACTAAATAACGTTGTAACATTATCAATATGTGCATAGGTTGCATTTAGTCTTTCTAATTCAATAAAAAGGGAGTTAAATCTAAAAAGATATTCTAATTGTAGTAAGTTTTTTTCTTTGTCTTTATCTAGATACTCTTTTATGATTAAAATAAGAGATTTACAGTTGTTTATAGCAACGTTTGCAGATGATTCCCAGTTACCAAACAACATATTTATTAAAGCGTCATAATTTGGCGCTATTTGCTTTAACTGATCAATAGAAAGATATATGATGTTATTTTTATTGATAGTTTTTATCATGCTTTCAGCTTCAGAACCAAATAAGGGCTTTATAAATGAATGCTGAATTATTTTTATTACATCTTTATAATAAAATTCTGTTGTTACTTTTTTATGTATTTGAAATAAACTTTCAAACAGAGCAGCCAAAGGGATCGATTTCAGTGGAAATCCCATTGTAATATTGACAGTTTGAATGGTGTCTGGAATAGAGTTTAATAATGGCATTAAGAGCTGTTCTTCTCCTAAAACAACGGCTGTTTTTTTTAGCTCACTTTGATCTTTTGAAAGCTCTTTTAGTAATGATCCTATGTATTTTGCTTGACCTACTTGTTTAGGAACACCTATAACATTTATGTTCTTTTTTAAGCTGTAATTATTAGTAATCCAATTAAACGGATTGGTTTTATAATGTTTCCAGTTGTTTGTATGCTGCCTAATAAATAGTGAGGCATCATGGTTTTTGTCGTTAAAAAAGACCTGATCAATATCCCAATATATTTTGGCTAAATCATTTTGAAGCAACTCTTGTATTATTGTTTCTTCTGATTTGTTAAGAGCATTAAAACCGAGAAACACATGCATTTTATTTGTGCTGTTTTGTATATAGCTTTCAATATTGTCTACAGCTTCTCTATATATTAATCCTTGATAACCTATTTTCTTATCTACAAGGCTGGATGTAAAGGCCTCGTAATATATTTTTAATCTATTCCAGAAATAAAGGTAGTTTTTTATAAAAGTTGTTTGGTTTTCTTTATTTGACCAGTGTTTTAAGTCTTGAATAGCACTTAAATAGTCAAAGAGATGATCTTGTGTTATGAGGTATCGATCTATTTCATTGAAGTCCTGTAAGAGAATTTGCGCCCATTTAGCAAACGAATCAAAAGTATCTGTTGCCTCTTTTTTAGTTAATTCTTTATAGGTTTCATAAAACTCAAAAAGAAGCTCTGTGTTAGAAACAGATTTAAGTTGAGATAGCTCACTTACAAATTCTTCAATGCTTATTATTTGTGGAGAAAAAAGTGTCTTTCTTTCTACTTTAGAAAGTTCGTGTCTTAAAAATATACCAGCACGTTTACTAGGTAATACAAATATAAGTTCCGATAAGTTATACTTATTGGTGTGTAAATCTTTAAGTACATCATTAATAAAACTAGTCATTGTATAAAAATAAAAAACGCTCCGAATATCGGAGCGTTTTTTCTATGTTTATTTAAACAGAGTTTGGAAAAACTTATTTTACTAAGTTGATTTCTACACGTCTGTTGTTAGCTCTACCAGCTCTAGTTTTGTTAGAGTCAATTGGTCTAGCTTCACCATATCCTTTAGAAGATAATCTGAACTCATCAACACCATTTGCAGTTAAGTATTCTTTAACTGAAAGAGCTCTAGCTTCAGAAAGTCTTTGGTTTGTAGATTCTCTACCAACACTATCAGTGTGACCTTCAACTGTAAATTTAGCAGTTGGGTACTCATTTAAGATAGCAATGATATCAGCTAATGCTTTTTCAGACTCATCTTTGATAGAAGATTTACCTGTATCAAATAAGATAGTTTTAGCGTAAGCATTTAAAGTTTTTTGAACTTCTTCAGTTACTTCTGGGCATCCGTTGTTAGCAACAGTACCAGCAACATCTGGACACTGATCATCTTTGTCTAATACTCCGTCACCGTCAGCATCTGGCCAAGGGCATCCACCGTTTGCAGCAGGACCTGCTTCGTTAGGACATTTGTCATCTTTATCAGCAACACCATCGTTATCAGCATCTGGACAACCGTTTAATTCTTTTAATCCAGCTACAGTAGGACAAGCATCATCTTTATCAGCAATACCATCACCATCAGTATCAGGACATCCGTTGAATTCTGGTAAACCAGCTTCGTTTGGACAAGAATCTTTACCATCTTCTATACCGTCTCCGTCAGAATCAGGACACCCGTTAAATTCTGGTAAACCAGCAACTTCAGGACAAGCATCATCTTTGTCATAAACGCCATCACCGTCAGTATCTTTTCCACCAAACTTAACAGTAAGACCTGCTGTATGTTGGAAATGAGTGCTTAAGTAATCTTCGAAAGCGTGTTTGTATGCAGATTGGAAAGAAAGACCAAGGTTTTCTGTAAACCAAAAGTTAATTCCGATAGTTCCATTAAGAGTACCTGCTCCAATTTCATCTACCCAAGTGTAACCACCACCAACTCCTAAATAAGGATCGATGCAAGTTGAGTTAAGTAAACCAGCAAAGCTATACTTTACAGTACCATCAAGACCGTAGTAAGATACATCTTTATATCTAAAAGTGTCATCTCCAAACTTTTCGATTTTATTGATAGAAGCTGTAGCTCCGATAGAGAAACCACTATCTAAATAACGAGATACAGTAAGCGATGATAGAGAAGGTAAAATATTCCAGTGATCACTAACGTTAAAGTACTCATCGAAATAGTCACCTAATGGCGCGTTTTCTCCTGTTGGATAGAAGTCTACTGCATTTACGCCAAAACTAATCGCCCAAGGATTGTTTTCATCTTGTGCATAAGTGTTGCTAAATCCAATCATAAGCAACATAGCGAACAATAATCTGCTAAGATTTTTCATATTCAAAAATTTAATTTTTAAGTGTTAATTGTAAGCAAAAGTAAGTTGTTAAATGTTATTAACAAAGACAAATATAGAAAAATATTGAATATTTTCCTTAAAATAGGCGTGTTTCTATGTAATTTAAATTATTTCTAAAGTTTTGCCTACCTTGATAAAAGCTGAAATTGCTTTGTCTAAATGTTCTTTTTCATGAGCTGCCGAAAGCTGTACGCGTATTCTTGCTTTTTCTTTTGGGACTACTGGAAAGAAAAAGCCTATTACATAAATACCTTCATTTAGTAAAAGGTTTGCCATTGTTTGCGATAGTTTAGCATCGTATAGCATAATTGGAACTATAGCTGAGTCACCGTCTATAATGTCAAATTTGGCTTTTTTCATTTCTGTTTTAAAGTAGTTTGTGTTCCATTCTAACTTATCACGTAAGGTTGTGTCTTTGGCTAGCATGTCAAATACTTTTATTGAAGCGCCAACAATAGCTGGGGCTAAAGAGTTGGAAAACAAATAAGGTCTTGATCTTTGACGTAGTAATTCAATAATTTCTTTTTTTCCGGTTGTGTAACCACCCATTGCACCTCCTAGTGCTTTTCCTAATGTACCAGTAATGATATCTATACGATCTAAAACACCTTTTTCTTCAAGTGTGCCTCGACCTGTTTCTCCTATAAAACCTGCAGAATGACATTCATCTATCATAACCATTGCGTCATATTTGTCTGCTAAATCACATATTTTATCTAGTGGTGCGATAAGGCCATCCATTGAGAAAACACCATCTGTTACAATAATTTTAAAGCGAGCACCGTTTTCGTTTGCTGCTATGAGCTGTTTTTCTAAATCAGCCATATCATTGTTTTGATAACGGTATCTTGCAGCTTTACATAATCTTACGCCATCTATAATAGAGGCATGGTTTAGTGAATCTGAAATGATTGCATCTTCTTTTCCTAGTAAAGGCTCAAAAACTCCTCCATTAGCATCAAATGCTGCTGCATATAAAATGGTGTCTTCTGTGCCATAGAAAGATGCTATTTTTTCTTCTAGTTCTTTATGAATATCTTGTGTTCCGCAGATAAATCTTACTGATGACATTCCAAAACCATGAGTATCCATAGTATCTTTTGCAGCTTGAACAACTTCAGGGTGAGAAGAAAGTCCTAGGTAGTTGTTGGCACAAAAATTTAAAACAGTTTCTCCTGTATTTAAAGTTATTTCAGCTCCTTGAGCGCTTGTTATAATTCGCTCTGTTTTAAAAAGACCAGCGTCTTTTATATCTTGAATTTCTTGTTGTAAGTGTTGTTTAATTTTTCCGTACATGGTTTTTTAGTTTGTTACAAATTTAAAATTCTTTTACCGTTATATCTTCATTTATATAAACAAGAATTTTTTTAATCGTTTTTATTTTCATTTCGTTTAAAGCCGTTTCGTATTCTTCTAATTGGTATTGATATTTATTGTTTTCAGCACCAGTTTTATAATCGATTATAATGGCTTCATTGTTTGGTGTAATAACAAGTCTGTCAGGTCTTATTATTTTACCAGAGCTGCATATAATGTCTCGCTCGTTATAAATAGTGTTATTAGATGTAAAGTATGTTTTAAGGTTAGGATGCTGAACTATGTGTAGAATAGTGTCTTTTAGTAAAGTTTGTTGAGGTTTGGTTATTATGGCGTTGTTTAAAAAATCGTTTAGAGCAAAATCTATATCAACATCTGTTTTTATCTCTGCCATAATATTGTGTACAAGAAGTCCTTTTTCAATAGCATCTTTTTGTTTTGTATCCCATAAATATCCAGAGCTAGTAACAATTTTTATATTGTGGTCTTGTTTGTTTGTTGAAATAAACTCTTGTTGTTGCTGTGTTTGCGTTTTTGTATCCTCTTTTTTAGAGCTTTCTTTTTGTGGGTTTCCAAAGCTATAGTTTAGTTGGTTGTTAACCCAATTATTAGAGCTTTGTAAATAGTTGATTAATAAACCAGAGTAGGTTTTATTGCTTATTTCTCCTTTGCTGTTAATGTCATGTTTGGCAATAATGTAGAGTTGCTCTGATGCTCTAGTCAAGGCAACATATAGTAAGTTTATATTGTCTAACTCAAGTTCTGATTGATGCTTGTTGTAAATAGCATATCCTTCATCACCGAAAAACTCAAAATCTTTATTGTAATTAAGAAGCGTATGAGAAAACCCGTTAAAAATATCTGGATTTATTGACATCCATTCTTTTGGTTCTTTTTCGTTATAAATGTTTAAATCTGCATAAGGAAAAATAACTACAGGAAATTCTAAACCTTTGGATTTGTGGATGGTCATTATTTGAACTGCATTTTGACCTTCGGGTGTTACAATACTCAAATTGTTTTCTTTCTTTTCAAAATAACTTACAAATCCTGCTATATCAGCTGTTTGTTTTTGTGAATATTCCAAAACAAGGTCTAGGTAAAATTGTACATAAGCATTTGAGGTTTGTACTAATTTGAAAGTTCTTATTATGGTTTCTACTATTTCGTAAAGAGGTAGCAACGCGAAAGAGTCAATGTTTATGAATACTTGAAATGACTCAAGGCTTTTAAATAGTTTAGACGTTTCTAGATGCGCATGAGATTTTAAAAACGAATGCGTGTTGCTTATATTGAGTTTTTCTGATAGAAATATAAGAATAGCAACTTTGAGCTCGTTGTTGTCTGGTTGTAATATTAATTTTAAAATGTTATGAATGAAAACAACTTCAGGCGCATTTTTTAAGAGTAATGTTTCTGAAGACATAATAGGAATGTCATTACTGCTTAAATAATCAGCAATAGCAACACCTTCTTTCTTTTTTCTTACCAAAACTGTTATGTCTTTAAACTTATAACCATTGTCAAGGCATTGCTTTATTGTTTTTAATGTTTCTTCTGTGTATAATGTGTCTCGATCGTCTTCTTTAGAAAAATCTAAAAAATTAAGATTTACATACCCTTGCTGTGAGGCTGTATCTTGCTGAGAAGCATTTGCATACAAATCAGCATACACAACACTGTTAAAAAACGTAGATGATAAATATTTGAAAAACAGGTTGTTAAAGTTTATTATTTCTTTAAAACTTCTATAGTTGGCATTAAGGCTTAAAACTTGAGGGTTTTGTTGAAAAGGGTTTTTGGTGTTGTTGTATAAATCAATAAATTGCTCTGCTTTTCCACCACGCCATCTGTAAATTGCTTGTTTGGCATCTCCAACTAGCATAACGCCACCATTTGAACGAGATAGTGAATTGTCTAATAACGGCACTAGGTTTTTCCATTGTAAAAATGAAGTGTCTTGAAATTCATCAATAAAATAGTGGTTTATCTTTTCGCCAAGGCGCTCATAAATAAATGGTGTTGGTTGGTTTTTTATTTCATCACTTATTATTGCATTAAATTCTGAAATAAGCATTTTGTTTTGCTCGTCTTTTAATACAAGAAGCTCATTATTTATGGCATTTAGGACAGATAAAGGTGTTATGTTTTTGTAAAATGATAAAAGGAATTTATAATGAAATATCAGTCTTTTTGTGTCAACAAATGCTTGCGCAAGTTTGGGTTGAATAGTATCTATAGTTGATGCTATATCTGTGCTTACACGTTTGGGATATAATGTGTTGCCTTCTGTTAGGTCTGTTTGCCAACCAGAATCAAAAGACACACTTAATTTTTTGTTTGATATATTGTCAAAGTGTTTAGGTAAAGAGCTTCTGGTAAAATCGTTGTATTGCAAGCCGCATTCATCTATAAGTACAAGGGTGTTTTTAGCGATTTCAACACAGGTGTTTTCTGTTTCTAAAAGTTCTTTTTTTACTAGTTTTTTTAACGCTTTAAAATCTTCTAAAGTTTTGTTTTTAAGCGCTTCAATAAAAGGTAAGTCATTTTCATTTACCAGTAATTTGGCAATCTTATTAAAATCGAATGAAACGTCCCAGCTCTTATCATCATCAGCTTTTTCAATAGCAAAGTTTACTAGTACCTCCGTTAGTTTTTTATCTGTACCTGCTTTAGAAATTAAACGATCTACAGCTTCAACAAGCATGGTATCTTGATCTAGTTCAACTTCAAAATTTAAAGGTAACTTTAAGTCATAAGCAAATGTTCTAATAAGCTTATGTGTAAACCCATCTATGGTAGAAATGTTAAATGCAGCGTAATTGTACATTATGGCATCTAGAGTTTTTTTAGATCGGTTGTAAAGTTCCTTTTCAGTTATGTTTAATTCCTCACAAATGGTTTTAAACATCGGGTTTTCATCATTAAAAATACTATCAGAAGAAAAGGCTTTAAGTGTTTCAATGATACGAACCTTCATTTCGCTAGCCGCTTTATTAGTAAAGGTTATTGCAAGTATGTGTCTGAATTGTTGAGAATTGTTTGACTTAATAAGTATTTTTAAATACTCTTTAACCAAAGTAAAGGTTTTACCACTTCCGGCAGATGCATTGTAAATTAAAAAAGACGACGAATCATTCATTTTATGAAAAAGAAATTTGATACAAGATAAAAACTATCAATGATTTCATAACGATTTATTATTTTTTATTGCAGTCTATTATCCGTAAATTTGAAACAGAATAGAATATAAACAATTTAAAACAAAAATATTATGGCTTTCGAATTACCGAAATTAAAATATGCTTATGATGCTTTAGAGCCTCATATTGATGCAAGAACAATGGAGATTCACCACTCAAAGCATCATGCTGGATATACATCTAAATTAAATGCTGCAATTGAAGGAACAGATTTAGAAGGTAAAACAATAGAGAATATTCTTATTAACCTAGATATGGACAACAATGCTGTTAGAAATAACGGTGGTGGATTTTACAATCACTCATTATTTTGGGATGTAATGAATCCTGAAGGAAAAGGACGTTTATCAGGTGAGCTTAAAGACGCTATAGAAGCAGCATACGGAAATGTTGATGCTTTTAAAGATGCTTTTAGTAAAGCTGCTGCAACACAGTTTGGTTCTGGTTGGGCTTGGTTGTGTGTGCACAAAGGTGGTAAGGTAGAAGTTTGCTCTACACCAAATCAAGATAATCCATTAATGCCAGGTGTAAGCTGTGGCGGAACTCCAATTTTAGGATTAGATGTTTGGGAGCATGCATATTATTTAAATTATCAAAACAGAAGACCAGATTACATTGAAGCATTTTTTAATGTGATTAACTGGAATGAAGTTGAAAGACGTTATGCTGAAGCTAAATAGTATATAAACGTACAAAAACTAAAAAGCGCATTGAATTATTTTCAATGCGCTTTTTTATTTAATTAAACTCAAAACCTTTTTTAAAAATGAAAAAAGGTGAACGAGTGTTCACCTTTTTTGCCCCAAATCTACCATAAACTTAACCTACTTATGTTATGGTGACACAAAGGTAATTATAACTTTATAAACAAGAAAATTATTAGACAAACGACTTATATTTTGGTCTAAAAGGTTTTGGTGAAGGTTTTTTTAGTGTGGCTTTCAATATTTTAGATGTATAAAATAAAAAAAGGCGAACAAGTGTTCACCTTTTTTTGCCCCAAATCTACCATGAACTTAACCTACTTATGTTATGGTGATTCTAATGTATATGTTATTTTATTATTTACAACTATAAATCAGATGAAATGCATTAATTTTAGATAAAACGCGCAATTTTTACGATTAATAATCGCTTCTAATTGATTGATTAGTAGGCTCTTTCCTTATTTCCTTCGTAAAAATTAATAAAAGCTCTATTAACAACACGATTACCTCCTACTGTAGGATAATTACCTGTAAAATACCAATCCCCTAAATTTTTAGGACACGCTTTGTGTAAGTTGGCTACTGGTTGAAAAATAGTTTCTACTTCAGCGTTTACAGTATCATCAGATATTAGTTCAGCAATTTTATTTGATATTTCTTCATCTGTAAATTGCGCATATAGGTCTTTTACAAAATTACGGACATCTTTATCTTTAAGGTTAATTTGAGCTTTACACTTATCGTAAACCTCTTTTACCATATGGTACTTGTTGTTTTCTTCAAGAAGTTCTAGCATGGCTCTAAAAGCAATTAAGTCTTCTAGGCGAGCCATATCAATACCGTAACAGTCAGGATAGCGTATTTGTGGTGCAGATGAAACAACAACAATCTTTTTAGGATGTAGTCTATCCATCATTTTTATAATACTCTTTTTGAGTGTTGTACCTCTTACAATACTATCGTCTATAATTACTAGGTTATCAGTTGGTTTTATAACACCATAAGTTACATCATATACGTGTGCAACTAAATCATCACGACTACTATCTTCTGTAATAAAGGTTCGTAATTTTACATCTTTTATGGCTATTTTCTCAATACGCGGGTGTTCAGATAAGATTTCTGTTACGCGTTCAGCAGATAGTTTTCCATCTCCTGCAATAATAGCTTTTGTTTTCTTTTCGTTAAGATGCTGTTCAACAGTTTCTATCATACCAAAAAATGATGTTTCTGCTGTATTTGGTATGTAAGAGAACACGGTATTTTGAGTGTCGTTGTCTATTGCTTTGAGCACTTTTGGCATAAGTAGTTTACCAAGATCTTTACGTTCTTGATAAATTTCGGCATCACTACCACGAGAAAAATAAATACGCTCAAATGAACAAGCTTTACGCTCTAAAGGTTCAATAATTTTGTCTATAGAAACTTCTCCAGATTTTTTTGTGATAATGGCGTGGCCAGGCTCTAATTCTTTTACATCGTCAAAATCTACGTTGAATACGGTTTGTATTACAGGGCGTTCTGAAGCTACAACAACTATTTCATCATCTTTGTAATAGTATGCAGGTCTAATTCCGGCAGGATCACGTAATACAAATGAATCTCCGTGACCTAATAGTCCGGCCATTGCATAACCACCATCCCAGTTTTTAGAAGCTTTTTTTAGTATTTTGGCAACATTAAGTCGTTCTGCTATAAGTGGTGAGCATTCGTGCTTGCTGTAGCCTTCTTTTTTTAATTTCTTATAAATTTTAGATACGGCATCATCAAGAAAATGTCCTATTTTTTCCATGATGGTAATCGTATCTGCTTTTTCTTTTGGGTGCTGTCCTAGTTCTACTAGCCCGTCAAAAAGCTGGTTTACATTAGTCATATTGAAGTTTCCAGCAACAATAAGGTTTCTATGCATCCAGTTGTTTTGTCTTAAAAAAGGGTGTACGCTTTCAACGCTATTTTTACCAAAAGTTCCATAGCGCACATGACCAAGAAGTACTTCGCCTACATAAGGAATATGTTTTTTTTGAAGAGCTACGTTATCTGAGTATTCAGGGTGTTCAGTAAGTTCTTTGTTTATACGCTCATTTATTTGAGCAAAAATATCTTGTATAGGTTGTTGCGCTATAGATCGTACTCGGCTTATATAGCGTTCGCCAGGATTTGTGTCTAGTTTAATGCTTGCAAAACCAGCACCGTCTTGACCACGATTGTGCTGTTTTTCCATCATTAAATACATTTTGTTTACACCATAAAAGGCACTGCCATATTTTTCTTTGTAGTACTCTAAAGGTTTTAGAAGTCTAATTTGTGCAATACCACATTCATGTTTTAAAGCGTCACTCATTGTGTTGTGTTGTATAGTTTGTCTTTAAATTAATTTCTGAAATATATTCAGAATGAAAAACGCGCTCCAAATGAGCGCGCTTGTATTTATGATAATTCGATATCGAATTGTGTTAAATCGCTAAACTGCTGTAAGCGTTTATGAACGTCTTGTTTTGATAATGTTTGCATGCGTTCTGTTCCAAATTTTTCAACACAAAATGATGCGAGTGTTGAGCCATAAATAACAGCGTTTTTCATGTTATCAAAAGAGATATCGTCTGTTTTTGTTAGGTAACCAATAAATCCTCCGGCAAATGTATCGCCAGCACCAGTTGGATCAAAAACTTCTTCTAGTGGTAATGCAGGAGCATAAAACACATTGTCATTATGAAATAATAATGCACCATGTTCTCCTTTTTTAATCACCACATATTTTGGTCCCATTTCATGAATTTTTCTAGCTGCAACAACTAGGCTGTATTCACCTGTAAGTTGTCTGGCTTCTTCATCATTTATGGTAATAACGTCTACTTTACTTATTATTTTATGTAAGTCTTCTAAAGCGTTATCCATCCAAAAATTCATTGTGTCTAAAACAACAAGCTTTGGCTTTTTAGTCATTTGTTCTAATACACCTATTTGTACAATAGGGTGTAAGTTTCCTAACATGACATAATCAGCATCTTTATAGTCTTCAGGAACAACAGGATTAAAGTCAGCAAGAACATTAAGTTCTGTTGCAAGTGTATCACGCGTATTCATATCGTTATGATATTTTCCGCTCCAGAAGAATGTTTTTCCTTCTTTTACAATTTCTATACCTGTTGTGTCTATATTTTTATTAGCTAATAAATCAAGATAATCTTGCGGAAAATCTCCTCCTACTACAGATACGGCAGCTGCATCAACATTAAATTGAGATGCGGCTAGACCAATGAATGTGGCTGCGCCACCAAGTATTTTATCGGTTTTACCAAAAGGGGTTTCTATAGCATCAAAAGCTACAGTACCTACGATTACTAGTTTGCTCATAAAGCGTTTTGAAAATTTGTTGCAAATATACGGTTTTTAGTTACTAATTACCGAATTAATTTTTATGAGACCATATTTGTAGTTAACTACTATTTTCGCCCAAAATCAGCAGGGATTTCTCCCCAGGCTTTGGTTTCCCATTTAACAATAGTTGTTGTGTAGTGGTTTTCTTTTAGCCATTTTACTGCTCTGTCTACTAAATCAAAAACAGGTTTATTTTTTGCGTTGCGTTCTAATTTAGAATTACACATTTTCTTTCGTACCCAACTCATAGCAGTTTTAGAATCGGTATATATAATGCGGTCACTATTATGTTGTTTTAAAAATGCCAATCCGTGAACAATAGCTAAAAACTCACCAATGTTATTTGTGCCTTCATCAAAAGGTCCTTGAATAAAGAGTTGTTTTTTTGTTTTGGTGTCTACACCACGATATTCCATTATACCAGGGTTTCCTGAAGAGGCAGCATCAACAGAGATAGAGTTGTAATTAGGCTGACCTATTTTTTTTAATTGTTCTTCAGAGAGTTCACTTTTAAATGTTTTGTTTTTTCCTACGTAGTCAAAATAATTACCTTTTAAAGCCTTTTTAGCGGCTTCAAACGTGGGAAACGATTTGTATTGAGCGCCTTGAAAATCTTTTATTTGGGCTTTACAATCATCCCATGACTCAAAAACGCCAGTTTTATGACCTTTCCAAACGGTGTAGTATTTTTTCTTTTTTTTTGACATAGCTAAAAAAGCCTTGGTAATATGAGGATAGTGAATTAACCTTTTAGTAATTGCTCAACGACTTTTGGAAAATGTGCCATTTCTAATTCATGAATTTTTCTAGCAACATCATTAGCATTATCTAATGTGTCTATGTAGCATTTAGCCTGAAAAATAATAGCACCTTCATCATAGTTTTCGTTTACATAATGAATAGTAATACCTGTTTCTTTTTCTTTATTAGCAATTACAGCTTCATGAACGTGCATACCATACATGCCTTTGCCTCCATATTTTGGTAGTAACGCAGGATGAATATTAATAACCTTGTTAGGGAAAGCTTTAAGTATATTTTCAGGAAATTTCCAAAGAAAACCAGCAAGAACAATTATATCAGGTTGTGATGCTTTTAAAATGTTTAAAACATCATCTTGACTTGTAAAGGCTGTTTTGTTGAATGATAAAGCGCTGACATTTAGTTTTTTACATCTCTCTAAAACTTTGGCATGGGGATTGTTTGTAAGCACTTGAATAACAGAACCAGTTTCTCTGTTTTGAAAAAACTTGATTAAATTTTCAGCATTAGTACCACTTCCGGACGCAAAAATTACAATACGCTTCATTTACAGACAATATAGTTTTGATTATTTGAACAAAAAAAAGAATAATTATTAACAATTAGAAGGCAAAATACAAATACTTCAAAGGATTTTTATTAAATTACAAACACATTTTTCAAGGAAAGGTATGTTTTAAAATAAAGTTTTTTATTTTTGCGTCCTAATTAAAACTTAAAATTAAAAAATTATGTCAGACATTGCATCAAGAGTAAAAGCGATTATCGTAGACAAATTGGGTGTTGATGAAAACGAAGTTGTAACTGAAGCTAGCTTCACAAACGATTTAGGAGCAGATTCATTAGACACAGTAGAGTTAATCATGGAATTCGAAAAAGAATTTGATATTCAAATTCCAGATGATCAAGCTGAGAACATTGCAACAGTTGGTCAAGCGATTTCATATATAGAAGAAGCAAAATAATTCATACCTTTTATGGAATTAAGGCGAGTTGTAGTTACAGGTTTAGGTGCACTTACTCCTATAGGCAATACCAAAGAAACATATTGGGATGGTTTAATACATGGGAAAAGTGGTGCAGCGCCAATAACATATTTTGACACTGAAAAGTTCAAGACTAAATTCGCTTGCGAATTAAAAAACTTTAACGCGACCGATTTTCTTGACAGAAAAGAAGCTCGAAAAATGGATAAGTTTACGCAATATGCTATGGTAGCTTCTGATGAAGCAATAGCAGATGCCAAACTAGATCTAGAGGTTGTTGATAAATTGAAAGTCGGAGTTATTTGGGGAGCAGGAATAGGCGGTTTAGAAACTTTTCAGGATGAAGTGTTAAACTTTGCATCTGGAGATGGAACACCAAGGTTTAATCCTTTCTTTATCCCAAAAATGATAGCAGATATTGCACCAGGAAACATATCTATAAAACATGGATTTATGGGGCCTAATTATACTACAGTATCTGCATGTGCATCATCAGCAAACGCTATGATAGATGCTTTAAACTATATTCGTTTAGGGCATTGTGATGTTATAGTTACTGGTGGTAGTGAAGCAGCAGTTACCATTGCTGGAATGGGTGGTTTTAATGCCATGCATGCACTTTCAACAAGAAACGATAGTCCAGAAACAGCTTCTAGACCTTTTGATGCAACCAGAGATGGTTTCGTATTAGGAGAAGGAGCAGGAGCTATAATTCTTGAAGAATATGAGCATGCAAAAGCAAGAGGCGCAAAAATATATGCCGAAGTTATTGGAGGTGGATTATCTTCAGACGCGCATCATATGACAGCACCTCACCCTGACGGAATAGGTGTAATGGCTGTAATGAGAAATTGTTTAGAAAATGCTGGTATAAAACCAGAAGAGGTTGATCATATCAATACTCACGGTACATCAACACCTCTTGGAGATGTTGCTGAACTAAAAGCAATTTCTGAAGTATTTGGAGATCATGCAAAAAACATCAATATAAACTCAACCAAGTCTATGACTGGCCATTTATTGGGAGCCGCAGGTGCTATTGAGTCTATTGCTTCTATTTTAGCTATAGAGCATGGTGTTGTTCCACCAACAATAAATCATGAAGTTGTTGATGAGAATATTGATGCCAAATTAAACTTAACATTAAACAAAGCACAAAAAAGAGACGTTAAAGTCGCTATGAGTAATACGTTTGGGTTTGGAGGACACAACGCCTGCGTATTATTTAAAAAAATTGATTAAACAACGAATGAAACACATTCGAAACATATTAAATTCCCGTTCTAAAACAGACGGGAATTTTTTTGTGTCTATCCAAAAAATTTTAGGATTCAAACCAAAAAACTTAAATGTTTATAAAACTGCTTTTACGCATCGTTCAATGAATATCAAAGATGCTTCAGGGCATGCTATAAACTATGAACGGTTAGAGTTTTTAGGAGACGCTATGTTAGGCTCTGTAATAGCCTCTCACTTATTTATTGAAGTACCTAGCGGTGACGAAGGTTATCTTACCAAAATGCGCTCTAAAGTTGTAAGTAGAGAACATTTAAACGAATTAGGAAAAGAACTTGGCTTAATAAAACATATAGAAAGTAAAATACCTAAAGGCCAGTTTGGCGACAACATTCACGGAAATTTATTTGAAGCATTAGTTGGAGCAATCTTTTTAGATAGAGGCTACAAGTATTGCGAAAAATTTGTTTACAATCGTGTTATTATACCTTACGTTGATATTGAGCAGTTAGAAGGAAAAGTAATAAGCTATAAAAGTTTATTAATAGAATGGTGTCAAAAAGAAAAGAAAACTTTTGAATATGATGTTTATGATGACACAGGAAATGATGATATAAGACACTTTTCCGTAAAACTATCTATTGATAAAAAAATTGTAGCAAAAGCCCGAGCTACATCCAAGAAAAAAGCAGAAGAAAAAGCATCAAAACGAGCCTTTTTTGTTTTCCAAAAACAGATTTCTAAAACACTATCAGATTAAAATATCATCTTTATAAAAAATCCCTGCTAACTACAACGTTTTCGGAATAATATTAAGGAAAAGATAACTTTATTAATCGTTATAAATACTATATTTACCCCTATATTAGTTTGAGTAAATGGCTGTAAAAAAGTTAATTCTTGATGATTTTATTGATGATGTAAACTATACATTAATAGCAGTTCATTGTTCTATAGAAGGTTATAGACTCGCTTATTTTTTAAACAAAAAATTGGGTTTAAACCTGAAACGAAAACGCGAAGATATAGACCTTAATACACTTGCTAAATATCCCATTTTTGAATGGGAAGACATAAAACAACAAGTAACTTGGCATTTGGTGTCTAATGTTTGCAGAATAGAAGAAGTGATTCAACCACAGGAAAACACATTATTTCATTCTCAAGCCACACGTCAAAACACTTTTTACTTAATACCAGAATATAAAAGAGTGAATTATTTTTTAAAGATAAATGACGATGGGCTTTTATCTAAAAACAGTAAAAAAACTCTAAGCAATATTCAAGAAATACCACATATAATAACGGCTTACAACGTAGATGTGGATACTATAAAATCAAAAAACAATTTAATATTTTATTAGATGTTAAACAGAAAAAAAACAAAAATAGTAGCAACATTAGGTCCTGCAACCAGCAAAAAAGAAGTTTTAAAAGCAATGCTTGATGAAGGCGTAAATGTATTTAGAATCAATTTTTCACACGCTGATTACAGTGACGTTACAGAGCGTATTAAGATGATACGCGAGCTTAACGATGAGTTTGGTTACAACGCAGCAATTTTAGGCGATTTACAAGGTCCTAAACTTCGCGTTGGTACTATGAAGGGCGAAGTCATAGTAAATGAAGGAGACGAGATTGTTTTTGCTACAGGAAAACGTTTTGAAGGAACAAAAGAGCGTGTTTACATGACGTATGATAATTTTCCGCAAGATGCCAAACCAGGAGAGCGTATTTTATTAGATGACGGAAAATTAATTTTTGAAGTAGTTTCTACTGATAAAAAGAGTGAAGTAACTGCTCGTGTTATACAAGGTGGACCACTAAAGTCTAAAAAAGGTGTAAATCTTCCAAACACAAATATTTCGCAACCTGCTTTAACAGAGAAAGATATTGAAGACGCTATTTTTGCTATCAATCAACAAGTAGACTGGATTGCATTATCATTTGTGCGTCATGCTGAAGACTTAATGCAGCTAGAAACATTAATAAATGAACATAGCGACCATAAAATACCTATCATAGCAAAAATTGAAAAGCCAGAAGCTGTAGAAAACATTGATAAAATTGTAGCATACTGTGACGGTTTAATGGTAGCGCGTGGTGATTTAGGTGTTGAAATCCCAGCTGAAGAAGTGCCGTTAATTCAAAAAAAATTAGTACTTCGTGCAAAGCAAGCTAGAATTCCGGTAATTATTGCAACACAAATGATGGAAACCATGATTTCTAGCCTAACACCAACTAGAGCTGAAGTAAATGATGTTGCTAACTCTGTAATGGATGGTGCTGATGCAGTTATGCTTTCAGGAGAAACATCTGTAGGTAGTTATCCTGTTCAAGTTATCAGACAAATGTCTAATATTATAAAGAGTGTTGAAGATTCTTCACTTATTAAAGTGCCACAAATGCCGCCTCACATTCGTACAAAAAGATATATTACTAAATCTATTTGTTATCATGCAGCAAATATGGCCAATGAAATAAATGCTAGTGCTATTTCTACCTTAACAAATAGCGGTTACACAGCATTTCAAATTTCCGCATGGAGACCTAGCGCTCATATTTTAGTTTTTACTTCAAATAAACGTATTTTAACACAGTTAAGCTTGCTTTGGGGTGTTAATGCATTTTTCTATGATAAATTTGTAAGTACTGATGAAACTATAGAAGATGTAAACGCAATTGCTTGTAAAAAAGGATACCTAAAAGAAGGCGATATGCTTGTTAGTCTTGCAGCAATGCCAATTCAAGAAAAAGGTATGGTGAATACATTACGTGTTACAGAGATTTCCAGCTGTAATTTTTAAATAAAGGTTATTAATAAATTAGAATACTCATTGTAAAAACTTATTTACAATGAGTATTTTTTTTTGTTTAAAATATAGTTTTTAAGCTGCTTATATCTAAACTCTGTTCTGGATTAAAATCGGAAGAATTCATGTAGTTTAATATAGATTTATATAGCTGTAGTGCTTCAGGTTTATCTACAAGTTTTTGTAATTGAGACATGCATACTAACAGTTTTCCGTTTCCAACTTTAAATTCAAATATCAATCCTAATTTGTGGTTTCTTTGTAAGTTGTCTATAACTTGAATAATAGGTAAATAGCTTTTTGGTAATTTATCTAATACAAGCGAATGACTTTCCTTAATAATCGAGAACCATTGCCAGTTTGTATGAAAATCAGTTGGGAAACTATTAAAAATAGGATGGTTTGGGTCTGTTAATAAGCCTAAAGTTCCTGGAGAAATTGGCTTTTTTGAGTTTATACTTATGTTTTTAAACATCTCATAATTCCAAAAATCAGGAGGAAAAAGCCCCGGAATACTATTCGTTTTTATAGAGTTTACATCAGGGAAATACAAAACACTTTTGCCTTCTTTTAAAGCATTTAACGTAGACGTTTTTAAAGTTTCGGTAATTACAATCTCAGATGGTTCAAGTTTTTCTATAGGTTGATATACCCAAATAGGATATGAATTACTATAATCAGAATTAGAGATAGAGAGATTTAGAATTAATTTTTCATTAGTTTTTATGTCTGAAAAATCAGCTTGTATAGATCCAATATCAGACAAACCTTGATTGGCTATGCTTTTAGTATCAAATGTTCCTTGTTTAATAGTAGCACCATTTGGCTTATTTAAACTCCAAGTTACGGTATTATCAATAGCTGAATCAGAATAATTAGCAACAACTACTTTAGCACTAAAAGTGTCATTGGTGGTCCAACAATATTTTGAGAATTCTGCAAGCAAAACAATGTCATTGCAAGACTGTTTCCATGTTTTTGGAGTTACTACGTTTTTACTGTCCATAAAAGCATCTAAAACGCCAACTAAAGCAGTGCCTTGTCCTGGGAAATCTTGCAAATCAAGTAATTGAAACCCGCCAAAACCTTTGGTTCTTATTGCGGCTTCCATTTCAGCTTTATAGCATAGCGCAGACCAAGCTCCTGAAGCTTTCTGAAACATATGATCCATGTTTTTCATTCCAGATTTTTCTAATCGTTGTTTGAAAATTTCTAGATTATCAGCTTTAAGAACACCTGTGTACTTTTTTATTTCATTATAATCAGGATATATTTGATATTGACCAATTTCATGGCTTATGATGGGCATGTTTATGTGATCTACAGGAAATTTAAATGTAGTTGTTGTTGACGGTATTTTGGTATTTAAAATTCCACCATCTATAGCATCAGGAAAAGCATGGGTTAATCTAGTGTGCCCAATTGTTGCGTTGCCATTTTCAGGTATACGAGCGCCAACAAAAAAGTCGCTATAGGGTTCGGGTTTCATATATCCAATATTATTGTTAGATCCCATTGTGTATAAAGGCCTATTGTCGTGTAGTTTTAAAGCCGTCATATTTTTTTTAACTCTTTCATGTCCACTCCAAATTTCATTACCAGGAGAAATCATTACAAATGATGGGTGATTTGCGTAAGCGTCCAACATAGCGTATCCTTCTCTTCTTTGCATTTTCATGATTGAGTCACTATCTAGTCCGCCCCAGAAAGGTAATTCAACTTGTAAATATATACCTTCTTGATCTGCAGCTGTAAAAGCAGCTTCAGGTGGACAATATGTGTGAAAACGATAGTGGTTGATACCGTAAGATTTAGCAATCTTATATATGTTTACCCAATCCTTGACATTCATAGGAGGAAATCCTGTAATGGGAAAAACAGCAGCCTCATGCTTACCTCTTAAAAAAGTGACTCTGTTGTTTATGGTAAATTGCGTGCCTTTGGCTTTAAATTCTCGCATACCAAATGAAACTGTTTTTGAATCCGTTATTTTATCGCTATGAATGGTTGCAGTGAGTTTAAAAAGAGGTTGTTGATATTCGTCCCAAATACTCATGTTTTCTCCTAAATCATAATCTAATACGAGTTCTTTTTTAAAAGTCTGTTGTATGGTTTTTGATGGGAGTTTTGTTGTGATGCCGTTTATGGTTTTTTCAACATTAAGAACAATAGTTCCTTCAGGAATGTTGAGTTTGTTCTCTATGCCAAGATTCACTGTAATTTTTTTATTTTTTATATCTGGGTATACTTGTAGGTTTTTAATATAGGTTTTATCTGTGGCTTCTAAAAAGAGGTTCCCTAATATTCCATTCCAGTTTGTTTGCGTGTCGTTACTGTAAATATGCACATTGCCATAGGGCGTTAGTTTTAAGTCGTTATTTATTTTAATGGTTATGGTATGTTTTCCAGGAGACAGATAGTCTGAAACATCAAATTTTTGAGTTGACTGTAAAATTTGAGAAGTGCCAATTACATGCTTATCAATCCATACTTTTGAAGTTTTGGTTCGTTCTAGGTTTAGAGTGATATGTTTATTATTAAAACTTTCAGGAATAAAAACTTCTTTTTGGTACCATGCTATACCTTCGTATGTGTATACTCGGTTTAAATGCATACTGGTTGTATCAGTATTTTTATACCCTTTTTTGTTTTGATCAGTAGTTCCAGGAAGTATAATAGAGTCGTTTAATACCGATGAAAACCAAGTGTCGTTCTCTCCTACGGCATTACTGTCTAATGCAAATTTCCAGTAGCCTTCAAGGTTTATTTTGCTTCTTTTGTAGTCTGATTTTGGGGCACAGGATGCCATGAAGGTTAATACCAAAAGAGAGAGGATATATTTCATAAAACAGGCTGTTTTTAATATACTAAAATCGGCTATTTAAATAAGAGTGCAAAATTCTTTCAAAATTCAGTCTTTAATTCCAATAGTGTGCTTTGTTTTGTTTTTATAAAAAATGAGCTTTAATAATTAGGGTCAAATTGTTGGTCAATAGCTTTTAAAATAGACGCTTTGGTTTGCTTTTCAATAGTATCAAGCATTTTAAAAAGGGTTTCTATTGTTTTTTCTTTATATAGAAAATGTCCGTCTTCAAGTTGTTCAAAAACATCTTTAATACCATGAGAGCCACTTAATGAAAACGCATCACTATTACCATATAAACTAATAGTAAACCATTCTTTTAAATAATGTTCGGTTTTCCAAAGTTTTATGCTTTTCCAATAGAAGCTCCAATAGCCATTGGGCTCATGGGTTTTAAGTGTGAATTCTTTTTCTGGTTTTAGCTGCTTTAATTCTGTAAGAACAGCTTCCATCTTATTTGTAATTGATGAAATGAGTTTAGCTTTATCAGCGTCCGACGATGCTTCAGATTTTTGATTTCTAAACTGTTTACTATTTAGCAATTGCTTTGCTTTGTTTTTTACGCCTTTAGTAGCGCCATCTTGCGATAATTTTTCTACATCAGTATTGGTAACAGCTTTGTGGTCTAATAGTAACTCTTGAAGTTTTTTATGGTTAGATGTCATTATTCTTTCTACAAGTTCTTTTGTTAAATCGTTAGTTAACAACTCTTGTCTTATAGCTTCATTAGGTTCGTCTACAACACCAGGTTGTAGTAAAATGCGAGTATCTGTGTAAGGCTTTAAATAAAACAGTAAATGATTTAGCTTATCAACTAGTTCTAATCGGTTTTTGGTAGAAAACTCTAATTCTGGCGCTTCCCAAACGCCTTCATAGTCTAGTGTATTGGTTTTAGTATTGAATTTTGGCAGTAAACAAATAACCTGCAATTGGTACGCACCATTAATATCGCCTTCTGGTCGCCATGATACATCAATAGCTTTTAATCGTGTGTGTGAACTAATAAGCAATAGAGAACTGCTTGTAAACTCGTGTATGGTGTCTTCTGTTGGATCTGTATCTGTTAACAAATTCCAATCAACTGTCCAGCCTGCTGGTATTTTTAAGGGTTGAAGGTTCATTTTCAAAAATTACTAATGTAAGATTTATTTAGTCTTCAATCCAAATGGCTTGTTTATAAAAAGGATATGGCAAATCGTCGAGCGTTTCATATTTAAATTCTGATTCTTCTTTGCCTGTTAACCAGTTTACCCAACCCCATTTTCCATCTTTTTTCATAGCCAGTTTTAGTACACCATCTGCATCAAAATTTTTATAATCTTCGTAAATACAAGGTACTGAAAGTTTGGTGTTTTCATTATAACTCCAATAAGACAAATGCATCCCTACTTTTCCTTTGTTGTAAACTGCCGTGTATTTTGAGTTGTATCCAAAAAAACGAATACTGTCGTATTTTGCAGGTATGAGTGTTGTTAAATCATTTTCGCCTAATGACTGATACATGCCCCATTTTTTTGAGGCTTTATTCCTTGCTTTAAAAACACCATCGCCATTACTTTCATCAAAAATGAGTATATCAGCTTTTAGTTTTTTCTTGGAAGCTACAAACATATCTTTTGCCCAACCTTCTATCCAAACCAATGGTACATCTTCTGGACTATCGAAAGTGGGATCTACTAAAACCACATCTTCAAACCAATCTACTAATCCCCATTTTTCGTTTTGCTTTATAAGTGCGTAATACCTACTATCTACTTCCTTCATTTTTACAGCGTCATAGATGTAGTTGGCTCTCTCAGCAGCATCGTGTATTTCGTAAGGATTTAAAAGAATACCGTATTTCTTTTTGATTTTTACAATTGTAAAAGGTTCCATGTTTTTAAACCAGCCAATGGAATCGAATTTTGGTGCTACTACTTCATCAAAGTCAATAACTGCTTCATCTAAATCATAATAGGCATCTATATTGTAAACGCCCCATTTTTTGGTGGATTTCATCTTTACTTTTGCCAAATTATTTTCGTCAGTAATCCACTCAATATCTTTTCCTTTAATGTGCTTCAGGATTTGTTTGTCTGTTATGTTTTGGGCTTCTAAATAAAAAGGAGAAGATAGAACAATTAATAAGCAAAAAATATTACGCATTTAAAAAAGTTTAAGTTTTTAACAGCTGGTTGTTACCAAATAACGAGAAGTAATTTACATAAAATAGATTATTAATTCACAAGTTATACATATGTAAGATAGAATTATTAAAACTCAAACCTTAACTGTACACTAACTTCTTTTTTGGGTGTTGTTTGTTTTGGCTTTTTTTCAGTGTTGAGGTTAGAGAGTGAAATACCTAAAAGCCTTACCGAGTTTTGTAGTTTTTCTTGGTATAATAGGTCTTTTGCGGTTTCTAGAATAATGCTTTTGTCACTTATAAAATAAGGTAAGGTTTTGCTTCTGGTTTGTAGCGTAAAGTCACTATACTTTATTTTTAGGGTTACCGTTTTTCCGGAAACACCACTTTTATTGAGACGGCGAGAAACTTCTTCGGCAATATGGTCTAATTTTTCTAGCATAAATACTTCGGATGATAGGTTCTCACTAAAGGTACGTTCAGCAGCAAGTGATTTTCTAATACGGTTAGGCTTTACCTCACTGGTATGAATACCACGAACTACAAAATAATAGTATCTGCCAGATTTACCAAAATGTGTGTCAAGATATTCTAGAGATTTACTTTTTAAGTCTTTGCCAGTAAAAATACCTTTTTGATACATTTTTTCAGCGGTCACTTTGCCAACCCCATAAAATTTACGAATATCTAATGCTTCTAAAAAAGGTAGAACTTCTTCTGGTGTTACTGTTTTTTGTCCGTTAGGCTTGTTGTAGTCACTAGCCACTTTTGCAATAAACTTATTAATAGAAATCCCTGCTGAAGCAGTTAAGCCTACCTCATCAAAAATACGCGCTCTAATTTCTTTGGCAATAAGTGAACCGCTAGGATTACCTTTTTTATTATTAGTTACATCTAGGTATGCTTCATCTAGAGAAAGTGGTTCAACTAAATCTGTATACTCAAAAAAAATTTTTCGGATTTTTTTTGAAATGTCATGATACCTATCAAAACGTGGTCTTACAAAAATAAGATCAGGACATAAACGCTTGGCTTTTACACCGCTCATAGCGCTTCTTACTCCAAATTTACGAGCTTCGTAGCTAGCCGCGCTTACCACACCTCGCTTGCTGCTGCCGCCAACAGCAAGAGGTTTCCCTTGTAATTCAGGGTTATCCATTTGCTCAACAGATGCATAAAAAGCATCCATATCTACATGAATAATTTTTCGAATTGGTAAATCGTTTGGCATGATGTAAATTTACTAATTCCTATGAAGCAAGGATTATAAATTTTAAGTTAAAAGATGAAATAGATTTTCATTTTTTTGGAAAGCATATATGGAAGAAATAGAGCGAAAATTTTTAGTAAAATCATCAGCTTTTAAAGACGAAGCGTTTAAGAATACACGAATTATACAAGGGTTTTTAAACACACATCCTGCGCGTACAGTAAGAGTAAGACTTAAGGGCGATAAAGGATTTTTAACTGTAAAAGGTTTATCAAGCAATGATGGTTTATCGCGTTTTGAATGGGAAAAAGAAATAGCTGAAGATGAAGCAAAAAGTCTTTTAGAGCTATGCGAAGAAGGTGTTATAGATAAAATGCGTTATGAAGTTTCTTATGGTGATCACATTTTTGAAGTTGATGAGTTTTTTGGAGAAAACAAGGGCTTGGTTATAGCAGAAGTTGAGCTAAACCATACTGCAGAAGTTTTTAAAAAACCTTTATGGCTCGGTAATGAGGTTACAGGACACACAAAATACTACAATTCACAATTAAGTATAAACCCTTTTAAACAATGGAATTTATGAAAAAAACAATACTCTTTACATTGATAGCTTTAGCGCTTGTATCTTGTAAAAAAGACACAAAAAAACAAGAAAATTTTTCTAAATCGCCTGTAGAAGTTTCAGAAGAAACGACTCCAAGTAATGTTGTAAAAGAAGAACCGATTGAAAAAAAATCTGCTTCTATTTTAAAAAAAGAACTTACAAATAAAGGATACAAAATTTTTGATTACGTAGACGAGAAAACCCAAGACACAGTGCTAATGCAGCAATACTTTATGGTTTTTTTAAAAAAAGGACCAATTAGATCTCAAAATGAAGAAGAAGCTGCAGCATTACAAAAAGCACATTTAGAACATTTAGGGCGTATGTATGACGAAGGTTACGCTGATATTTCTGGGCCATTTGGCGACGATGGAGATATAAGAGGCGTTACAATTTATAACGTACCAACACTAAAAATGGCTGATAGTTTAGCTAATTTAGACCCTATGGTAAAAGCAGAACGCTTGGTAATAGAGGTGCATCCGTGGTGGGCTGCCAAAGGTTTTCCGTTAAGGTAATTACAAAATATAAGTAATTATGTAATACCATATAGCCAGTGTTAAAAAGGAAAGCGGTATTCCAATACTAACTATCATATTACTTAACCTAGGTTTTAGTCCGTAAGCACTACAAACTATAGCGGCAGTAATCATAGGAGCCATACCTGCTTCCATAACACATACATCAATGTCAACACCAGATTGCCCCAAAATAATACGGTAAAAAAGTAAAATAAATAAAGGCCAAACAATAAGTTGTTGGGTTAGCACTAATGCTAAAAACCCCCAATGTTTACTTCTCTTTTGTATATTAAGTTGAAAACCTACAGAGACTAAAGCTAATGGTGTTACTGTTGCTGAAAGTTTTTCAAAAACACTATCAATAACCTCTGGAACTTGAATGCTAAAAGCAATAATAAGAATCCCAACACAGAACGCAATAAATGGAGGAAATCCCAAGATGCGTTTAGTTATTTGATTTAAGTCTGTTTTTCCTCTAGAATAAGTAGCGGCAACCAATACACCAACCGTAGACAGCGTTATAAATGTGCCTGGCAGATCAACTAGAACAAGTGTTTCAAGGCCTTGCTTACCGTATATTGCTTCTATAACAGGTATTCCTACAAATGATGTGTTACCTAAACCTCCCATCAAAATGGTGCAGCCTATTAGGCTTCTAGACCACTTTAGCCATTTACCTAAAAAATAAAACAATAAAAAGGACAACAAAAAACCTATCCAAGCAACACCAATAGGAAAAAATAACTTTTCAGAAATCTGTATTTTAGGCAAGTAATGCAATGCCATAGCAGGCAATGAAATATAAATAACAAATTTATTAAGAACAACTGCTGTTTCTTTAGGAAAAACTTGACTCTTTTTAAAAATGAAACCTAAAAATAAACAAAGAAAAAGAAGGATGATACTTGCCATATTATAAAGAATGTAAAAATACGATTTTATGACCTAAAGCGATGTTGCTAATTGAAGACTTTTTACGCAAACGTTTTCGTTAACAAATACTTGTTAATCCTTTAATATTTCTATTGTTTTATTGGTTTAATAGCTATTTTTAGCACGTGAAATTATCAATAATTAAGTTTCGTTTTATAAGCATTTTTTTATGTGCTTTGTTTTGTAATAGCATAAATGCGCAATTAGGATTTTGCAGTGGGAATTCTGGAGATCCTATTTTTTTAGAAACCTTTGGTTCTGGTACAACAAATGGACCCGCATTAGCAGCAGGAACTACTAGTTATAATTATGTAAATGATAGTCCAGACGATGGTAATTATACCATATCAAGCAGCACTAATTGGTTTGATTGGCACGCTACACAAGATCATACACCAAATGATACAAATGGAAAATGCTTTATAGTAAATGCTGATTTTACTTCAGGTGAGTTTTTTAGAACAACAATATCTGGCCTTTGTGAAAACACTACGTATGAATTTTCAGCATGGCTATTAAATTTATTACCAGCAAGTGGTTGTAGTGGTAATGGAATTCCTGTAAATGTAAAATTTCAAATATGGGACGATACTGATACTACTGTGCTAGCAACAGGAGATACTGGCGATATTCAAGGAACAACATCTCCTAGATGGGAGCAATATGGATTGGTTTTTAGTACGTTGCCAGGTCAAACATCTGTAATACTAAAAATGATAAACAATGGAACAGGTGGCTGCGGAAATGATTTAGCTATTGATGATATTGTTTTTAAGTCTTGTGGAGACTATATTTCAATATCTAATCAAGCCAATGAGCATAGTGCTTCAATTTGCGGAAATGATACACCTTACACAACATCGCTTACTGTGTATCCTGATAATTCAATTTTTTCTACACATTTTTATCAGTGGCAACAAAGCATAGATGGTAATATTTGGAATGATATACCAGGAGCTAATAATGCAACATATCAAACACCATTACTTACAACAACAACTTATTATAGAGCAAAAGTATCTGAAGATGCCATTAATTTAGCAAACGATTTATGTAATGTGGTTTCTGATGTTTTTTCAATAGAAATTACAACAAACCCTAATTTTCCTATAAGTAACGGCGACCTTGTAGTATGTGAGGATGACTTAATGCCTTTATCTGTTACTGTTACAAATAACGCTACAGTAAATTGGTATGATAGCCCTAATGGAGGCAACTTATTAGCGAGTAACACAACAACATACCAACCAGAAAATTCAGGAGTATATTTTGCAGAGGCGGTTTCTCAAAATGGCAACTGTACATCTGTTTTAAGAACAGCTTTAAATTATAGAATTAGTAATTTGCCTGTAGTTTTTGATGAAGATTTAGAGTTTTGTGAAGGAGATACCATAACGTTACAAGCAGGTGTTTCTAATATGAACTACGTGTGGAGTACAGGCGAAACATCAGAGACAATTCGTGTTAGCCAAGAAGGAGAATATACCGTAATAGTTACAAATACAGACGGATGCTCAAGTGTTAAGACTTTGCGTGTTACCCAAATAGATATTCCGGTGATTGATACGATAGAATCAGTAGGAAATACTATAAATATTACGATGCAAAATACGGGTGATTTTGAATATTCTTTAGATGGATATTATTATCAGTCAAGTCCTGTTTTTTATAATGTTTCTGGGAATTATTATAACATACATGTTAGAGAACTTAATGGCTGTGGTGTTATAATTAAAAAGTATCTTCACTTTGTTGTGCCTAGTTTTTTTACACCAAATAACGATGGAATAAATGATACGTTCTTGCTTATAGGTATAGAGACTTATGAGTTATCTGAAGTGTCTATTTTTGATAGATATGGAAAGCTTTTAAAAAGCGCAAAAAATGAATCTTTCTCTTGGAATGGAACGTTTAATAATATAGAATTACCATCAGATGATTATTGGTATGTTATTAAAATTGATAATCAAGAGTTTATTGGGCATTTTACACTAAAGCGATAGGTAAATTATTTGTGTAAAAACTCATAATCATTTACAACCTTGCATATTCTCACGCGGTACCAATCATACCATATTTCTTGTCCCTTTTGTTGAGCTAATATATGTTCAGTGTTTTGTTTCCATTGAGATATGGACTCAAGATCTCTCCAATAACTTACCGTAATACCAATTTTGTTTCTAGCAGATTCAATTCCTAAAAAACCATCTTGAACTTTTGCTAAAGACGACATTTTGTTTGACATCTCTAGGTAACCATTGGTGTTTTCTGTTTGTGTAGAAGAAAAAATTACAGCGTAGTAAGGTGTAAAATCTTTTTTCATAAAGCATGTTTACGTTTGTTCCAAGCAAGCACCTGAACACCTTTAGAATAGTGAGCTCTATGAGGTGAATTGTTTAAAATATGATTAAATTTTGGATAGCTTATATCCAATTTTTTTATAGCTAAAGTTTCCAAAGGCCATTCTGCATGATGTACATCATAGGCAATTAAATGGTTCTTGTAATCTTGAAAAACAGCATATCGCTCTGTCAACCAAAGATCAGTTTTGTCTTTTGAGATGGGTTGTATTGGCAAGCGATATTCTGCGTAAAAAGAATCATTAGTGACAGCGTTTTTAGATGAATAAGAAAAACTATTTCGATTCATTTTAGCATGCTGATAAGGGAATTTAGACAGTCTCTTTAAAATGCTACAAGACGATTTTTTACTGCCTTCCATATTTAAAAAATAAACACTTGGTTTGTTATTATGAATAATATAAGTTCGTAAGTTTATTTCGTGAAAGTCAGATATATGAGGTATTCTGGGAATTGCTCTAATTCCAATATGATTCATATCAAACGCAACTAAACTTACCCAAGCTTTTCCGTTTATTAGATCTATTTTGAGAGGTTTAGGCACAAAAGGTTGTAAGTCTTCAAGGGCTATTTCCCAATGTAAAAAAAGCGCACGATTCCATTCCTGATAAAATATCCAAGATTTTTTTGGATAAGGAAATGACCTATGCCTAGTATGTTTTAAAATCTCTCTTGGTTTCAAAATTAATTTTTATATATCCCAATATAGAGTTCGCCTTTATCATTCATAGATGCACGATACATGCCGGCAGTATTAAACTCCATAACCATATTACCATGATTGTCAACAGCGATAATTCCACCATTACCACCTAGGTTTGGTATTTTTGTTTGAACGACTTCTTTAGCAGCCTCTTGTAAAGATAGTCCTTTATATTCCATCAATGCAGATATGTCATAAGCAGCCATGGCGCGAATAAAATATTCGCCCCAACCAGTGCTAGAGACAGCACATGTTTTGTTGTTTGCATATGTGCCGGCGCCAATTATAGGAGAATCGCCAATACGTCCCCAACGTTTATTGCTCATGCCTCCTGTTGATGTGCCCGCGGCAAGATTCCCGTTTTTATCCAAAGCAACACAGCCTACAGTTCCAAATTTAGAATCTTTTATTTTAGCATCATAAAATGCCATTTTATGATCGTTCTTTTCTATGGTTTCTTTTGCTTTTATGTGCTTTAAAGATTCAAATCTTTTGTCTGTAAAAAAGTAACTTGAGTCTACTGTTTCCAGACCTTGTTCAGAAGCAAAAGCATCAGCTCCTTCTCCAGAAAGCATTACATGTGGTGATTTTTCCATGACTAACCTGGCCAAATTAATAGGGTTTTTTACAGTTTTAGTTCCTGCAGAAGCTCCTGCATTTAGCGTTTTGCCATCCATAATAGATGCGTCTAGTTCGTTTGTTTCAGCGTTGGTAAAAACAGCACCTTTACCGGCGTTAAATAAGGGTGAATCTTCTAGTATATTTATAGTTTTTTCTACAGCATCAAGACTTGTTCCTCCTTCTTTTAAAATATTATACCCTGTTTTTATAGCCTCTTCTAGCTTTTCTTTGTAAACTTTTTCGTCTTCTGGTGTTAAGTTTTCTTTTAGAATAGTACCAGCACCACCGTGAATAACAATTGAAAAAGTAGAGGTTTGTACATTAGTGCTGTCAGGTTTTTTTAAGGTTTGTTTTTTAGATAAGGCTTTCAATTCAGATTCGTTCATACACCCAATACAAACAATAACCGAAAATAAAAGTAATAGGGTTTTCTTCATGATAAATGTGCTTTTATAAGGTGCATTAAAGTTAACATTTTTTAAAACTACAGATTAAGTTAAGCGACTTTTTATTAGTATATTCGCAAAAAGATTAGATAATAATAAAAAAATCAAAATTTATGCAAGCAGTTGCAAAAGATTTCGGAATTGAGAAAGCTTTACACGATTTAGGTGTTAAAGATATAAATGAAGGAACTTCAACAGGTTCTAATAGTTTTTCTAACGGAGACGTTATAGAAAGTTATTCTCCAGTTGACGGTAAATTGATAGGTAAAGTTAAAACAACTACCAAAGAAGACTATGAAAAAGTTATGGAGGCAGCAACATCTGCTTTTAAAACTTGGAAAACAATGCCAGCACCGCAACGAGGTGAAATTGTACGTCAATTTGGTGAAAAATTAAGAGAGCTTAAAGAGCCTTTAGGAAAACTTGTTTCTTATGAAATGGGAAAAAGTTACCAAGAAGGTTTGGGTGAAGTTCAAGAAATGATTGATATCTGTGATTTTGCAGTAGGTTTATCTCGCCAATTACATGGATTAACCATGCATTCAGAACGCCCAGGACATAGAATGTATGAACAATATCATCCGCTAGGTGTTGTTGGAATTATTTCGGCATTTAATTTCCCAGTAGCAGTTTGGAGCTGGAATACAGCTTTAGCTTGGATTTGTGGAGATGTATGCGTTTGGAAACCAAGTGAAAAAACACCATTAACAGGTGTTGCTTGTCAAAATATAGCCGCAGAAGTTTTTAAAGCAAACGGATTACCAGAAGGAATTTCTTGTTTAATTAACGGAGATTATAAGGTTGGAGAGTTTATGACAAAAGATAAGCGTGTTCCTTTAGTATCTGCAACAGGTTCTACAAGAATGGGTAAAATTGTTGCTCAAGAAGTAGCTGCTCGTTTAGGAAAAAGCTTATTAGAGTTAGGAGGAAACAATGCTATTATTGTAACGCCAGATGCTGATATTAAAATGACAGTAATTGGAGCTGTATTTGGAGCTGTAGGTACATGTGGTCAACGTTGTACAAGTACGCGTCGTTTAATTATACATGAGTCTATTTACGATCAAGTGAAAAATGCCGTAGTAGATGCTTACAAGCAATTACGTATAGGAAACCCTCTAGATGAAAACAATCATGTTGGTCCGTTAATTGATACGGATGCAGTAAAAATGTATCAGCATGCTTTAGAAAAAGTTGTTGAAGAAGGCGGAAACGTTGTAGTAGAAGGTGGCGTATTAGAAGGCGAAGGATATGAGTCTGGTTGTTATGTGAAACCAGCCATTGCAGAAGCATCTAATGAGTTTGAAATTGTTCAGCATGAAACATTTGCTCCAGTATTATACTTATTAAAATATTCTGGTGATGTAGAAAATGCTATTGATATGCAAAATGGTGTTGCTCAAGGTTTATCATCAGCTATTATGACTAATAATTTAAGAGAAGCAGAGCGTTTCTTATCTCATGCAGGAAGTGATTGTGGTATAGCAAACGTTAATATCGGAACTTCAGGAGCTGAAATAGGCGGTGCTTTTGGTGGAGAAAAAGAAACTGGAGGCGGTCGTGAATCAGGATCTGACGCTTGGAAGGTTTATATGAGACGCCAAACAAATACAATAAATTACACTACAGAGTTACCATTAGCTCAAGGTATAAAGTTTGATTTATAGTATTTCAGTTTAAAATAAATTTAAAAAAAGCCATTTTCTACAAAGAAAATGGCTTTTTTAGTTTTAAACCTAGCGAGAGATTATCTCATAAAATGAATTTCTGTTGTGTTGAATGAAATAACCAATTCTGTACTTGATAAGGTTAATATATTAACAATTTGAGTTGATCCAGAATCTGTTATGATAATTTGATCTTCATTGTTATTTAGCGAATATGTTCCTGATTCAAGACTTAATGATTCGCAGTTGCCGCCATTTAACCCAAAAGACTCGGCTATAATGATTCCATCATTGTTAAAATCAAAATACGTATTTTTTTCACAATCATTAGCCTCATGTGTTGTTGGTGGCGTTGTAGAAGTATTTACCCGTTTTTCTAAATACCATTTGTTTGCTAAAAGTTCTTGTGTTGTTGGTTCTGGAGGAAGTATCAGAACATCATCGTCGTTAGAGCAAGAAAATAAAGATATCATTGATATTACAATAATAAATGCGTTTAAGGGTTTCATAAATGTTTTCATAATAGTGTTTTTTTGTTCGTTTAACACTTTATAGTTTTAATTTAATAAGGTTAACATTTTAAATAATTAAAAAACAGATTCTTTAAACTTTGTTAAAAATTGCAAGGCTTATTAAAAAGTGTGTATTTTTAGCTTTATACTAAACCAACCATGTTAAATCAATTCAAATTAGCATGGATAAAAAACACATACAACATCTATATTGGCGTGCTAGCTTTGGTGTGAAACCAAGGCAGTTAAAAAAACTATCAGCTTTAAGTAAAAAAGAAGTAGTTGATCAGTTATTTGACGCTTCACGAGTAATAACACCTTTGTATATAGATTTAGGCTCGTTTAAAAACCTATCTAAAGAAGCGTTTATAAAAGACACCAAAAAAGAACGTGAGTTTATAACGGAAAGTAGAGAGCTTCTTAAAGTATTAAATAAAAAATGGACACATAGGTTGGTAAACACTAAACAGTCTTTAAGAGAACGCATGACTTTGTTTTGGGCTAATCACTTTGTTTGTTCTGATGATTTTATCACATACTCCTTAAAATTTAATAATACATTACGAACGCACGCGCTAGGAAACTTTCGAGATTTTATTAAAGCTATATCTAAAGAAGCTGCCATGATACGGTATCTTGATTTAAAGCAAAACAGAAAGTCTAATCCCAATGAGAATTTTGCGAGAGAACTTATGGAGCTGTTTACTTTAGGAGTAGGAAACTATACTGAAGATGATATAAAAGAAAGTGCTAAAGCTTTTACAGGGTATAACCATAGTTTTGATGGTGAATTTGTTTTTAATGAAAAAAAGCATGATGATGATTTTAAGTACTTTTTTGGTAAATCTGGACGTTATAAAGGTGATGATATTATTGATATAATTTTAGAGCAAAGAGCCTGTGCAACTTTTATTTGTAGAAAAATATATGCCTATTTTGTAAACAACAAGATAAATGAAAGACATGTTGATGAAATGGTTAAGCAGTTTTTTCCAAATTATAATATCGAGGCTTTGATGCGCTTTGTATTTATGTCAGATTGGTTTTATAATGAGCAACATATTGGAGCTAAAATAAAGTCGCCTATTGAGCTTTTGGTAGGAATGCAGCGAGTTACGCCGTTTACTTTTTTAAAAATGACCGACTTTTTAAGACTACAAAAACATTTAGGTCAAACGTTGCTTAATCCACCTAATGTAGCAGGATGGAAAGGAGGCAGACATTGGATTGACTCAAACACCATATTACTTCGGTTAAAATTACCTTCTGTAATATTGAATGACGGACAAATTTCAACAGTAGAAAAAGGTGATTTTAATGATGCTTTTAAAGAATATCAAGATTTGCATACCAAGAGAAAACCTTTAAAAACCAAAGTAAATTGGAAAGCTTTTAATGAACTGTATGGATCAATTTCTTTTCAGGAAATAGAACAATTACTTATTACTACAAAAATAAATGTAGGAACAAAAGCATATCTAAATAACTTAAGCAAAGTTTCTAGAAAAAGTTATTGCATCCAGCTTATGTCATTGCCAGAATATCAAATGTGTTAGTTATGGAAAGAAGAAAATTTTTAAAACAATCAGCATTAGCAAGTAGTTTATTTTTTGTGCCAAGTTTTGTAAAAGCGTTTGAAACAAATTTGGCTTCAGAATTAGGGTATAAGCGTTTAGTAATAGTACAATTGTCTGGTGGAAACGACGGCTTAAATACTGTTATACCTTTCAGAAATGACATATATTATAAAAGTAGACCTAAAATAAGCATATCGAAAAGTAAATCAATTAAGCTTACAGATGATTTAGCATTTCACTCTAGTTTATTGCCATTAAAAAGACTTTATGATAAAGGGTATTTGTCAATTATAAATAATGTGGGTTACCCAAATCCGAATAGGTCTCATTTTAGAGCAACTGATATTTGGCAAACAGCAAGCGCATCAAACCAATATTTACAAAGCGGATGGATAGGACGTTATTTAGATGCATATGGCAATCACCCATATAATGCGATAGAAATAGATGAAAGTATGTCTTTAGCTTTAAAAGGTGAGCGTGCTACCGGAATTGCACTAACCAATCCGGAAATGTTGTATAAAATATCTCAAGATCCTTACCTTAATAATATTCAAAAGTATTATAACGATGAACATTTAAGTGAACATAATTTAGGGTATCTGTATAAGTCTATGATTACTGCAAAATCATCTGCTACTTATATTCATAACACTAATAAAACTTGGGATTCAAAAACAGAATATCCAAAAACGCCATTTGCTAATCAGTTAAAAACGATAGGTAGATTTATAAATTCAGGATTACAAACACGTGTTTTTTATGCTTCTTTAGGAGGTTTTGACACACATGTTAATCAACTAAATTCTCAAAAGCGTTTACTAGATGTTTATGCAGAAGGTGTTGAAGCCTTTGTGAAAGACTTAAAAAAACAAAATACTTTTAAAGATACGCTAATATTAACCTTTTCAGAATTTGGTAGACGTGTAAAAGAAAATTCAGGAAAAGGCACAGATCATGGTTCTGCAAATAATGTTTTCATCATTGGTGAAAACTTAAAAAAGCAAGGTGTTTATAATAATCTTGCGGCTCTAACTGATTTAGATGATAATGGAGATATTAAGTTTGAAATTGATTTTAGAAGTATTTATGCAACCGTGTTGAGTAAATGGCTACATGTAAACGAGAAACCTGTTTTAAAAAAGGAATTTGAACCGTTACATTTTATATAAAAAACAACCTTGATTTATAAAAAATGACTTTTTTAAAAAGCAAGGCTGTTTAAAATACTTGATTAATAGCACATCAAATATAATAAAATAATATTAAATATTTTTTTAATTGTCTGATTTTAAGAGTTTTTGTGTTTTGTAAATACGCTAGCTATATTTTACTTTTCGTAAAATACGAACAGATTCTTTGTAATGCTTGTAAGCATTCAAATCAAAATTTTTTAAATATGGTTTTGCTTCATGCAGTTTATTTATAGCTTCATGAAACAAGTTTAAATAACAGATTAAGTACGTTGCTGGAAGGTTTTTTAAATCAGCTTTTTCGTTATTATTTAGTGTTAATCCTTTCTTTAGTTTTTCTAAAATTTTGTTGTTTGCGTTGTATATATGATGCAGTACTTTTTTATCAAATTGCGGCGGTTGAAAAAGTAGTTTTGTTTGTATTTGGTAATTTGCGTTGGGTTCAAATTGAATAATAGTTTCCTCTAACGGATAATATTTATAAGAATTTTGAAGTCCTAAACTTACGTACTCAATAATTTTAAATGAGTTTTCATCATAAGAAATAGCAACTTCATCAAGGGTTGAGTAAAATAATCGAACCTGTTCATTGATAAGTTTGATATCAACCCTAGAAAAAAAGATTTCATCTTTAACCACTTTTTTTTGTCCAGACCAACAAACCACAAAATATTCTTTAAAAACTTTATATTGAGGTTGATAATCTTTTCGGTCTTTCATAAAATCAAAAACAGCATCTAATGTGTGTTCAATGTTGTTTTGAGAATGATTTTCTATGGCTTGTACAGTTTTAGAGTTTAAATCTTTAATCTCTATATCAAAAACTTTTGGCATGCTAATGCTGCCTTCTCTAAAAAAGACCGAACCACCATAATATTTCCAGATATTCTTTTTTAATGAAGTGATTTTATCAATAGGTCTAATAGTAACTAAACCAACAACCCTATAATCTGGTAAATGAGGGAAAGGAATGTTTTCATACTGTACTATAGGTGGATTAGTTAAGTAAGCGTTTATAAGATTTTGAATTTTACTATCATCAAAAAAATCAACGCCTACTATACTATTGTCTGCATCCTCGACACCAATAACGATATAAGAATTGTTTTTTGGGTTGCTATTAGATAATGCACAAACATGTTTTAAAAACTTGGCTTTCCCCTCTTTTTGACTAATGTCAATTTTTCGCTTCTTATCATAAAAACTATTCTCATCATTATGAGCTAATAAGTTTTTAATAAGGAGGCGTTTATTAATCATAATTCTTTTTTTACAATAGTAGAGCTAGCTTGTGCTGTAGGAAACACTAGCAAATCAGCAATATTTACATGAGCAGGTCTAGATACTGTAAAGTAAATAATTTCGGCTATGTCTTTAGCTTGTAAGGCTTTGTAGCCTTTATAAACACCATTGGCGGCTGTGCCACCTTTAAAGCGGACTTTAGAAAATTCTGTTTCTACCAATCCAGGGTTTATAGCGCTTACTTTTATACCAAATTCATTAAGGTCTATGCGCATGCCTTCAGTTATAGCTAAAACAGCATGTTTGCTTGCACAATATACATTGCCTTTTGGGTAAACTTCTTTACCAGCAGATGAACCAATGTTAATAATATGACCAGATTGCCTCTCGGTCATTTGTGGTATAATGGCTTTACTTACATAAAGAAGTCCTTTTACATTAATATCCATCATAGCATCCCAATCGTCAGTATCTCCTGATTGTATTGGGTCTAATCCATGAGCATTACCTGCATTATTTATTAGAATATCTATGTTTTTAAAATTTTCGGGAAGCGAATCGATAGCTTTTTGAGTAGCGTTTTTATCACTTACATCAAAGTTTAATGTATGCACAAGGGTTTGTTTTTGTAATGCAGACTCAACAATGTCTAATCGTTCTTGGCGTCTTCCGCATAAAACAAGTTGAATACCGTGTTTTGCAAATTCGTGAGCTGTTGCTCTTCCTATGCCGCTAGTAGCTCCGGTAATTAAGGCTGTTTTTTTTAGGGTCATTTTTTGTGTAAAAAATTAATGTTACAATTTAATAGTTTTTTTGCATTTTATTGCTCAATATAAATTATCCTTTTGTGATGTGTTATGGGACTTCATGGCCTTGGCAGGCGTTTAAAATTAAGAACCAATCCTCAATATCTAAATGTATATTAGTTGCGTTGTATGCATTTTTTAGGCGTTCTTTTGTTGTGGTACCTATAACAGGAGTAATATTGGCAGGATGTTTTAGTATCCATGCTAAAAGTAACTGATCTTTAGTAGCGTTATACTTCTCTATTAATTTTTCTAACTGTAAATGAACACGTGTTGTTTGCTCATTAGTGTCTTTAAAAACAGTTCCTAAAGGAGACCAACACATAGGTTTTATTTTTTTTGCCATTAAAGTATCTAAAACGCCGTCATGCATAGCAGTATGCTGTGTTAACGAAAATTCTATTTGGTTGACACTAATATTGGTAAATTGGCTTAATAGTTCTGTTTGACTTGTAGTAAAGTTAGAAACGCCAAAGTTTTTAATTTTTCCTTGTTTTTTTAATATTGAAATTGCTTCAGCCACTTCTTCAGGCTGCATCAATGGGCTTGGTCTATGTAAAAGCAATAAATCTAAATAATCCGTTTTTAGGTTTTTTAAGCTGTTTTCTGCAGACCAAATAATATAGTCTTTGCTATAATTGTAATGTTTGACCTGTAGTTTTGACCTAGAGTTTCCTGGAAGCTGAATGCCACATTTGCTTATAAGTTGTATAGCGTCTCTTGTTATATTGCTTTCAGTAAAGGCGTTTCCAAAATCAGCTTCAGTAGTATAATCACCATAAATATCGGCATGGTCAAAGGTTGTGATGTTGTTTTCTAAACAATAATTTATGGTGTCTATCATCTCTGTTTTAGAGTGCTTTTTGCCCCATTGTCCCCATGTCATGGTTCCTGCAATTATTTTTGAATACATATTGCGGTGTTTTTTATCAGTTTAATTTTAGGCTTTATAAAAGTAAAAATACTCTTAAATCTCTTTTAAAACGCGATTTTTTAACCAATTATTAACAGCGGTACAGCAAAAATTTTAACAATTTGCAGTGCTCAAATAAGCATAGTATATTCGAGGTTTAAAAAAATTAAAGAATGATGGAAGAAACAAGTACAATTGATATTAAGGCAATTAACGAGAAGATTGAAAAGGAAAGCGCTTTTGTTGATTTACTTACCCTAGAGATGAACAAGGTAATTGTAGGCCAAAAGCATATGGTTGAACGATTATTAATAGGGTTGTTAGGACAAGGGCATATTTTGCTAGAAGGTGTTCCTGGACTTGCAAAAACACTAGCTATTAATACCCTTTCACAAGCAGTTCACGGAAGTTTTAGTAGAATTCAGTTTACACCAGATTTATTGCCTGCCGATGTTGTAGGTACATTGATTTACAATATTAAAGAGAATGACTTTACTATAAAGAAAGGACCTATTTTTGCTAATTTCGTTTTAGCAGATGAGATAAACCGTGCACCTGCTAAAGTACAATCAGCATTACTGGAAGCCATGCAAGAGAAGCAAGTAACCATTGGTGATGAAACGTTTGTTTTAGACAAACCATTTTTGGTAATGGCTACTCAAAACCCAGTTGAGCAAGAAGGAACATACCCGCTTCCTGAAGCTCAAGTAGACCGTTTTATGCTTAAAACAGTTATTAAATATCCTAAACTGGAAGAAGAACAATTAATCATTCGTGCCAATTTAAAAGGTGCTTATGACAAAGTAAACCCAGTTGTTTCTGTAGAGCAGATTGTAAGTGCTCAAAAAGCTGTTCGTGAGGTTTACATGGACGAAAAAATAGAAAAATATATTCTAGATATCATTTTTGCAACGCGTTATCCTGAAAAATATAAGTTGGCAGATTTAAAGCCTCTGATATCTTTTGGTGCATCACCTCGTGGAAGTATCAATCTTGCTACGGCAGCAAAATGCTATGCATTTATAAAGCGTCGTGGTTACGTAATTCCTGAAGATGTACGCGCTGTAGTACATGATGTTTTACGCCACAGAATAGGAATTACCTATGAAGCCGAAGCTGAAAATGTTACTTCAGAAGACATTATCAACAAAATTGTAAACGAAATAGAAGTACCATAGAATTTAAGGTTTTAGAATGACGAATCGCGGTTTTTTTAAAATCGTAAATCAAAAATCTGTAATCATAAATTGAAAAATGGATACGAAAGAGTTACTAAAAAAAGTACGAAAAATAGAGATTAAGACACGCCGGTTGTCTGATCATATTTTTGGAGGTGAATATCATTCTACCTTCAAAGGTCGTGGTATGACATTTTCTGAAGTGCGTCAATATCAATATGGTGATGATGTTCGTAATATAGACTGGAATGTAACTGCGCGTACTAACGAACCTCATATTAAGGTTTTTGAAGAAGAGCGCGAACTTACTATGATGCTCATGGCAGATGTTTCTGGTTCAGAGTTTTTTGGTACAGAAACACAATTTAAAAACGAAATAGTAACTGAAATAGCTGCAACTTTAGCATTTTCAGCAACTCAAAATAACGATAAAATAGGGCTCATATTATTTTCGGATGATATAGAGCTTTATATTCCGCCAAAAAAAGGACGATCTCACGTATTGCGAATTATTAGAGAGCTTATAGAGTTTCAACCTAAAAGTAAACAAACCAATGTAGCAGAGGCTTTAAAATTTTTATCAAATGTGATGAAGAAAAAAGCCATTGTTTTTGTGTTGAGTGATTTTATGTCTCAAGAATACAAACACACACTTAAAATAGCTTCTGGACGACATGATGTTACCGGAATTCGTGTATATGACAAACGCGAAGAAGAAATTCCTAATTTAGGTATGGTACAAATGCAAGACGAAGAAACAGGTGAATATATGTTAGTAAACACAGCGTCTAAAAAAGTAAGGGCTAACTATGCCAAATACTATCAAGAGCGTGTAGATTATTTTAAAGATAGCTTTACAAAATCAGGAGCAGGAAGCATAGACTGCCGCGTAGATGAAAGTTATGTAAAAAAGTTATTAGGATATTTTAAACGTCGCGGATAAAACGATTTTAGATTTATGAACAACAATTTTAGATATAAAAAACTCGAAATCAGTAGTTTAAAACAATTGACATTGTTTGTACTATTGGTTTTAATATCTAGCGTTTCATTTGCTCAAGTATCATCATCTATAGATTCCACTAAAATTAGAATAGGAGAGCAAATTACGTATCAAGTTCAAGTAGAAGTAGACTCTACAGACCTTGTTGTTTTTCCAGAAGGGCAAACATTTTCTCCTCTAGAAATGATTGAATCTTATGATATTGACACAACAAAATACGACGCTAAATACAGCTTAATAAAAAAATATGGCCTTACACAATTTGATTCCGGCCATTACACAATACCAAGACAAAAAATTATTATTGGCAATAAAACCGTATTTACAGACTCGTTAAAAGTTGAAGTAAATAATATTATTGTAGACTCAACAAAACAAGGTTTGTATGATGTAAAACCATTCATCACAGTAGAAAAAAGCAAGACTAATTGGTGGAAAATACCGCTTTATGTTTTAGTGGCATTAAGCATTGTAGGTATTTTATTATATTGGTTTTTATGGCGAAAAAAACCACTTACTGAAGAAGAAAAAATTGCACTACTACCACCATATGATAGAGCAAAACTAGCTTTAAAAAAATTAGACGAAAGTCATTATTTAGAGCATGAAGAATATAAAGAATACTATTCTGAACTTACTTTAGCCATTAGAAAATATCTTGATGAAAAAGTTTACGACCATGCTTTAGAAAGCACAACAGACGAGTTGATTTCGCGATTACAACTGCTTAAAGAAGGAAATCAAATAGATTTAAGCAGAGAAACAATCTCTAATTTAGAAAGTATTTTTAAACGTGCCGATTTGGTAAAGTTTGCAAAATCTGCTCCAGATAAAGAATTAGCAAAACTAGATAGGCAAACTGTAGACAACGAGATAGATCACGTAAAAGAGGTGTTGCCAGAGCCTAGTGAAGAAGAAAAATTACTTAACGAACAATATAAATTAGAGCAAGAACGTAAAAAGAAACGTCGTAAAGTTGTTTTATCTGTATCTGTAATTATAGGCTTGCTAATAGCAGTATTTGTTGGGTTTGGTTTAAAATACGGTTTTACTTATGTAAAAGATACTATTGTAGGCAATGATAGTAAGCAATTACTTGAGGGTGATTGGGTTCGAAGTGATTATGGTGTGCCACCAATAACAATATCAACTCCTGAAGTTTTAAAGCGTTTAGAAGATCCTAAAACAAGTACCCAAGGCCAAGTTACATCTTTTGGTTATCAAAATGCTTCAGATAACTTGAGTATTATGGTTAGTACAGCTACGTTACCACAACAACAGCAATTACAGCAGCCTCAACAAGGACAGCAAAACACCAACGAAAATCAAGTAAACTTGGTGGCTGTTTCAGAAGAAGCTATTAAAGCTATGGAAGCCAAAGGGTATCAAAATATTATTGTAAAACAGGAAAAATTTGTAACACCAAATGGCGCCGAAGGCTTAAAAACATATGGAACGGCAAACATTCCACTTGCTCAAAGTGATAATTTTATAGAGGGCGAATACATGATGTTTCATTTTACAGCACAAAATGTGATTCAGCAAATAATTATAAGCTGGGAAACAGATGATGTATATGCACAACAAATGGCAGAAAGAATGATGAACTCTTTAGAACTTAAAAAAGTAGAATAATGTTTGAAGGATTTGAATTTTTAAATAAAGAATTTTTCTGGTTGTTTTTATTGCTACCATTAGCCTTGCTGTGGTATATTTTTAAGTTTAAAAAGCAAACGGCTGCTTTAAAAATATCTAGCATAAATGGGTTTAAAACAACAAATTCGTTTTTACCTAAACTAAAACACGCACTGTTTGTATTAAGGCTATTAGCTTTAGGTCTTATTATAACAGCATTGGCAAGACCACGAACAGTTGATGTTTCTACAAAAACGAAAACAACACGAGGTATTGATATTGTTATGGCAATAGATGTTTCTGCAAGTATGCTTGCCAAAGATTTAAAGCCAAACCGATTAGAAGCCCTTAAAAATGTTGCAGCACAGTTTATAAAAGAACGACCTAATGATAGAATCGGTCTTGTAGAATATGCAGGAGAAAGCTATACCAAAACACCTATTACTAGTGATAAATCTATTGTATTACGATCTCTAAATGACATTAAGTATAATAACATTATTACAGGAGGAACGGCAATAGGTATGGGACTTGCAACGTCCGTTAACCGCCTAAAGGATAGTAAGGCCAAAAGCAAAGTGATTATTTTGCTTACAGATGGTGTTAACAATACCGGATTTATAGACCCTAAAATAGCAAGTGAGTTAGCTGTTGAATATGGTATAAAAACCTATACCATAGGACTTGGAACAAACGGAATGGCTTTATCGCCAGTATCAATGTTAGCTAATGGCGCATTTCAATACGGACGAGTTCAAGTAGAAATTGATGAAGCACTTCTTAAAGAAATTGCTGAAGCTACAGGAGGTAAATATTTTAGAGCAACAAACAATCAAAAGCTAGCAGAAATTTATGAAGAAATTAATAAGCTAGAAAAGACAGATATTGAAGAATTTAAATTCTACAACTACCAAGAAATGTTTCGTCCATTAGTGCTTTTAGCAGGACTTTTATTGTTGTTAGAATTGTTATTGCGTTTCACCATTTTTAGAAGTTTTATTTAAAATGTATCAATTAGAAGAAAAAATATGGTTTTGGATGTTGTTGGTTATACCAGCAATTATACTTTGCTTTTTGTTGCTTCAATTATGGAAACACAAAACACAAAAGCGTTTTGCAGACAAAACCTTACTTAAAAAATTAAGTCCAGATCAATCACTGTTTAAATCTGTTTTAAAGGTCATTGTATTGTCATTGGCATTTGCATGTTTAGCAATAGCACTAGTAAATCCTAAAATAGGAACAAAGCTAGAAACCGTTAAGCGCGAAGGTGTAGATGTTGTCTTTGCTATAGATGTATCTAAAAGTATGCTAGCCGAAGATATTGCTCCTAACCGACTAGAAAAATCAAAACAACTTGTTACGCAAATCATTAATAATTTAGCTAGTGACCGCGTAGGAATTATAGCTTATGCAGGAAAAGCATTTCCACAATTACCAATTACTACTGATTATGCCTCGGCTAAAATGTTCCTTCAAAACATGAATACAGATATGCTATCATCACAAGGAACTGCTATAAACGAAGCCATAGAGCTAGCCAAAACCTATTACAATGATGATGAGCAAACAAATCGTGTGTTAATTATTATTTCTGACGGCGAAGACCATAGTGAAGCAGCAGCAAGTGTAGCTGAAGAAGCTAGTGAAGAAGGCATCAGAATTTTTACAATAGGTGTTGGTGATGTAAAAGGAGGACCAATTCCAATAAAAAGAAACGGTGTTGTTTTAAACTATAAAAAAGACAATCAAGGAGAAACTGTTATCACCCGACTAAACGAAGAAACACTAAAAAACATCGCAGATGCTGCAAATGGTGCTTACGTAAACGGAAGAAGCACAAACAGCGTTGTTGAAAGCATAAGAGATATTTTAAATAAAATGGATAAAAAGGAGTTTGAAGCCAAACAATTTGCAGATTTTAAAGATCAGTTTCAATGGTTTTTAGGACTTGCTCTTTTCTTCCTTTTTATAGATATTTTCTTGCTAGAAAGAAAAACAGCTTGGCTTAAAAAGTTGAATTTATTTAACGAAAACCTATAGTTTTACGCTAAAATCCAGCTTTTATAGACAAAAACAGTTGAATTTTATAAATTTTTTAACGAACAAAAAATCAGGGTTTTATAACTTGCTATTTGCAATAAAATGAACATGAAATACCTATTTACAATCATACTAACCTTTGTAACAATCGTTTCTTTTTCTCAAGAAAAAGAAGAGCAAGAATTGCTGGCTATGCAAAAAGCCAACGATTATGTGTACCAAGGTAACGAAAAAGCAAATTCAGAAGATTATATTGCAGCTGAAATGGATTACAGAAAAGCCATTTCTAGTCAAGAAACCAATGTTGCAGGCGCATATAATCTAGGAACATCTTATTACAAAAAAGGAAATCTAGACGAAGCGCTTTATCGCTTAACACAAGCCGCAAAAAATGCTACAAACAAAGAAAATAAGCACAAAGCATATCACAATATTGGTAATATCTTAATGCAAAACAAAAAGTGTAAAGAAGCTGTAGAAGCTTATAAAAATGCATTGCGTAATAATCCTTCAGATGAAGAAACACGTTACAATTTAGGTTTAGCAAAAGAATGTGCTGAACAACAAGAAGATCAACAAGATCAAAATCAGGATCAAAACGAAGATCAAGAAAACAAAGACGAGAATAAAGATCAAGAAGATCAGAAAGACAAAGAAGGCGATAATAAAGAAGATAACAAAGACGAAGGCGATCAAGATAAAAAAGATGGTGAAGACCAAGAAGATGATAAAGGAGAGCCTAAAGATGACAAGCAAGATCAAGGTAAAGAAGGCGATAATGAGAAGAAAGAACAACAAAAACCACAGCAACAGCCAGGACAGTTATCACCGCAACAAATAAAAAACTTGCTTGAAGCCATGAACAATCAAGAAGAGAAAGTTCAAGAAAAAATAAATGCTGAAAAGCAAAAAGGAGTCAAAGTACAAACAGACAAAGATTGGTAAACAAACATGCTGAAAATCTTTAAATACATATCAATATCATTAATAATACTTGCAACAAGTATAGCCTCTGCTCAAATTAAGTTTGAAGCAAAAGTAAGTAAGAAACGTTTAGGCGTAAATGAGCGTTTACGTGTAGATTTTGAAATGAATAAGGATGGCGATAATTTTAATCCGCCAAGTTTTAACAACTTTATGGTTGTTGGAGGTCCTAATCAATCGGTTAGTAATTCTTGGATTAATGGAAAACGATCATTCTCTAAAACGTACAGTTACTTTTTAGCACCTAAAAGACTAGGAACATTTACCATACAGCAAGCTACTATTGAGATTGATGGTGAAACCTATAAAACAACGCCAGTTACCATTACAGTAACCAAAGCTGTTGATAAACCTAAAGATGGAAATAATGCCGATTATATTGCTTCAGAGAATATTCATCTGGTTGCTGAAATATCAAATACCAATCCGTACCTAAATGAAGCGATAACGGTTGTTTACAAATTATATGTGTCTCCAAATACTGGTGTAAGTAATTGGCGAGAAATAGATAACCCAAAGTATAGCGATTTCTGGAGTCAGAATATTGATATCAAAGGATTAAAAGTTCAGAATGGCACATACAAAGGCGAAGATTATCGCTATGTAGTTTTAAGAAAAACAGTCTTGTATCCTCAAAAAACAGGAAAACTAGATATTGAACCTTTAAGTCTTGATATTACAGTAGAAGTACCAACAAATCGTCGTGACATTTTTGGATCAAGATTGGTAAATCAGGTGCACAAAACAGTTTCAGCAGGAAACAGAACTATAAAGGTAAAACCATTACCAGAAACAGGAAAACCAGCAGGTTTTACAGGAGCTGTTGGTGAGTTTGATTTTAAAGTAATTACATCAAAAAGCGAGTTAAACGCTTCAGAATCTTTACAAGCAAAAGTTGAGGTTTCTGGTAAAGGAAACTTAAAACTTTTTGAGTTGCCAAAGATAAATATGCCAAGTTCTCTAGAGGTTTATGAACCTGAACATTCAGAAAACGTGAGAACAAATCTAAACGGTATGCAAGGTAGTATTTCTGATAGTTATACCGTTGTACCACAGTTTAAAGGAAAATATCCAATACCTAGTATTTCATTTTCTTATTTTGATTTAAAAACAGAAAGTTATAAAACCGTTTATTCTGACGAACAAGTGATTTCAGTTTTAGAAGGACCAACAAACACTTCTGAAAATCAAGATATAACTTCTACAAGCGGAAGCAAACAACGTGTTGTTGAGAGCAATAATCAGTTTGCTTTTGTTAAGACAGACCCTAACTTAATGCCTGTTAAAAAACCACGTTTTTTTAGATCTTTAGGCTTTTGGTCTGCAATGTTTTTGCCTTTATTAGCGATACCTCTAGCTATTTTATACAGAAGAAAAAAGCAAGAGCGCGATGCAGATGTATTTGGTAATAAAATAAGAAAGGCTGATAAATTAGCTAAAAAATATTTAAGCGAAGCTAAAAAGGCATTAGGACAGAAAGAAGCTTTTTATGTGGCTCTAGAAAAAGCATTGCATAATTACTTGAAAGCAAAATTACATATTGAGACTAGTGATTTTTCAAAAGATAAAATTCAAAATCTATTATTAGAAAAGCAAGTAAGTCAAGCTACAATAGTTGAGTTTGTGAGTATTCTAAAAAACTGTGAATTGGCACGTTATACGCCTATTACACAAGTGGAAATGGAGCAAGACTACGAAAAGGCAGCAAAAACTATTTCAGCAATAGATAAACAAATACAGTAAACGTTTAAGAAGATATTATGAAAAAAATCATTTACATATTATTTGCTGTTATTACGTTTTCAGTAAACGCCCAAAAAAACAGTGTGTTATTTGAACAAGGAAATACGTTGTACAATAATGGGAACTATAAAGATGCCATCTCAAAATATGAGGAAATAATAAAAAACGGAGAGCATTCATCAGCGCTTTATTATAATTTAGGAAATGCGCATTATAAACTTAATAACATAGCGCCTAGTATTTATTATTTTGAAAAAGCGTTGCAGTTATCTCCTAATGATCAAGAAATAAAAAATAATATAGCCTTTGCAAGAAACATGACCATTGATGCTATAGATACTGTGCCAGAAGTTGGTTTTTCAAAAAGTATAAACAGTATTTCTGGTACTATGAATTTTGATGGTTGGGCAATAACATCAATAGTTTGTGTTGTACTTTTTGTTGTTCTATTTATAGGGTATTATTTTGTTTACAATACATCAAGAAAAAGAATTCTATTTATTTCAGGAATGGGATTTTTAATTTTTGCAGGTATTACTTTAGGTTTAGCATTTCATCAAGAAAACCTTGTAAACAATAATAATCCAGCCATTGTTTTTGCCAAAGAGAGTCAAGTAAAAAGCGAACCTAATTTACGAAGTGCAGAAGCCTTCAAACTTCATGAAGGAACAAAAGTTCAAATACTTGATACAGTAAATAATTGGAAGAAAATAAAACTTTCTGATGGCAAATCAGGATGGATACCAAGTCAAGACATTAAAGCGCTTTAGAAATTATTATTATTTAACACAAATAGTGAGCTTTCAAAGTCGTATATTTGTAGCTCAAATCTTTATTAGATATGCCTAAAAAAGCAGTGTCAATTTTTTTTATAACCTTATTCACGTTGTTCATCTCTGCGCCAACAGTGATTTCTTTGGTTGAAAAATCATTTGATACGTCTGTTTTTTTTAATATTAATGAAGAAGAAAATAATAGTTCTGAAACGGTTAAGATTTTTGAAGTAAAACTGTTAGAAAACCAACAGTATTACTTATCACTTCTAGATTTAGAAAAAGAAAAATCCTACACATCGTACTTAAAAAATTACACACCATACGTAACAGAGTGTGTTTCTCCTCCTCCAGAAATAGGTTAATTTTTATTGAACTTACACTTGTGTGGTAATTTTATCCTTAACAGATAAAGTTATTACATGTACTTTATTTTTAATTTTAATTAATTTATTTCATGTTTAAAAATTTGAAAAGCGACTTACCAGCGAGTTTAGTCGTGTTTTTTGTTGCCTTACCATTATGTTTAGGTATTGCTCTTGCCAGTGGAGCTCCCCTGTTTTCAGGATTAATAGCTGGTATTATTGGCGGAATTGTTGTAGGAGCTTTAAGTGGCTCTAAAGTTGGCGTTAGTGGTCCTGCAGCTGGTTTAGCTGCAATTGTATTAACCGCAATAGGCAGTTTAGGAGGTTATGAAAACTTCTTGGTTGCTGTAGTTTTAGGAGGAGCAATTCAATTGCTTTTTGGCGTATTAAAGGCAGGTGTTATAGGTTACTATTTTCCTTCATCTGTTATTAAAGGAATGCTTACCGGTATAGGAATTATTATTATTTTAAAACAGATACCTAATTTTTTTGGTTATGATGAAGAATCAGCTTGGGATTTAGAGTTTTTTGAAATAGATGGCGGAAATACCATATCAGAGTTGTTTTCTGTTTTAAATAATATCCATCCAAGTGCTGCCTTAATAGGAATTGTTAGTTTAGCCATTTTGATACTTTGGGATCGTGTGCTTTCTAAAAAAGGTAAAATATTTAAACTTGTTCAAGGACCATTGGTTGCTGTAGTTTTAGGGATAATATTTTATAATTTTACTAAAGATGGATCTTTTGCTATAGCCGGAAAGCATTTAGTAAGTGTGCCAACACCAGAAAGTGCTTCAGATTTCTTTAACCAATTTAGTTTTCCAAACTTTGCAGCAATAACTAATGTGGATGTTTGGGTAACGGCTTTTACTATTGCATTAGTAGCAAGTTTAGAAACATTATTATGCGTTGAAGCCTCTGATAAATTAGATCCAGATAAAAACGTTACACCAACTAATAGAGAGTTACTAGCTCAAGGAACAGGAAACATGATTTCAGGACTAATAGGTGGTTTACCAATAACTCAAGTAATTGTTAGAAGTTCTGCAAATGTTCAATCAGGAGGAAAAAGTAAATTATCAACCATTATTCACGGGTTTTTATTGCTTATTTCAGTTATCTTGATTCCTAGATTGTTAAATATGATTCCGCTTTCGGTATTAGCAGCTATTTTATTAGTGGTTGGTTACAAATTAGCAAAACCATCACTTTTTAAAACTATGTATAAGCTAGGTTGGAAACAATGGGCGCCTTTTATTGTAACAGTAGTAGGTATTGTGTTTACTGATTTATTATTTGGTATAGGATTAGGGCTTATGGTTGGTATTGTAGTAATACTTTTAAAGAGCTATCAAAATTCACACTTTTTACATATTGAAGAGAAAAACAATAATAAAAATAGAGTGAAAATGACCCTTGCTGAAGAAGTAACATTTTTTAATAAAGGCGCAATACTTAAAGAGCTAGATAATTTACCTGAAAATACATATTTAGAAATTGATCTTATTAATACTAGATATCTTGATAATGATATTATAGAGATTCTAGAAGATTTTCTTTTCAAAGCCAGAGAAAGAAATATAGATATCAAGCTTGTTTCAAAACGAGGCATTGTAGAAAACCCACCAAGTTTTATTGAGTTTTTTAGAGAACGTCCAAAATCTGATATAAGTTTGAGTTAGCTTTTTAAGCATATAAACTAACCAAAATCCGGATTTTAAATAGCACAAGCTATATGGCTTTGTAAACGGTATATTATAAAGATGCTTTTTACATTGTCTTTAAAAAATAACTTACTTAAGTTTGATATTAAATAAAACTTAAACAATACACATTTAAACATTAAGATAGGCTACTTGTTTGTAGTAGTCTAATTATATAAAATATTAAAATAAAAATTATGAAAGCACATACTAAAGAATCACAAGCAACAATGACACCAGAGAAATCATTACAATTCTTAAAAGAAGGAAATGTAAGATTTCAAAAAAACTTAAAAGCAAACAGAAACTTATTAGAGCAAGTAAATGATACAAGTGAAGGTCAGTTTCCATTTGCAACTATTTTAAGTTGTATAGACTCTAGAGTATCAGCAGAATTGGTTTTTGATCAAGGATTAGGAGATATTTTTAGTGTGCGTATTGCCGGAAATTTTGTAAACGAAGATATTTTAGGTAGTATGGAATTTGCTTGTAAACTAGCAGGAACAAAACTAATTGTAGTGTTAGGACACACAAGTTGTGGTGCTATAAAAGGAGCTTGTGACCACGCAGAAATGGGTAACCTTACAAAGCTAATAGAGAAAATAACTCCAGCTGTAAACGCTGTAAGTGAACCTCAAGACGAAAACTTAAGAAACTCTAAAAATCTTGAGTTTGTAGATACAGTATCAAAAAAGAATGTTGAATTAACAATTGAAAGAATTCACCAAGAAAGTCCAATTTTATCTGAAATGGAAAAGAATGGTGAGATTATGATTGTTGGTGCTATGTACGACATAAATTCTGGATCTGTTACATTTTATTAATAGAGTAACACGGTAATTTATGAAAAAGCAAATAAGTTTGGTGGTGCTCACACTTGTGTTTGCACTACCTGGCTTTTTACATGCTCAAAGCAGTGATTTTGGTAATTGGCTTATTTATTTTGGAAACAAAAAAATAAATTCCAAATGGAACATTCATCACGAAGTACAATATAGAAATTATAATGCCATTGGAGATTTAGAACAGCTGTTATTACGAACAGGATTAGGCTACACTTTTAATGAAGGAAAAGCTAATGTTTTGTTAGGATACGGTTATATTTTGTCTGAAAACTATATAGCAAATACAGATAATAAAGAATCTGTAAATGAACACAGAATTTATCAGCAATTTATATCAAAGCAACAGTTAGGAACCGTAAAACTAAATCACAGATACCGCTTTGAACAACGTTTTGTAGAAAGTGATTTTAAAATGAGATTTCGTTACTTTTTAGGTATAAACATACCTTTTAGTAAAACAAGTAAGTACTATCTATCAGGATACAATGAGATTTTTTTAAACACAGAAAGTGAGGTTTTTGATAGAAATAGAACCTACGGAGGTTTAGGATATCAAGTGAGTAAAAACGTAAAGATAGAAGCTGGTTATATGAATCAGTTTTTTGAGAAAAGCAGCAGAGATCAGTTTAACATTATGACCTTTGTAACCTTTTAAAACTAAAAAACATAGAATATTAAAAGAGCCGCTTTAGAGCGGCTCTTTTATTTTGAACTAAAAAAATATAAATAATTAAAGCAGAATTATTTTTTTTGTTGTTTGTAAGCTATCGCTAGTTATCGTCATTAAATAAGTGCCACTATTTAAATTAGATAGGTTTAGCGATGTTGTATGGTTTATTGTATTTGAATAAACTGACTGACCTAACGTGCTGTAAATTTCAACACGTATTTCATTATTAGCTTGAAGCATTTGTGGCAATACTACAGTAACGTTTTTGCTCGTTGATGGTACTGGATATACCGTGATATTAGTTATCAACTCATAAGCTTCAATACTTAAGGTTTGAGTAGTAGTGTTTTCAGAGGCTACAAAAGCAGTGTCTACTGCGCTTACAGACCAATAATAGTTTGTAGAATCATCTAGGTTATTAATGGTCCAAGTGGTGCCATAAACAGGGTAAGAAGCTATGTCGCTCCCGTTTTCGGTTGTGCCAATAGTTAATATATAAAAAAGGCCATTACCTGGTGTAAAGTCATCTGAAGGTGCATCCCAATTAAAAGTAATAGAGTTATCTGTATTTACAATACTCATTAAATTTGATGGAGCGTTAGGAGCTGCATTAACGACAGTTATGTTGTTCTCAAAAAAACGCGTTCTACCCACATAGCCATCAGCATCAGAACCTCCAGATATTGTAAAATCTAAATCATTGTCACCGTCTAAATCTATAAAAGTAAGATTAGCATAAGAACCTAGGTCTATTAACCCTTCAGAAGCTAAATCAAATGACGTTGTATTATTGGTGTATAAATACGTTTTATCTTCATAATCATTGTTTGATCCTGCATATACCAAGTCTAAATCACCATCATTATCATAATCTCCCCATGTTATTGGGTTATTTCCACTTGAGTTTCCAACTCCTTCTAGAGTAAATCCTGAATCAGTAAAAATACCAGAGCCATTATTGTTGTATATTTTAGCTACATAGTCATAATTATCGTTATATCCTGTATAAGCTAAATCTAAATCGCCATCATTATCATAATCGCCAAGAGCAATCCAGCTTTCAGCAGTATTAAAAGGTAAGGTTGATGCTGTATATGAGCCATTGTCGTTAATGTAAAGAGCAGCAAAGTTATCTCCGCTGGCATTGTATCCGTTAATTAGGATATCTAAATCTGCATCACCATCAACATCGGCAAAAACTGAATTTCCGTTTTGTACTCCAGGAAGTCCGGCATTAATGTCAGAAAAAATGCCGTTTACGTTTTCAAAAATTGTAGTTTGCACAGGTGTGCTGTTTACACCAGTGGTTAGTAAATCTAGATCACCATCATTGTCATAGTCTCCAGTATCAATTGAGCTATAAATGACTCCATCTAGTTGCTGATGTAAAGAAAAAGTACCATTGTTATTGATGTATATGTTTAAGTGGTAGCTCGTAATGTTGTTATAGTTTTGTCCAGAGGTAATTAGGTCTTGATCACCATCGTTGTCTATGTCTATAAATTTAACACTACCTAAATGTAAATCGATAACATTTGTTTGTGACATAGGAGACAACGTTCCGTCAACATTTTTATAAAAATCTATTTTACTGGTATCAGCAAATTCATCATTATCACTATCAATAGCACCAGAGATTACAAGATCTAATTGACCATCATTGTCTATGTCAGCCCAATCAGAAGCAATGTACCAGTAATTGCTAACAACAGTTGATATTTCTGAAAATAGAGCCGTTGGGACAGCAGTTAAAATAAGATTGTCTATAGATAATGCATTGTGATTAGCAGGCATTATACCATTTATCGCCAAAAACTCGCCTTCATTTACAGTAACTTCTAGGCTGTGAGAGTTAGAAGTAGATAAATCAAAAGAGTCAATAGCATTAAAAGTGTTACTATCTCCGTTATTGGTTAAGGTACCTACTTGAGCTTGTAAGCCAGTTCCTGCAATTATAGCGGTGTCAAACTCTAAATTGTATGTGCCTGCTGTAAGTTCAGGAGTAACTAACATAGTTGGTGTATTTGGAGCTGTAAAACTGTACAACACAATACTGCCACTATCTTCATAGATTATTGCTCCTTGACTTAATATTGCCCAGCATTCATCAATATCACCATTCCAATCATCAAAATTTTCATTGATAGAAGACTCTGGTAAACATTGTCCATGCCCTAGGTATGTTGTTAATATTATTAATAAAAAGTATAGCTTTTTCATTTTATTTAGAATTATTCTAATTTATTTTTTTAGTGAAAAAAAAAGAGCGTAGTTTAATTCACGCTCTTTTTTAAGTATCAACTTTAAATTATTGTTACTGTAATAAGCTATAAACAAATTCTGGGTAACCACGTTCTCCAGATTCATTAGTTAATGCTAAGAACTTAATTTTATATAGGTTTCCATCAGTATCGTTTAAGATAAAGAATACGTTTTCTTTTAATGTAGGACCTGAACTTGGGCCACCACCATTTCTCCAGTCGCTACCAATAGCTCTTCTGTCATTGTACTCAAAGTTAGCATTAACAACATTTTCAAGAGTGAAATTTTCATAAGATAATTCTGTTTCAACCTCTGTATTTATCATGTAAACACCTACGTTTTCAAGAGTGTTATTTACAATATAATCACTGTATCCATAAGCTCCGAAACCAGAAATTTCATTTGTAAATACCGTGAAATTTAAGTCCCAGTTCTTTGCCGATGGCTCTACATTTACCTCACTATTAGTATTAAAGCTAAAGAATGTAAAGTTGTAATCACTGTTTTTAGATATTGTAACTTCTTCGTGAGTTGTTGCATCTAAATCTGCGTATTGTAATACATAGTTATCTCCATCTCTTAATACACGTATTTTCATCCAACCTCTAGCATCTCCTGATACTTCAACACTTCCAGTTTCAGCAGCAGCAGTACCTACTTCAAAACCAAGGTTTACAAGGTAAACAGCGTTGTTTGCATCTGTACTAGAAACTTCAGCAATAGCTGTTTCTGATAAATCTCCATTAGGAGCATCGATGTAATTTGCACTTGAAGCTTGGAAAGTTCCAACAGCAACTTGAGGTTGTAATGATTGTACTTCAGAATCACTAGAGTTTACAGCATCAATATCTGTAGTAGATAATGCAGCAGTAGCCATATATATAGAACCGTTAATTACTACTCTAAAGTCAGAACCTGAATAAAATCCTAAATCCCAAGAGTCACGTTGTACGCTTGTTGTAGTGTTTGTGCTTAAATCAACATATACCTGATTTTGTTGGTTAGGTCCTCCAACTTCTGGAGCTACATCTGCACCTTCAATAACAACCGAAATAGGCCCTAATGGTAATGCATCATCATCACTACTGCAGCTTGTAAATACTAAAGCAGCAGCTAAAAACATAAGATTAAAAAATTTGTTTGTCATAATTATTATGAATTTTAAAAATTAAGATTATATACTAGTTTTAAATAATAAGAACGTCCGTAACCAAGAAGCAATGATTGATTTCCAGTAGAATGAATTGCTCCAGAGTTTACATTGCTAACATCAACATTTGTGATGTCTAACAAGTTTCTAGCTCCGATAGTAGCTATTAAAGATTTGTTGAAAAATGATTTTTTTACAGAGGCGTCTAACCATCCGTAACCATCTATGGTTTCCTTTGCAAAAAGATTGTTGCCTAGATCATCTGTTTCTCCTGTAGCAGCATATCTATCAATAGAACCTTGGTACTTAAATAACGCACTAACATGCATTCCTATTTTTTCGAAATGGTACGTTGTACGCGCGTTTAATTGATATGAGAATAAGAAACTATCATCATTATTTACTTCTTTTGAGTAAGTTCTAGAGCGCCCTTGAAATGTACCGCCTAAATGAAAATTCCAGTTATTAGTTTTAAACGAGTTTTCTGAAGTAAAGGCAATAAGTTTATACTTATCTATGTTTAAGTATTGATATTGTAATGGAAGTGTGTTTATTATAACATTCTCAATTTTATCATCAAGATTAACATAGCTCAATTTTATATTGTTAACTAATGAAGCGTTAGAGTCATTAAACCAGCTTGTCTTTTTTAAATTTACAAATGCTGTGTAGCCACTTTCTGGGTCTAGGTTTTCATTTCCTCTTACATCATGGTTTGAGTCTACAAAATATAGATAAAGTTCTTGAAAATTAGGTGTTCTATAAGCACTACCTACATTTACTCTAAGTTCAAATCCGTGACGCATTAAGTAGCGAGAACTTAAGCTTGCTGTAATATTAGAGTGGTATTTAGAATTATATTCATAACGAACGCCAGGTCGTATAGAAAATGCATCTGTAAAGTTGTATTCAGGAGATGCAAATAAAGCTAAATTTGTTAGTTTGTTAGTTCTGGCTCCACCTGAATAAGCTCCAGTGGCCTGTGTGTCAAAACCTACGGTATGAATACCTTCATACCCCATTTGAACGTTGAATTTTTTACTTTTTATTAAGTTAGAAACAGTTCCTTTAGAGAAATAAGCTTCAGTAGATTGATAAACTTCATCGGTTTCTCTGTTTTTATCCTTGGTTATGATGTAATAGTTAAATTCGTTTAATCCTCTTTTTTGTTTTTGGTATGAAAAAGAAGCGCTGTAATCCATACCAGACTTTAGAATACCATTTAAATTCAAATTATTTACAAACCTATTTGTTTTGTAAATTCTATCAGTTGCAGAAGGATTGCTTGTTTGAGATTGAATATCTATATTAGGGCGAACTTCTTGATTATAAAATCTTAAGTCTTCATTAAAGTATTCAAATCTGTAATTAAGCTTAAAGTTTTCTGCATTATAGTTTACCATAGCGCTACTAGTGATTTGCGTTTTTGGCAACCATTCATAACCACGAGCTCCATCATTTATGTAGTAGTCTTTTCCTTCTCTATTGTTATAAAAACCAGCAAACTGATTTCTGTTAACACCTACTCTTGCAAACCATTTTTCGTTAAAATTATGTCCAATGTTTAAACCTTGAATATGTTTGCCTTCTTCAAACCAAGAATATTCATCACTAGCTGTTTCTTCTTGAACAATTGCTTGTATTTTCCAATCGGTTTCTATGTTTTTTTTTGTGATGATGTTTATTACACCAGAAAATGCATTAGCACCATATTCAACGCCCATTGCTCCCTCAACAATTTCTATACGTTCAACATCATCCAAATTTATTTGTGTTAAATCAATATTGTTTCCTAAACCTTGATCACTAACCACAGGTACATTATCAATTAAAACACTAAAATATTGCCCATCTAAACCAAAAAGTTCAACACTAGATTTTCCAGTTTGTGAGTTTCCAATAACGGTTAGATTAAGATTAAAATTTAATAGGTCTGCAAGGTTATTAGCTGCTTGATTTTCTATTTGTTCACGTTTGATAACGATAACATTATGCACAGATTTTTTAATAGACTGCGGATTATATTGACCAGTAACAACAACCTCATTAAGCTGCTCGGTTTTACTAGAATCTTTTTCTTTTACTTGACTAAAAGCAAGTGAGCAGAAAAAAAATGTAAAATAAATGAGGATTTTGTTTTTATTTAGACTCATTCTTGATTAAATTTGCTGCAAATATATAATCTTATTTTAAATCAGTCTAAATAAGAATGGTATTTTTCAATTTTTTTTATAAACACAAATCAAAACCTTAAAAATGAAACAAATAGTTCTATCAGCATTTCTTGCACTTGCATTCTTATCAAACGTAACAGCTCAAAGTAAAAAGAAACAAGATCAAAAAGCCATTAAAGATATGTGTGGTTGTTATGAAGTGACTTTTAACTTTGCTGAAACTTTCGAATATTCTGAAGATTCTACTTATATACCATCAAAAGTAAAACATGATAAAGGTTTAGAGTGGGTACAATTGGTAGAAGACAGCAAAGACAAAATCTCAATGCAACACTTACTAATTGTTGGTTCTAAAGAACACCCATATATCGTAAAGCACTGGAGACAAGATTGGGAATACCAAAACACAGATTTATACGAGTATAACCATGATAATAACTGGACTTATGTAAGTCTTCCAAAAGATAAAGTAAAAGGTCAGTGGTCACAAAAAGTATTTCAAGTAGATGATAGTCCTCGTTATGAAGGATCTGCTTCTTGGGTGCATGTTGATGGTAAAAGCTACTGGGAGAGCACAACATCTGCACCACTACCAAGACGTGAATACACAAAGCGTAGCGACTATAACGTTACTGTAAGAAGCAACCGTCATGAAATCGTTGATAACGGTTGGATTCACGATCAAGATAATGATAAAGTTATTCGTGAAAACGGTAAAAAAGATATCGTATTAGCTCAAGAAAAGGGTTATAATACTTATGTAAAAGTAGAAGACAGCAAATGTAAAGCAGCTCAAGACTACTGGAAAGAAAACCAAGCAAAATGGGCTATTGTACGTGCTAAATGGGATGAGGTTTTTGCTAGAAATAAAGACTTATCTCTTGAAGAAAAAGTAGATAACAAAGTGCTTTTTAAGTATTTGTTTGATGAGGAAAACTATAAAACAGCAGATGAAATCAATCCGCTAATTGAATCATTTGTAAAGAAATAAAATGAAAAATTTCAAACTAAAAATCCTTGTATTAGCCATGCTGATTGGCTTACAAGGATTTTCACAGGACAATATTTTTTTAAGTCGTGATTTTTGGAATACAAAACCAACACCAGAAATCATAGACCAAAAAATTGAAGAAGGAAACAATCCTGCTGAAGCCAACAGCAATAATTTTGATGGTGTAGTGTATGCGATTTTACAAAACGCACCATTAGAAACCATTATTCACCTTCAATCTCAAGAAGGAAACGATGCTAACAAATTAACTCACGATGGTAGAACGTATATTTTTTGGGCAGCATACAAAGGCAATGTTGAGTTAATGGAATATCTTTTAAAACAAGGAGCTAAAACAGATTTAAAAGATGATAAAGGAAATACTATTTTAAATTTTGCTGCTTCTACAGGGCAACAAAATTTAGATGTGTACGAACTTTGTATCGCAAATGGTGCAAACCTAAAAACAGATTTAAATCCTGATGGAGCAAATGCTTTATTATTGTCTGCTCCTTATAATACTGATTTTGAATTAATAGATTTTTTTGTATCAAAAGGATTAGATTTAAAAAGTACAGATGCTCATGGTAATGATGCCTTTAATTATGTAGCCAAAACTGGCAACATCTATTTAATGAAAAGGCTTATCGAAAAGGGAATAAAGGGTAGTAATCAAGCTTTTGTATTTGCAGCTTATGGAACTCGAGGAAAAACAAACGGTTTAGAGGTTTATGAGTTTTTAGAGCAAGTAGGATTAAACCCAAAAGTAACAAATCACGAAGGTGTTACGCCGTTACATATACTAGCAGCAAGATCAAAAGATAAAGCAATCATCAAATACTTTTTAGATAAAGGCTTAACTGTAAATGATGAAGACCACAACGGTAACACGCCGTTTTTAAACGCGACATCTAGAAATGATTTTAGCATTGTTGAGCTATTGTTTGATGATGTTAAAAATGTAAACAAAGTAAATAAAAAGGGAGAATCAGCTTTAATGCTAGCTGTACAAGGCAATAAGGCAGATACTGTTAGTTTCTTGATTGAAAAAGGAGCCAATGCAACTCAAACAGATGCAAATGGAAACAATTTGGTTTACTATGCGGTAAATGGCTATTATAACAAAAATAAAGATAGTTTTACAAAAAAATTAGAACTTTTAAAAGCAGCTGGTTTAGACCTAAAAGTGCCTCAAAAAAATGGAAACACTTGGTATCATTTAGCTGTTGAAAAAAACAGTATAGAGCTTTTAAACATGGCTACTGAATTTGGTCAAGATATCAATGCTAAAAACAAAGAAGGAAATACAGCTTTGTTATTAGCTGCAATGACTGCAAAAGATGATAGCATTTTAAAATTTCTTTTAGAACAAGGCGCTGATAAAACTATCACTACCGATTTTGATGAAACAGCTTACGATTTAGCTTCAGAAAATGAGCTACTAAAAAAGAACAATGTTTCAATTAAATTCTTAAATAAGAAGTAAAATGAAATTAAAATATATAACCCTTTTAAGCATTTTAGTTTTAGGATTAGTATCCTTTACAACCTTAACAGAATCTACCAAGTATAAGTGTATGATTCAAATGACGAATTATACAGGAGAAGGCGCTTACATTGTGATTTCGTTAATCAATCCAGAAGGCGCTTATGAAAAAACCTTGTATGTAAAAGGTGATGACGATGAGTGGTACAATACGGTTGAAGAATGGTGGCAATTTTATGGAAAAAAACGTCATAATATTGATGCAATCACAGGCGCAACAGTTGCTGGTGGCGAACGTGCTATAGAAGTGATAGATATTGAAGACTCTAAAATAGATGCTGGTTACAGCATTCGTTTTGAAACCGCTGTTGAAGATGATGA